>JAZRHL010000034.1:0-15432 GCA_045644745.1 Akkermansia sp.
GGCGTGTGAGAAGGGAAAAACGAAATCCTGCCCGTGCGGACAGGACGAAATCCAGAGCCTTCGGCTCTGGACGATATCGCTAGCGACCAGCCGTCGCAGTCTTGTGACTGCTATGGCTTGGCAAGCGATATCCGCTCGTGCCGAGCGGACGGGGGGGTGACGCCCAAAGCCTATTTATGGTGCTGCGGAACGTGATTTTGAGTTGACTTGATGGGGGAGGGTGGTAAGATAGCGGTATCTATGACACAGGATGCCCTTCTTAAGTTATTGGAGGCGGATGCGCGATTGAGCGACCAGCAGATTGCAGACCGCCTTGGTGTGGATGTTGCAACCGTGGCCGCCAAGCGAGCTGCCCTTGAGAAGGCCGGCCGCATTGTGGGCTATCAGGCCATTGTGAATGACGATGCGGAGGGTGTGTCTGCCTTTATCGAGGTGCGCTGCACGCCGGAGCGCGGCGGCGGTTTCGACCGTCTGGCCTCCCGCATTGCCCGTTTCAAGGAGGTGCGCAGCTGCTATCTGATTTCCGGTGGCTTTGACCTGCTGGTGATGGTGGAGGCCCCCACGCTGCTGGAGGTGGCTCGCTTTGTGAGCGAGAACCTGGCCAGCATGCAGAATGTGATTTCCACCGCCACTCATTTCCGCCTCAAGACATACAAGAACAACGGTCTCATTTATACCGAAGAGCCGGAGGCCGAACGTCTCAACATTATCCCCTGATTATGGACTGGAGCAAAATGCTTTCCAAGCAGGTCACGGATATGCCGCGTTCGGGTATCCGCGAATTCTTTGATTTGGCTACCGGCAGTAAGGATATCATCTCCCTGGGTGTGGGTGAACCCGACTTTGTGACTCCGTGGAATATCCGCGAGGCCGCCATTCGTTCGCTTGAGCGCGGTCACACCACATACACCAGTAACTATGGTCTGGAATCCCTGCGCCGCGCTATCAGCACGTATGTTGCTGATTTCTTCCATGTGGAGTACGACCCGCTGTGCGAGATTCTGCCCACGGTGGGCGTGAGCGAGGCTATCGACCTCGCGCTGCGCTGCCTGCTGAATCCCGGGGATGAGGTGCTGTATCACGAGCCGTGCTATGTGAGCTATGCTCCCACGGTGATGATGGCCTATGGCATCCCCAAGGCTGTGGAGACAAGCATTGATGACCTCTTTGCTCTGAATCCCGCCAAGCTGGAAGCCGCCATCACCCCGCGCACCAAAGTGCTGATGCTGAACTTCCCCACGAACCCGACGGGTTCCATTGCGCCACGCAAGACGCTGGAGGAGATTGCTGCCATCTGCGTGAAGCACGACTTGTTTGTGCTGACGGACGAGATTTATTCTGAGCTGCGCTATGATGAGGAGGAGCATACCTCCATCGCAGCGCTGCCGGGCATGAAGGAGCGCACTCTGCTGCTGCATGGTTTCTCGAAGGCTTTTGCCATGACGGGTCTGCGTCTGGGTTATGCCTGTGGCCCGAAGGAACTCATTGAGCAGATGATGAAGGTGCATTCCTACACCATGATCTGCCCGACCATTACCTCGCAGGAGGCCGGTATCGAGGCTCTTGTGAATGGCACTCCCGCTATGCTTGAGATGCGCGACAGCTACCACAAGCGCCGCGATTACATCGTGGGACGTTTCAACGATATGGGCATGGATTGTCATCTTCCCGGCGGTGCGTTCTACACCTTCCCCAGCATCCAGCGTTTTGGTATTTCCTCGAAGGAGTTTGCGCTGCGTCTCCTGATGGAACACAAGGTGGCCGCTGTGCCCGGCACTGCTTTCGGTGCCTGCGGCGAGGGTTATCTGCGCTGCTGCTATGCCACCGCGCAGAACCTGCTCGAGCAGGCCTGCGACAAGATGGCGCGCTTCTGCGATTCGCTGAAGTGATTCGCCGCACAATATTCAGAGGAGTCACATATGAATGAGCAACGGTTGTTCCGCGCATATGTGACTCCTTTTGCTGTTTTCTTGTTTTTTAATCTGCTCTTGTGGGTAGTGGAAGCATCCTGGGCGTGGGATCACCCCAGCGTGGCCTGGTATCGGCGTGCACCGGAGATGTGGATATACCCGCTGCAGATAGTGGCGTGCGGAGCGTATCTGTGGTATGTGCGGCGCGATGTGGAGTGGGATTGGAAGCTGAAGCCCTGCCTGCTCGGAGTTCTTGCCGGTGCGGTGGGAATAGGATTCTGGCTCGTTCCGTACGTGACGGGGTGGATTCCTGCTGAGGATGGGTTTGACCCGGTGGCTGTTTTTGCTGACAATCACGTGGCTATCTGGGTGGAGTATGCGTTCCGTTTTGCCCGTGCAGTAATCATTGTGGCGTTAGTGGAGGAGTTCTTCTGGCGCGGGTACCTGATGCGCTGGTGTGTGAACCGTGATTTTCCGCAGACTGTTCCGCTGGGGCAGGGGAGCTGGCTGGGATATGCCGTGGTGACCCTGGCTTTCATGCTGGTGCACCGCCCGGTGGATTATGCCGGAGCTTTTGTCTATGGCAGCATCGCCTATGCGTTGATGGTTTATACGAAACGCCTGACCTCCGTGGTGGTTATGCATGCCGTGGCAAACCTCATCATGGGAATCTGTGCTATTAAACTGAACCTTCCTCATCTCTGGTAATATCATGCAAGCATTCATTCTTGGTGCCGGGCTCGGCACGCGTCTGGCCCCTCTCACTCATATTCTGCCCAAGCCGCTGATGCCGGTTTTTCAGAAACCGCTCATTCAGCACACGATGGATCACTACATCCGCTGCGGTGTGAGTGAGTTCATGGTGAATATCTCCTGCCTTCCGCTCATGTGGGAACGTGCTTTTCCTGAGCCGACATACCGCGGCTGCCCTGTAAGCTTCAGCGAAGAGGGAAGTCCGATGGATTCCGGCGGCGGCGTGAAGAAAATCATGCCCTGGGTGAGGCCCGGCGAGCCGCTGCTGGTGCACAATGGTGATATTCTGACCGACATCCCTGTGGCAGACCTGCTGGCAGAGCATAAGCGCCGTGGGAATATGGTGACGCTGGCTCTGCGCAGCGTGGATGGTAAGCGGAATGTGGGATTCGATGAAGAAACCGGCGCCATTACCGACATGCGCCATGCGCTGGGGGTGAATCCGGGCACACACCAGTTTGCCGGGGTGTATCTCATGGAGCCCGAGGTAGCGCAACTGTTCCCTGAGGAGGACGTGTTCTCCATTGTCCCTGTGTGGCTGGAGCTCATCAAGCAGGGTAAGGTAGGCGGTGTGGTCTTTGACTGGGCCAACTGGCACGAAATCGGGTCGCCTGCCGGCTACATCGATACCATGATGGAACTGACCAGCCGCGAGCGTATTCACCCCACAGCTTCCATTTCCGCCGCTGCTGACCTGGGCGAGGACTGCGTGGTGGGGCAGGATGCTGTGATTCCCGCCGGAGTGGTCATGGATGACTGCATCGTGTGGCCGCGCACCCATGTGGCCCCCGGCACCTACCGCCGCTGTATCCTGACGCCCCGCATCGTGGTGCAGGGGTGATTTTTTGCTTGGACCGGCAAATTTTGCTTTCCATGGCGCGGCATGCGTGGTAGAATCGGGCAAGGTAGGTGGACTGTACCCACAGCCCACGGTTTACTAACATCTTACACTTTTTATACTATGGCAATAGATCCCAAACTTCTTGAGGAGCTGGAAAGCCGCCGCAACAAGATTAAGTATGCGGCCACGCCGGAGAAGTATGAAGCCCGCCACGCAAAGGGTGACTGGACGGCTCGCGAGCGCATGTCCTGCCTCTTTGATGCCGGTTCCTTCTGCGAAATCGGCATGCACACGAAGCACCACTGCAGCAACTTCGGTATGCTGAAGAAGGATATTCCCGGCGACGGTATTGTGACCGGTTATGGTCTGGTGAATGGCCGTCCCGTGGCTGCCACAGCTGCCGACTTCCTGGCACAGGGTGGTTCTCTGGGCTACATGCACGCCCAGAAAATCTGCGATGCTCAGCAGTATGCCCTCAAGGCCGGCATGCCCATCATTCAGATTAACGACTCCGGTGGCGCTCGTCTGCAGGAAGGCGTGGATTCTCTGACCGGCTTTGCCAACGTGTTCTACAACAACGTGGCTGCCAGTGGTGTGGTGCCCCAGATTTCGCTCATCCTCGGCCCCTGCGCCGGCGGTGCAGCTTACTCCCCCGCTCTTACAGACTTCATCATCATCCGCAAGGGTGGTGCCGCCGGCATGTACATCACCGGCCCGAAGGTGATTGAGCAGGTGACCTATGAGCAGTGCACCATGGAGGAAATTGGCGGTGCTGCCGTGCATTCCTCTGTTTCCGGCAATGCCCACTTCGTGGCCGAGACCGACGAGCACGCCATCTCCATTGCCAAGCAGCTGCTGACTTACCTGCCCTCCAACAATGCCCAGGAGCCCCCGCATGACCTGAGCCAGCCGCTCGACATCGCTCCGCAGGAAGGCATGAACGATATCATCCCCGACAATAACAACACGCCGCTTGACGTGCAGAAGGTTATTGCCCGCCTGGTGGATGAAGGCAGCTTCCTTGAGGTGCATGCCAACTTTGCAGGCAACGTCGTGGTGGGCTTCGGCCGCATCTGCGGTGTAGTGGTGGGTATCATTGCCAACCAGCCCGCTGTGAAGGCCGGTTGCCTGGATATCGACGCCTCCGACAAGGCGGCCCGCTTCATCCGCTGCTGTGATGCCTTCAACATTCCGCTGGTGAATCTGGTGGACGTGCCCGGCTTCCTGCCCGGCAAGCAGCAGGAGCGCGGCGGTATCATCCGCCACGGTGCCAAGATGATTTATGCCTACTCTTCCGCCAGCGTGCCGAAGGTGACCCTCATCATGCGCAAGGCATACGGCGGTGCCTACATCGCCATGTGCAGCAAGGGGCTGGGTGCCGACGCTGTGTTCGCCTGGCCAAGCGCTGAGATTGCCGTGATGGGTGCTGCCGGTGCTGTGCAGATTCTGTACGGACGCGAGCTCAAGGCCATCGAGGACGATGCTGCCCGCGCCGCCCGCCAGAAGGAACTGGTGGGTGAGTACGAACAGGCATTCTCCAACCCCTATGCTGCCGCTGCTTCCGACCAGGTGACCGATATCATCGATCCGAAGGAATCCCGCGCCCGCATTGCGCTGACTCTGCGCACCCTGCTGAGCAAGCGCGAGCAGCACCCCGCCAAGAAGCATGGCAACATGCCGCTCTAATTTCCTATTTCACAAACCAACAAAACAATGATACAGACACTCGCTGCACTCGATATGGATGCCGTCATCTACCAGGTGACCGGCATGTGTGTGGTGATTTGCTGCCTCAGCTTCCTGAGCGTCATTCTGACGGTGTCAGGAGCCGTGGCACAGCGTCTGGATGCTAAGCGCAAGGCACAGGCCGAGGCTGCCAGAGCAGCCATGGCCCCGGCCCCGGTTGCTGCCCCCGTGGCAGTGGCTCCGGAGCTGGCACCTGCACAGGTGGCCGCCATTGCTGCCGGTATCTATGATGCTGCGCAGAGCAGCATAACACCGCAGGTCGTTGCCGCCATTGCCGCCGCCGTCAAGGTGACTGTGGGCAATGAGGCTCGCATACTGGACATCAAGCCGGTTGACACTGCCTACGGGCAGGGAGGCCGCGCTGCCGCCATGAACAACTCTCCCGTGCGTTGATAATCCTGCGCACATCCCCCCCAAAAAAACAAACTTCAAACAAAACACAAATAGAAAATAAAAATATGAAACAGCTCCGTATTACTGTTGCCGGTCAGACCTTTGATGTAACTGTTGAAACCGTTGGTGGCACCGCTCCCGTGGCCGCTGCTCCCGCCCCCGCTCCTGTGGCTGCTCCTGTGGTGGCTGCCCCCGTGGTGGCCGCTCCCGCTCCTGTGGCTGCCCCCGCCGCTGCTCCTGCCGGCGCCGGCACCCCCATCCCCAGCCCGCTGGCTGCCAAGGTGGTTTCCCTCGACGTGCAGCCCGGCGCTGCTGTGAAGGAAGGCGACCAGGTGATGACCGTGGAGGCCATGAAGATGAACACCGTGATTTACGCTCCCGCCAACGGCACCGTGACCTCCTTCGCTGTGAAGCCCGGTGACACCGTGACCGAGGGTCAGACCCTGGCTTACATTGGTTAATTGACCTTCTGCAGGCTCTGCACTCAGGTAGTGCAGAGGTAAATAACAACGCATTTATCAGATATGCAAGAACTTTTCGATTCCTTCGCGAGCTTCATCTCCGGCATGGGTATCTACCAGATGACCTGGCAGATGTACGTGATGTGGGGTGTTGTGGCAGTGATGCTGTATCTGGGTGTGGTGAAGCAGTTTGAACCGCTGCTCATGGTGCCGATTGCTTTCGGCGCTCTCATCGCCAACATCCCTGATAACGGCATGGTCATTACCCAGGCTCAGCGTGAGGTAGTTGCCATTGAAGAAGGCAAGGTGACCCGCTCCACCATGCAGGACGTGGGCTTCATCCAGCTGGAACTGGCTCCGTTTGAGGACGCCGGTGTCAGCAAGCAGAGCACCGAGGGTATTGACCCCGCTCAGGCTGCTGAGTACACCGCCGCCATGGATGCTCCCATGACTGTCAAGGATGCTGTGGATCCTGAAACAGGTAAGGTGCAGAAGGGTAAGCTGGTCGTGAGCGGCCAGACCCCGCAGAAGTACCTGCTTGTGAAGCCCCACGGCGGCCTGTTCGACTGGCTCGGCCTGGGTATCAAGTGCGAGATTTTCCCCGCTCTTATCTTCATGGGCGTGGGTGCTCTCACCGACTTCGGCCCGCTGCTGGCTTCTCCCAAGTCTCTGCTGCTGGGTGCCGCTGCCCAGGGTGGTGTGGCTTTCACCTTCCTCTGCGCTGTGGGCCTCGGCTTCACCAAGGGGCAGGCTGCTGCCATCGGTATCATCGGTGGTGCTGACGGCCCTACCTCCATCTTCCTCGCCAGTAAGATGGCTCCCGAGCTGCTCGGTGCTATCGCCGTGGCTGCCTACACCTACATGGCACTGGTGCCGCTGATTCAGCCGCCGTTCATGAAGCTCTGCACCACAGAGGCTCAGCGTAAGATTAAGATGAAGAGTCTGCGCCAGGTATCCAAGGGCGAGAAGCTGTTCTTCTGCTTCGTGGTGACGCTGACTACCATTCTGCTGTGCCCGGATGCCGCTCCGCTGCTGGGTATGCTGATGCTGGGTAACTTCCTGCGCGAATGCCAGGTGACCGAGCGTCTGGTGAACTGCGCTCAGAACGAGCTCATGAACATCACGACCATCCTTCTCGGTGTGTCCGTGGGTCTCACCATGCAGGGGGCCCGTTTCCTTCAGCAGGAAACCCTCCTCATCATCCTTCTGGGTGTGGTGGCCTTCGCCGTAGCAACCATTTGTGGTCTGCTTTGCGCTCAGCTCATGAACCTGGTTCCCGGCTGGCGTAAGAACCCCATCAACCCGCTCATCGGCTCTGCCGGTGTGTCCGCTGTGCCGATGGCTGCCCGTGTGTCCCACAATGTGGGCCAGCAGGCTGACCGCACCAACTTCCTCCTCATGCACGCCATGGGCCCGAACGTGGCCGGTGTGATTGGTACCGCCGTGATTGCCGGTTACTACATCACGACCCTCAGTGGTCATTAATGCCTGAGAGGATACAAAAATCCCTTAGTTCAGGGGCGTGTGCCGGAAACGGTGCACGCCCCTGCTGTGTAAATACCCCTTGACAGGAGGACGTTCCGCCGTTACAATAAGCGCGGATGACGACCCGGTACCACATATGGGCCATGAGCCTCTTATCTGCGCTGCCTGTGTTTGCGGCAGATCAGCAGGAGGGGGCACTGGAGCTCTGCCGCCGCCTCGTGGAGGAATCCCGTGAGGTGGACCGGTTGTTGCGCACGGTGAGCGACCGCGAGAGTGGCCAATCCGTAGCTGCAGAGCTGCGCAGCAAGATGGAGTTTCTGCAGCAAGGGGCAGGGCAGCTTAGCCAGATGCCTCTGTCCGGAGCTGAGGCTGCCCGCCGGCTGGAGCAGCTCATGCGTGACCTGATGCATATCACCCAGGGCTACATGCCTGTGGTACAGCGCCTGATTGAGGTGAATGCATACGGTTCTGAGGATTTAATCCAGGTATTCCAATTCTACAAAATCAGTGCAGCAGCGGCTGCCAGTACAGCGGCCAGCAACGACAGCCTGATAGTGCGCAGCTGCAATGAATGGTGCGACAACCTGGATGACCTGTTGTATCTGCTGCGCCGTGTGCAGAATACTGCGTCTGCCCAGGCTGCGGTGTCCGGAGAACTTCCGGGCGCTATTACACGTGTGGCCCGGATGGCTGCCGAGGTAGAGAGCCTCCAGCTCGGGCTTTCTCCGCAGCAGCTGGAATCTGAGCCTCTGCCCAAGGCCCGCCTGCGCTTATTGCGGGGTGAGCTCAGAGGCGAGGTGCTGCGCCTGCAGAATGCCGGGTGCTATGGCGTGCCGCAATTAAACGCCCTGTTGGAGGACAGTCTGAAGGCAGCCAGAGATTAACTGAATCAGCGCAACCCGTACTGGAGGATGAGGGCTGCTTCTGATTCTACGGCTGCTTCTTCCTGAGTCAGCAGTTCCTGCTGCATGGAATGCAGCGTTGTTTCGGTCTGGATGAACTCCTCTGCATTTTCTGCCGGGGCAGTACGCAGATGCTCCATCTGCTTGTGCATGTAGCTACGCCAGGCAGTGTATTCATCCATGCTTTCTTTCAGTGCATGCAGCTTCTCCTTATATTCCACAAGCCTGCCTGCCATTTCGCGCTGTTTGTTCTCATATGCGTCCTTGCTGTCAAGGTAGTTGTTCCAAGACCTGAGCTGCGTATCGAAATTGTAGCTGATGCTGAGGTTGAGCTGGGTATCATCCATATCCAGGAACGTACCGGAATATGTGCCGCCTGTGGAGCTGAACAGTGTGGGGCTGTAGAGGTTCATGTTGATGGTAGGCAGATATTCCAGAGCGATACCATACTGTTTCATGCGGGCCTGCTCCAGCTCTAGTGCCAATTTGCAGACAATGAGAGGATCCAGCGAACCGGTGCAAGAGCGGTAATTGCTCCAGCTGAACTTGGGCACGGAAGAGGGGAGGATGCTCCATCTTGCGCTGTAATCTCCCAACAGCTCCGCGATGTCCCTCCATTGGTTTTGAGACTTTGTTTTTTTCAGCGATTCATATGCCTGGTCTGCTGTCTGGGGCTTTTTACCGTCGAGCTTCTCTTGACGTGCGCGTATATCCTGTCTGCGCTGGTGCGAATACAGTTTAGATATCAGCTCACGTTCCTTGCCTTCCTGCGCTTTGATGGCTGCAAATGTGGCCGCTTTGCTGGCGTAGACACGGTAAGGCAACTGAGTTAAAGTGGGCAGGTAGAAATTAATATTGATATTACGCTGTATGTCGTCGCTGTTGTATTTCCGGGTGAGGTCACCCAGAGATTTGGTGACATAGCTGTAATATGAGACACCGGGAATGAGGTCAGTATAGACGCTCAACTCGTTGCGATAAGATTTGTCGATAGTCTTCTGAGCGTTGACGTAGTCAGGGTTGTTACGTTTCATCATGGCAACAGCCTGGTTCCACGAAATGGTGCGCAGGGGAAGCTCGTCCCAGAGACGGACCTCTGCATACTGGTTTTCCAATTTTGCAGAGGTTGCCGAAAGCCGTTCGTCGATGCTGCAGCTTTGCAATGCGAGCATGCAGACGATTATGGAGAAATGCAGCGGCTTCATATTGCGGCAGTCTATCATATAGACTGCGGGATATCAAGCGGGAATCACGCCCTTGTATTACGAATGATGAAAAGAGCGACCAGGGCGCTGCCGGCTGCTAAGAGCCCGCATTGCCATTGCGGCGATATGCCGAGGACATGCATCAGGCCCTGAATGCCTACGGCGAGCATGCCAAGGAAGCAGTCAACCAGATTACCGGCCGCGATAACATCGCCTCGTTTATCATTGTCCGCCTTGTCCTGAAGCAGGGCGTTAAGCGGTACCAGGTATCCTGCTGCGGTGAAACCGGTGAAGGTCAGGGCAGCAAAGAAGAGGGGGGAACCATAGGGAAGGAGCGCGAGCGCAATGCAGCCCAGTGTCATGCCGATACCGCCGACAGAGGCCACCCAGGTGCGGATTTTTTTCGCACAGATGATGGAGGCACAGAGACCGCCGGAAATCGAGCCGCCCGAAAGCCAGGCAAAGAGCAGGGCTGAATCTTTCTGCTGGCCGAGCACCTGCAGGAAATCCTCCTTGCTGGTGACCGGGTGGGCTTCTGCCGCCATCTGCAGCACGATGAGCATCATGACACTGGCCAGGAACCAGAAGTACCCGATGCCGATTTCACTGTTGCGCAGCACCTTGTTATTCCAGAGCATGCGGAGCTGGGAAAAATGGCACCACAGCAGGTTCCATGTGAACGGACGTGTGCTTTGAGCCGGATATCGGGGAATGAACAGGCTGAGGATGAAAACCACTACAGCGCCTACGGTGCAGCAGGCGCAGGGAAGGGCGGCTGCCTGCCAGCCGGAATCCGGTCCCCAGAGCTTGAGAAGGGTGTAGATGAGGTAAAGTGCACCAATCTGGCCTACCAGCAGAGCTAGCATGGTGGAGATTTCCATGACCCCGCTGGCAAAGCCGATATTTTCCGAGCCTACGATATCCTTCACCAGGCCTTTCTTGGCCGGGCTGAAGAACATGGCCTGAACGCAGAAAATGGCAAAGCTGCCTATGGCCAGCGGCAGGTTCTCAAGCCAGAGCCCTGCCGTCATGCCTACGAGCACCAGCACCTGGAGCAGCACCATGGCCTGCAGCAGGCGGGTCTTGCACCAGCGGTCTGCAATCCACCCGCCCAGCGGCGAGAACAGGACAAAGGGAAGCACGATGAGAACAGAAAGTGAGTACTGCAGCTCCATGGCCATCCAGATACCCAGGCCGATGAGGAGGAACTGCACGCCCTTTTCATTCAGGGCGTTCATAGACTGAATCACCGTGAGGCTCCAGAAGGACCCCCACGGTGTTTTGCCGGATTCAGTGTTTTCAGGCGTCTGCATGCGCGCATTATACACGCGCAACGCGTTGTGTAAAGCTTAAACAGTTATTGAGGCTGAGTCCACTGGTTGTCTTCCATGAACAGCTGGGCATTCTTGTGCCCCTGGGCAGCCGCTTTGGTGACCCAGATTTTTGCCTGCTCGGCATCCTGCTGCACGCCGAGGCCGTGGTAGTAGCAACGACCCAGGTTGTACTGCGCGTTAGCATTTCCGATGAGTGCGGCGCTCTGGAAACAGAAGGCAGCCTTGGTATCATCTTTCACGGTGCCCTCGCCATTGCGGTAGCAGAGCCCCAGGTTGTTCATGGCCGAGGCATTGCCGGCCATGGCGGCCTGGTTGTACCAGTAGAAAGCTTTATCGAGGTCTTTTTCTACGCCGGTGCCGGAGACATAGCAGGTGCCCAGGTTGTCCTGGGCGTTGGTATTGCCGCCCATGGCCGCCTGCGTATACCAGCGCACGGCTTCCTTCAGATCCTGCGGCACACCCTTGCCGAAATCGTAACACTTGGCCAGCTGCAGCTGGGCATTGGTGTTGCCTTCAATGGCGGCGGCGCGGTAGATTTCTACGGCTTCGGCTTCACAACCGGAGTTAAATAACTGCGTGGCTCTGGCGACCTGCTCCTCAGTAGAGGTGCAGGCGGCCAGAATCAGGGGAAGAGTGAGAAAAATGAGCTTTTTCATGGTGTTGTTACTCGCGGGTAAGAAGGTAGCGCTCGGCGTCCATGGCTGCGCGGCAACCCATGCCGGCGGCGGAAATGGCCTGGCGGTAGGTCGGGTCGGCCACGTCACCTGCAGCGAAGAGCCCGGGGGTCTTGGTGGCGGTGCCTGCTCCCTCGGTTACCACGAAGCCGGAAGCGTCGCGTTCTACCAGGTCGCCGGCAAAGTTGCTCACAGGAGTGTGGCCGATGGCCATGAACACGCACTTCACCTCGAGCTCGCTGGTGGTGCCGTCCACCGTGGACTGGAGGGTGATGCTGCTCAGCTCGCCTTTTTCATCGGTGTGGTATGCGGAGATAGTGCTGTTCCACACGGGTTCTACCTTGGGATTCTCCAGGGTGCGCTGCTGCATGGCCTTGCTGGCGCGCAGCTGGTCGCGGCGGTGGATGAGGTATACCTTGCTGGCAAAGCGGGTCAGGAAGTTGGCTTCCTCACAGGCGCTGTCGCCGCCGCCTACCACGCATACGGGTACGTCGCGGTAGAATGCGCCATCGCAGGTGGCGCAGGCGGTGAGACCATGGCCGATGAGTTCGCTTTCACCCGGCAGACCGAGGTAGCGGGCCTTGGCTCCCGTGGCAATGATGACTGCTTCGGATTTGTAGGCGCCGCCGGTGGTGGTGACGGTGAACAGGCCGGTGCATGCCTCCTGGGAAATGGAAACCACTTCCTCATAGGCAAAGCGGGCACCATGCTTTTCGGCCTGCTGGCTCATGTTGAACATGAGCTCCGGCCCCATGATGCCTTCCGGGAAGCCGGGGAAGTTCTCTACTTCCGTGGTGGTTGTGAGCTGGCCGCCAATCTGGCCGCCCGTGAACACAAGCGGATGCAAATCAGCGCGTGCGGCGTAGATGGCAGCTGTATAACCGGCAGGGCCGGTACCGATGATAATGAGTTTCTCGTCCATTTGATGTGATTGTATCATGTTTGGTAGACAGCGCAAGATGATAATGTGTCAAAAATATGACACAGCAGGGGCATGGCAGGATTCAGGCTTGCATGGGATTGCGGAATATGTGATACTGCGGCATCTGCATGAAACTGTTGCGACGAAATCTGAGCCTGATGCTGGCGGTGAGATACCTCAACCCGCTGCGTAGCATGTTTTCCATTATCACCTTCATCTGCCTTGGCGGTGTTGCGCTGGGCGTGATGGTGCTTATTGTGGTCCTTTCCGTGATGGAAGGTCTGCAGCGGGAGATGGAGAACCGCATGCTGGCTTTTGCTCCGCACTATGTGGTGGCTCAGACAGATGGCCTGCAGCGAGTCGGTATCACAGATGAAGTTGTGGATTGGTTCAGCGTGATGGATGATATCCGCAAGGTGCCCGGTGTGGTGAGCGTGTATCCTCAGCTGGATGGTGATGCCTTTGCCCAGAGCCGCACGGGCCGCATGACCGTGCAATTTTCGGCCATTGAACCGCATAACGCGGAGCAGGTGGCACCCCTTGCAGCCATGCTGAGGGATGGAACCGTTGATTTCGGCGAGGGCCTGGACCAGGAATGCGTGATTTCGGCAGTGACGGCTAATGCGCTGCATCTGAGCGTTGGCGATAGCCTGCATCTTACCCCCGTGGGTAGTCTGGATGAGGTTGCCAACGTATACGCCATGATTCAGAACCCGCTGCAGACTCATGAGAATAAGGAGTTCATGAACGCCGTTGGTGGTGTTTTTGAAGATGCCGCCGCCGGAGAAACAGGTGTGGTGGCAGATGATGCCCGCCTGGAAACTGTAGTGAACCATATCCTCCAGTTCGACGGGAACAAGCTGCGCCGCAGTGAAAAGGAGTTCTGCTCGTTCTTCTATAATATGGCGCAGACGCACCGCGGCGGTGCTGCTTTCACCGCTGAGGAACAGCAGCGCTGGCAGGAGAATGCTGCCGCCCTTGCTGCTCTGGACCGCGATAAGGAGGATGGCAAGGCTGTGAAGAGCATCAACGAGATGGTGATGCCGGTAGACCTCCGCATTGTAGGTATCTACCAGACGCCTGAGAATATGCCTGCGCCGAATGTCTATATGCCGCTCCAGATTGCGCAGGATGTGCTGGGCTTTTCTGCCGGTGGCTCCAGCCAGGTGCAGGGTATTGCCGTGCGTGTGAAGGAACCGAATAATCCCGGTTCTGTTGAGAGCGATATCCAGAAGCTGCTGCCCCAGCTGGAGGCTCCGGAGAGCGCATACCCCAACGGGCTGGATTGGTACATTGTGCCGTGGATGCGCAGCTACGAGCAGTATTACAAGCTTATTGCCAATGAACGCGTGATGCTCAGCTTTGTGTTGTCCATCATTTCGCTCATTGCCAGTTTCTGCATCATGGCCGTCATGTTCACCATGTCCATGCAGCGCAAGCGTGAGATTGCAGTGCTGCAGGCGCTGGGTGCTACGCCGGGCAAGATTATGGGTATCTTTGCCTGGCAGGGCGTGATTATCGGTGTTCTGGGCGCCATCTTTGGTGTGATTCTGGCACTGCTCGTTCTCTACTACCGCCTCGAGATTCAGGCTGCACTGGCCAGCATCGGCATGGATCCGTTCCCCATGCAGGCACATGGCATCACTCTGCCGGCCGTGTATGACCCTGCCACCTTTACCGCACAGGCAGTGAAGGCCTTCATCATGGTGACGGTGGCGGCCATCATTCCTGCCTTTATCGTATCTCGTCAGGATCCGGCCAAGGCACTGCGTTCCAACTAAGAGACACATGGATATCTACTGGATAGCAGATAAGAGACAATGCGGCCCCGCTACGGTGCCGGATGTATTGTCGCTGGTGCAGATGGGTGAGCTTTCGCCCGATACCCGCGGCTGGCACGCCGGTTGTGAAGGCTGGATGCCCCTGCGCGACTTGCCTGCTCTGGCAGATTTCCTGAAAGAGGAAGAGGAGGAACCCCAGCCGCAGGAGGACCTGCCTCCCGTTCCGGGTGCTGAGTCTGCCCCTGCTGAGCCGGAAATGCCTCAGCTGCCGCCGGGTGCGGTGCGGGTGTATCTGCCGACACCTGTGGAGCGCCTGCTTGCCCGTCTGGCTGATATTTCGCTGTACATGGCGCTGTTCTACGGCGTTATCTATGCAAGACAGATTCCGTTTGATGTGGCTCTGCTGCCATCCAGTCCCATGGTCTGGCTGGGCTATGTGCTGCTGGAGGCAGTGCTGGTGTATTTCCTTGGAACCACGCCCGGCAAGGCAATGCTGGGCATGCAGGTTCGCTGCGTAGGGGCGGGGAGCATGACTATTGGCCGCTCCTTGTCACGTGCATGCCTGGTGTTTGTGGGTGGTCTTGGTATGATGATATCGGTGCTGCCATTAATCATGATGGTATTTTCGCTGGTGACGCTTCGCAAGAAGGGAATCACCATGTGGGATGCCCGCTGCGCCACGCTGCCGCTGCAGATGCAGCCCACAAAGACCATGCGCCGCTTTCTGGCGGTGCTTGTGATTCTCATTGCTTTTCAGCTGGCAGGCAGTTGCCTGGTGCCCTGGACGGAGGAAATGGTGACAGCTGTTGAAACTCAGAATCCTGCACTGGCGGAGTGGCTGCGGGAGAGTCTGCCTGCTCCGGAATCGGTGTCCGCAGAAAAATCATAGCTGTCCAAAATAGGTAAACATCCTAAAGTAGAGTGTACCTATATCAAAGAATAGCGAAAATCATCAGCTATTTTTGGCAAATAGATCCCCCTGATGCAAATCAGGGGGCTTTGCATGTATGCTTTTATACGGATTG
>JAZRHL010000035.1:0-41653 GCA_045644745.1 Akkermansia sp.
CAATTCTACTTGATTTTTAAATCTCGCACGGTACAATACGCTCAGACCAACCATTATCAACCATGAAAGTACTTATCACCGGCGGGGCCGGCTTCATCGGGGGTCACATTGCTGTGCACTATCAGGGTATCGCACAGGAAATCCGCGTACTGGATAACCTCCGTACCGGCTACAAGAAGAACCTCGACGGCCTCAAGGTCACCTTCATCGAAGGCTCCATCACCGACCGCGAACTCGTAGCCAAGGCCGTTGAAGGCGTAGACTACATCTTCCACACGGCGGCCATGGTCTCCGTGGCGGAATCCATGCAGAAGCCCCGCGAAACGGTGGATCTGAACGTGAACGGCCTGCTCACCGTGCTGGAAGAAGCCAGCAAGGCTGGTGTGAAGAAGGTCGTGCTTGCCTCCTCTGCCGCCATTTACGGCTACAACCCCATCGTTCCCAAGGTGGAGACCATGTACCCCGAACCCAAGAGCCCCTACGGCATCACCAAGCTCGATGGTGAGTACTACATGGAGATGTTCCGCACCACGGGTCAGGTGAACACGGGCTGCTGCCGCTTCTTCAACGTGTTCGGCCCCCGCCAGGATCCCAAGGGTGCCTACGCTGCCGCCGTGCCGATTTTCATGGAAAAGGCCATCAAGGGCGAAGACATCACCGTGTACGGCGATGGCGAGCAGACCCGCGACTTCATCTATGTGAAGGACATTGTGGGTGGCCTCACCTATGTGGCTGAGCATCCCGAGGTGACGGGTGTGTACAACGTGGGTTACGGTGGTCAGATTACCATCAATGACCTCGCCAACATCATTATCGACGCCGCCGGTTCCACCTCCAAGGTGGTGCACCTGCCCGAGCGCCCCGGTGATGTGAAGCACTCCCGCTCCTGCGCCGACAAGCTCCGCAACGCCGGCTGGACTCCCAAGTACACCCTTGAGGAAGGTCTCAAGACCACGCTCGAGTACTTCAAGAGCGTCACCAAGTAAATCTCAGATTCCCGAACCGGGGTTCCTTGCCGGGAACCCCGGTTTTTTATTATGTGCGACGATTTCCAGCCCCGGCTCAAAGCAGCCGACCTGAAAAAACTGGCGGCTATGCGGCTTGCAGAGCTGCAGGCTGAAAATCAGGAGCTGCATCCTGTCGTTAATTCCAGCCGCAAGCTGGCCGCCCATTTCTGGGGCAGCGCATGGATGAAGCAACTTGCTCTCTGCGAATCAGGTGGCATGTGCCTGGCACCTGGGCGTACGCTGCTGCGCCACGGCTGCGTGCTGGATGTACGCATCACTCGCGGCTGCATCACCGCGCTGGTGAGCGCAGATGAATTGTACGAGGTAGAGCTGCATATCTCACCGCTGGAAGGCGAACAACTCGAAGCACTTTCCCGCAGCTGCGGGAACCACATCAACTCCCTGCTCTCGCTGCTCGAAGGCAAGGTGGATTCCGACGTACTTGAGCAACTCTGCCACCCGGAGGACGGTCTGCTCCCCACCCCGGGAGACTGGCACATGCGCTGCACATGCCCCGATTGGGCAGAGCCTTGTCCCCACGCAGCCGCCGCCATTTATGCCGCAGGCTGCCTCATTGATGCAGACCCACAACTCCTCTTCACCCTGCGCAGCATCAGACCCGAGGCGCTGCTCGGCAATCCCTCTCAGCCAACAGAACTCGACACGGACAAGCTTGCCTCCATATTCGGCATAGATATCGACCTGACTCCCGCAAAATAAACACTTTTCTGGAAAACATCCTATCCTCGCCCCTGTATCTTCTCAGCCGTACCAATCTTGAACTGATGTCCCCGCCATACGTTCACCGACTTTGCTATGCGCATTATCTATGAAAATGTGGCAATCCAACGGATATTTGCCTTGCTTGTAAGGGGCATTGGTAATATAATGAAACGCGTTGTTATGATAGAGCAATTACGCAAAAGGCTTCTGGACCGGGACAACCCGGTACGCATTCATCTTATTGGCGTGGCTGGTGCCGGCATGAGCGGCATTGCACGCATGCTTCTGGAAATGGGGCACCGGGTGAGCGGTTGCGACCGCGTCACCAGCGAGGAAACGGAACGTCTGCAGCAGAGCGGGCTGAAGTTTGCCTGTCCGCACACGGCTGATGCTGTGGCAGATGCAGAGATTGTCATTTACTCCAGCGCCATCCGCGAGGATAATGTGGCCCTGGCCGCAGCCCGCCAGCTGGACTGCCTGTGCCTGCGCCGCGCCGAGTGCCTGGCAGCTATCCTGAACAACAAGAAGGGAGTGGTCGTAGCCGGCACACACGGCAAAACCACCACATCCGCACTCACCGCCCACCTGCTCCGCGAAGCCCGCCTGCGCCCCTGCCACTATGTGGGCGCCGAGATTCCCGTGCTGGGAGCCAATGCCCACTGGAATGCTGACAGCGACTACCTCATCGCCGAAGGCGATGAATCGGACGGCACTCTGGTGAACTACATCCCCGAGCACAGCATTGTGCTGAACGTGGAAGCTGAGCACCTGGACTTCTACCGCGACCTCGACCACATCAAGGAGGTATTCCATACCCTTTGCCGCCAGACCCGTGGCACTATCTTCTACTGCAAGAGTGATTCCGGAGCTGCCGACGTGTGCAGCCAGTACCCCAACAGCGTTTCCTACGGCTGGCAGGATGCCGACTACACCGCCAGCGATGTGACCGTGAAGCGCGGCCGCACGCTCTACACCATCAACTACAAGGGCGAAAAGCTCGGACGCGTGGAGCTCGGGATTCCCGGCCGCCACAACGTGCTCAACTCCCTGGCCTCCACTGCCGCAGCCCTGGAGATGGGCGCAGATTTCGCCAGCATTGCCCGTGGTCTGGCCTCCTTCGCCGGCGCCCCCCCCCGCTTCGAGACCAAATATCTTTCCCGCGACTACCGCACCGTGGACGACTACGGCCACCACCCCACGGAAATTGCAGCCACGGTTCAGACCGCGCAGAGTCTGCATCCGGATCGCCTCGTAATTTTCTTCCAGCCGCACCGCTACACGCGCACCCAGCTGCTGCGTGATGATTTCGGACGCGTGCTGCAGAATGTGGACAAGCTCTTCGTGGCCGATGTGTACCCCGCCAGCGAGCTGCCTATTCCCGGCATCTCCGGCCAGACCATCGTGGACGCCGTGCAGGAGAACGGCCCGGTGGACGCACTCTTCCTGCCGAACCTCCCGCTGGCTCACCATGTGGTAGGCAACCAGCTGAAGCCCGGCGACCTGTTCCTGACCCTGGGCGCAGGCAATGTGCACGAGGCAGGCACCAAGATTGCTGCTGACCTGCGCGTGCTCACCGAAATGCAGGCCGAATGCGGCAGCGACTTCCCTGCCCGCCTGTATGAGCCCATGCGCCAGCACACCACCCTGGGTGTGGGCGGCGATGCCCAGTACTGGGTAGAGCCCGACAGCGTGGAAACCATGCAGAACGTAATCAACTTCTTCAAGGACCGCAACATCCCCGTGCATGTAGTGGGCCGCGGCTCTAACCTCGTGGTGCGAGAAGGTGGCATCCGCGGTGCTGTGGTGCACCCCTGCGGCGGAGAGTTCGAGAAGCTCGAGCTGGTGAACTCCACCACCATCGTGGCCGGTGCCGGAGTGAAGCTCAAGAAGCTGGCTGCCTTTGCCGCCAAGAACGGCATCTCCGGCTTTGAGTGGATGGACGGCATCCCTGGCTGCGTGGGTGGCAGCCTGCGCATGAACGCCGGCTGCATGGGCGGCGATATGTGGCAGGTATTCTGCAAGGCCACCGCGCTGGATGAGGACGGCGAGGTCATCAAGTTCTGCAAGGAGGACATGACACCCGCCCGCTACCGCAGCATCCCCGACTTCGAGCACAACATGGTTGTGACAGCCACCTTCCGTGGCACACCCGGCGACAAGGCTGCTATCGAAGCCGCTATGGAGGATTACCGCAACCGCCGCAAGAACAGCCAGCCCGTGCAGCCCAGCGCAGGCTGCACCTTCCGCAACCCGGAGGAGATTCCTGCCGGCAAGCTCATTGATGAGCTCGGCCTGAAGGGCTACAGCATCGGCGGTGCACAGATTTCCACCAAGCACGGTAACTTCATCGTGAACACCGGAAACGCCAAGGCCACCGATGTGACCGAACTCATCGACCACATCATCCGCGTGGCCCAGAAGGAGCGTGGCATCACGCTGCACGAGGAAGTGCAGGTAATCGGCGACCGTGAACCCCAATTCTAAAAGCAATACATTATGAAAGAACTCAGGAAGGATACGAAGATTGCCCTGCTCATGGGTGGTCCCGGGTCTGAGCGCGATGTTTCCCTGTCTTCCGGCCAGGGCGTGCTGGAGGCCCTGCGTGGTGAAGGATTTACTGAAGTAACCCCCGTGGTGGTGGACAGCGAGCGTCCCGCCATCCCCGAGGGCACAGAGCTCTGCTACAACATCATCCACGGAACCTACGGCGAGGACGGTGGCCTGCAGAGCTACCTGGAAGAACTCGGCATCCCCTACACAGGCGCCGGTTCAGAAACCAGTCGCAAGTGCTTCGACAAAGTACTTTCCAAGAAGGACTTCATTGCCCACAATGTTCCCACCCCGCTGAGCGAGACGCTGAGCCCCGGCCAGAAGCCGGCCATGCCCCTGCCCTGTGTAGTGAAGCCCCCGTGCGAAGGTTCCTCCGTAGGCGTGCACATCGTGAACACCGAGGATGAGCTCGATGCCGCACTGGCCGATGCTGCCAAATATGGCAAGGAAATCCTCGTAGAGGAATACATCAAGGGTAAGGAGCTGACGGTGGCCATCTTCAATGGCGAGGCTCTGCCCGTGGTGCACATCTGCCCCCGCAGCGGTTTCTACGACATGAACAACAAGTACCCGTCGCTGTACGGTGGCGTGGGCTCCGACTACATCTGCCCCGCCGATATCAGCGAAGAGGATACCAAGGCTGTGCAGGCAGCCGCCGTGGCAGCCTACAAGGCGCTGAATGTGGAAGTGTATGGCCGCGTAGACGTGCTGCTGACAGATGACGGCAAGCCCTACGTGCTGGAAATCAACACAATCCCCGGCATGACGGGAGCATCCCTCTTCCCGAAGGCTGCTCTGGCAGCCGGCATTTCCTACGGCGAACTCTGCACGCGTATTGCTGAGGTTTCCCTGAATCAGCCGAGAGGCTGATACGACAGCAGCACGCATGAAGAAGCGCAACCAGTACAGAGACCATTTCGACAGCGAACACGCAGCCTCCACCAAGGTGAAGGTGCTTGAGGCTGCGTTATCCATCAAGGAACGCCTGTTCAGTCTCCTGGCTCTGCGCCGTGGTCTGCGTCGTCTCCGCCGTTGGACCATCTGCCTGCTCATCATCATCCCGATTCTGGCTGGTATCATCTGGGGCGCCATGACTGCTGTGGAAAAAGCCTACAGCCTGAGCATCGATAAAATCAGCTACGATGCCCGGCATAAGCTCATTTCCAAAGAGCATGCCATGCAGATTCTCGGGATTGAGGGATCCATCAACATGGCGTCACTGGACACCTCTGCCCTGGTAAGGAAGCTGGAGAACGACCCTTGTATTGAATCTGTTGACATCCATGCCGAACTACCTGATACACTTCACATTGAAGTGAATGAGCGCATCCCCGTGGTCTATGTAGAGCAGGAAAGCGGCACCGATACCGGCAACCGCGAGCGTTTCTTCATGGATCCGAATGGCAAACTCTTCCCTGTGGTGGAGGAATACCACCGTAAGTTCAATGGAGTACCGGTCTGGTATCTCCAGCCGGGCGATGTGGCACAGTTTACTGTAGGCGCCACTGTAGAAGCTGACCGCCGGCGCCCGATTGTGGAGCTGGTGACAGCAGCCAACCTGTACAGCGTTATTGAAATCCCCCCCATCCGGGAAATTTTCCGTCCGAAAGACTGGAAAATCATTGCCACGCTTGAAAGTGGTGAAGAAGTGCTCATGCAGGCATACGACCTCAAGGGGCAGATGGAACGCCTTGCCATGATTCTTGAACATTGCCGAGCCACCCACCGGCCGGCACGCAGCATCAATGTGATTCCCCGCATCAACCCCACCGTTATCTACGCCTCCACACCTGCTCAGGATGAGCAAAAATAACATTACGCAGGCCTTTTGAGTTGACCCGGACAGGGAGCTTATGGTAACATGTTAGTACGGTGTTCGCATGCACCGATTTCATGTTATGAGAGCAAAAATCATGGATCTTGGGGAGTATGTTCCGGGAGGGAGTAAAATGCCGCAATGGCTGCTTGGTATCGGGGAGCGGCTGCTGGGATTCCATGAGTTTAATGTGGCTCATTCCAAAATTGAGGACGAGCAGGAAGCCGGATGCACAGATAATTTCTTCCGTCTCGCCTGTAAGCATCTGCCGCTGAATTACGAAATAGAGGGGCTGGAGAATATTCCCGAGGAAGGCCCCTGCGTGATTGTGAGCAATCACCCGCATGGCATGTCGGATGGCCTGATGATTGGCGACATTGCCATGAAGCGCCGCAGTGATATCCGCATTGTGGTCAATGAGTTCCTGCACTGTGTGCGAGGCATGCGTCCTTACCAGATTACGGTGGATGTCTATGGAGGCGAGGAAGCCAAGCGTGCCAACATGGCTGGCATGCGCGAAATGCTCAAGTGGCTGCGCGATGGTCACTGCCTTATTATTTTCCCGAGCGGCTCAGCGGCTTCCTGGTCTGAAGAAGATGGTCGGGTCATCGATGACCCGTGGCAGACCAACATGGCAGCCATCATCCGCAAGACAGAAGCCACAGTCGTTCCGATGCATTTTTCCGGGCAAAACGGAAAATTATTCCAGGCGGTTACCCGCCTGTGCAAGGAAAAGCGCTCTGCTCTGCTTGCGCGTGAAATCAAGCGCGACATACGCACCCTGCATCAGGTGCGCGTGGGCAAGGCCATACCTGCCAGCCGTCTTGCCATTCTGGAAACAGACCAGGCTCTCATTGATTTCCTGCGACTCAGCAGCATGATGCTGCGTTACCCGGCAGGAGCAGCTAATAAAACTGATCCTAAGCCCAGAGACATGGAGCCCATCGATTCCCCCGTGGCTCCTGAACTACTGCAGGCTGAAATCGATTCACTGAATCCTGAGGAGCATCTGCTCTACACACACAGCAGCACCGGGCTGCAGATTTACACAGCGCTCGGACGCGATATACCGAATCTGCTCAAGGAAATAGGCGTGCAGCGTGAAATAACCTTCCGGGCAGTAGGTGAAGGCTCCGGCACAGCCTGCGACACCGATGAATACGACCTCTTCTACGATCATCTTATCATGTGGGACCCCGTAGAACACCGTATCGCAGGAGCCTACCGCATGGGGCGCACCGATGAGATAGTGAAGGCTCGCGGCGTCACTGGCATCTACAACTCAGAGTTTTTCTCCCTGGGTAACGATTTCGTCAACCATGTCAAGAACGGCCTGGAAATGGGACGAGCCTTCATTACGGCCCCCTACCAGAAGCACCCCGCCTCCCTCGATACGCTGTGGATGGGCATTGGGCGCTTTGTGATGAAATACCCGCAGTACCGCCTGCTGTATGGAACAGTAAGCGTATCATCGGATTACAGCGTACGTTCCCGCGCCCTCATATACGAGTATCTGAAGTGCCACTGCATGAACAAGAAGCTCGCAGAACATGTGGAGGCCAAGACTCCCCCCAGCGGCATGGACCTGCTCAGCGAGGATGCGCGCCTGCTGCCTACAGGGCTTACCGATTTGCGCCTGATGAGCGCCCTGGTCAGCGACATGGAACCCGATGGCCGCAGCATCCCCGTGCTGCTGCGCCAATATCTGCGACTGGGCGGCGAAATGATCTCCTTCAATGTCGATGATGAGTTCGGCAGCACCTTCGACTGCCTGGTTCTGGTGGACCTTACCAAAGCACCGGACCGTCTCATGGTCCGTTACTGCGGCACTTCATTAAAATCTACCTGCTAACATGGGTAGATACTTGACAAATCCTAAATAATAGTGCAGTATTAAAGAGTCAATGGGGAAGCATAGAAACAAAATGAGCAAACGACGCTCCAGGGTTGCACTTGCCCTGGTCCTGGGTGGTTTTACACACCTGAACGCAAGTGGAGCAAACCTGGTCCCGCTGCCGGAGGACATCTTTGACAGCAGCCACGACCCCAACCCCATCATGGACGTGACCAACCGTGTCGTGACCGGGCTTGGCAGCAGTGCTCCTATCATACCTGACCAGTTGCAGGTGCAGAACGAAAACGGAACTATCACCTACGACAACGAGAAGAAGATTTTCCGCTACGAAGGTGACAAGGAAGTACCTGTTCGACTGCGTACTGACAGCGGTGCCGACATTCACACACCTGCCCTTGAAGCAAGGCTGGAATCCAGCATTGCTTCGCTGGAAGGCCCCGTAACCATTTACCAGGACGAAGTACTGGTGCGAGGAGCAGATGGCGGTTTCTACAACTGGAAAGAAAAGCACACTGCTGTAAATAAGGTACGCATCAAGGTGAATGGCCTCATGGTGCGCGGCTCCCGCATTGAATACGCCACAGATGCCGAGGGTAAGGAGTACATCACCGTGAACGATGCATACGTGACCACGGAAGACGTGCAGCACCCCTCCGCCTGGATTGGCACAGGCACTCTGACTATCTACCCCGGTGACTATGGTGAAGTATCACGGTTGAGCGTTGCCGTGGGCGATACTGATATTACGGTGCCGGTGCTGGGCTGGTTCACCTTCTCCCACTCCCTGAATCCCCGCGAAGGTTATATGCCGGGATTCGGATCTCGTTCCCACTGGGGCACCTATCTGGAAAACAGCTACGGTATTCTTTTCGGCAACCGCCGGGTGGACGGTATCATGCCCACGGCTGACTATCTTGCCACGCTGCATCTTGACGGCCGCACCCGCCGTGGTCTGGCAACAGGTCTGGATTTGGAAGACATCGAAATGTCCAAGCGTCACAAAGACATGAAGGGATTCTCCTTCTACTATGCAGACGATACCGACCCGATGATCAACCCCCTGGACAAACCGAGAAAGCCTACTGACCGCGAGCGCTACCGCATTGCACTTCAGGCTCTCTGGGATGTAACACCTTCAGGTGATACGAATGCGGATTGGAAACTGGCTACCAATATCAATGTGGTAAGCGACCAGTACATGCTCCGCGATTTCATGCCCGATATCAGCAGGACTGATGACAAGCCCGATAATACGGTGAGACTCACCAGACGCACCGATTCGAGCCAGAGCATGCTGTTCACCAGATTTGCAGCGAACGATTACTACATGACCGATGAGCGAGTTCAGGCATCGTACTATCGTGTACGTTCCGCCATCGGCAACACAGGCATCAACTACGAGACCAATAACTCTGCCTGTATCATGCGCCAGTTCCTGCCTACTGAGCAGAAACTGGAATACAAGGTCAAGCTGGACAGGGCCAAGGATGATAAGTTAAAGGAATACTATTCACGTCTGCTGAATACAGACAGCTACTTCCGAGTCAACACCACGCACGAGCTGACCACGAGCCTGACCGTATTAAAGTTCCTGAACGTTACCCCCAAGACGGGTGCAGCTTACACAGGATACTACGATGTGGGCGGCATCGGCGCAGACAACCGTCTTCTCGGTTATCTTGGCTGCGATATCAACATGAAGTTCCACGGCACCTACCCGAACTTCTGTTTCAAGCCTTACGGCATGCAGGGGCTTACGCACCTCATCCAGCCCTACGCCAATTACTCACAGGGTAAGCTTTCGTCCTCTAATGAGTACGTTCCGCAGGTTGATACCTGGTCGAGCACATATGGTGGCAGCACCACCAATCCGGTTCCCATGGATTTGTGCGGCTTCACCGGCATCGATGGTTGGGGCAACTGGAACATCTGGCGCTTCGGTATCAAGAACGCGCTCACAACAACCATAGATGGAGAGAGAAAGCGTTTCCTGACATGGGATACATTTGTAGATTACAACGTTGATAACCCAAGCTCCTCATACACATACTCCAATCTCTACAACGTTATCACATTCTCTCCCTCTGAGCGACTGAACCTGTACATGACGACCAAGACCCCGACCATTGAGAATGGCGAAGGGTACAAGCAGTACAGCATCGGCGCGAGAGTCATCCCCTCCTCATGGTTGGAAGCATATGTATCTTACCACAACATTGAGGACCACCCGACCCAGAAAGACTCCGGTCAGTTCCAGCTCCGCACCAATCTGCGTGTGAACGAGAAATACACACTGGCCGCCCAGTGGCACTACGAAATCGAGGAAGGCCGTATGCCGATCCAGCAATACTCCGTCTTCCGCCATGCTGGCGCATGGTATGTCGGTGCCACCTTCTTCCTGCGTGACAACGGTGGTAAGAAGGAAGAAGGCTTCGGCATCTCCTTCACGTTGGGCGAAACCGGCACAGCCCTGCCCATCAGCCTGTTCTGATACCCAGAACATCCATTTACCAAAAAGCCCTCTGGAAACAGAGGGCTTTTTTGATATTCAGATGCGGCGGGTAAGGCAATACCAGATAAAGCGTGTATTGTGCACTAGGTATCGTTTGAACAAACGGCGGGGTTCCTTGCACAGGCGGTAGAGCCACTCAAGGCCGTGTGCACGCACCCAGGCGGGCGCCTGCTGCACCAGTCCTGCATGGAAATTAAACGCGGCACCCACACCGAAATACACAGCCGGCGGCAGCTGCTCACGATGTTTGAAAAGCCAGCGTTCCTGCCGCGGGCAGCCGAGGCCCACCCACACGCAATGCGCCCCGCTCTTGCGGATAGCTGTCAGCATACGCTCATCCTCACCCTCCGGCCACGGCGGCATGGGCGGGCAGTAATACCCTGCTACCTCAGCCCCGGGATAGCGCTTCTCAAGATTGGATTTGAGGAGCTCTATAGCCTCTTCCGTTCCACCCAGCAGGAAATGTTTCACACCGGCAGCTCGCCCCAGCTTCCACATCCACTCCATCACATCCGGGCCATACAGGCGGTTGGCAGCTGCGCCCTTGCGGCGCATCAGCCACACAATGGGCATGCCATCCGGGCAGATGTAATCAAAGCTACGCACCCCTGCCCCGTAATCGGATTCTCCCAGCACGCGGGTGAGCACATGCACATCTGAATGAGCAACCAGCAGAGGGCGCTCCGTACTCTGCGCTTCGCGTATCCAGTGCGAGCACGCCTCCTCCAGATTCGAAGTCACGTAAGGAATGCTGAAAATATCTGTGGTGGGAAGAGAAGCCATGTGGGGAAAGCATACACCACTCACCGCGCCGGGTCAATGCAAAAACCGCTGCAGATTTCTCCGCAGCGGTTTTGAAGTTTATTGAGCTAAGCGTTCGGCTTAGTTCTGGGAGGGGCTCCACTCCTCGGACTGCAGGGCAGCCAGGTTGAAGGCCTGCTCCAGACCCACCATGTCGCCGGCGCGAACGGTCTCGAAGGCGGCGGTCTCGCGACGCAGCTGCTCGGGATCGTAGTTCACAGCCTTGATGGAAAGACCGATGCGGCGCTCCACCTTGTCGACCTTGATGACGCGGGCCTTGATGGCATCGCCCACCTTGATGACGTCCTTCACGCGCTCCACGTGCTCCTCGGAAAGCTGGGAGATGTGGATGAGGCCGTCGATGTCGCCGTCCAGGTTCACGAATGCACCGAAGGAAGCAATCTTGGCCACGGTACCGGAAACGAGGTCGCCAACCTTGAAGCGGGAGTCGATGGATTCCCACGGGTCGGTCTCAAGCTGCTTGATACCGAGGGATACGCGCTGGTTCTCCTTGTCGATGTTCAGCACGCGGGCCTCCACAACGTCGCCCTTCTTGAGCACCTCGGAGGGGTGGTTGATCTTGCGGGTCCAGCTCATGTCGGACACGTGGATCATACCGTCGATACCTTCCTCGAGAGCCACGAAAGCACCGTAGGGGGTGAGGTTACGCACAGCGCCGGAGATGACCGTACCCACGGGGAAACGCACCTCGATGGCGTCCCAGGGATTCTCGTCGAGCTGACGGATACCGAGGGAAATCTTCTGCTCTTCCACAGAGATGTTGAGCACGATGGCCTCGATCTCCTGGTCCAGGGACAGCACGTCGCTGGGACGGGTAATGCGCTTGGTCCAGCTCAGCTCGGACACGTGCACCAGACCCTCCACGCCCTTCTCCAGCTCCACGAAGGCGCCGTAGGCAAGAAGCTTGGTCACGCGGCCCTTGACCTGGGAACCGATGGGGTACTTGGCCTCGATGTCTGCCCAGGGGTTGTCGGACAGCTGCTTGAGACCCAGGGATACGCGCTCCTTGTCGCGGTCCACGTCGAGGATGAGAACCTCCAGCTCCTGGCCGATGTGAAGCAGCTCGGAGGGGTGGTTCACACGACCCCAGCTCATGTCGGTGATGTGCAGCAGACCGTCCATGCCGGAGAGGTCCACGAAAGCGCCGAAATCGGTGATGTTCTTCACCAGGCCCTTCACGCGGTCGCCAATCTTGACAGTCTCCAGGAAACGCTGGCGCTGCTCGCTGCGCTCGGCCTCGATGACCTCGCGGCGGCTCAGAACGATGTTCTTGCGCTCGTCGTTCACCTTGACAATCTTGAACTCGTATACGTTGCCCACGAACTCGTTGAGATCCTTGGGCGGGATGATGTCCACCTGGGAACCGGGCAGGAAGGCCTCCACGCCGACGTTGACCATAAGGCCACCCTTCACGACGCTCTTAACCTTACCCTTGACCAGACCACCGTCCTTGTAAACGGCCACAATCTTGTCCCAGTTCTGCTTGTGGGCAGCCTTCTCCTTGGAAAGGACGACGAGACCCTCGTCGTTTTCGAGGCTCTCAAGAAGCACCTCGATCTGATCGCCCACCTCGATTTCCTCGTCCTCGAACTCGGAAACGGGGATGACACCCTCAGACTTGTAACCAATGTCCACGAGGACTACCTGCGGGCGGATTTCAAGGATGGTACCGTTCACGATGTCACCCTTGCGGAAGTTCGGAAGCTTGGCATTAATCAAAGCTTCCAGTTCAGTGTTGCTCATTATAATGATGTTTGTAGGTTAATGGTTGACGCGCTTCCACCAAGGCCCCTACCCGGCAGCTCATGAGGCACCTGTATGCCACCGGGGGCAAACGCGGTGCGCCATTCTACTAAATCCCCTTCCCACTGGCAAGCCTTTTTTCCTGATTTTGTGCGCTTTTCTTCACTTATTTTCCGGCGCATCTCCCGGCCAAATGGAAAACCGCCTGACGAGGTCATCATCAGGCGGTTCTGCGGGAATGAAATGGTAGGTTTACTTACTTCACCACGGTGAGGCTTTCGGCCTGTTCGCGGGTGAGTTCGATGCAGTTCCAGGGGAGACCGTACTTGTTAAGGGCCTCCATGAAGGGATCGGGGTCGTTCTGCTCCATGTTGAACACGCCGGCGCCGCTCCAGGTGCCGGAGAGAATCATGCGGCCACCGATGGCGGCGGGCACACCCGTGGTATACGAAATGGCCTGAGAGCCCACTTCCTTGAAGCACTCCTCGTGGTCGCAGATGTTGTACACATACACAGCCTTGTACTGGCCGTCCTTCTTACCCTGAATCACGCAGCCGATGCAGGTGCGGCCATGGGTAGTCTTGCCCAGATCACCGGGGTCGGGCAGCACAGCCTTCAGGAACTGCAGGGGCACGATTTCCACACCGTTGTACATGACGGGGTCGATGCGGGTCATACCCACATTCTTGAGCACGGTGAGGTGGTTGATATAGTTCGGGGAGAAGCTCATCCAGAACTGGGCACGCTTGATGGTGGGGATGTGCTTCACGAGAGATTCCATCTCCTCGTGGTACATGCGGTAAATCTCATAGGTACCCACACCCTCGGGACAGGCAAAGGGCTGGTGCATGCTCATGGCACCGGTCTCCTGGAAATCGCCGTTCTCCCAGTGGCGGCAGGGGGCGCTCACTTCGCGGATATTGATTTCCGGGTTGAAGTTGGTAGCAAAGGCCTGGCCGTGGTCGCCACCATTCACGTCGATGATGTCGAGGTACTCAATCTCATCGAAGTGGTGCTTGAGAGCCCAGGCTGTGTATACGTTGGTCACCCCCGGGTCGAAACCGGAACCCAGCAGGGCATACAGGCCGGCCTGCTTGAAGCGGTCCTGGTAGGCCCACTGCCAGCTGTATTCGAACTTGGCCACATCGCGGGGCTCGTAGTTGGCGGTATCCAGGTAGTTCACGCCAGCCTCAAGGCAGGCATCCATGATGGGGAGGTCCTGGTAGGGCAGCGCCACGTTGAGCACGAGGTCGGGCTTCACTTCCTTGATGAGCGCCACCGTGGCAGCCACATCATCAGCATCGACGGCATGCGTCGTAATCGTCACACCCTCGCGGGCAAGCACATCTGCGGCAATGGCATCGCACTTGCTCTTAGTACGCGAGGCCAGATGGATGTTCTCATACACATCCGTCATCTGGGCGCACTTGTGGGCCACTACGTGCCCCACACCACCGGCTCCGATAATGAGTACTGTCTTCATTGCAGGCGGAGAATGCACTACAAGGGGCCGCAAGTCAAGGAGAATCATGCAGCATGCCATAAAAACAGTTTCTTCATTCTACTGCAAAACGAAGCGACATTCCTGAAACCGCGCTTGAAAAGCGGAGCGGGCTGTGGTAGAATGCGGGGCATGGAGATTACGCTCAATGCGCCGCTGGATATGCACCTGCACCTGCGCGATGGTGATATGCTGAAGCTGACCGCCCCGCTCTCTGCTGATTTTGCAGGGGCTGTCATCATGCCGAATCTGGTACCGCCCGTGACCACGCCGGAAATGATGCAGGCCTATGCCGGGCGCATCACGCAGGCGATGGATGGCGCAGCCTTCACTCCGTACATGACCCTGTTCTTCACCGCCCTGGGCGAGAAAGAACTGCAGGTCGCCCGCGAAACTCCCGGATTCTTCGGCTTCAAGCTCTACCCCGCCGGCATCACCACCAACAGCGAGGGCGGCGTGTCCGACATCGACCAGGCAGACAAGACGCTGCGCATCATGGAAGAACTGGGCATTCCCCTGCTCGTGCATGGTGAAAGCCATGGCTTTGTGATGGACCGAGAGCAGGAGTTCCTGAGCGTATACCGCCACCTGGCTACCAAGTACCCGCGCCTGAAGCTGAGCATGGAGCACATCACCACCGCTGCTGCCCTGCAGCTGCTCGATGAGTTCCCGAACATCTGCGCTACTGTCACACTGCAGCACCTCATCATCACGCTTGATGATGTGGCGGGCGGCGCCCTGCGTCCCCACCTGTTCTGCAAGCCCATCGCCAAGCGCCCCGAGGACCGCGATGCCCTGCTGCAGGCGGCGCTGGATGCCCACCCGCGACTTTTCTTCGGCTCCGATTCCGCACCGCATCCGCGCTGCAAGAAGGAGGCCTGCGGCTGCGCCGCCGGTGTGTTCACCGGTCCAGTAGCCCTGCCCAAGCTGGCAGAGATCTTTGCCTCCCACGGAGCTCTGGATAAGCTGCAGGCCTTCGTGAGCGACAATGCCTGCAAGTGGTATGGCCTGCAGCCTGTGCAGAAGCAGGTTACCCTGCGCGATACACCCATGGCCGTGCCGGCATGCTACAAGAGCTATGGTCAGCAGGTAGTGCCCATGTATGCAGGTGAAAGCCTGACCTGGAGCGTGGTACGCTGATGGAGCCCGCCCCCATACCCACGGCAGATGACCTCCGCCAGCTTCTGGCGGATATAGCCGCCATGCACATGCCCTTCGGCATGTATGGGCCGGAGAACTACCCGCCCGATGGCTGCCCGCTCATGGACCTGCCCACGGAATACCTCGACTGGTTCTGGCAGCGCGGCTGGCCGAAAGGCAAGCTGGGCCGTCTCATGGAGCAGACACTACTCATCAAGAACAGCGGGCTGGATAAACTCTTCGACCCGTTCCGCGCTGCAGCCGGTGGCCGCCGCCGATTCCCCCGAAAATAAGACTTTTCTCTCATCATGAATAAACTCCGCGCCATTATCCTGGCTGCCCGTCCCAAGACCCTGCCCGCCGGCTTTGTGGCGGTGTGGGCAGGCTGCCTCATTGTCTGGAAGTTCCAGCAGCACCACCCCGAAATGGGTATTAAGCTCGATTGGTGGCTGGCAACCTTCACTGTGCTCAGCTGCGCCTGCATCCAGATTGCCTGCAATTTCTTCAACGACGCCATCGATGCCACCCGCAACGCCGATACCGAGAAACGCCAGGGGCCTCGCCGCATCACCGCCAGCGGGGATATGAGCCCCACCGCCGTAAAACTCTGGGGTTGTTTCTTTCTACTGGCCGCCTCGGCATTCGGCCTGCCTCTCATTCTGTCACAGGGCTGGCCGGTGCTGCTCATCGGTATTCCGAGCCTCTTCTTTGCCTATGGCTACACTGGCGGCCCCTGGCCGCTGGCCTACCATGGCCTGGGCGAGCTCTTTGTGTTGCTCTTCTTTGGTCTGGTGGCCGTGGCCGGCACCGTCTTTGTGCAGATTGGCTGGCAGCCGGGCTATGAGATGGTGTACGGCGCCGCCTTCATTCTGGGTGTGCAGTGCGGCCTGCTCTCCTGCCTGCTCATTGAAGTGAACAACATCCGCGACCGCAAGGAAGACGCCACCACCGGCAAGCGAACCCTCGCTGTGCGCATGGGCGAGAAGCGCGCCCGCGGTCTGGCCATGGCCTTCCTCATTGCCCCCTATGTCACCCTGAAGCAGACAGCCTTCTTCCTGCCCGGCTTCCACTGGAACCTCGTGTGGCTGGCAGCCATCGTAGTGGGTGGCTACATTCTGCTCAAGGTGCGCACCATGCCTGCCGACAAGCGCATGAATGTGCTGCTGGGGCTCTCTTCCCTGCACATGGGGCTCTTCCTGCTGGCTCTCACCGTCTGATTTTCGACCGAAGATGAAACGCTATCTGTTACCCCTCCTGTCCCTGATGCTGGTCTGCTGCACGCAGAACCAGCTCATCCTCGACCCTTTCGATGAGGGAGAAAGCCTCATGGTGCAGGATGAAGAGGCCATCGCCGAGTTCGAGGCCATCATGGCCGATGTGAACAACCCCGACAGAACTTACAACTTCCCCAATTCTGCGCGTAACTTCTTCAATTCCCAGGATGTGCTGAACACCTATCAGGAAACCCAGCCCATCCTCGGCATCTGCCGCAACGGAGATAAGGAGTATTACTACCACATCGAGGAGGATTCCAAAGGCATCCTGCACACCGATCTTGACGAAGGGATAACCGATTACATCGTCACTCCCGAGAAATACGAACAAATTCGTGAATACATCCGCCTGCACACCCCCGTGCCCGAGGACTATGTGCCGGAGGAAGATAACGAGGATGAAGACTCCGAAGAGGAAGAAGAATAACCCCGGCACGCCATGAACAAGCATTTCCCCCACCTGCTGCTCACGCTCACGCTCGGACTCACTGCGTGGTCATTCATCAACCCGCACGACATGCAGGTGTGGTGGACGGAAATGACGGCGGTCATCCTGCTTGTTACGGCACTGGTAGGCACTTTCCGCAGGATTCGTCTTTCCAACACAGCCTACACATGCCTGTTCATCTGGTGTGCCATGCAGATTATCGGCGCGCACTACACCTTTGAGTTCGTCCCCTTCGAGTCTGTCTCCCGCCTGTTCGGGGAGGGGCGCAACCACTACGACCGAGTAGCCCACTTTGCTGTGGGGTTGGGCAGTATCGCCATTGCCGAGGCGCTCTGGCAGCGGCGTCTGGTGAACAGCATCGGCACTGCTGCCTGGTTCAGTGTGGTATTCATGCTGGCTATTGCCGGCGTATGGGAAATTGCCGAATGGGCCTATGCAGAAATAGACGGTGGTGACGCAGGCCAGGCCTTCCTGGGCGCGCAGGGCGATATCTGGGACGCCCAGAAGGACATGCTGCTCGATACCCTCGGTGCAGCTCTCGCCGCCGGCATCTTCTATGTGCAGCAGCGGCGCGCCGCTCACATGCGGTGAATCCAGATATTCAGGCGGCGGCACATGCGCATCCAGAATACGCAGAAGCCCCGCAGGAAAAGCACCACCAGCAGGGCGCATATTCCCATGCCGATTCCCCCGGCCCAGCCATGCACCTGCCACCCCGCCACGGCACAGCCCACAGCCACCGGCAGGCCGAGCAGCACCGCAAACAGGTACAGCACAAGCCCCCGCTGCTTCCGCCCCAAACAGGCCGAGGTGAAGCTGCAGATGCAGAATCCGAAGATGGTGATGACTACGGGCATAAACTCAATCTTTAGACTACACCAATCGCCTGCCATAATCAAGAAAAATCAATAGGGCGCGCGCGTTTCTTGACCACAGGCGGCAAATGTGCTACATTGCCCCACGTAATGGCCGATTCCCTCTACACCCGCATGACGGATACCCCCGTCACCAGCTATGATCTTTCGCTGCGTCCCCCTGCATTCAGTGAGTTCTGCGGGCAGGAGAAGGTGAAGGAGCGACTCATGCTCATGGTGGAGGCAGCCCGCATGCGCGGCGATGTGCTCGACCATGTGCTGCTCAGCGGGCCTCCCGGGCTGGGCAAAACCACCCTGGCCAACATCATTGCCAGCGCCGTGGGGCACAGACTGCACACCACCAGCGGCCCGCAGATTGAAAAGGCGGGCGACCTTGCCGGCATTCTGACCAATGTAGAGAAAGGCGACGTGCTCTTCATCGACGAGATTCACCGTCTGCACCCTGCCATCGAGGAGTACCTGTACCCCGCCATGGAGGATTTCCGGCTCGATATCATCATCGACCAGGGGCCGAACGCCCGCTCCATCCAGCTGAATCTGCCCAAGTTCACCCTGGTGGGCGCCACCACCCGCGCCGGCATGCTCACTGGGCCGCTGCGCTCCCGTTTCGGGCTCGTCAACCGACTGGATTACTACTCAGCCGAGGAGCTCTGCAAGATTCTGCACCGCTCAGCGGGTCTCTTAGATATTGATCTGGCACCGGCCGGTGCGCTGGCCATTGCCCGCCGCTCCCGCGGCACTCCCCGCGTGGCCAATGCCCTGCTCCGCTGGGTGCGAGGCTACGCTCAGGTGAAGGCCGATGGCCGCATCACCGCCGAAGTGGCTCACGCGGCACTAGGCATGATTGATATCGATGAAGACGGTCTCGATGAAATGGACAAGCGCCTGCTCGAAACCATCATCTATAAGTTCGGCGGCGGCCCCGTGGGGCTTTCCTCGCTGGCAGTGGCCGTGGGCGAAGATGAATCCACCATCGAAGACGTGCACGAACCCTTCCTTATCATGCAGGGCTATATCAAGCGCACCCCGCGCGGACGCGAAGCCCTGCCCGCAGCCTATCAGAAGCTGGGTGCCACCCTGCCCGGCGGCCAGACCGAACTCGGATTATGAAAAAGCTCTTCCTTTACCTCCTGTTGCTTCCACTGCTCCTGTTCACCAGCTGCATGCAGCAGCGCATGCGCGCGCAGGTGAGGGAATCGAAAGTTGTGGTGCTCGACATCGGCCACTACTACCACCCCGTGCGTGGCGGCAAGGGTGCCCGCACCCCTGATAAGCGCTACGGCAACATCGAGGAATGCGAGTTCTGGTATCGCTATGCGGGGTACACCGCGCGAGTCATCCGCAATGCCGGTTATGAATGCCGCATCTGCTGCCGAGGCGCTATGCCCACGGATAAGAAACTGGCTGAAATCGCCACCCGTGAGAAGGTGCACCATGTGAACACCCCTGAGCCGAATGCTATTTACCGTTCCAAACACCACCCGCACCGCATGGCCGTGGGTATGCTCAGCACCAACTACGCGCTCGACCAGAATCCCGCCGCCGTGGTCTACCTGCACCACAACAGCATGACCGCCAAGTGGATGGTCTACAACAAGGGCGCCATCTACTGCAACGAGGAAGGCACGGGGCTTGGTCTGGCTCTGGCAGATGTCATCACCGATAACATCTATGACAAAGGAGGCATGCCCAACAACGGGGTGCGATGCGGGGTCATCATCCGCAACGATGGCCGCAAGGGCGGAGGCGACTGGTTGAACGCCTGCAATGAGTCCTTCGTTCCCGCAGCCATCACCGAAGCCACCTTCCTCTCCAACCCTGAGCACGCCAGATTCCTCGGCAAGGAGAAGAACGCCATCCGCTATGCGGAAACCATCGGCCACGGCATCGTCAACTTCCTGAACGCCAGACAATGACGCGTTTTGTACTCATCAGCATCCTTGTGCTGACAGCCGGCATCACTTTCCTCGATATCGGGCAGGAAGTATACCGGTACATGAGCGGCCACCATGTTGAAGAACGCCCCATGGACTTTCTGTTCATCACCAGCGTGTTTGCCACCATGTTCATCATGGGCATCGTACAGCGCCTGATGTTCACCCCGCAGACCTTCTTTCTGCGCTTCGTTTCCACACTGATTCTGGGCTGGGGAATTGCAGCCATCGTGCCTCTCTACTACTGTATACTGGACTTGTGGAGCTACGGAAAGCTGAACGGCCCCATGTCCATGCCCTGGATTTTCGCGGGTGTCTTCTATTACGCACTCCTCGTGGTAGCCATTCTTTTACTCACAAGCCTGGTATACCTGTTGAAAGCAAAGCTTTGACACGTGCACCGGGCAGATTTCCCAGCTCCATGCGGTTCATCACATAGGCAAAGGAAATGCCGGTGGACGGAGAGCAGAAAGCATGGCTTCCCCCTGCCCCGGCGTGGCCGAAACCATTGCCAGGGAATAGCTGCGCAGGCTCGCACATGGCTCCGCAGGTGAACGCTGTTTCCTGCTGCAGGGTATGATCCCAGCCGCTGCATTGCGGCGTGGATAACCACTCCCGCACGTCGGCAGGAATGGCATCCGACATGAGCAGCTGGTAAAACTGTGCTAGCCCTCGGGCACTGGCCACGCCTCCCTTGGCCGGACTGGCACATTGCCAGGCCGCAGGAGTGCTCATCTCACGCGGTGTCCCGAAACCCACAATACTGTGGAAGGCGCGGTACACGCTGGAATTGGCATCGAAATATTTTTTGTAGAACTCATCGCGCTGCATGTAGCCAGGCTGGATGCGCGGCGCCTGGAGCATCTGTACGCGGGGGAACTCACTCTCGGGGAGCCCGATGTAGAAGTCCAGCCCATGCGGGCGGCGAATACGCTGTTCCCAGAACTCACCCACACGCATGCCGGTAAGCTCGAGCATCAGGATATCCACCAGCGGGCCAAAAGTCTGGGGATGATATCCGTGCTGCGGCGGCAGCCAGGCGGGGGTGCTGCGCTCTATCGCCGCGCGACATGCATCCAGATTTTCAAGCGGAGCAGGTTCTGCCAGGGCGGCCAGACCGCACTGGTGTGAAAGCAGTTCGGCAATGGTGCAATGCGGTGCAGGAAAGGCAGGCCAAATATCCCCTACCTCCAGTTCAGGACCACGGCAGCAGTCGTGCAGCGCCATCAACAGGCATAGAGCCGAAGCCGGCTTGGTAGCCGAAAACACAGGAACCAGTGCATCCTCCTGCCAGCCCTCATGCAGAGTCAGCAGCTCCTGCCCATGCTGCCAGACAGAGACAGAGGCTCCTCCCACCAGATTCTCGCGGAAGATGCTCTCGAACTCTACTTTCCAATCACTTGGCATACGGCGTAATGGCGGTGACAATAGCCAGCTTATCCTCCACACGGAAATGCACCTCAAAAGGCTTCAGGACAAGGTGGTAGATGCGCTGCGGGTCCTGCTGGTAGGCAGGGCGTGGGTCCTGAGCCAGCGTTTCGCGCAGAGCCTCGCACCACTCGGCGGTGGCTTGCTGCGGCAATTTCTCCGGCAGCTGAACAGCTAGCGGCTCCCAGGGTGTTTCCGTGAATCCGCCTGCCGCATCGGGGATGGCATCCGAATACGGCACATAGGGCTTGATATCGAAAATCGGCGTGCCGTCCACCATATCCGCGCCCGACACTCGAATCACCGGCCCGGGCTCCACGGAAACCAGCTTCACCACAGAAAGGCCGAGTCCATTAGGGCGGAAAGGCGAGCGCGTGGCAAAGACACCGAGTCGGGTATTGCCACCCAGGCGGGGCGGGCGCACCGTAGGGTGCCACTCCGTGCCGTTGCAATGAAACTGCCAGATGAGCCAGAGGTGGGAGAACTTTTCGAGCCCGCGCACGCAATCCTCATTGCGGTAGGCAGGCTCGAAGACAATCTCACTGTATACATGCGGCGCGAGGTTACCCTGGCGGGGCACCCCGAATTTTTCAGCAAAGGGGCTGCGGATGTAAGCAATGGGCTGCATCACACATTGAAGAAATCGTGCAGCACCTGCTCATAGACCTGACGCTTGAAATCAGGCAGCGCACCGAGGTCCACCTCCGAGGGGAATACCCACTTGTAGTCGCGGAACTCCTTGTTATCCAGCCAGGGCTCAGCCTGGTCGCTGTGCATGAGGCAGAGGAAGTAATGCTGCTCCTGCCCGGCATAGGGAATACCGCGCTTCTGGAACACACGCTCGCGCTCCTTGGGCGGGTAATTGTAACGGTACGGCCCGCGGGCACCGATGACTTCATATTCATTCGGGCGGAACCCCGTCTCTTCCATACCCTCGCGGCAGGCGGCATCCATGGCGGACTCACCCTTCTTGATACCACCCTGGGGAAACTGCCAGGCACCAGCAGGTTTCACGCGCTCGCAGAGCAACACGCGGCCATCTGCACGCTGGTAGATAATGGCTGCATTCGGGCGGTATAATTCAGAAGTACCGGGCATATAAGAGATATATCTGGGGGTGTACGCGCGCATTCTATCATCCTTCTGCCTGCATTGCAAGAATATCTTGCCACTTGACCCCACGGCCGCATTGTGCTAACATGAGCGTATGAAACGATTTCTGCCCGCCACACTGCTGATGCTGGGTTGTGCCCTGTTGTTCTCATGCCAGCAGATGCACCAGAAACAAGATGCCTCCGCCAAGAAGGAAGCCACCATCGAGATACCGCCGCCCCTGCATCTGGGTGCGGTGCACCAGGTGTTTTCCAATGACAAGTTTGCCCTGCTTCGCATCATCGGCCCCATGCCGAAGGAAGGCACCGTGCTTATCAGCCACCCGGCAGATGGCTCGGCAACCCGCGTGGGCAACCTCATCGTTTCCTCAGCCCAACATGCACGCAACAACATCATCGCCGCAGATATCCGCGCTGGCGTGGTCATGAAGGGCGACCGCGTGTTCCTCTACCGCAATATCACCGCTGTCGTGGAGGAGGAAGAAGAGCGGGAACCCGTGACCATGACAGAGGAGAACCTCGACCTGGGCTACACCCCGCAGCATATCAAGGACATTGCAGAAAAAATCAAGAAAGCCGAGGGAACTGAGCAGGAAGAGATGCCTGAACCCGACCCGGAACCCGAGCCGCTTGACACCTACGAACCGGCTCCTGCCCCCACCCTGCCCAAGGAAAGCGGGTTGCCCAAGTTCGATGACATTCCCGATACCATCAGCGGCTGGGATTCCATGTAAGCAGATCATTTTCGATATATGAGACTTCAATACTACGTAGACGAGGAAGGCGAAAGCACGATTGGCCTGTGGGTACCCAAGCGCGGGTGCTTCATTGACGTAACAGCTCAGGACGAGCAACTCTGGGCGGCCATGCTGCCCGGCGGTAAGAAGCTGCGCAAGGAGATTGAAACCTGGATTTCCAAAGGTGCTGCCGATGGCGTACCTGTGGACACCAAGGGACTGGTACTTTCCAGCGCGCTGCATGTGCAGCCCTGCACCCTGGCATGCCTGGGCAAGTGCTATGCCGACCACGCCCGCGAGTTCAGCGGCGATGTACCTGAAGAGCCTTCGCTTTTCCTGAAGGCCACCTCCGCCATTTCCTCCGACCTGTCCTACGTACTCAACCCGGAAGGCGCCACCAAGCTGGATTACGAAGTTGAGCTGGCCGTAGTGATTGGCGACACCCTGCACCGCGCCACTGAGGCGGAAGCCCGCCGCGCCATCGTGGGCTACACGCTCATGTGCGATTACTCGGAGCGCTCCTACCAGCTCGAACACGGCGGCCAGTGGACCAAGGGCAAGAGCTACGATTCCTTCGCCCCCTTCGGCCCCGTCTTTGTGACCAAGGATGAGATTCCCGACCCGGATAATCTGGAACTGGAGCTCAAGGTAAACGGCGAGGTACGCCAGAAGGCCAACACCTCCCAGCTCATCATGCCCGTGGCCCAGTTGGTAGCCTATGTGTCGCAGTTCATGACCCTGAATGCGGGCGATGTAGTCTCCACCGGCACCCCCGGCGGCGTGGCACTGGGCATGAACCCGCCGCGCTACCTGAAACCCGGCGATGTGGTCGAGTTCAGCTGTCCCGCCATCGGCACTGTGACCCAGGTTGTGGAAGAGGAATAAAAAGAATTGATTTCCCGCGGCATTTGCTTATAATACCGCGCACACACACTTTTTTTAACAAACCTGATACACATACGTGTCCCCGTACTTATACAATCTGGCCAAGAAGATGCTGTTCTGCATGGACCCGGAAACAGCACACAAAGTCACTCTGGCAGGCCTGCGCGCCACCGAGCCCCTGCTGCCCGCCATGATGGGCAAACCGGTGGAAGACCCTGTCACCGTGATGGGGCTCAAGTTCCCGAACCGCGTGGGTCTGGCCGCCGGCATGGATAAGGAAGCCAACACTGTGGCTGCTTTCGGCCACCTTGGTTTCGGCTTTGTGGAGGTGGGCACCCTCACCCCCCGCCCCCAGCCGGGCAACCCCAAGCCCCGCCTGTTCCGCTGCATTCCCCAGCAGGCCATCATCAACCACATGGGTATCAACAACCCCGGCGTGGATGAAGGCGTGGAGAACATCCGCCGCACCCGCCGCTTCAAGGGCGTGCTCGGTGTGAACATCAGCAAGAACAAGGTAACCCCCAACAGCGAGGCTCACCAGGACTACCTGGCCTGCCTGCGCGCCGTGTGGGACGTGGCCGACTATGTAGCCATCAACTTCTCCTGCCCGAATGTACCCAACCTGCAGGACCTGGCCAAGGCTGACAGCGCCGCCGACCTCCTCGCCCTCATGAAGAGCGAGCAGGCCAACCTCGCGAATGAGACCGGTCGCTACGTGCCGCTGGTGATGAAGGTTTCCCCCGATATGAGCGAGGCCCAGATCCGCGACCTGGCCCATGTATTCCAGGATTGCCAGCTGGACGGCCTCATCTGCTCCAACACCACCACCACCCGTTTCGGTGTGGAGGATTCCCCGCATGCCAGCCAGAGCGGCGGCATGTCCGGCAAGCCCCTCTACAACCGTGCCAACGAAACCCTGGCCGCCTTTGCCCAGGAGCTCAACGGCAGCATCCCCATTATCGGCGTGGGCGGTATCACCACCGCAGAGGACGCCGTGAACAAGATTAAGGCCGGCGCCTCCCTGGTGCAGCTGTACAGCGGCTTCATCTTCAACGGGCCGCCCCTGGTCCGCGCCGCAGCCCAGGCCATCCGCGACCACTTCGCTTCCTGATAAGCAAGATATTTTTTCCGCGAAAACACCGGAACCGAATCAGAGCATTCTCTGGTTCGGTTCCGCCTTTTTTGTGGGCCGCAAATCCCTTTATTTTCCGCAAAATCGCTGCTTTTCTTGTCAATGCTCAATTTGATGTTTGCAAGAGCATCTTTCTTGTGTTAGTATAGCAGTTGAAAATCCATTTCCCCTCACGAAAATGAAGAAAACAGCCCTCATTCTTTCGCTCCTTGCGCTGTCGGCCACGTTTGCACAGGCCGCGGAGTATAATATTACGCTGACCTCCGCCGAGCGCTTCACAGATTGCACCGTCATCTACAAGAGCAGCACCAGCACCAAGTTCCGCGGCAAGGACAAGTCCGGCAAGATGGTGACCAGGGAGGTGCCCACCAGCAGCGTCATCATGATGCGCGAAATCGTGAAGGAGGAAGAAGACCCGGCTCCTGCCGAGGCCCCCGCTCCCCCTGACACCCCCGCCAATACCACGCCCGCTACGCCTGAAGCCGGTACTGACAAAGCTCCCGAGGGCGAAGCCAAGACAGACACCCCCGAACCCATTGCTGACGGCAACGTGGCCCAGCGCGAAGGTGAAGACAAGGCCAAGGATGCCACCTTGCGCCTGCGCGAGAAGCTGGCTAACCTTGATGCCATTGTGGGCAAGATTTCCAAGCCCAGCCGCGCGCTGCAGAGCCAGTGCAACAATGTGAAGTCACGAGTCACCCGCCAGCTGCCCGACATGGATAAGCGAGCCCTGGAAGTGAGCAAACTGCAGGATGAGTTCAACAAGGCCGGCGCCGCGGATTACAGCTTTGATAAAGTGAGCGCCGACCAGCGCGACCAGTATGTGCGCGATGGCGAAGCCGCCTACAATGCCATGGTGGTGGACATGAAGGAGAAGAAGCGCCGCCGCAAGGTGGCGGGTCTCGACAAGTTCGAAATTATGCGCGAGCGCTACCAAGGTATTCCCCAGTACAAACCCGCATACGAACGCTACATCAAGACCCTGCAGAAGCTGCAGACCTCCTGGACCAAGAGTCTGGAGCGCGAAGAAGCCGCACGCAAGCGTCTCGTCCCGGAGAAGCGCAACGCCATGGACAAGCTGGACGAGCGCCAGTACAACGAGCTTGCAGCCCAGCTTCGCGAAGATGGTGACGACATTGCCACCGTATGGTTCATTCCCCAGAATCGCAACCTCAAGATGCTGCGCATCAGCGTGAACAAGGTCAAGGACGCTATCCGCCGCAACCAGGATCGTCCGATTGACAAGCAGGCCGGCACCGTGCCCTCCCTGCTCACCCAGTTCTGGGATGACATGGAGAAAGTACGCATGCTGATGGTAACCGGCGACCTGGACGGAGCAGAGAAGGAACTGCAGAATATCGCTGCGTTCGATATCATCCGCGGTATGAAGCGCGAACTGCTGCCCACCGAATACAAGCAGCCCCTGATTGACCAGCACAAGGACATGCAGGCGGAGATCCGCAAGCGTAAGCGCAGCTACTCCTCGCTGAAACTTTCCCTTGAGCGTGCCACGAGAAGTCTGGACACCCTCACCGCCAATGCCGAGGCCCAGATAGACGGAGCACTGGAAGCAGCCCAGCGCGAGCTCGACTCCGATATCGGCGAAAACACCATGGAGGTAGAGAAGCCCAAGGAACCCGCACCTGCCCAGCAGCCCGGCACTACGCCTGCCCCTGAAGGTCAGCAGCCGGCTCCTGCTCCCGCGGCTAAGTAAACCGTATATCTCTGAATATGACCCGCGCCGGCATTGCATTGATGTGCCTTGCAACTCCCGTGGTATGTGCAGCTCCTGCAACGGAGCTGCCCGCCACAGTGGACAAGGCATTTGCCGACTACACAGCCTTACCGGGCAAGCTGATTCCCATTCTGCAGAAAGCCAGGGATACCGCAAGTGCAGACGCAGTAGCACCTGAGCTTCACAAAACCCTTGGCGAAATCTACGATACGCGCAACCAGCTGCACAAGCTTCCGCGCCTCTCTGCGCGGCAGAATGAAGCAGTACGCGCCAAACATGGCCAGAAAATGCGCGAGGAATGGGGGCGTATGTACGAGCAGATATCCCGACTGCGTAATGCAAACTGTTACCAGTCAGTTGCATTGGCTCAGACATTCCGTCTCATGTGCATGATGATTGAAAAATGAAGAAGCTGATTTTTCTCATACCTCTTCTGAGTGCTTCGCTGTCGTACGCGGAGCCCCATGTAGTGGCAACACCCCAACCGGCAGCAGCCCCTGCACCCGCGCTCCCCGAAGGCGAGCAGAGGCTCCGCAACGGCATCGTGCTGCTGGGAACACTCTGCCAGTACATGGCAGCGGTGCAGAACCATGAAACGGCAGAAGCCGCAGTTCCCCAGATAATGCGCCTGCGTGATGAACTGCAACAGTGGACACGCTCATTCAACAACCTGCCCCCGCTCACCGAAATCGAGGTACAGGCCTACGAGGAGCGCTACCTGCCCACCATCCGCAAGATTAACCGAATCATCGAAACCCAGGCAGACCGCATTGCCGCTGCCGAGTACTATGGTTCCAAGAACCTGGCCGCAGCCCTGGTACACATGGCCCAGGTAGGTCACTGACTCCCTTCAAAACTTACAACTGAAACTAACACTATGGCTACTATTCGTCCCTTTGCCGCCATTCGTCCTCCCAAGCAGTACGCGGAGCAGGTTTCCTGCCTTCCCTACGACGTGATGAACCACCAGGAGGCCTGCGCCATGGCCGCCGGCAACGCATCGTCCTATCTCCATATCTGCCGCGCAGATATCGACACCAGCGAGGAAGAAATCCACGATGCCATCACCTACGAAACAAGTTCCCGCAACCTACAGGATTTCATTCGCAAGGGATTCCTCTTCCGCGAGGAGAAACCCTGCTACTACATCTACCGCCAGATGATGTGGGGGCGCGTTCAGACCGGCATCGTCGGCTGCGCCAGCGTGGATGAATACCAGAACGGCACCATCAAGAAGCACGAGCTTACCCGCAAAGAGAAGGAGCTCGACCGCATCAACCACTTCGACACCTGCTCCACGCAGACCGAACCCGTTTTCCTGGCCTACCGCAAACACGAAGGCATTGCCACCACCATCCGCGAGTGGATTAAGTTCCACAAGCCCGAGTACGAGTTCACCAGCGATGATGGTGTGACCCACCTGCTCTGGCCGGTGACTGATGACGATGCCATCGCCGCCATCCGCCAGGGCTTCGAGGAAGTGCCCGTACTCTACATAGCCGATGGTCACCACCGCACAGCCAGCAGCGCTGCCGTATCTGCCAAGCGCCGCTCCGAGCACCCCGATTACACGGGTGAGGAGGAGTTCAATTACCTCATGGCTGTGACCTTCTGCGATGAAGACCTCTTCATCATGGACTACAACCGCGTGGTATTCGACCTCAATGGCCTGAGCGAAGCTGATTTCCTGAGCACCATCGGGGAGAAGTTCACCGTGGCGCCCACAGCACCCGGCAAGCCGCACGCCCCGCGCACCAAGCACGAGTTCGGCATGTTCCTGGGCGGCAAGTGGTACAGCATCACTGCCAAGGAAGGTACCTTCAACGCCTCCCACCCTATCGAAAGCCTGGACTGCGCTATTCTGCAGAGCAACCTGCTCGCCCCTGTGCTGGGCATTACTGACCCCCGCACCAGCGAGCGCATCGACTTTGTGGGCGGTATCCGAGGACTCGATGAGCTCGAAACCCGCGCAGGCACACAAGGTGTGGCCTTTGCTCTCTACCCTGTAACCATGGATGACCTCTTCAATGTGGCCGACAGCGGCGAAATCATGCCGCCCAAATCCACCTGGTTCGAACCGAAACTGCGCAGCGGCCTCTTCGCCCACGAAATCGAACGCTAACCTTTTTTCTGACGATATGAAAATTCTGATTCCTACCAAGCTCGACAAAGCTGCTGCGGCCACCCTCATGGCCGCCGGCTACGATGTAGTGCAGGATGACTCCGCCCCCATCGAGGAACTCGTGGCCGCCAACCCGGATGCCGCCGGCATCATCGTGCGCTCTGAGAAAGTCACCCCCGCCATCATCGATTCCCTGCCCGGCCTCAAGTGCGTTATCCGCGCCGGCGCAGGCTACGACAACATTGACTATGTGTATGCCCGCACCAAGGACATAGATGTGATGAACACCCCCGGCGCCAACTCCAACGCCGTGGCCGAAGAGGTGATTGCCATGATTCTGGCAGCCTACCGCTATGTGGTGCCGGCAGATGTGACCACCCGCGCCGGCGAGTGGAACAAGAAAAAGTACATGGGGCGCGAGCTTACCAACAAGACCGTGGGTATTCTCGGCCTCGGCAATATCGGCCGCCTGCTCGTCAAGCGTCTGCAGGGCTTCGAGTGCAAGGTACTGGGCTATGACCACTTCCTTTCCAAGCAGCGCGCCCTCAACATCGGCGCCACGCCTACGGAAATGGAGGAAATCTTCTCCACTGCTGATATCATTTCCCTGCACGTGCCCGGTGGCCCCGCCACGCGCAACCTCATCAATGCCGACCTCATCAACATGATGAAGGACGGCGCCATGCTCATCAACTGCTCCCGCTATGGCGTGGTAGATGAAGATGCTATCCGCGCAGCCAAGGCCGCGGGTAAGAACATCATCTACTGCACCGACGTGCATCCCAAGGATGCTGCCGCCATGCAGCCCAGCGCTGATGTGGCCGACCTGCTGCTGCCCCACCTGGGCGCCAACACCAAGGAGGCCAACAAAAACGCCGCCATGCAGGCCGCCAAGCAGATGATTGATTACTTCACCACCGGCGACACCTCCTGTGTTATCAACGCAGAGCGTCCCGTCGGCCTGCATCCTGCCCAGCTCCAGCTCGCTGCCATGCTCGGCAAGCTCTGCTACTACACAGGTGGCTGCAAGCCCATCCGCCGCATCGAATGCACCTTCTACAACAACCTGCGCTCCTACCGCAAGTGGTTCACACCGTGGATTCTCCAGGGGGCTGTTCCCGGTGCAGAAACCGGCCTTATGCCCGCAGCCGCAGAAACCTCCTTCCGTGAGCACGGCATTGTCTACAAGGCCCGCGAACCCAAGGACGACAAGTTCTATGACGACGCCCTCACCATCGATCTCTTCATGGAGGTGGACGGCCAGCAGATTGTCTCCAGCGTGCGCGGCCTGGTAGTGGATGGGACCCCCGTGGTATCCCGCATTGCTGAATTCGACCACCTGTATGCCACGCTGGCCGGCAACACGCTTGTGCTGCGCTATGCCGACCGCCCCGGCGTGGTGGCCGCCATTGGTCAGGCTCTTTCTCTGGCTGGCATCAATATCGAGAACATCGTGGCTCCCACTGACCACAAGAGCGGCGATTCCCTGGCCGTCATCAAGACCAACATGCCTGTCTCAGACGACCAGGTACTGGGCATTGCCAAGACCATCTCCGCCAAGCTGGCCTTCACGATTTCCATGTAAGGATTTTCCAACACGCAAAAGGAGCGGCAGAACATTCTGCCGCTCCTTTTTATTATACTCAAAACTGTCTGTTTACAGCACGTCGCCCCATTCCGGGCGGGGCTGAGGGACACCGAGGCCGCAGATGCGGTCAATCATGGCATCCCACTTCTCCTGTCCCTGGAGGATATCAATCTGGATGCGCAGGAAGTAGATGGGCACATCCATCTCGCCGGGGCGCAGGAAGCGCACAGCATCCTTCTCCGTGGTCACAATCATATCCATGGCGCGTTCGGCGCAGCGGTCCACAAAGGCATCCAGATCCTCCTGGTCGAACCAGTAGTGGTCGGGATAGCTGCGGCGGATTTCGACATTGGCACCAAGAGATTCCACGAGGTTTTCGAAGCTCTCGGGACGGGCGATACCGCTCAGGCAGGCCACATACTTACCCTTGAGTGCAGAAAGCGGAAGCTGTTCGCCTGTGAAAATATTTTCGAGCAACACAGGGGCATGATTAGTCACAATGATATCGGCCACCTTGTTGTACTTGCGGATAGTGGCGATAAGTTCATCCTGCGGCTTACCCTCACTCTTGGTCAGAATGATATAGCTGGCGCGCTTAAGGCTGGCGCGGGGCTCGCGCATGGTACCACGGGGCAGCAAAGCACCCGTGCCAAAGGGGAAACCGCAGTCCACCAGCACAATGTCAATCTCGTGCTTGAGCTTGAGGAACTGCATACCGTCGTCCAGAATAAGCGTATTGCTGCCCAGTTGTTCGATGGCAAAGATACCGGATTTCACGCGGTCCTTATCCACAAGCACGGCCACGTTATCCAGATTGCGAGCCAGCATGAAGGGCTCGTCACCGGCATAAAGCGGGCTGAGGTAGCGGGTCACGCCATCGCTGGCAATCTTGGGAATATGCTTGACGCGCTTGCCTTCCTTATCCAGCCATACCTGAGGCTTGTCCAGATCGTGACTCTTGTAACCACGGGTCAGAATGGCGCACTTGCGTCCGCGGGAGGCAAGGCTGCGGGAAAGCAGCTCCACCACGGGGGTCTTGCCTGTACCACCTGCTGTGATGTTACCCACGCTCACCACGAAGGTGCCGAGGTAGTGCACCGTCTTGATGCGGCGGCGGAACAGGAACAGACGTACCTGCACCAGCACCCAGAAAAAGAACGATGCGAAACGCAGCAGGCAGCGCATGAGCCACGCGCGAAAACCACGGGCGCGACCGAACACTACTTCGGTACCCCACTCAGCAAACTCTTCCGCACGTGACTTCATACGTTTTCTATCGCGACAACTTTATATCAGAACTCGCAGTTGCGGGGAGTGCGCGGGAACGGCAGTACGTCGCGGATGTTCTGCACACCCGTCACAAACATGATGAGACGCTCGAAGCCCACACCGAAACCGGCATGCGGCACAGTGCCGAAACGGCGCAAATCATTATACCAGTAGTAGGCTTCCTTATCCATGCCCATGCGCTCGATGTTGCCCTCCAGCACTTCCAGACGCTCCTCACGCTGGCTGCCGCCGATGATTTCACCGATGCCGGGCACGAGCACATCCATGGCGGTCACAGTCTTGCCGTCATCGTTAAGGCGCATGTAGAAAGGCTTGATTTCCTTCGGGTAGTTATAGACAATCACGGGGCACTTGAAGTGCTTTTCGGTCAGGAAGCGCTCGTGTTCACTCTGCATGTCCATACCCCAGTAGGGCTTGTACTCAAACTTCTCGCCGCTGGCCTGCATGATTTCGATGGCCTCGGTGTAGGAGCAGCGCACGAAGGGTTTCTCGGCCACTTCCTCCAGACGGGCGCGCAGGCCCTTGTCCACGAACTTGCAGAAGAACTCAAAGTCCCCGCTGGCATCGTTGAGCATGGTGCGGGCGATGTGCTTGATGAAGGATTCGGCAATATCCATATCACCATAGATATCGCAGAAAGCAATCTCGGGCTCAATCATCCAGAACTCGGCAGCGTGGCGGGAGGTGTTGCTGTTCTCGGCGCGGAATGTGGGGCCGAAGGTGTAGATGTTGCTCAGTGCGCAGGCAAAGGTCTCACCCTCCAGCTGGCCGGACACGGTCAGGTTGGCAGGCTTGCCGAAGAAATCGTCATCGTAGCTCTTGTTCTGCGCCAGCGGGTCAAGCGTGGTCACATGGAACATCTCGCCTGCACCTTCGCAATCGCTGGCGGTGATGATGGGGGTGTGAACCCACACGAAGTCGCGCTCCAGGAAGAACTGGTGCACGGCTGCAGCCATGCGGGAACGGGTACGGAAAATGGCGCCGAACAGGTTCGTACGGGGGCGCAGGTGAGCGATGGTGCGCAGGAACTCGGGCGAGTGGCCCTTCTTCTGCAGAGGATAATTCTCAGGCGCACCACCCACCAGACGGATGGTTGTGGCCTGAATCTCCCACTTCTGCTTGCCGGGGCTTTCCACCAGACGGCCCAGAATGCTCACAGAAGAGCCCGTGGTCATGCGGCCGATGTCCTCATAGCCGGGGATACCGGAATCGGCCACCACCTGAATCGAGGCCAGACTTGTACCATCGTTAACCTCAAGGAATGAGAAAGTCTTGGAATCGCGGCGTGTACGCACCCAACCCTCCACCAGAATCTGCTCCATGGGAGCTTCACTGGCCAACGCATGCTTCACCAATGTACGCTGTGTCATATCGTTATTCTCTGCTGCGCTGATTCTACCACTCGGCGCACCGCAAAGCGAGCAAAAAGTGCAGCATTGACAAATCGCGCGCACGAGCGTATGCTCACGGCCATGCAAGCCGAAGAAAAAGCGCTCCACTACTTCCACCAGGGATTCAACTGCGCCCAATCAGTCTTTGCCGCCATGGCTGACCAAGTCGGCATGAGCGAAACCGCAGCATTGCGTTTTTCCTCTGCCTTCGGCGCGGGGCTCGGCCGCATGCGCGGCACATGCGGAGCATTCTCCGGACTCTGCATGGTAGCAGGATTCTGCAAGGGCAACCTCACCGGTAACCCGGATGATAAGGAAATCATCTTCTCTCTTACCCGAGAGCTGGCAGAGGTCTTCAAAAAGGAGTTCGGCAGCCTCAACTGTCGCGACTTGCTTCACCTTGATACCGAGATGGAAAAATCAGCCCGCCCCAGTGAACGCACCAGCGCCTATTACGCAGCTCGCCCCTGCGAACGCTGTGTCGCCTTCTGCGCTTCCCTTGCCCAGAAACTTATTGATGATTCAGCAAATATTTAATTTTTGATAATCAAAAAAATTGTTAATTCATGAAGATTTTGCCTTGACGGGCTAAAAAAAACAATATATACTGACCTCGTCTTCGGGACCGGACGTAAAAAAGGTTCCCGGGCTCGAAAGGGTCCGATTCATAGGGTAGTTGGGCACCCAGGGGTTTCGGCCCCTGGGTGACTTCCTTTTTAAGAGGTGTGCATTTTTGTTGTTAATTATAGCACAACAGTAGGCATTGCAATAATTTGCAGCAGGATAACATTTAGCTTGCAATCCCGGGCATCTGTGTTACAATCCGCGCGCGGGGTGGTTCCTCCCCGGGTTGTACAACATGAACAAAACACTTCATATTGTAGCAACTTTAGTTGCTTATGTCATGCTCGTCGCGGCTCCGGCACTTGGTTCGGATGCCTCTGTAGAATCCTCGCAGCAAGCCACAGGCAAGATTGCGTGTTTTGAAGACCTGCGTGGGCGGGTGCTGGCCGTCCCCTCCTCAACAGTGCAGGATATATACGTGGAGGAAAATTACCCCGATATCAAGCTGGACCGCTTTGATACCGAGGCCGACATGATGCTCTCTCTGCAGCAGGAGAAGTGCGACGGCGCCATCATGGACGATGTCATTTGTTACGCACTGGTGCGCAAGACGCAAGGCGTGACCATTCTGCCGGACAGCCCCGTGCCTCCCTGCCAGATGGGCGTGGTATTCGGCAAGCACAACGCCGAGCTCTGCAAGCAGTTCAACGCCTTCATCGCCCAGCTGAAATCCACGGGTGACCTCCAGAAAATCATGGAGCGCTGGATTAAGCATTTCGACACCGCCGAAATGCCGGATCTCCCCCTGCCCACCCAGGGCGAGCCCATCCGCGTGGCCATGGAACCCTGCACCGAGCCCATCGTCTTCATCAAGAATGAAAAGATTGCCGGATTCGACGCCGAGCTCATTCAGCGATTCTCCGTCTACATCAACCGCCCGATTGAAATCGTGGAGATGGAGTACGACTCCCTCATTGCCTCCACCACCACAGGCAAGGCCGACATGGCAGCCTCGGGCATCCTCATTACCGATGAGCGCGCCGAAAGCGTCCTTTTCTCCGACCCGTACTACGATAGCCACTCCCGCGTAGCCGTACTGACCAAGAATGCAGATGCATCCATCATCACCGGTGCTGAAGGCGAGCAGAACCTGGGCATCTGGGGTACTATCCAGCGCAGTTTCTACCGCAACATCATTGAAGAGCGCCGCTACATGCTCCTGTGGGACGGTCTGAAAGTCACGCTGCATATTTCCTTCTTCTCCGCCCTGCTGGGCACTATCCTGGGCGCCTTCATCTGCTACCTGCGCATGAGCCGCTCCCGCATCCTGAGCAACATTGCCAAGGTATATATCGACGTGATGCGCGGTACGCCCATTCTGGTGCTGCTCATGATGATGTGCTATGTGGCCTTCACCAAGTTCGACAACACGCCCGTGGCCATCATCACCTTTGCCATGAACTTTGCTGCCTACGTGAGCGAGATGTTCCGCACCTCCATCAGCAGCATCGACAAGGGGCAGACCGAGGCCGGCATCGCGCTTGGTTTCTCCCCCGTGAGAACATTCTGCTACATCGTGCTGCCGCAGGCCATCCGCCGTGTGCTGCCCGTGTACAAGGGCGAGCTCATCTCCCTCATCAAGAACACCTCGATTGTAGGTTACGTGGCCGTGGCCGACCTGACCCGCGCCTCCTACATCATCCGAGGCCGCACCTTCGACCCCTTCTTCCCGCTCCTCATGGTGGCACTCATGTACTTCCTGATTGCCTGGTTGTTCACCTACGTTCTCGACCGCATCGGCAACAAAGTCTGCTGATTTAACTGAAACATCTTCCCCCTTTCTTAAGAAACGATGATTCAAATCAAACATCTTCAGAAGAAGTTCGACAATCTTGAAGTATTGAGCGATGTCAATCTGAACATCAAGTGCGGCGAGGTTATCTCCATCATCGGCCCCTCCGGCACGGGTAAGAGCACTTTCCTGCGCTGTCTGAACCTGCTCGAACAGCCCACGAGCGGCAGCATCGTCATCGACGGCGAAGAGGTTCTCAACGGGAAAATCAATGCCTCCAGGCTTCGCCAGAAGATGGGCATGGTGTTCCAGTCCTTCAACCTGTTCAACCACCTTTCCGTGCTGGACAACGTGTGCATCGGCCCCGTGAAGCTGCTCGGCAAGAGCCGCAAGGAAGCCGAAGCAAAGGCCAAGGAACTGCTCAAGATGGTAGGTATGGCCGAAAAGGCACATGCCATGCCTTCTGAACTTTCCGGCGGTCAGAAGCAGCGCGCAGCCATTGCCCGCTGTCTCTCCATGGACCCGGAGATTATCCTTTTCGACGAGCCGACCTCCGCTCTCGACCCCACCATGGTCAGTGAGGTGCTCTCCGTTATCCGCGCTCTGGCCCGCCAGGGAATGACCATGGCCATCGTGACGCACGAAATGTCCTTCGCCCGCGATGTGAGTACCCGCGTGGTATACATGGATGAAGGCATCATCTACGAGGAAGGCACCCCCGAGGAAATCTTCGAGCATCCCAAGCGCGAGCGCACCCGCGTGTTCGTGAACCGTATCCGTGACTTCCACTTCGCCTTCCACAGCCCGGATTACGACCGTTTCCTGCTCAAGTCCGAGTGGCAGGCATACTGCAACAAGTACTTCCTTACCCGCGAAAGCATGCGCAAGGCCCAGCTCATCGGCAATGCACTGTTCCGCATGCTGCCGCTGGACAAGGGCACTCTCGACTTCTACTTCCGCTACTCCGAGCAGACCCGCGAAATGAGCATGGAAGTGCTGCTGCCCATCGGCGTGCCGGCCATCGAGATGCCGCAGAGCTCCGCCATAACTGAACTCTGCAGCAGCGTGGAGACCAACCACGAGGCCGACCGCGTGAAATACCGCATCAAACTGCGCCACAAAAACCGCTGATTTGCAGCCCTGATTTTCATCGGCGCACCAGCCCTGCCAAGGGTTGGTGCGCTTTTTGTATATATTGCACTCCACCAGTTGGAAAAAGGTGGCAGAATCGGCTTGCCAACAGGTCGGATTTCATGTATAATGCGCGCGCATCCAAGCGATGATTCAAGCTATGTCCGGCAATCTCACTTACAAGCAGTCCGGCGTCGACACTATTGAGGCGCAGTCTTTTGTTTCTGATATCAGTGCACACGTAAAGCGCACGCAGAAAAACCGCCAGCTTTGCAATGCTTTCGGTCTTTTCGCCGCCGCTTACGACCTGTCTTCCTACAAGGAGCCGGTGATTGTGACCGGCACCGATGGTGTGGGCACCAAGACGGAGATTCTCTTCGACATGGACATGCTCGAAACCGCAGGTAAGGACCTGGTGGCCATGAACGTGAATGACCTGCTCACCACCGGTGGCGATCCCCTCATGTTCCTTGACTACCTCGGCATCTCCAACCTGGAGACCGAGCGTCCCCGCATCACCCGTCTGGTGGCCGGCATGTGCGACTACCTCGAGAGCTGCAACTGCATTCTCGCCGGTGGCGAAACTGCCGAAATGCCCGGCGTTGTGCCCGAGGGTCTCGTGGAAATGGCCGGCTTCAGCATCGGCTGCGTTGAGAAGAGCGAGATGATTGATCCCTCTCAGGTGGCTGTGGGCGACATCCTCATCGGCTACCCCAGCGATGGTTTCCACGCCAACGGCTGGAGCCTTGTGCGCCGCGTGCTCGCCCAGAATCCCGACCTGCTTACCAAGGAAGAGCTGCGCGACCTGCTCGCCCCCACCCGCCTGTACCATGACGTGGTGTACGACATGCGCAAGCTCGGCATCACCCCCAAAGCCTACGCCCACATCACCGGTGGCGGTCTGCCCGAGAACCTCGAGCGCTTCCTCGGTGAAAAGGGTGCCGACCTCGAAATCCCCTACTGGAACAACGAGCCCGCCCAGAAGGTGCTGCAGTTCGTTGACGCCGAAGACCGCTTCCACACCTTCAACATGGGTATCGGCTGGGTGGCCATCGTCTCCCCCGACCAGGTTGAACAGGCTCTCACCGCCGGTCCCGGCGGCACCGTCATCGGCACCATGCGCGAGGGCAAGGGCATCAAGGTAAGCGTGCGCAAGTAAATTACCGAAAGGAGGCCACAACATGTCCGCAGCCATTCGCCTGCTCAAGCCGCTTTCCTACTTCGAAGAGAAGTACGGAAATCCTGAGTGGGCATTCAACAAGCTGTTCCTCCTCATGGAGAAGCAGCGCAACCGCGGCCAGGACGGCGCCGGTTTCGGCAGCGTGAAGCTGAATATGCCGCTGGGCGAGCCGTATATCTTCCGCTCCCGTGCGGTAGGAGGCTCCGCCCTCACCGACCTCTTCACCACGCAGCAGCGCAACCTGCGCCACATGCGTGAGGACGGCATCATCAACGGTACTGATGCTGCCAGCTTCAAGAAGAACTTCAACTTCGGTGGCGAGGTGCTCATGGGTCACATGCTCTACGGCACCAGCGGCGTGCAGTATGAGGAAGGCAGCTGCCATCCCTTCCTGCGCCGTTCCAACTGGCCGACCCGCACCCTGATGCTCCAGGGCGATTTCTCCATGACCAACGTGGAGGAACTGCACGAGAAGCTCATGGCCCGCGGCCAGCACCCCGTGTTCGATAACAACACACAGGCCATCCTGGAAGAAGTAGGCTACCACCTCGACGAAGCTCACACAGACAAATACCGCGAGCTGCGCAAGAAGAACGTAGACGGCCGTGAGATTCCGCAGATTATTTCTGCTGAGCTCAACCTCTTCGACGTCATCGAAAAGTCCTGCAAGGACTGGGACGGCGGCTATGTCATCATGGGCGCTGTGGGCAACGGCGACTTCTTCTGCCTGCGCGACCCGAACGGCATCCGCCACTGCTACTATATTCAGACGGATGAGTATATCGCCATCGCCAGTGAGCGCGCACCGCTTATGAGCGTAATGGAGGTGGATGAAAGTGATGTGCATGAGCTGCCTGCCGCCCATATGGTGCTGGTAAAGGCAGACGGTCAGGTCACCATCAAGGAATACACCACACCCGGCAAATATACTCCCTGCTGCTTCGAAGACATCTACACCTCCCGCGGCAATGACCCCGTCATCTACCGCGAGCGCAAGGCTCTGGGTGCCAACCTGACGGAGCAGGTCGTAGCAAGCTTGGAAGAAAAGGATTTCTCCAAGGCAGCCATCACCTTCATTCCCAACACAGCAGAAGTTTCCTACTACGGTCTGCTGGAGGGTCTGCGCGCCTACCGCCGCAACAAGGTGACTCAGGCCATGGTCGAGGCACTCCGCGACGGCACCATGAGCGAAGAACTCATCAACGAGCTCATCCTCCGCCGCTGGCCGCGCGCTGAGAAGATTGCCCACAAGGACATCAAGCTCCGCACCTTCATCTCCGAAGCCAGCAGCCGCAAGCAGATGGCTTCCATGGTGTACGACCTTACTTACGGAGCTGTGGGAGAGGACGAAGTGCTGGTGGCTATCGATGACTCCATCGTGCGTGGCACCACGCTCAAGATGAGCCTTCTGCGTCTTCTGGCCCGCACCAAGGCGCGCAAGATTGTCATCGTTTCCTCCGCTCCGCAGGTGCGATACCCCGACTTCTATGGTATCGACATGTGCGAGATGGGACAGTTCGTGGCCTTCCTCGCCGCTATCAATCTGCTGCACCGCAAGGGGCTCGCCAACATCATCACCGATGTGTACAACGAGTGCCGTTACCAGCTCACCCAGCCTGTGGAGAAGCGCACCAATCCGGTCCGCCGCATCTATGGCGCCCTGACTGACAACGAAATCACGGACGAGATTTCCCGCATGGTCACCCCCGAGGACTCGCCCTGCGAAATCCAGTGCGTCTACCAGACGCTCGAAGGCCTGCACGATGCCATCGAAGCCCCCTGTGGCGACTGGTATTTCAGCGGTCATTATCCCACCCCCGGTGGTTACACACTCATCAACAAGACCTATATCGACTGGTACGAAAAGACCCGCGGCCTCGCAGGTGAGTTTGTACTCTGATATATACCCCGACCGGTAAGTGGGGTCAGGGGCTGCCGGAAGGCACCCCTCCCCACAGGCCGGGCTGCCCTATTCCCTACCCGACTACCCCACATGAACGGAACCTCCAAAGATTCATACACCGAGCTGACAGATGAGCAGCTCATCGAGCGCACGCTCGATGGACGCACCCGCGCGTATGATGAGCTTATCCGGCGCCACAGCCGCAAGCTCAATGCCATGCTTATCCAGATGCTCAACAGCGAGGCCGATGCCTACGATGTGGCACAGGAATCCTTTCTCAAAGCCTTCCACTCACTTCGTTACTTCAAGGGCAACAGCTCGTTCTACACCTGGCTCTATTCCATTGCGCTGAACAATGCCCGCAACCACCTGCGCAAGCGTAAGCGTGAGCGTAGCTTCAGCCTTGATAACGATGAAAACGGCAACCCGCTTGAGAAGGATGCCGAACTGGCTGATGCCAATCTCGAGGCCGACCCTGTGCGCAAGGCTCAGGTGAAGGACTTGCGGGGCAAGCTGGCACGCGCAATCTCCCAGCTCTCCCCTGCCCACCAGGAAGTCGTGAACCTCTGTGATATCCAGGGGCTCTCCTACCCCCAGATTGCCAAACTCATCAATATCTCTGAAGGCACCCTGCGCTCCCGCCTTCACTACGCCCACCGCCAGCTTCAGGGATTGCTGGCCGATGAGGTCTGAGTTTTTTTACTCTTCGGAGAGGAGGACTGGAGTCCCGACACCAAATCTTTACGAAAAAAAGCCTGCCTCCATTGCTGGAGGCAGGCTTTTCAAATGGATTTGTTCCGCGAAGGATTAGGGCTTGATCACGGAAGCAAGCACCACAGTACCGTTGAAGGGGGTGCTCACATTGGCGGGAAGCTCCACCTGGGCGAGACGGAAGGATTCCTTCATGCCCACGCCGGAGATGTCGGCGGTGATGCAGCAGGGGATGTCCTTCACGGCGCACTTCACGGGGATTTCGTACACAATCTGGTGTACAACACCACCCATACCAACACCCACGGGAGTGCCGGTAAGCTTCACCTCAACCTTGGTCTTCACCACAGTGTCGGGAGTTACGGCCTCGAAGTCCATGTGATTGGTGCAATCGGTAAGGAAGTTGCGCTGAACGTCCTTCACCATGGCCAGAATGGTGGTGCCATCGAGGTCGAGGTTTACGAGGAAGCTGTCGCTGTCAACAGAGTTGAGCAGAACGCGAACGTCAGAAACCTTCACCTGAATGTTGATGTTCTCCTTAACGGCGGGACCGTATACAACGCCGGGCATGTAACCCTGAGCGCGCAGAGCATTAAGCTTGCCGGTACCGCGAACCTCGCGCTTGCTAACCTTAAGAGTAAGATCTGTCATTGTCTTAGAATGATTTTGAAATTGAAGTTTTGTTTGTCGTTCTTCCGACGTCGGTGCGCGTATGTTGTCACCCGCCGGGCTTGTCTCGCCCTTACCACAAG
>JAZRHL010000036.1:0-8598 GCA_045644745.1 Akkermansia sp.
CTATATACGAATGTTCTTGAAGCGCTATTCATAAGGATACGTAAAGGCTTGATAATATTTATTCATGTGTTTTTCCCAATGATTGCAGAATTTTCAAACATGCTGTTTTTCGGTAGTACCGCTGCTGATGCAGCGGTAACCAGTCGGCCTTGCGGGCCTTCCGTCTTCGGCTATGCCTACGCCGAGACAAGTAATGAAAACACGCAAAGCGTGATGAAATCCTGGCATACGCCGGGATGAAATGCAGTCGCTACGCTCCTACACGAAATACCCTCGCTACGCTCGGGTACGTTGTGGGGCTCTGTGAGCCCCACAAATCGCAAGTTACCCCTCACAAAATCAACAGACTCAGAACATGAGGCGGGTCTTATACCAGCGGCGCACCCGGTACCAGACAACCAGCAGGGAAAGGCCGGAAACAGCCAGTAGAATAATGGTGTTGTGCGAAACGTACTGGTACACCGTTACGCGCGCAGTATGCTGGTGAAGAAGCATACCTGCACCACCGAGCAACGCAAAGGCAGGCGAGCAGAACAAAGCCGTAAGCCAGGCAGGTATGCGCGAGTATTCTTTCTGGTCTGCCAGGCATGACCAGGCAGAGCGCCAACAAGCCACTGTGCCCCACAGGCACAACAGCAAAACAGGCAACAATGTCAACACTCCACCCCAAAGAGCAGAAACCGACTCTGTAACGAGGTCAAACGCCTGAGAGCAGGAATCCCATTCCTCTGCCGTGCAGAATACTGCGGCAGGGTCCTCCATGTGGAGGGCGTCGCCCTGCTGGCGTCCCACAACATACCAGGTCTGCCCCTGAACCCGCCCGGGAAGCGCAAGCACATGCTGACCTCCGGGAACAGATTTCACCTTCACTGTCCCCTTGGGAGCCGGCGCATGAAACGGCCAGATTTTGGAAACAGGTGTATTCAACAGGCGATACGAGCCCATCTGAATAGGCGAGGCGGCTACTCCGTAGCGGGCAGGTTCTCCCTCCTGACGATTTCCAACTGCCCGGCGCAGCACCAGCGCATTCCGGGTCACACCGGTACCACTATCAGTCAGCTCGCATTCCGTACTCAACTCATCGCACTGCAATTTGATGAGGCAGCCATCCAGCGTTGGAATCGGCTCCGCAGGAGCCTCATATACCCGCTCGGAAGCAATACCAAACGCAAGCTGCCCTACCGAATACGAGAGGGGGAACAAACACCCCACCGCGAGCACACCACAGCAGAGAGAAAGCACCAGGCTTACAGCGCCGGCCACCGGACGCAGACGCGACCCTTTGACCCACTTGCGCAGCTTGAGTAGATACACCATAGGAACACCCCATTATATAAGGCGACGCTCAATACGTCAACAAAATTAAGCCCCCCCTGCCCCGGCAAAGCACGCTTAACGGCTGAGTAGCTTCGTGAGCTCCATCTGGAAGGCCTGTAATTCTTCCGGTGTAGGCTGCCCTTCCAGCGAATTCCACGCAAAGCGCCCCAGCTGGTCAATCTGCCAGCCGCCCCTGGTGCCGGAGGCAAACACAACCTTGCCGGAAATAAGCGTGCCGGGCAGCGTAAGCTCGTCGAGCGTCACCACCAGCTTTCCATCTGCGGCAGGCTGCGGTGTGGCTGCCGGCTCAGGTGCCGGCTCCGGTTTCTTCTCCTCTACAGGCGTAGCTGCGGTGGCAATCTCGATACCGTGATCCAGCAGCAGGAAGCGCACATCCATATAGGTCATATGCACCCCGCACTCGGAGGCAAGATTCTTCTGGATTCCATTCAAATCCACCCCGAGGGACGCCCACTGGCGAACCATCTCCAGCTGCTCTGCTGTCACTGTCGTGCTCATGCTGACATCTTACCCCCATACACCACTTTTTCAAGCACCAAGCGTGACTTACTCAAAAACAGCTTCATGTTAGCCCATGCTAACTATTTACAACGCGCGTATTTCTGCGGACGGAGGCGACTTTAGGCTTGCACTTTACAAGAGAAAGTAGTTTAATGTCTACGCGTAACTGTGGCCGCAGGTGGCCCCGTATTCCCAGTTTATGAACACGACAAAATTTATACAAGTGCCTGATGTAGCAAGCGCTACGATGGATTATCTGAAAAACGACGCAGATGACCGCGGAGAGCTCGTAACCCTGAACGTAGGTCCGTCTCACCCGGCCACGCACGGTGTGCTGCGCCTGAAGCTGGTAATTGACGGTGAGGAGATTGTATCCTGCGATCCCGTCATCGGCTACCTGCACCGCGGCATGGAGAAGATTGCGGAGAACTGCCACTACAACCAGTTTGTGACCTACACGGACCGCATGGACTACCTCGCCCCGATGAGCAACAACATCGCCTATGCCTGCGCAGTGGAGAAGCTGCTGGGCTGGGAACTGCCGGAGCGAGGCCAGGCCATCCGCGTGCTGTGCTGCGAGCTTTCCCGCATTTCCTCCTGCTTCCTGGGCACGGGCGTGTACGCCATGGACACCGGCGCCATGACGGCCTTCCTGTACGCCTTCGAGGAAAAGGAACGTGTTCACAACCTGTACGAACAGATTTGCGGCGCCCGCTTCACCTCCAGCTACACCCGCATCGGCGGCATGACCCGCGACCTGCCCAAGGGTATCGAGAAGCAGATTCTCGACTTCTGCGACAGCGCCCTGCGCACGGTGGACGAAATGGAGAAGCTGCTGCTGCACAACAAGATTTTCATCGACCGTCTGGTGGGCGTGGGTGTTATCACCAAGGAGATGGCCCTGCAGAACGGCATGACGGGCAACAACCTGCGCGCCAGCGGTGTGTGCCGCGACCTGCGCAAGACCAACCCCTACTTGGGCTACGAGAACTACGAGTTCGATGTACCGGTGGCTGAGGAAGGCGACTGCTACGCCCGCTTCCAGGTACGCATGGAAGAAATCCGCCAGTCCGTGCGCATCATCCGCCAGGTGATTGCCAAGATGCCGGGCGGCCCCATCTGGGTGCAGCTCGACAAGGGCATCCTGCCCAAGAAGGCAGATGCCATGCAGGGTATCGAGGAGCTTATCCGCCAGTTCATGGTGACCACCGAATGCGTGAATGCTCCCGCCGGCCAAGTATACTTCGCAGCCGAAAACCCGAAGGGCGAGCTGGGCTTCTTCCTCGATTCGCAGGGCGGCGGCATTGCCAACCGCCTCAAGATGCGCAGTCCCTCCTACTGCACCCTTTCCATTCTGCCGGAGCTGCTGCCGGGCCACCTGGTGAGCGACGTCGGCGCCATTCTGGGCTCCTTCGACTTCGTGCAGGGCGAATGCGACCGCTAAACATTTAACAAAAATCAGACAAAGAAAGAACTTACCATGTCCGATACCCCTAACGCGATTGACTCCATCACGGCAGCCAAGCCGTCCCCCGGCGAGCAGCATTTCCCGAAGTTCAAAGTGACCCCCGGTCTGGTGAAGGAAGCCAAGGCCCTGGTAGCCCAGTATCCCGAGGGCAAGGAGCAGTCTGCCGTGCTGCCCATCATTCACCTGGTGCAGGAGAAGTTCGGCTTCATCTGCGCTGACGCCATGCCCTGGATTGCCGAGATGTGCAAGAGCACCCCCATCCACGTGGCCGGCATCGTCACCTTCTACCCGGGCATCCACACCATGTGCCCCGGCAAGTACCATTTCCGCGTGTGCCGCACCATCGCCTGCTCTCTTTCCGGCGGCGAGGAGCTCATCCCCTACATCTGCGAGAAGATCGGCGTGAACTTCGCCGATATGAGCGATGAGGAACCCATGCTGGTGAGCCCGGACGGCCTGTTCAGCGTGGAACCCGTGGAGTGCCTGGCCAACTGCGGCTTCGGCCCGAACGTGATGGTCAACGACGTGCTCTACTCCCAGGTGACCACCAAGAAGATTGACGAGATTATCGCCAAGTACCAGCCCAAGCAGTAAACCTCTCTCTAGCGAACCATGAGCGAAATCATCTACAAACCCGGCAAGGAACCGCATCCGCGCGAAACCCGCCGTATTTTCCGCAACATTGACCGCAAGGGCTACGACCCCTCCATCAAGTGCTTTATCAAGGATGGTGGCTACGAGACCCTGAAGAAAGCCATGGAAATGGAGCCCGCCGCTGTCACCGAGGAGGTGAAGAAGAGCGGTCTGCGTGGCCGTGGTGGTGCAGGTTTCCCCACCGGCGTGAAGTGGACCTTCATTCCCAAGGGCAACACGAAGCCCGTGTACGTGGTCTGCAACTGCGACGAATCCGAACCAGGCACCTTCAAGGACCGCTTTGTGGTGCACCAGGACCCGCACCAGCTCATCGAAGGCATGATTATCGCCTGCTACGCTGTGCAGGCTCACTTCGGTGTCATCTACATGCGTGAGGAGTTCCCCGAAGCCGCCAAGATCATGCAGAAGGCACTGGCCGAGGCTGAGGAGGCCGGTTTCCTGGGTGAGAACATCATGGGCAAGGGCTACGACCTCAAGATTATCCTGCACCGCGGCGCCGGCGCCTACATCTGCGGTGAGGAAACAGGCCTCATCAACTCCATTGAAGGCGTGCGCCCGTATCCGCGCATCAAGCCGCCCTTCTTCCCCGCTGCCATCGGTCTGTATGGCTGCCCCACCATCGTGAACAACGTGGAGTCCCTCTGCCAGGTGCGCCAGGTGCTCATGCGCGGTGGCGAGGCCTATGCCGCGGAAGGCGCCCAGCGCTCCCCCGGCACGCGTATCATCGGTGTGTCCGGCGACGTGAAGCGCCCGGGCTACTACGAAATCATTTCCGGTTCCATGACCTTCGGCGAGCTGCTGTACGATGTGTGCGGTGGTCCGAAGCGTGGCCGCAAGTTCAAGGCCATCATTCCCGGTGGTTCCTCCGCCAAGGTGATGCGCTGCGACGAAGTGCTCAAGGGCCGCAACAGCGATGGCTCTGTGAAGAACATGAGCATCTTCGACGTGCCGCTGGATCTGGACAGCATCGCCCAGCACGGCTCCATGAGTGGTTCCGGCGGTATCATCGTGATGGATGACAGCCGCAGCATGCCCAAGGTGCTCAACAACCTGAACCGCTTCTACGCCTGGGAATCCTGCGGCCAGTGCTCCCCCTGCCGCGAGGGCAACCCCTGGATGCTCAAGCTCTCCACCCGTATCTGCGAGGGCAAGGGTTCTCCCGAGGATGTAGACCTGCTCAAGAGCGTGGCCGACAACATCTGCGGCCGCACCGTCTGCGCCTTCGGTGAAGCATGCGCCTGGCCCACCCAGGCCTTCACCACCAAGTTCCGTGAGGAGTTCCTGGCGCTCACCAAGCCCATCAACGCCCTCAAGCCCCACTCTGCCGAGGCTAAGGAGGCCCGCAAGTTCCTGACCCGCGAAGACTAAACCTTTTCTCCCCGAACAAATGAGTACACCCCCCGCAATTCTGCCGAAAGACGCCGCCGCCGCCGAAGGCAAGGTGAACGTCCAGATTAACGGCAAATGGTACCGCTTCCCGAAGGGAACGCGCATTGCCGACGCCTGCAACGCCGTAGGCGCGCATGTACCCTGCTTCTGCTACCACCCCAAACTTTCCATCGCCGGCTCCTGCCGCATGTGCCTTGTGGAACAGGGCATGCCCCCGCGCCAGGCCCCCGGCACCACACCCCAGTATGGCGACGACGGCTACCTGCCCATCAGCTGGATGCCCCGCGCCATCATCGCCTGCGCTAACACCGTGGCCGAGAACATGGGTATCCGCACCACGGGCAAGATTACCGAGGAAGCCCGCCGCGGCGTGCTGGAGTTCCTGCTTTCCAACCACCCGCTGGACTGCCCCATCTGCGACCAGGCCGGTGAGTGCAAGCTGCAGGAATACACTACCGACTACGGTAGCGGCACCAGCCGATTCACCGAGGAGAAGACCAAGAAGGGCAAGAACCTCTCCATCGGCCCGCGCGTAAACCTGGACCAGGAGCGCTGCGTGCTCTGCCGCCGCTGCGTGCGTTTCATGAAGGAAATCGCCGGCCAGGACGTGCTCGGCGTGGTTGGCCGTGGCACGCACAACGCCATTGCCTGCTACCCCGGCACCCAGCTGGACAACAACTACTCCATGAACGTGGTGGATATCTGCCCCGTGGGCGCCATGACCAGCAAGGATTTCCGCTTCAAGATGCGAGTGTGGTTCCTGAAGAGCACGCCCACCATCGACGTGAACTGCGGCACCGGCACCAACATCAACATCTGGACCCGCGAGCAGCAGGTATACCGCATCACCCCGCGCCAGAACGACGCAGTGAACAGCTGCTGGATGCCCGATGACCACCGTCTGAACTACAAGTTCATCAATGCCCCCACCCGCATCACCACCCCGCTGGTGAAGACGGATGCCGGCGCCGACCAGCGCCCCTCCACCTGGGACGCCACGCTCGGCATGGTGGTGGAGCAGCTGCACCGCATGGCACCCTCTGAAACCGCCCTCATCTGCTCTGCCCGCATGACCAACGAGGAACTCTACATGGTTCGTTCCCTCTCCAAGCAGCTGGGCATCACCAAGATGGACGTGGTTCCCCGCAAGGGCGAGAACGACGGCATGCTCGTGAGCGAAGACCGCAACCCGAACACCAACGGTGCCAAGATGATTCTGGGCAAGACGGGTGCCGGTCTGGCCAACATCCGCCGCGGCGTGCGCAACAACACCATCCGCTTCATGATTGTGCTGGGTGAAGACCTCACCGAGGAAGCCGGCTTCACCGCCGAGGACCTTGCCGGTCTTGACTACCTGCTCGTGGTGCACCACAGCGAGAACGCCACCACCAAGGCCGCCGACGTGGTGCTGCCCGGTGTGACCTTCGCTGAGAAGTACGGCACCATGATCAACGTGGCCGGCCGCATCCAGCGTCTGAACAAGGCTATCGAGCCCATCGGCGACTCTATGTCCGACTGGGAAATCTGCCGCAATCTCTCCGAGCGCCTGGGCTGCGACTGCGTGCGCGTCATCGCCTGCCCCACCCCCATGTCGGTGCTCGACGAAATGGCCCAGGAATTCGAGGAACTCGAAGGCATCACCTGGGGTAACATCGGTAATGAAGGCAAGGTTGTCATGAACACTGGCGTGACCATCCCCCTCATTGAACGCGAAAAAGCCAAGAAGTAAACCGCTAACACCCCATACCTCAAATGGACGCTATCATCAACTGGTATAACGACCTCATGAGCAACGAAATCTGGTTCTACCTGATTCACACGTTGATCAAGCTGGTCCTTATGTTTGCCGTTATTCTGGCATTCGTGGTTCTTTCCGTGTGGATTGAGCGCCGCGTAGCCGGCTGGATTCAGGACCGCCCCGGTCCCAACCGCGCCGGTCTGCCGCTCTTCCTGCTCGAGCGTTTCGGCAGCAAGGAGAAGCAGCCCCTCAAGAACTGGCTGCACTTCTTCGGCATTCCCGAAACATGCTGGATTGCCAAGCTCTGCACCTGGCTGCGCCTGGACCGCGAGATTCCCTGCTGGGGTCTCATCCAGCCCTGCCTGGACGGCGGCAAGCTCTTCCTGAAGCAGGAGACCACGCCCTCCTACGTACGCAAGTTCTACTTCATTCTGGCACCCATGCTGGTGCTGGGTCCGCCCATGGTGGCCGCTGCCGTAATTCCCTTCGCCTCTGAGGTGAACACCTGCTACGGCCACATCTCCATGTGCGTGGCTAACCTCGACATCGGTCCGCTGTGGATCTTCGCCATCTCCGGTCTTTCCGTATACGGTCTGACCATGGCCGGCTGGTCCTCCAACTCCAAGTTCCCGTTCCTGGGTGGTCTGCGTGCCACGGCACAGCTCATTTCCTATGAGGTGTCCATGGGTCTTTCCATCATCCCGCTGCTCATGATGTTCGGCACGCTGAACCTGCAGCAGATTGTGCAGTTCCAGGCCGACAACGGCTGGACCCTGCTTCCCCTGTGGGGCGAGGGCCTGAGCCTGCAGCGCTGGATCATGATGCTGCCCCTGGGTATCAGCTTCATCATCTTCGTGACCTGTGTCTTTGCTGAAGCCAACCGTACTCCCTTCGATATGGCCGAATGTGAAACCGACCTTGTGGCCGGTTACCACGCCGAATACTCCTCCATGAAGTTTGCTTCCTTCTTCATGGGTGAATACGCCGCCATGGTGATTGGTTCTGCAGTGGTGGTCACCCTGTTCCTGGGTGGCTGGTCCATCGGTTTCGGCGCAGATGCCGCCCTGTCCGCCTACTGCGACTGGCTGGCTGTGCTCTGCCAGCTCATCATGTTCGTCATCAAGCTGCTTGCCTTCATCTTCTTCTTCGTATGGGTGCGCTGGACTCTGCCGCGCTTCCGCTGGGACCAGGTGATGAAGCTCGGCTGGCTCTATTTCCTGGAAATCACCGTGGCCAACATCTTCCTGGCCGCCGCCGTCATGTATTTCATCAAATAACCCCCTTTAACGTTTACCTACTATGGCCTATATCAAAATCAAACGCCCCAAGTTCAGCCTGCTGGACAAGGTGTACGTGGTCGAGCTCGTGAAGGGGCTGGCCACCACCATGCGCCACCTGGTACTTTCCCTGCTCGGCAAGAGCCGCGGCAAAAAAGACTTCAGCACCAAGGGTGTCGGTGTCTGTATGCAGTTGCCCGATGAACGCTGGGATTCCCGCCTGCCGGAATACT
>JAZRHL010000037.1:0-11202 GCA_045644745.1 Akkermansia sp.
TATTATGTGATCGAACCGGATTTTGTGGTGGATTATGCCACGGACCCGGACGCGGTGTACGAAGCATTGTTTGACTATATGCTGGAGCATGACACTGCTGTGGTCAAGGTCAGCGGTGACGGTTGTTCCCAGCGTATGATCGGTCTGATGTGCAATCTGACGGCTGATCCCGAATGGTGTATAGCAGATGTGCTGCTTCCCTGAAAGGGCGGCGGCAGAACGATCCGGAAAGGATGGATATATAACAATGGAAGCAAATGCAAAAAAGAAAATTCTAATCGTGGAAGATGAAAAAAATATTGCGCAGGTGCTGGCATACAACATCAAAAAGGAAGGATACGATTGTACCTGTGCGTATGATGGAGAAACCGGCCTGACGGAAGCATTGTCCGGGAACTATGACCTGATCCTTCTGGACATCATGCTGCCGCGGATGAACGGATTTGAAGTGTGCGAAAAGGTACGGCTGGTTTCGCAGATCCCGATCATTTTTGTAACGGCCAGAGAAGAAGAAAAAGACAAGATCCTGGGGCTGGATACAGGGGCGGATGATTATGTGACCAAGCCATTCAGTCCGAAGGAGTTGGTGCTGCGTGTGCGCAATGTGCTTTCGCGTGCCAATGCGGGCGCGGCTCAGCTGGTGGTGCGCGGCGGCCCCCTGGTGCTGGATAAGAATACCCTGGCAGCCACGCTGAATGGAGCCGCCCTCGACCTGACCACCGCAGAGTTCAAGCTGCTGGCGTACCTGATGGAGCGCCCCGGCAAGGTGCAGGACCGCTACGAGCTGCAGAAAGTGCTTTTCGGCTATGCCGATACCACCCAGAGCCGTGCCCTGGATACCCATGTGAAACGCCTGCGCCAGAAACTGGGCGATTATGCGGGCTGCATCGGTACGGAGCGCGGCGTGGGCTATTATTTTAACCTCGAACCCGAAGAAAAGTTATGAAACTCCTCTTGAGTAGTCTGATGATGGCCGCCACCCTGTGCGCGGGTGCTGCTGATTATGCCAAGCTGAAGGACTCCTTCTGCGATGCTCAGAACAAGGTCATTTACAACGGAGCAGGGAAGTTCTCTGTGAAATCTGCTGCTGAGACCGAGCTGGAACTCACTCTGGATGTGGCAGCTCTGGAAAGCTACCTCGGTTCCAACGACTACAAGCAGGGGCCCATGGCCACTTGGGAACTCAGCATGGACAATGGCCGCACGCTCGTCTATGGCCTGGCCGATACATCAAAGCACATCACCTGCTACTGGGGGGATAAGCCTTGGGAGAAGAATGGTGTGGTGAGTTACGAGAAGCTCAAGTCGCTGGCTGTGGATGGCAAGGTGACGCTGAAGGTCAGACTGGCGCCCGGCCGCGGGCTGCAGCTCAGCTGCGGCTCTGAGGTGCTGCTGGATGCAAAGGACCTCAAGACCCAGCTCCCCTTCAACACTACGCACGCCTACGCGGTGAACACGAACTATGTGACCGCCGTCGGTATCCGCACCGCTTCCACGCTGAATACAGATGATTACAAGGCCCCCGAGGATTATACCCAGCTGTTCACGAAAACGAAGGATGCCTCCCTGGGCCGCGTGATGTTCTGCGGCGATTCCATCACCCACGGCGTGAACGACCAGACCTGGCGCTGGCAGCTCTTCAAGATTCTGGTGGACAACGGAATCGAAGCTCAGATTGTGGGACCCCGCAGCGGGTATACACCGGGCTATGCCCAGCTTGCCACCAGCGATGCGGGCGATTCCTATGCCGGCGTGCCGTTCCCGAATGTGCACCTGGCGCAGTCCTCCGGCCGCACGCATAACATCATTTCCGGTTCCAACTCCGGTATGTCGGGCGTGAACTATGGCGGCCACTCCACCAAATCCGCTGCGGCTTCGTTCAACTGCGACACCTGGTGCTGCCTGATGGGCACGAATGACCTGCTTTCCGACCGCGGTTACACCCCACAGGAGTTTGCTACCAAGATGCAGAACCTGCTGGGCGGCAAGGTGACGGTGAAGGGCAAATCCTACACCTGGACACCCGGTGCAGACTGGGGTAACATGGGCCGCATTGCCGAAGATATCCTGAAGGAAGATTCGGATATCCTCTATGTGATGGCCGTACCCTGCTGGGGCAACCACGCCAACAACAATGAGCCGGATCGCCACCTCACGGTGCAGATGTACAATGGCCTTCTGAAGGACTGGGTGGGCAAGTATGCCAAGGCTCACGGCAAGAAGATGGTGTTTGTGGATGTGAACAAGGGCCTGGTGGATTCCTCCCTTGCCGTGCCCTTCAGCTGGCCGGATTCCATGTCGAACAAGCCGGGGCGCGACGGCCTGCACCCGAATGAGCAGGGCTCCATGGTGATTGCCAATAACCTGGCCGAGGCCATGGGGATCCCCGGGCGCACGGCCGGTCTGGAGCGCGCCTCCGCCGAGGGCTGGCAGGCTGCCGGCAAGAAGGGTGCCATCAAGGGCGGCGCTTCCCGCGCCGTGCAGAAGGACGCCTTTACCCGAGAAGATGGCTACAGTGTGGAGCTCCCCATCCGCCCGCGAACCTGTGCGTTGGAAATCAGCCTCGGGGATGAAGCAGGCAGCGGCACTCTGAATGTGACCAAGGATAACATCTGCTGGGGAGAGCGCCCGCTGTATTGTTTCGAAACAGCCGGAAAGAAGAAGTCTGCTAAGCCGGAGAACTTGCGCGTGGTGTGGCACCCCGGGCTGGATGGCAACCGCCCCCAGGGCTACTATGTCTGGGTGGGTGATAAGCTGGTCGGACAGGCACTGCCTGCCGGTGAAAAGGCAGAGCAGGGGCTGAAAATCAGCGTCAAGACCGGTTCGGTGTCGCTTCCCGCCATCAAGTACACGGATTCTGCCAGCGCCCCTGCGGTGGCGGAAAAGCCTTGATTCCTGAGCCCTCCGCGGCTATAATGCGCGCATGAACGCTTCCTTTGCTCTTATTTCGCTGGGCTGTGCCAAGAATCAGGTGGATTCCGAGCACATGGTGGGCTGCATGGCCGAAGCCGGGTTCCGACAGGTGGAGCCGGGCGAGGCCGATGTGCTCATCATCAACACCTGCGGCTTTATCGACCCCGCCAAGGAGGAAGCCATCAACACCATTTTTGATGCCGTGCGTGCCCGCGAGGCCGGCGAGGCGCCCGCAGAGCAGAAAATCGTCGTGGCCGGCTGCCTTTCTCAGCGCTATGCGAAGGAGCTCGCCAAGGAAATGCCCGAGGTGGCCTGCTTCATGGGCGTGGATGAAATCACCAAGGTGGCAGATATCGCCACCGCCTGCCTGAACGGCACGGCAGAGAAGACCTACACCACCAAGGTGTCCACCTATCTGCCGGATTGGGGCGTGCCCCGCAGGCTGATTTCGCCGCCCCACTATGCCTATGTGAAGATAGCCGAGGGCTGCAACCACGCCTGTGCCTACTGCGTGATTCCGCGCATCCGCGGTGGCCACCGCAGCCGCCCGCAGGCCAATATCCTCAAGGAGGTGCGCCACTGGGTGGAGCAGGGGGCAAAGGAAATCAACCTCATTGCCCAGGATACCACCTACTACGGCATGGATAAGTGGGAGAAACGCGGCAGCAAGACGGCAGGCGTGGATTCCAGCCGCGGCGAGTCGCTGGCCAGCCTGCTGCGCGAAATCAACGCCATCCCCGGCGATTTCTGGATTCGCGTGCTCTACACCCACCCCGCCCACTGGAGTCAGGAGCTCATCGATACCTTTGCCCAGTGCGATAAGGTGGTGAAGTACGTGGATATTCCCCTGCAGCACATTGCCGATGGTATTCTGGACAGCATGCGCCGCAAGACGGATGGCGACTACATACGCGACCTTATCCGCAATATCCGAGCCGCCGTGCCCGGTATCGGCCTGCGCACCACTTTCATCTCCGGCCTGCCGGGTGAAACCGAGGAAGACCACGCCGAGCTGCGCGATTTCATCAAGGAGTTCCGCTTCGAGCGCGCCGGTGTGTTCCCCTATTCCAAGGAAGAGGGCTCCCTGGCCGCCAAGATGAAGAACCAGGTGCACCATGCCACCAAGAAGCGCCGCAGCAACGAGCTTTCCATGCTCCTGGCCGGTATAGCCGATGAAATCGGGCAGGAGAGCATCGGCACCCGCATGCGTGTGCTGGTGGATGCCCCCGGCATTGCCCGCGGCCCCTGGGATGCCCCCGATGTGGACGGCTCCATCCACGTAGACCCCACCCTCCCCGTAGGCGAGTTCGCCGAGGTGGAAATCATCGATTCCATCGCCTACGAACTCTTTGCCGAAGGTGCCGAAGAGCCGGATTTCGGCGAAGAATAAAATCCCGCTTTTCCCGTTCCCAAAGCGCACCTGCTGCCTATGATAAGGCGGCAGGTGCGCTTCGCATTTTTCGTGCGATGTACAGAAAATAATTCTAAGACGCTAAGAATATACAACTACACAACATATTTCTATATATCACACCAAAGAAATGCAGTTTTCCGAACATTTAAAAATGAAACAACTACGCCAAGCGACACAATATCGCACGAAAAATACGATATGCTACTCTCTGAAGAATGAGCTGGTTGTCATTCTTTGTAACGTCTCAAATAAAGAAAGATTATGAAATTTCATTTACCTAAGAAATTGTTGGCTGCCTTGATGGCAGCCCCCGCAATGCTCGTAACGGCAAATTCTGCCACAACAGAGACAGAAATTGAAACTTTAGGTACACACGTTCCCGTTGAAATCATAGATGTTGCAGCCGGAGAACGTGTTGCTCTGAATAGTGATAATGCAGCCGACCGGACAGCTGACTACCTTACCATTGCAAAGGATGGTGAAGGTTCTGTTACTATTACCGGAGATGTCACTAAATACCATGCACTCATGGTGCGTGAAGGTAAATTGGAAATTGGCGAAGGTGCGTCTCTGACTTTTAACATCGGGTATAATACCAATATAAATTATCGTACTGCATTTTCTGTTGCAGGTAAAGACGCTGAGGTAATTCTGAATAATGCGACATTGACTCTTGCCAGCAGTGAACCTCAGTTGAGTATTGGTGGTGGTAGTGGCAATGGTACTCTCACTCTCGATAATGGTTCCTATGCTAATCTGGCACAATCTCACCTGGTTACTATAGGTGTTGAGTATTGGGTGGACGGAACGTATGAATCTGCGTCTTCCATTACTCCGTATCGTGGAAATTATATAACGAGCGCCCATGATGGAAAAAGTCTGCAAGGTAAGGGTGTGCTGAACATTCGGAATGGTTCAGTCGTCTCTGTTGGTAGTGTGCATAGCAAGGATTATGGTAGCTTCTGGATGGGTGAGGGCGAGTTGAACGTGATAGGGGAAGGCTCCAAACTTGTCTTATTTGAACAGGAGGGATACCGCACCATAACCAATATGGACGTTGGTAGTACTTCTATTATAAATGTCAAGGATGGTGGTTATGCATTGTTGAATACCTCAGTAGTTCAAATGAACTATTCAAATGAAAGTCTGGTAGTCATTAATGTCGATGGAAAGAACTCTGAGCTGGTTATAGGTAACAGTAATCATGTTGCATATGAAGACGTGACAAAAATTGCAGCTTTCAATGAGGAAAATACCTCTGCAGTAATATCTGTCACAAATGGAGGACGTCTGGCATTTGAAAGCACCAATACCATCATGAGTGGTGCAGTTATTCCAGGTAAGGTAAGTTATACTGTTGATGCAGCCTCCTCCGGTTCCTTCAATGGACTTACCATATACAATGGTGTTGCTATCAACAACGCCGGCACGATGGATGCCTCCAGCCTGTATATGAGCGGTGGCAGTGTTGCCAATACCGGTGTTCTTTCGGTTGATTCAGATTTCTGTGTATACGCCGGCACGGTGAGCAACAGCGGCAGCATTGTGGTCGATTCGTTCAAAGTCAGTGGCGAGGGTTCCTGCTTCTCCTTCGATAGCAACAGCAGCTTGACCGCCGACTGTACCTGGATTACGGACTCTGCTTCTGTAAATTACACTTATTTCGGTGCAACAAGTGAAACTGGCGCGCCGATTACCATTATCGCCATTGAGGATGGCTATAATGAGTTCGATATGGATGAGGGTACCAACTTCAACCTTGAGCTTTCCGGTGAGTATCTGTCCACCCTTGAGGGAACGGAGGCCTCTTTGCTGGTAAAGGTTGCGTCCGGAAATCTGGATAACTGCCATTTGAATAATACCTTCACGGTGTCATTCGATAATTCCGTAATCTGGTCTGCTGCTGGACTTGAGTGGTCTGCAAAGGACGATGGCTTGTACATCGTCGGCACGCTGACCAGGAATCAGGAGGTTATTGTCGATGAGTCTGGCGAAGTAGCAGATAATATTGCCGATACTGATAAGAAGGTATCTGTTGTCATAAAGACCGATACTACACTTTCCGGTGACAATACCCACACGGGTGGTACGGATGTGAATGACGCAGCTGTTGTGCTGGGAAGTGCCTCTGCTCTCGGCAATGGTGCCGTGCTTACTCAGGGCGACTCCAGCCTTTCTACCTCCGACGGTGTAACAGCAATGCTTCCCGGAGTGATTGCCAACAGCGGTAATCTCACCATGAGTGGCAACTATGATGGCAGCTCGCTCGATGTCTTCTCTACAGGTGATACCCGCATCTGCGTTGACGGCAAGGAAGGCAGCAATGGCTTCTTCCGTAAGGGCGGCGCAGCGGTTCTGGTTGTGAACAATAAGGATGGTGCCACTTTGTCCGCCCTTAATGGTACAACAGTGACGAGCAAGGATGGTGATTCGCTTACTCTTTACGCCAATGGTGTTGCAGCAGGTGGTTTGGACTATGGTAACTACCAGATTGCAGACGGTGACCACAAGGCCAGCATGAGCGATATTCAGGGTATGCGCCCCGACTCTGCAGAATCCCTGACCATCACCATGAGCAAGGGTACCCTGGTGGCTGATGAGGATGCCGCAGACATTCAGGCCTCGGGTGGCACTATTGAGACCAAGGGTGATGTGACCGTGGGCGGTAAGCTTGCCGGTACCACCTCTGTGGTGGTGGGCGAGGGCTCTGCCACCATTTCCGGCGAACATGACTACACCGGTGATACAACCATTTCCGGTGAGAACGCCAAACTGACCGTTGGTCACGACAAGGCTCTCGGTAAGAGCAAGGTGCAGCTGCACAACAAGGGTACACTTGATCTCAACGGTAAGGCTGTCGGCAACTACATCAACGTAACGGGTTGCGAACTGCACAATGCCTCTGCCTATACGGGCACGATGGACGTGAGCGGTGACCTGACCATCTGTGGTACAGATGCCACTGCCGACACCGTCAACATGGTCAAGGGTGGCTCCATCACGGCTTCCGACGCTGAAACGCTCACGGTGAATACCCTGACAGTATCCGGCGGCGACAGCAGCATCAACGCAGACCTTATCATCAACCCGGATGGCCGCATCGTGCTTAACGATGGCAGCGTGCTGACCGTGACCTGCACCATGACGCTTGGTGCCGGCACCAGCATCGTGCTCAATGGCGACTACGCAAGTGGCGACACCATCATGGTGGTGAAGGACGGTATCAACAGCACCGAGGGTTCTGTGACTCTTTCGTATGGCTACGGACGATACATTGTTGATGGCGAAGAAGTGAAGCTCAGCGCCATTTTCGACCAGAATAAGGCCAAAGCCTGCACCCTGACAAACTGGGGTATTGCCACTGCCAGCCGCGCTGTGGTGAACGCTGTGCGCGGTCAGCGTAGCAACACAGGCTGCATTGCCGATGGCAAGGGTACAGCCTGGGTGGCAATCCTGGGTGGTAACAACGATATCAATGGCTCCGATATCAGCCTTTCCGGCGCTGCACTGGGTGCCGATATGAAGGTGGGTGAAGCCAGCCGCGTGGGTATCGCCATGGGCTATGTCGAGGGCGAGGTGCGTCCGAGCGGCCTGCGCCAGGTGGACCAGGAAGGTTCCTACATTGCCGCCTATGGTGAACATGGCCTCAAGAAGCTGAGCTCCACCAGCTGCCTGAGCATGGACTGGGTGGCTGCCTACCGTGTAACTGATTCCGAAGGTGCCGGCCAGTAGTGGGAGCAGGACAGCGTGCAGCTCAACAGCCGAGTGAACTGGAACAAGAAGGTGAACGACAAGCTCTGCATGAGCGTGTTCGGCGGTCTTGAGTACTTCGCCAACAATTCCGACACCGTGAACGGCGTAAAGGCCGGCTCCATCCAGAACCTGCGCGGTGAAATCGGCGTAGGCGCCCGCTACGTGGCCTGGGGCACACCCGCTGTGACCGATGGCAAGAGCGGCCTCGTGCTCGCCCAGGGCTGCGAGAAGCTCGTGCTGAACGGCGAAATCCGCTACATGAACGACATGGTGCGCAGCAATCCGGTCATCCGCATGGAAGGCCTCAGCGGCATGGGTGAGAACCCCGGTCGCCAGGGCATGGGCATCGAGGCCGGCGCCACCTACCGCATCGGCGAGCGCTGGAGCGCCAGCGCGAACTACGGATTCAACACGATGGAAGACTCCAAGGAGCACCGCGTGAACGTAGGCGCCGCTTATACTTTCTGATAGTCAGGTTAGAATCAGATATGAACGGCATCACTGGGGGGAACCCGGTGGTGCCGTTTTGTTGGGGCCTGTTTCAGATTTGCTGGCACTTCTGCATAACAACGCACAAATATGATGCGTTTGCATTATTAGAATACAGTAATTCTGCTTGATAAATCGGCAATTGGCGAACTCAGTTTTCATGTTAGTGAAAGCTGAGTATTCGGCACAAAGTGCCGCTTTCGTACCGCCGTCAGGCGGTAATTCATGTGCGGCGTCAGCCGCACTTTCATACGCCCAATGGGCGGATTTCATCACGGGCCTGCCCGTGTATTCATTGAGCGTAGCGACTGGTTTCCGCTGCACCAGCAGCGGAACTTCCCTTTTAGCCTGCATCGATATTTCACCATTCATTGGGGTATGTAAAGCATTGAAACTGCATTTTTATTTTCCCAAGGAACGCAATGAAATAAGCGAACTCCACAACGGCAGTACCGCTGCTGATGCAGCGGTAACCAGTCGCCGCGTGAGCGGCTCAATGAAATCCACGCTGCGCGTGGATGAAATCCCGGCATGCGCCGGGATGAAATGCAGTCGCGTCGCTCCTGCACGAAATACCCGAGCAAAGCTCGGGTACGTTGCGGGGCTCGAAGAGCCCCGCAAACTCGGATTTGTTGCTACTGCTTTTGTGACAACACGTAATCTTTTTCCATTAAACACATTTGCTGGTTCTGGTACGTATATCTACCGGAGAGCTGAAACAGACCCGTTTTTTGGCCTCAAGACGCCAAACCGGGGAAAAGAACAGTTTTTGAGCTTGTCACGGGGCGTGAGATTGGGTATACTCGGCCCGTAACGCTATGAATATTCAACCGAAATTCACTCCCGTGCTCGACCCGGCCTTCGTGGCTCCGGTGCTTTGGACCAAGGCTTATGCTGAGAAGGTGGCTGCAACTCCCGGTTCTCACACCGTGGATCTGGCGCTGACTCGTCTGGATGGTACCTGTTTCCGCTGGAGCGGCATGATTCTGCCGCAGGAGGGCGAGAATATCGCCCTGAACAACCAGTACATTGAGCGTATCGTCAAGTTCCTGCTCTGGATGAAGGGCGGCTGCACCATCATGGTGGCCGGCGATGACCAGATTGCTGACATGCTGGCTGCTACCTACTGCGCCGGTGGTGCCCGCGAGTTCGACTGGGACTTCATCGGTAAGAAGATTTATGACCAGCCCATTCAGGTGGTGAAGGTGGCCAGCGCTGCCGACCTGCCCGCTGAGAACAGCACCTCCGTGTCTCTGGGCCGCAACCTGGACGGCTACCGCATCGGTTTCGACCTGGGTGGTTCCGACCGCAAGTGCGCCGCTGTGGTGAACGGCGAGGTGGTGTACTCCGAAGAGGTGGTGTGGGATCCCTACCACCAGACCGACCCCATGTACCAGCTTGAGGGTGTGGATGATTCCCTGCTGCGCGCAGCCAAGCACCTGCCCCAGGTGGACGCCATCGGTGGTTCCGCTGCCGGTGTGTATGTGAACAGTGAGCCCCGCGTGGGTTCCCTCTTCCGCGGCATCTCCCCCGAGGATTTCCAGAATGTCATCCGTGGCATGTTCGGCACCCTCAAGGACCGCTGGAGCGAGCGCATGGGCAAGGAAGTTCCCTTTGAAGTGGTGAACGACGGTGAAGTGACGGCTCTGGCCGGTGCCATGGGCATGGAAGACGACGCCGTGCTCGGTATCGCCATGGGTACCTCCCTGGCTGCCGGTTATGTGGACCCCGAGGGTCACATCATGCCCTGGCTCAACGAGCTGGCCTTCGTGCCGGTGGACTACCAGGAAGATGGTGGTGTGGACGAATGGTCCAAGGACAAGGGCGTGGGCGCCATGTACTTCTCCCAGCAGGCTGTGGCCCGTCTGGCTCCCCGTGCCGGTTTCGACTTCGGCAGCATGCCCTATCCGGAGCAGCTCAAGAAGGTGCAGGCCGCTATGGAGGAAGGCGACGACCGCGCTCGCAAGATTTACGAGACCATCGGTGTGGAGTTCGGCTACACCATCGCCTACTTCGCTGATTTCTACGATGTGCGCAACCTCCTGTTCCTTGGCCGCGTAGCCACGGGTGAGGGTGGTCAGATCATCATCGACAAGGCCAACGAGGTGCTCAAGGGCGAGTTCCCGCAGCTGAGCATCACCCTCTGCGTGCCCGATGAAAAGACCAAGCGTCACGGCCAGGCTGTGGCCGCTGCTTCTCTGCCCAAGCTGGGCTGATAATCCGTGATTTCCGGGGACAGAGGAGGACGCTATCTTCCTCTGTCCCCCTTTTTTGTTTCTCCACTCTTCCCGCTGCTTCCCGCCTGCTTATGAGTAATCATGCCGACATCTGGATTTGCCCTGCCTGTGGTGCCCGGCAGGATGTTTCCAAGGCCGGCTTCTTTGCCGAGGTGCATTGCCCCCAATGCGGCACGCGGAACGTGGTACACCACCTGCTGGCCAATTTCAGGCTGGATTCGGTGCTGGGAATCGGGGGGATGAGTGTGGTGTTCCATGCCACCGATATGGTGCTGGGACGCCCGCTGGCCATCAAGGTGCTGAATGAGACATACCGAGATGAGCCGGAACGTGTGGCAAGTTTTGAGAATGAATGTTCCCTCATGGCCAAGGTGCGCCATGAGAATGTGGTCTCGG
>JAZRHL010000038.1:0-13613 GCA_045644745.1 Akkermansia sp.
TCCGGCGGAGCCGGACGATATCCCCTGCGGGGACGAAATCCTCGCTGCGCTCGGACTTTATACACACATAGCAACGCGCAGCTCAGCCACCTGCTCTGCCTTGCCGAGCACGGTGCCCAAGGCAAAGCCGAACTCGAGGGCGGCGCCGGGGCCACGGCCTGTGACCAGCAGGCCATCCACCACCGTGGGCTGTGCCAGCACCTGGGCGGCAGATTTCAGCTCGCCTTCCACACCGGGATAGCAAGTCACCTGACGGCCACCCAGCACACCGGCAGCCTCGAGGGCGATAGGTGCCGCGCAGATAGCTGCCACGAGCTTCTCGGCCTTGTGCATGGCTCGCACCAGACTGAGCACACCCGGAGTATCACGCAGCAGCCACGAGGCCTGGCCGCCCGGCAGAATGATACCATCGTAATCCCCGGCTTCCACATCCACCATGAGCATGTCAGCCGCCATCACCATGCCGTGCGCGCCCTCCACATAGCGGCCTTTCACACCGGCGGTCACCACCGGAATCTCCAGGCGGCGCAGAATATCTATGGGAGCCGTAAGCTCAATCTCCTCAAAACCAGGAGCCATCAGCACGAGTATGGGTTTCATGCAGGCATCATACCCGCTCGCAGCACGATTTGTCAAGCAGGAAGCAGCTGTGCCATACTGGAAAATATCGATTATGCTCTACCAAAAACACAACATGTAGTACCGCCTTAAAAAAAGTTATAGAAAATCTTGCGAATTTGCGAAATTATGCTTGCCAGCACCGCAGAGAAAAGCTAAAATATGCTCAACATAGGAGGTAACTGATGAAATTCACACTCGCAAAACAAGTTCTTCTTGACGGCATCAACAAGGTGGCCGGCGTGGTTTCCACCCGCCCGAGCATGCCGATTCTCTCCAACGTGCTGCTGGATGCTTCGGACGGCGAGCTGAAGCTCACCACTACCAGCATGGAGCTGACCATCCTCACCAAGGTGCCCTGCATCGTGGAGAAGCCGGGTTCCATCACCCTGCCCGCCAAGAAGCTGCAGAGCATCATCCGCGAGCTGCGCGATGGCGAAGTAAGCATTGAGGTGAGCGGCACCGTGGCCACCATCCGCTGCAACCGCGCCCAGTTCAAGCTGAACGGCCTGCCCGCCAACGAGTTCCCCGGCCTGCCCGTGTTCAAGGAAGCCCGCGAGTTCAAGGTGCAGCAGCAGATTCTCAACAAGGGTTTCTCCTTCACTGAGTTCGCCATCTCCAACGACGGCACCCGCTACGTGCTCAACGGCATCTACACCTGCTTCCAGGACGGCAAGCTCACCCTGGTGGCCACCGATGGCCGCCGTCTGGCTCTGTTCGAAAGCGAGCTCGAGTTCCCCGAATCCCAGGAAATCTGCATCGACATCCCCAGCCGCGCTGTGGCTGAGGCCCACCGCCTGCTCGGCGACAATGGCGATGTGATGGTACGCATCACCAGCAACCAGGCTTCCTTCGACTTCGGTGATACCCTGCTCATCACCAAGCTCATCGACGGCAACTATCCGAACTACCGCCAGGTGATTCCCAGCCGCCGCAACGAGCGCGTGGTCATCCCCGCCGCCGAGCTGCAGAGCGCTGTGCGCCGCGTCTCCCTGCTCTCCTCTGAGAAGACCAACACCGTAAGCTTCCGCTTCACCCCCGGCGTCATGGCCGTGCAATCCAGCGCCAACATGGGCGAAGCTAATGAAGAAGTACCCATCGACTACGATGGCCGCGAGATTTCCATCTCCTTCAACGCCGACTATGTGCTGGCTCCGCTCAAGTCCGTGGGCGATCAGGACGTCATCATCGACCTGATTGACACCGCCAGCCCCGGCGTCATGCGCGTGGCAGATGAGTTCCTCTACGTGCTCATGCCCATCCGCGTGTAATCTGATACAAGTTTTTTTCAAGGTGATACAGCTGAGAGGTGGCCGACGAAAGTCCGTCACCTCTCTTTATTTTCCATCCCCTCCGTCATCCGGCTAATCGGAGCTAAAATGCAGCTAATTCCGGCTAAATTAGCTGCAAAAGCAAGGAGCGCATCGGTAAGATGCGCTCCTTGTGCGTTGATATGAAGTGATTTTACTCGCCCAGGGCGCAGGCGAGGGTCTGGGCCACACCTTCGAAAGCGGCGGCCACGCGGTTGCTGCCGGTGTCCTCCAGAGCCACGGGGCGGCCTTCATCGCCACCCTGGCGGGTGCGGATATCCAGCGGAATCTTGCCGAGCATGGGCACGCCAAGCTTCACCGCCTCGCGGTCGCCGCCGTGCTGGCCGAAAATGTAGTGCACCGTCTCATCGGTGGGACAGATGAAGTAGCTCATGTTCTCCACGATACCGAGAATCGGCACATCAGTACGCTGGTACAGGCCGATAGCCTTGCGGGCATCGATAAGCGCCATTTCCTGCGGGGTGGTCACCACCACCACGCCATCCATCTGCACCGTCTGCACGATGGTGAGCTGGATATCGCCCGTGCCGGGGGGCATATCGAGAATCAGGAAGTCGAGCTCGCCCCAGTCCGTCTCCTTGAGGAACTGCTGGGTGTAGCGCGTAGCCAGCGGGCCGCGCACCGCCACAGGAGAAGCCTCATCCATCATAAGCCCCATGGAGAGCAGCTTCACGCCATGCGCCTGCACGGGGATGAAACGCTCGTCCTCGCCGGCATCCGGCAGCTCCTTGGTGCCGAACATCAGCGCCATGGACGGGCCATAGATATCAAGATCAAGCAGGCCTGTGCGGTAGCCCAGGCGGGAAAGCGCCACGGCCAGGTTGGCCGACACGGTACTCTTGCCCACGCCGCCTTTACCGGAAGAAATACCAATGATATGCTTCACACCCGGCAGCGGGGTCTTCCACTTGGCGGGGTCATCATGAGTGCTGGCAGGTTTCTCCACATCGGGGTTGTGGTATTCGATATCCACATCGATACTCTTCACGCCGTGCATCTCCTTCACCTCGGTCATTACACTCTGGTACACAAAGCGCGGCACGTCTTCGTTCTTGCTCTCGATACGCAGCTCGATGCGCACGGCACCCTCGGCCGAAACCTCAATATTCTTTACCAGGCCGAAGGACACGATATCGCGGCTGAACCCGGGGTATTTCACCGTGGTCAGCGCAGCGCGAATCAGCTCCGGCGTCACTTTTGCTTCACTCATATCCATCAAAGCCCGCAGGCCTTGCTACTATGCGCCTTCCGCCCCCGTTTGTCAAGGTGAAAGCCCGCCAGCAACCGACTGCGGCAGCGAAGAAACCCACGAAAATTATTTTTTCCTTGCAGATGGCCAGAAGCATGCTAGAATGCAGATTATGTTCAAGAAAGCTTTGAAAATCTGTGTATTGGCCGGGGCAATGCTGCCCTGCTGGGCCGGTGGTGAAGAGAAACCTCTGCCCGCACCGGCGATGACAGGCGGCATGCCGCTCATGGAAGCCATCGCCCAGCGGCAGTCTGCCCGCGATTATGATACCACCCGCTCTATCGATGACCAGACACTGGCCGAAATCCTGTGGGTGGCCTGGGGCAAGAACCCGCACGGCAAGCGCACCATCCCCACCTCACGCAACCTGCAGAACATGCAGCTCTTTGTGCTCACCCCCACGGGCACCTGGGAATATGACGGCATGGCTCACAAGCTGATTAAAATCAACGATAAGAACCTCATCCCCCTCTGCGAGCGCCAGGATTTCGTGAAGAACGCCCCGCTGCACCTGCTCTATACCTGCCTGGATGACCGCGGCGGCGAAAACCACGTGGGCTCTGCCTACCAGAATGTGTACCTCTACTGCACCTCCCGCGGGCTCTCCACCGTCATCCGCGCCATGATTGACAAAGAAGGCCTGAAACAGGGGCTGGGTCTGCCGGCCAACCACAGCGTCATCGTGCACCAGTGCATCGGCTGGCCGAAGCAGGCAGAATAAGCCTGCAGAACCCGCTGAATTAGGGGAAATTTTACCAACTTAAACTTGCCAACAGCACTGAATTGGTGTAGAGTGTGGGGTAGCACAAGCCCGTTCTCGCACGCTCACGCGCGAGGTGGTGCGCCCCGGCGCGCCCGAGATGTGCTGAGAATACAATCCAAACAGCTATGTCTCAAGTAACGAAAACAATCATCAAGTTGTTGGTCGTGCTGCTGATAAGCGGCAGCATGTTGTTCATGCCCTTCGAGGAATGGGGCCTGCCGGTGAACCCGATTCAGACGCGCGTGATTGCGCTCTTCGTGTTTGCCGCCCTCATGTGGATTCTGGAGGTCATTCCGATCTGGACCACCTCGGTGCTCGTCATCACCCTGGCTCTGCTGGGCACCTCGAACACCTCGCTCAATTTCCTCAAGGTCGACAAGTTTGACGGCAAGGCCGTGGCTGCCATCGTGGCAGATGCCTATGGCCCCGGCGCTGATGCTGCCGTGGTGAAGGCCACTGAAGCCAGCGTGGCAGAATCGCTCAAGAAGGCCACCAACCTCACCCCGGATGTGGTGCGCAGCACCATCAACACCGCCATCCTCAAGCCCGTGGTGAGCGGCAAGGCTGACGCCGCCCAGGCCACCGCCCTCAAGGAGGCCGCCGGCCGCCTGTACGACGGCGAAATCAGCGCCCGCATCTCCAAGCTGGACCTGACCAACCTGACCCAGCAGAAGAGCATTTTTGCTACCTTTGCCGACCCCATCATCATCCTGTTCCTTGGTGGTTTCTTCCTGGCAGATGCCGCCACCAAGTTCCGTCTGGACATCAACCTGGCCCGCGTGCTGCTCAAGCCCTTCGGCACCAACCCGAAGTATGTGCTGCTGGGTCTCATGAGCGTGACGGCTCTGTTCTCCATGTTCATGAGCAACACCGCCACCGCCGCCATGATGCTTGCCCTGCTCACCCCCGTGCTTGCCCTGTTCAAGCCGGAGGACCGCGGCCGCGCTGCCTTCGCCCTCTGCATCCCCATCGGCGCCAACGTGGGTGGTATCGGTACCCCCATCGGTACGCCGCCCAACGCCATCGCCCTCAAGTTCATGCAGGAGAATGGCTGGAATGTGACCTTCGGTGACTGGATGATGTTCGGCATTCCCTTCGTGATCATCATGCTGCTCATCGGCTGGGTCATCCTCATCAAGATGTTCCCGATTGACCAGAAGACCCTGGACCTTGCCAAGGAAATGAAGGGCAAGTTCATGACCACGCCCAAGGCCTGGGTGGTGTACATCACCTTCATCGTGACCATCCTCCTGTGGGTGATTCCCAAGCAGTACCATGGTCTGGACGCCAACAGCGTGGCCATCATCCCCATCGCTGTGTTCTCCGTGACCGGCGTTATCACCAAGAAGGACCTCAAGGCCATGAGCTGGGACGTGCTCTGGCTCGTAGCCGGTGGCTTCGCCCTGGGTGTTGCCCTGGGTGAGACCAAGCTGGCCAACGACCTCATCAACTCCATTCCCTTCGCCGAATGGGACAGCCTGGCCCTCATCGTGGGCTCCAGCCTTATCTGCCTCTTCATGGCCACCTTCATGAGCCACACGGCCACCGCCGCCCTGCTCATGCCCATCATGGCCTCTGTAGCCGCCGGTATGGTGGCTGGCGGCGCCATGGATGCCCCCGGTGCCATCGGCCTGCTGGTGACCATCGCCTTCGCCTCCTCCCTGGGTATGGCTCTGCCGATTTCCACTCCTCCAAACGCCATGGCCTACGCCACCGGCCACGTGGAGCAGAAGGGCATGGCTATCTCCGGCACCATCCTGTGCCTGATTGGTCTGGCTCTGACCATCGGCCTCATGTACCTGCTGGGTGCCATCGGCTTCTTCGGCTGATAAACCTGAATTACAATGATTCACCTGCCTGAACAGATTATTGAACCGCTCAACCGCATCAATGCGGTGTACTTCAGCGACCCCGGGCGCACCATCGAGCTTGCCGAAGGCGAGCAGCTGGTGGGCCAGGGCGAGGAGTGCCACCGCGTCTACTACGTGAAGAAAGGGTGCTTTGCCGCCTTCCGCCGGGCCGATTCCTACGCCGGGGTCGACCTGCCGGTGGAAAGCAACACCCGCGGCTACGAAGTATTCCGTGCGGAAGAAGGTTCCTATGTCTGTGTGCAGGCATTTTTCTCCCGTTCCTACCACAGCTCCAACGACATTGTGGCGTTGGAAGACTCCGTGGTGACCTATGTGGACGACACCACGGAGGTGGTGGAGCCGGAGAAATACGGTTGTTTCGAGCGGCAGTTCATCCCCGTGCTGGTGCATGAACTGGCCGCCCGCAACTCCCGCATCTTCACCAAGACCTCGGAAAAGGAGGAAGCCCTGCGAGTGCTGCAGCGCGCTGAAATGGCCGGCACCCTGGCCCAGCTGTCTGCCGGCATAGCACACGAGCTCAACAACGCCGTGGGTGTGCTTTCCCGCCGCACCGAGTTTGTGGCCGACAGCCTGCAGGAATACCTGGAGGACGAGGACAAGAACAACGCCCAACTGTTCGCCTACGGATTCGAGGATAATTCCTTCGTGTCCGCCAGCGAGCTGCGCAGCGCCGCCCGCTACTACGAGCGCGAGCTCGACCTGCCGCAGGAAGCTGCCAAGGTCATGGCCCACATCTTCCCGAACACGGACGAAGGCCGGAAACAACCCGGCAAGTTCATCCGCAACGTAAAGAAGAACTACCGCTTCTGGGAGCTCGGGCACGATCTGCGCGACATGCGCATGGCCTCCAAACTGGCCACGGGCATTGTGCGTGCCGTCAAGCTGCTGGGCGGTGGCAACAGCACCCGCGAGGCCGATGTGAGCGTGGAGCAGAGCGTGACCGACGCCCTGAACCTGCTGCACAACAAGCTCAAGCGCGTGGAGGTGCAGACTCACTTCGCCCCCATGCCCGGCATCACGGCTGATATCACTGAGCTGGTGCAGGTGTGGAGCAACATCATCAAGAACGCCACCGATGCCATGGAGCACGGCGGCACCCCTGCCCCGCGCATCCGCATCAGCGGCGAGTGCTGCCATGTGCAGGGTGTCCACCTGTTACCCACTGAGTATATCTCCGTGACCATTGCCAACAATGGCCCGGCCATTGATGAAGAGAACCTGAACAAGATTTTCAACCCCAACTTCACCACCAAGAAACTGGGCCTCGATTTCGGCCTGGGTCTCGGGCTGGCCATTGTGCGCCGCGTGGTAGACAGCTACAACGGCACCATCGAGGTGCGCAGCAATGACCAGGAAACCTCTTTCACTATTAACCTACCAACCTCTCAAATTCATGGAAACGCTTAATATCATTTGTGTAGATGACCAGCAGGAAGTGCTGGATTCCGTCATGCGCGACCTGCGCCCCCTCACCACCCATGTGCGCCTGGAGGAGGCCTCCAGCGTGGCAGACTGCATGCAGCTCATTGACCAGATTGACGATGACGGCGACCACGTGGCCATCGTGATTTCTGACCAGGTGATGCCCGGCGAGACCGGCACCGAGCTGCTCGGCAAGGTAGCCGCCGACCGCCGCTTCGGCAAGACCCGCAAGGTGCTGCTCACCGGCCAGGCCACCCACGCCGACACCATCAACGCCATCAACGACGGCCACATCGACAACTACATCGAGAAGCCCTGGCAGGCCGAGAAGCTGCTGGCTGTGGTGAAGCGCCTGCTCACCCTCTACGTGCTGGATGCCGGTCTGGACCACACCGAGTACATGCCCGTGCTGGATCCCACCACCCTGTTCTCCAAGCTGCGCTGAACCATATGAAACGCGCTCTCACTCTCGCACTGGCCACCGCCGGCAGCGCCGTGGCTGCCGATGCCCTCACCCTGACCACCAAGCCCGCCACCACCGACTGGGTGGAGGCTGTGAAGCAGGCCCTGGTGGTCTACGAGAACAAGGACACCTTCGTGACCAAGGTAGCCCTGACCACCCGCCAGCAGTGGCAGATGGCCAGCGTGCAGCCCAATGGCGGCAACGGCGGCTCCCTCAAGCAGGGTGCCACGCCCTACAACGATGAGTTCCGCCGCAACTGGATCGGCGCCAATGTATTCACCCGCACCGGCACCCAGTTCCACACCTACGTGCGCATCGGTGGCCTGCCCATCCGCGACACCTACGCCGGAGGCCGCACCAAGAAGAACTACAGCTACACCGGGTTCTACGATATCTGGCTGAAGCAGAATATCGACGCCGTGAAGGGGCTCACCATCCGCGCCGGTAAGTTCGCCCCCAGCTTCACCTCCGATTTCCGCATGTCCAACGCCAGCATGCCCTGCGTGGAGCGTTGCTATGTGGCCAACCAGTTTGCGCTGGATACCAACTGGGGTGTGGAGGCAAACTACACCTCGCCCGATAAGAAGAACATCCTCTACGTGCAGGTCTTTGCCAACGACCGCGCCAGCAGCTCCCACAGCCTGGCTCACAGCGACAGCTACGGACGCGGCCAGGGCTTCGAAGGCGAGTTCGGCTGGGAGGACAAGTGCTTCGCCATCATCGGCGCCACGCACAAGTTCAACGTGACCGAAAACGGCTACCACGCCATCTCCGGTGAATACACGCACGACTTCAACAACGCCTACCACGACCGCCGCAAGCCCGGCGCCAACAACTACGGCATCGATTTCAAGGACGCCGTCTCCCTGGGCTACGAAGTCAAGTACAACAAGCTCACCGTCATGGCCAACGCCGTGGCTGCCTTTGAGCAGCAGGACGGCAACGGCACCAACAACGTGGGCCTGGAGCTGCAGCCCGTATACTCCGTGCACCCGAATGTGGACCTCGTGCTCCGCTACAACGGCATGACCGGCAAGGGCGCCTGCAAGCTCGGCGCAGACCGCTACATCTGCACCCAGACCACCAGCCCCGCCTGGGTGGACAGCCTGCACGCCTTCTACATCGGCGCCAACGTGTACGCCTCTGCCAAGTACAAGGACGCCGCCAAGATTATGTTCGGCGCAGAGTACACCACCGCCCGCAAGGACGGTAAGGACTGCTACAACGGCTGGGAGTTCACCACCGCCCTGCGCTCCAACTTCTAAAGCGCTGCCGCACTGCTATTCCCCAAAGCCCCTGCCCACCACGGCAGGGGCTTTTTTGTATTTCCTATCAGAATCTTTACCGCTGGGACGTAAAGAATTTCAAATTCTTTCTTGCTACGGCGTAAAGAATTTGATACCACATTCACGGAATTCTTTATGTATCGTCTTCATTTTCGCCTGTTTATCGCTGTCCTGTGTGCTATGGGGCTGAGCGGGTGTTACACCCAGCTGCACCAGTATGCCTGGCAACGAGCCAAGGTGGTGGACGAAGCCTGGTTCCAGCCCGCAGAAGCAGAGCTCTACCAGGCAGGCGCCACGTTTTATACCAAGGCCTACCACGGGCCCGGGCGCGGGTGTTACGCTGGCTACCCCTTCCACTGGGTCATGCTGCGCGGCACCGGTATGGCTACCTTCTGTCCCGACGAAGAGAAGGCGGAGGCCGTCTACCTGCCACTCACGAAACAAAGCGCAGCCGATGTGCAGAACTCACTCGATAAAGGCGCTCCCTATGTGATACGCGTCGAAATCTGCGAAGATTCCGGCGGCGACCTGAAGCAACTTCCGGATTCCGCCCGCCTGCTGCCCGTGAAAACTTTCTGCAATCTCGGCGTAACGGCTGACCGCACCCTGAGGAATCACCGCATGCGCTCCCGCACCGATGCGCACAAGTACTACGCCTACCCGCTCGGCGCCCTCACCGCCGTAGCGGTGGATGCCCCGCTCAGCATCGCCGGCACCGCAGCCACCGTGGCCATCGGGGTAGTTTCCCTGCCCATCGGCCTCACCTACCGGCTTGTCGAGGCCTGCACCTCCCAGGATACCGAATCCCCCTGAGCGCAATGTTAGCAGTTGGGGAGAATTATACTCCCGGGTCAGGGTTCAAGGGCTGGAACGCATAGCCCACGCCTCGTTCGGTAGCAATGCATTCGGCATACATGCCCAATTTTTTACGCAGGCGCTTGATATGAGTATCCAGCGCGCGGGTCTGTGTGGTATCTGAGTGCCCCAGGATGACGTGCTGCAGGTCGTAGCGGTCCTGTACTTTGCCGGGGTGTTCCATCAGGTAGGCCAGCAGCTTAAATTCGGCAGCTGTCAGCTCCAGATTCCGGCCACTCAGCGAAGCCTGGTGGGTAATCTTATCGAGGCACAGTTCCTTGTGCTGAAGCATCACCCTGGAAGCTCCGTTGCTGGCTCTGTGGAGGAGGTTTCGTACGCGCAGCACAAGTTCCTTGCTGCTGAACGGCTTGGTCACATAGTCATCTGCCCCGAGCCGCAACCCCTCCAGGCGGTCATCCAGCTCACTGCGGGCCGTGAGAAACAGAGCCGGGATATTCCGGGTGGCATCATGCTCCTTCATTTCCTGCAGAATCTCCATACCATCCATACCGGGCAGCATCATATCCAGAATCACGCAATCGGGCACAGTACTGCGAATCTGCTCCCAGCCCTCGGTGCCATGGTGCAGCAGCGTGCATTTCCAGCCCTGCCGTTCCAGATTATAGGCAACCAGTGCCGCGATATCCTCGTCGTCCTCAACTATAGTGATTTGTACAGGCATATTCTTGTTCGCCTTATTATACCCCACCGGTGCAGGCATACAAGAAAACGAATGTGACTTAAAAGTCACACATACTGTGACTTTTGATTCACCATGGAAACCTTGAAAATTTTCCGGCTGTGCGATTTACTGAAGATGTCGACCGCAACACAGGTTGACACCAAACAAAAGAAAAATACGATATGAAAAAGAATACCATCATGGCACTGGCCCTGGCCATCGGGGCCGCTCCGCTCTCCCAGGCATCTGATTTCAGCCTCGCCTCGCACATGAAGGATGCGTTCAAGGTATTTGACGCAAAGCGCGATAATGCAGAGAACCCCTACCTGCAGGAACTGACCCTGAAAATGCGCGGCCAGTACCAGTGGGGATATCTGGACCCCGCCGGCGGTGATGACCGCGTGAAAGGCGACCGCAACGACAACAACGAATGGCGGCGTTTCCGCTTGGGTGCCCAGGCTAAGGTGCTGAATAACTTCACCATCAAGGGAGTCTGGAATATCGGAGGACTCGATGCCCGCAGCAAATACAGCGGTGGTCAATGGAATCGCTCCCGCACCGAGGGCACTCTGGATGAATTGACCATTTCCACCACGTTGAAGCCGGTCACACTCACAGTCGGTAAGCACAAGCCGGCCTACATGGCCGAATACCGCACCTCCAGCGCCAAGCTGATTACGCTCGAGCGCTCTGCCCTGGTGAACCAGCTCAAGGCCGAAAAGCTCTACGGCATATCGGTGGCCAATGCCGACAAGAAGGCCGAATGGGGCTGGAATGCGGGTCTCTGGCTGAATGGCCAGCGCGACAACTCCTGGCTGGAACCTTCGTTCAACAGTGATGACAGTGCCACTTTCGGTATGAGCATCTCCCGCGCCACCGGCAGCAACAGTCGCCTGCAGCTGGACTACATGCACAGCTTCCACAAGGATGGTGATTCCAACCCCGGCTCCGAATACGCCGGTCCCGGTGCACAGGATGTGGTAGCCCTGAGCTGGGAGGGTAAACAGGGGAATCTCACCCTGCTTACCGAAGCTCTGGCCGGTTTCAATGTGTACGATGGCCAGGCGGGCGCTGAAAATGTATTCGGCCTTGTCATCATGCCCAGCTACCGCTTCTCCCCGCACTGGGAAGGTGTGCTGCGCTACCAGCTGGCCAGCGGCAGCAACGCGGTGAAGGGCGACAGCCGCTACTACACCACCAACTCCACATACTCCGGCACGAGCGACCTGCTTCAGGGGCTCTACATGGGCGCAAACTACTATGTATGCCCGGAAAACCCGCACATGCTCAAGCTCATGCTTGGCGCCGAATACCTCAACTCCGCAGGTACCGATGCCAAGGGCAACAAGGGCTTCACCGGCTGGCAGCTTTCCTCCGCCGTCCGCTTCGATTTCTGATAACTCTAACCACTTTACCATAGAAAACACATATTATGTTCAAGAATCTATTCATTGCCGCTATGGGTCTGTGCACGCTTGCGCAGGCAGAAACCACCATCACGGGTGCCGGTGCCTCATTCCCCGCCCCGGTATACCAGAAATGGACCTACGCCTACTCCCAGCAGAACCCGGGTACCCAGGTCACCTACCAAAGCATGGGCTCCGGCGCGGGGCTCAACCAGATCAAGGCCGGCACGGTGGATTTTGCCGGATCGGATAATCCCCTCACACTGGCTCAGCAGGAAGAAGCCGGGCTGGAGCAATACCCCATGCTGACCGGTGGTGTGGTGGTCATCGTGAACCTCCCCGGCGTGAAGAACAACCAGCTCAAACTCAGCCAGGATGTGCTGGCCCGCATTTTCCTGGGCGAAATCACCAGCTGGAACGACCCCGCCATCAAGGCGCTGAACCCGAAGCTCAAACTGCCCAAGCTGAAAATCACCGTGGTGCGCCGCGCGGATTCCAGCGGCACCTCGTTCATCTTCACCAACTACCTCTCGAAGATTTCCGCCGACTGGAAAAAGAAGGTAGGTCAGGGTTCCTCGGTGAAGTGGCCGGTGGGCATCGGTGGACAAAAGAATCCGGGCGTGTGCAACAACGTGGCCCGCACCCGTGGTGCCATCGGTTACACGGAATACACCTACGCGGTGGAGGCAAAGCTGGCATGCGCCATGCTGGAGAACGCCAGCGGCAACTATGTAGCCCCAAACCAGGCCAGCTTCTCCACCTCCGCCGCCGCGGCCGACTGGAAAAACGCCCCCGGTTTCTACATGGAGCTCACCAACGTGCCCGGCGCCACCAGCTGGCCCATCACGGGTGTTACCTACGTGCTGCTCCGCAAGGATACCCCTGCCGATAAGAAAGCTGCTCTGCGCAACTACTTCATGTGGTGCTACACCAAGGGTGCCCCCACCGCTACGAAACTCAACTACGTAGCTCTGCCGGATTCCGTGGTGAAGCTGGTGGAACAGGAACTTTAAGACTACCCCGTTTTGTCCATAGAGAGAGTGAAGTCCTCCGCAGGAAAACCTGCGGGGGACTTCTTTTACTACTCAATGGTATGGACGGCACCTCATCGATAAATCGGCCATTGGCGAGCCAAAGGCGAGCGGAATTCAGAGCCCACGAAAGTGGGCGGCATAATCGTAGCGAGGGCCGTCAGGCCCTCGTTCGCAACCAAAATATGACCCGAGCCCGCATCTGCGGGCGGCATAATGCGAGGACAAGAGGAATATGTTGGCAACGCAAATGACCGTTAATTCAATACTGATATACATTGAAATCGACACGGTTTCGCATTTCGTCTCTTTATGCCGCCCTCTGAAACGGGCTCCTATGTTTCTTAACTGTAATCGAGGGGTTACGCACGCCCCGCCTCAGCGGGGCGGCTCCACCCCATCGCTACGATTATACCGCCCTTCGGGCTCAAAATTCCGCGAGCCTACGGCTCGCCAATACATCGCCAAACTCCAATTTATCGAGCAGAAGAACATAGCATCCTCTCATTATGCCAACGTATACACGATAAAAAATCACACACAGTACAAACTGTGTGTGATGGCAGGGAGGCATTGTTTATCTTATCAGCGTTCGAGCAGGTGGAAAGACGGAATTGCAAGTTGCTTTGCGTGGTC
>JAZRHL010000039.1:0-134707 GCA_045644745.1 Akkermansia sp.
AGCGTTGTAGTAACTCTCGAAGGGCTTGGCGGCAGCACCACCGGCGATATCCTGCAGCATGGGAGTCTCCACCTCCAGGAAACCACGCTGAATCAGGAACTGACGAATCTCCTGAATGATGAGGGAACGCTTCACAAAGCGGTCGGCACTCTCAGCATTGGCCATCAGGTCGAGGTGACGGCGACGATAGCGGGTATCGGTGTCCACCAGACCGTGGAACTTGTCGGGCATGGGACGCAGGGCCTTGGAAAGCACCTTGAACGAAGCCACGCGCACAGAGGGCTCACCCGTGCGGGTGATGAAGGTCTCGCCTTCGATACCCACCCAGTCACCGCGCTCCAGAAGCTTCCAGAGTGCCCAGGCCTCGGGCTCCATGGACTTCTTGGTCAGCATGCACTGGATGGAACCACGCACATCGCTCACGCTGAAGAACTGGGTGTTACCCATATCGCGCAGGGCGGTGATGCGGCCCAGGAATTTCACCTGTTTACCTTCCTCGAAGTTTGCCTTGATTTCACCCGCGTTCGTGGTCACATCGAAACGGCCACCATAGGGATTCACCCCAAGGTCGCGAATCTTGCCCACCTTCTCGCGGCGCACGGCAATCAGTTCCTCCTCAGAGGAACCCGGAGCGGTAATTGCAGGTTCATTTTCTGACATAGCGCGGGCATTATACCCCCTTTTTCAGGAATTTCCAGCCTAAAAAGTGAATAATGAATAGTGAATAGTGAAAAAATCAGATTTTTATCTTCCTACCGTGACAGAATCACAGCTTGCCAGCGGGAAAAGCTACGGTACAATAAGGGGCATACACTTATGCCCCTGGAATCATCCATCTATTTCTACTGTGACTCGCTTCGGGAGGATTCCCCGATGCTCCGGGATAACTGGATGGAGGAACGGAAGCGCGGCGGTTTCATCTCCCCTTCGTACAAGTGCAGACTTAAAGGGAATGAGGACATTCCCTTTACGGGATGGCTCCGTTTTCTTGAGAAAAACCGTAAACTCCTGCTCAGGGATTGCACCTCCGCGACCATTGATGTGGGCATCATGGCCGATTTCCAGATAGCGGATTTCACCCTCAGTGTACCGCCGGAGCTGCTGCGGGCGCTGGCGCGTGCGTGCGTGTGGCTGAGTATCACCTTCATGCCCGGTGGTAATGACCAGACCCGCTATGATGGCGAATGCTACTACCTTCTTGCCTCCGGCGCACCGGGAAAACCGCAGAAAGGGCTGCCGGGCAGCATCAGCCGCCACCTGTCCACGCAGGGGCTACAGCCCCATTTGTGGACAAAGAGCCACGCTCTCCTGTACACCAGGGAGGAACTGCTGACCGCTATCCCTGCCGGGGAAGGAGCAATTGTCCAGCTCAGCAAATATACCGGTTCGTACGGTTTTTACTCGCTCGATGTTCCACCGGCTTTGATGCGAGCCCTTGCCGACCGCGGCTGTACTCTCCAACTGCATATCAACACCCCGCAACGGCGCGGCAAAAAATGCAGCCATGCCCTCTCAACCACCTGATTTCACGCCATGCCCGCCACCATCATCCCACAGCTTACGATGCAGCACTTCTATAAAATGGAAGCGCTCGAGCTGCAGTTCTACGATGCAGAGTTCATCACTCCCGCGGCAGAATCATGGAGCTGGTATGAGCTCTACCCGCACAGCACCGTGGCCGCCGAGGTGAATGGGAAACTGGCAGGCTTTGTGAACCTCTTCCCCGTGCAGCCCGAGGTGTATCTCGAGCTGCGGGCGGGGCGTTTCAATGACCATTTCATGGAGCTGGAGCATGTGGCACCGCTCACCCAGCAGCCGCTTCACATGTTCCTGAGCTGCATTCTGGTGGACCGCCAGTTCCGGAAAATGGGGCTCACCCGCCAACTGCTGCAAGCCGCAGTGCAGCCCTATACCTCCCTGCCCTGCGTAGGCGTGGTCACCGATAATGTGACGGCAGACGGCTGCACCTTCTCCGAACGCTACGGCTTCACCCGACTGCACCCTTCCGACCACGATTCCTGGATTTACGAACAATCCTGGCCAGACTTTGTGAAGCATGTGAATGAAAAGCGCGCATAAGCAACCAATGGCGGCAATCAATTCACGGCTGATTCCCAGCATGAAATCAGCATTTGTTTAGTTCCTCTTTCATCATCCGGAAGGTTTGAAATAAAAAACCGCCGGAGCGCTTACTCCGGCGGTGAAAAAGCGGTTTTCTGAGCAGAATCAATAATCGCGCTTCAGGAGGTAATCATTGATGGCCAGGAGATTCTCGCGGCGACGGTCGGAGAACACATCCAGCGCAGCGCGGGCGGCGGCGGTAAGCTCACGGGCCTCGGCGCGGGCGTTATCCATGCCCACCAAGGCAGGATAGGTGGCCTTCTGCACCTTGGCATCCTTGCCGATGCTCTTGCCCAGCACCTCGGGGGTGGAGGTCACATCGAGGATATCATCGATAATCTGGAAAGCAAGACCCAGGCAGCGACCGTACTCGGTGAGGGCATCGAGCTGCTCAGGCGTGCAGCCGGCAGACATGCCGCCGAGACGCACAGAGGCAATGATGAGGGCGGAAGTCTTGCCGTGGTGAATGGCGCGGAGATCTTCCACGCTCAGTTCGCGGCCTTCGCCTTCCAGGTCCAGCACCTGACCACCCACCAGGTGGCGGCTGCCGGTGCGGAACGCCATTTCGGCCACATAGTCGGCAGCGTCATAGCGGTCATTGGACGGCACGCGGGCCAGCATGGCAAACACCTCGGTGAGCAGTGCATCACCGGCCAGCACGGCGATACCCTCGCCGAACACCTTGTGGTTCGTGGGGCGGCCGCGGCGCAGGTCGTCATTGTCCATGCAAGGCAGGTCATCGTGAATCAGCGTGTAGGTGTGCAGAGCCTCCAGGGCGCAGGCGGCATCCAGAGCAGCCTCCTCGCTGCCGCCGCAGGCCTTGGCGGCCTCCAGGCACAGCAGCGGGCGAATGCGCTTGCCACCCGCAAAGATGCTGTAGCGCATAGCCTTGTGGATGGTGCTGGGGGCAATATCCTCGCCGGGCAGAAGCTCGTTCAAACGAGCTTCCACCTTAGCGGCCGTTTCCTTGATGAGAGTCTTGATGTCCATGACGAAAATGATTTACTTACCCTTCACCAGCAGCTCAGCAATCTGCACGGCGTTCAGGGCGGCACCCTTGCGCACCTGGTCGCCCACCACCCAGAGGTTCAGGGCGTTGTCGATGGCGATATCCTTGCGGATACGGCCCACGTAGCAGGTGTCGCCGTTGGTGGAATCCAGCGGGGTGGGCCACACGTTGTTGGCTACATCGTCCATAAGCTCCACGCCGGGCATGCCAGCAAAGCAGCCGCGGGCGCCTTCCACGTCCACCGGCTTCTCGAACTGGGCAATGCAGGAGATGGAGTGGCTGCGATACACGGGAACACGCACGCAGGTGCAGGTCACGTTCAGCTCGGGCAGGCCCATAATCTTGCGGCCTTCGTTGAGCATCTTGAGCTCTTCCTTCGTGTAGCCGTTGTCAGCAAACTTGTCAATCTGGGGCAGCACGTTGAAGGCAATCTGGCGGGGGTAGGTCTTGATTTCCACGGGGTGTCCGTCCACAATGGCGCGCACCTGGTTCTCAAGCTCGGTGATGCCGTGCTGACCGCTGCCGGAAACAGCCTGGTAGCTGCTGGCCACGATGGTCTTCAGGCCATACTTCAGGTGCAGCGGATACAGAGCCATCAGGGTGATGATGGTGGTGCAGTTCGGGTTGGCGATAATGTTACGGGGGTGGTTGAAAGCAGCCTCACCGTTGATTTCGGGCACCACCAGCGGCACATCGGCGTCCTGGCGGAAAGCGGAGGAGTTGTCCACCACCACGCAACCGGCAGCACCGGCGATGGGGGCGAACTCGCGGGAAATATCACCACCGGCAGCAAAGAGGGCAATGTCCACATCGCCGAAGGAATCAGCCGTCAGCTCCTGCACCGTGAGCATCTCACCACGGAATGCAACCTGTTTACCGGCAGAACGATGAGAGGCCAGAAGTTTCAGCGAGGCCAGCGGGAAATTGCGGGTCTCAAGGCAGGAAAGAATCTCGACGCCCACCGCACCGGTGGCGCCCACGATAGCGACTCTGGGATTATTCATGTTCATGAATGGTTGATTTACAGGATGATTCATGTGCCCGTGGCACGCGCGTAGTATACACGATTCCTGCGCATTATCAAGCCTAAAGGAAACAGATATTTCCCGTTTTTTCAAACTTATCGCGCAAAATAAAGCACCCGGCAACTCGTAACAGCTGCCGGATGCCCGAAAAAACTGGTATTCAGCCTTCCTGAATCAGGATTCGATGTAGCCGACGTAGGGCAGATTGCGGTACTTGCCGTTGTAATCCAGGCCGTAACCTACCAGGAAGTAGTCATCGCAGTGCAGCGCGCAGAAGACGCGTTCGTGCTCGAAAGCGCGGCGGGCACTCTTGTTGATAGCCACCGTAGAAACCACTTTCACCGCACCGTTCTCGTAAAGTGCATCGCACACTTCCTTCATGGTAAGCCCGGTATCCAGCACGTCGTCAATCACCAACACATTCTTACCGGCGCAGTCCGGCAGTGCATTGTGCCACTTGAGCTTGCCCGTGCTTTCTGTGCCCGAATAGCTCGAAATGCGGACCGTCTGCAGCTCGAAATTGGCAGGCAGGCAGCGCAGCAGATCCGCAGCATACCAGATGGCACCATTGAGCAGACAAAGCGCCACAACCGGCTCCTTGTCACCGAAACAGGCCTCGATATCACTCGCCACACGGCGCACGGCCTCCTGAATCTGTTCTGCAGTATAAAGTGTCTTGATGACCATAATCGTTTATTCAAAAAAGGTATATTTATTCTCAGTTTTCAACTTCAGAGGGATTTATGATAACTCCATTTCGTCAGCGGAGGGGGATTCCCCACGAACCTTGGCAAAAAGCGTATCCCAAATGGGGCACGCCTTGAAGAAAAAGCCGATGATATAACCCGTGCTCACAGCACAAATCAGCGAACCTTCACGCACCCCGACCACGTCGCCCCAGATAATCAGTGATGCCACCACAGCAATAGCAAGCAGTGAACAATCCACAGCCACTTTCACTCGGCTGAAGCGCCAGGAGAATGTGCGGCTCAGAGCCAGGCAGAAACCTTCGGCGGAAAGGGGTACCATGTCGGCCTTCACATAGGTGAAAATGCCGAATGCACCAATCACGCAGCCAATCAGGGTATATGCGAGCGAGAAAGTATAATCCTCAACCGGCAGCAGGCGGGTGTAGCTCAGGCAAAAATCAAGCATTACGCCCAGAATCACCCCCATCACCACCTGAAGCAGCTGCACGGGACGATAATTGCGGCGCAGCAGCAGAATCTGCATCACCACCAGCAGCACATGCACACAGATAAGAAGTCTGCCCACAGTGCAAAAGCTGTATCCCATGCCACCCGGCACATCGCCCAGCGCCAGGTGACACACCAGCGCAGGGCTGGTAATAGCATCTGTGCCTAAATCGGCAATCACAGTAAAAGCAATACCCTGAGCCAGCAGAAACAGGCCCAGAAACAGACAGCACAGGCGCAGGCAGATTTCCGGATAAGAGCGTTTCGTGTTCATAGCAGCTGCCGGATTCTAGCAGATAGTATCCTATCCCGCAAGACTTATTCCCCCTCCACGTAATGTCGTTTCGCCTCCTTGGGTTCGATTTTATGCGGACATGCTTTTTGTTTGCAAAAGCCCGCGGGTGCGCGTAGAATAGGCGCGTGAGGTGGACATCTGCTAAAATCTATGTACTGAAGGCGGCCATCATCGGCTCTGCCCTCGCATATATGATACTGGACCTGTGGGTACTGCGTGGGCCCATGTACGGGTTTCTGCACAAGGACAAGCAGACAGCAGAAGCAGCCGTGGTCGTCTATGGCGAGCGCATTTCGCATGAGCAGCTGGCACGCCACAAGGCTGAGCAGGAGGCCATCTCAGGGCGCAAAAAGAACACCACCGCCATGGTCATGGACCTGGTGCGCAGCTCGCTGCTGCGCATGCGCACCCGCTACAATGACAACCAGCTGCCGCACAACCGCGCCGCCGCAGAGCAGGAAGTGGCCTCTCTGGCCACCCGCGCAGGGAGCGATGCCGAGTTCGAACAGCAGCTCGCTTCCCAAGGCTACACCAGGCCCCAGTTCACGGACAAGGTGGAAGCCCGCCAGATGCAACTGGCTCTGCTCGACCGCAATCTGAACAATCTTTCCCAGGTGGACGACGCCGCCATCATGGCCCACTACAAGCAGCTCCAGGATGAACTGACCATCCCCGCCAGCCGCCCCGTGAAGCACATCTTCATTGCAGGGCTGAACCGCAGCGAGGCCGATGCCCGCCGCGCCGCCGAGCAGGTCATCTCCCGACTGGATGCCGGAGAAGATTTCGCCAAAATTGCCGCCGAGGTGAGCGAGGACGAAGCCACCTCCCGGCGTGGTGGCGATCTGGGCACAGTGCAGGACGATGCCCTGCTCCCCCTGCCCGAGCTGAACCTTTTCGGCGACAACGCCATTCCCGCCGACACCCCCACCCTGGCTCAGAGCAAGTGGGGCTGGCATGTCATTCTGGCCGGGCCCATCACCCCTGCCCACACCCCTTCACTGGATGAGTGCCGCGAGACGCTGCGCACCGCCATCATCAGCGCCCAGCGTGAGCTCGGCGTCAATGCTTTCTTCGATACCCTCATCAAGGAAGCACACCGCAAGCAACATATTCAGATTCATGTCAAGTAACAGCATCACCGTTTCGCGCGCTGCGCAGGGGCTTCGCGGCACTATCACCGTGCCGGGCGATAAGAGCATCTCCCACCGAGTGGCTATTCTGGGTGCCCTGGGTACCGGTTCCATGAAGGTTCGTAACTACCTCTGCAGCGAGGACTGCATCAACACCCTGCGTGCCATGCAGCAGCTGGGGGCCGAAGTAGTACCCGGCGACTGCGAGCAGAACTTCACCCTCACCGGCACCGGCATGCAGCCCACCGCTCCCGCCCGCGATATCGACTGCGGCAACAGCGGCACCGGCATGCGACTCATGGCCGGCGTACTGGCCGCCCTGCCTTTCCGCAGCCGCATGTTCGGAGATGCCTCGCTGAGCTCCCGCCCCATGAAGCGCATCATCGACCCGCTGGCCTCCATGGGCGCCCGCATCACAGCCTGTGGTGAGAAGCCCGGCTGCGCACCGCTGGAAATCGAAGGCGGCACCGTGAGCCCGATTCATTATGACCTGCCCATGGCCAGCGCCCAGGTGAAGAGCGCCGTGCTGCTTGCCGGCATGCTGGCCGAAGGTCGCACCTCGGTGCACCAGCCTGCCATCACCCGCGACCATACCGAGCGCCTGTTCGAGCATTTCGGCATCCCCTGCTCCGTGTCGGAGGATGGGCTCGATATCGCCGTGCAGGGCCCCGTGGTACCGCAGAACAAAGACATTACCGTGCCGGGCGATATCTCCAGCGCAGCCTTCTGGCTGGTGGCTGCCTCCATTGTGCCGGGCAGCGAGGTAACCCTTCTCAATGTGGGGCTGAATCCCACGCGCGATGCCGTCATCACTGTGCTGCGCCGCATGGGAGCCGACATCACCATCACCAACCTTACCGAAGGCGGCGAGCCCTATGGCGATATCACCGTGCGCTCCCCGCAGAAGTTGGTGGCCACCGAGGTACTGAAGCACGAAATCCCGAACCTCATCGATGAAATCCCCGTGCTGGCCGTGGCTGCAGCCTTTGCCGAAGGCACTACCCGCATCCGCAACGCCGCCGAGCTGCGCGTGAAGGAAAGCGACCGCATCGCCACCGTGGTGGGCAACCTCCGCGCCATGGGTGCTGTGGTGGAAGAGTTCGCAGATGGCATGGAGATTACGGGCGGCACACCGCTGCATGGCGCCACCATGGATTGCTACGGCGACCACCGCATCGCCATGAGCTTCCTCATGGCCGGTCTCAATGCCGATGGCGAGACCACCCTGCACAACTGCCACAGCATCAACACCTCCTACCCCGGTTTCGAGGCGCATCTGCGCACCCTTACCCAAGGCTGATACCCCATGGCAAGAATCACCCAGGAATGCGTGGCGCGCATCAAGGACTCCGCAGATATCGTGGAGCTCCTCAGCAAGTATCTGCAGTTGCGCCGCGCCGGTAATTCCTGGAAAGCCTGCTGCCCCTTCCACAGCGAAAAGACTCCCTCCTTCCATGTGAACCCCGCCCGCCAGACCTTCCACTGCTTCGGCTGTGGTGTAGGTGGCGATGCGCTCAAGTTCATCATGATGTTCGAGAACCTCGACTACCCCACCGCCCTGCGCCGCCTGGCGGATATGAACGGCATCCCCGTCATCGAGGAGGAGGAAAACCCGGAAATGGCACGTCTGCGACGCCTGCGCTCCCGCGTGGTGGAAGCCAACACCCTGGCCACGGAATACTACCACCGCAAGCTCTGCCGCGATGCCGCCGCCGCCCATGTGCGCGAATACCTGAAGCAGCGCGGCTTCGGCATCGAGATTGCCCGCGCCTGGCAGCTGGGCTGGGCCCCGCCCGATTTCCGCGAGTTCGACCAGCTTGCCCGCAGCCGCAGCATGGACGATCGGCTGCTGACCGAAGCCTACCTGCTGGGGCGCGGTCAGCGCGGGCTCTACCCCGTGTTCCGCGACCGCCTCATGTTCCCCATTCACAATGTGCGCGGCGAGGTGGTGGGTTTCTCGGGCCGCGTCATCCGCGCCGACCAGGACCCGCGCAAGTACGTGAACACGGCAGACACCGCAGCCTTCCACAAGGGCGAGCTGCTCTTCGGGCTCTACAAGGCCACCGGCCCCATCGGCAAGGCCGGCATGTGCGTGGTGGTCTGCGAAGGCCAGCTCGATGTGATTGCCTGCCACGAAAAGGCCGATATCCGCAACGCCGTGGCCGGCCTGGGCACCGCCTTCACGGATGAGCACGCCATGATTCTCCGCAAGTACGCCAAGAAGGCAATCCTCTGCTACGATGGCGACAACGCCGGTATCAAGGCCAGCGAAAAGACATTCCGCAAGCTCGCCGCCGCCGGGCTGGAGGTATACCACGCCAGCCTTCCCCCTGGCGAAGACCCCGACTCCCTCATCGGCAACCAGGGCCCCGAGGCCCTGCGAGAAGCCATCGACACCGCCCGCCCTTATCTGGAAGTGCGCGTGGGTCAGGAGCTGGCGCTTATCAAGGGCGATGCCAATGCCCGCGCCGCACTCATCCCCCGCATGGCTGATCTGGCCGCCGAAATCACCGACCGTAATCGCCGCGATGTGGCCGTGGCCGACCTCGCCACCCGCCTCAACACGGGGCTCGAGGCTCTGCGCGAATCGGTGGAAGGCATTATCCGTTCCCGCAAGGATAGCCCGCAGGCCACAGCAGCCGAGCCCCGGTGGGAACCCGGCGAGGAGGAAGAGTTTTCCGATGCTCCCATGCAGGAGGCACCCCGCCGCATCATCCCCATCACCCTGCACAACGCCATCCGCGACACCATTTTCCTGGCCGCCGTGAACGCCGAAGCACAGGCGCTGCTGCTCGAGCGCATTGAAGAACTTCAGGAGCCCATCCGCTGGCTTTCCGGCGGTGTTGTGCTGCAGCGATTCATGGAGCACCTGCCCACCCCCGGCAACGAGGAATCCTGGCAGGCCTTCATCGCCAATCTCCCCCCCGAGCAGGCTGCAGCCCTGCGCAGCATGGAGCACCACCCCATCGATATCCACGATGTGCCCGGCACCGTGGAATCCACCTGTTCGAATGCCGCGCTGGCAGCCATCAAAGCCCATGTGGATCAGCTCCGCTCACAGGTGAATACCCCCGGCATCTCCTGGCAGGACGCCGCCCCCCTCATGGAGGAAATGACCGAGCTCCAGAAGCTCATCAACGCGGCCGAGTAAAAAGCATCCCACAAAACGGAATTGCCCGATCTGTGGGATGTTATGTAGAGGTTACTACCTCAGTATCATCGTCTGCCATGGTAATACCCCATGTGGTACGGGCCTGAGTGGCGATGAAAACCATGCCCATGGTGGCCGTGGTGGTGGAGGCAGCAGCTGCTCAGGCAAAGCGCAGCCAGGGCAGATAAGAAAACGAGTTTGACGGCATTCTTCTTCATAATTTTTTGCGGTTAAAACGTGTTGATATATCAGGCGCGGCGGGCTTCAGGACGTTTTTCTGACTTGCCGGGTTTGTTCTGTGCCACAGGTCTGGAGTTACCAGCAGGCTTGTTCTGGGCCACCGGCTTCTGATTTGCAGCGGGCTTGTTCTGCACTACAGGTCTGGAGTTACCAGCGGGCTTATTCTGAGCCACGGGCTTCTGGTTGGCCGCAGGCTTGTGCTGCGCTACAGGTTTCTGATTGGCAGCAGGCTTATGCTGCACCACCGGCTGAGGTTTGGGTGCGGGCTGGTGGTGAACTACTGCCGGGCGCGGTGCGGGAGCGGGTTCATGATGCACCACCACGTGCTGCGGAGCCGGCTCATGATGCACTACCACGGGCGGCGGCGCCGGCTCATGGTGAACGACCACATGCTGAGGAGCGGGGTCGTGGTACACCACAGCGGGATTCACCACCGCGTGGCAGGCCAGGTTGTTGGCATAGTGGCTGAGTTCAAGGGCAAAGTGGTCGCAGCTGCTGAAGCTTACTACTACCACACCGGACATCAGGATCATTTTCAGGAAGTTCTTGTTCATTTTTCTGGGAACAGGGGGTTGTGCCTGTACAAGAACATAGCGCAACAGAAATAGATTTTTATTTGAGTTTTTCAAATAGATTTACATTCCATTGTTTCCGGCAAGACAAACCAGGCTATAACCCGCCCTTAAAGATGGATAAAACCCTTTGATTCTAAGCACCCGCAGAAATTAAATAAAAATAATTCCATTTATTCCCACTATTTTGCTTGACTTTTCAAGATAGGAGGGTAAACTGGCGACACGCATACAAGATGTAGTGGAGTCATGAAGATACGGAAACGAAACGGAATAGCCGCAGAATACGAGCGGGAGAAGATAGAGCGAGTCATCGGGCTTGCGTTTGAGAGTGTGGGGCGGAGCGATGCCGCAGCAGAGGCCGCGCGCCTGGCCGCCGGCATTGAACAGCAGCTGCTGGCGCAGGGAGAAGAGCTGGTAGCGGTGGAAAGCATCCAGGACCTGGTGGAGGCCAGCCTGATGGTGGCAGGCCACTACGAGGCGGCGAAAAGTTTCATCCTGTACCGCAACGAACGCAGCCGCGCCCGCGCTGCCCGCGAGCAGCTGCTGAGCCACTTCACCTGCCGCGAGGAACTGGAAGGCACCCTCAAGGAGCTGCAGAAGGAGTTCCCCGAGGAAGAATATGCCCTGCCCCAGCTCACCGCCCGTTTCCGCAGCTTCAGCAAGGTCGGGCAGAGCGATGATGCCGCACTCGCGAGCCTCATCAAAGCCGCAGCGGAGCTCACCACCCGCGATGCGCCTGCATGGGAAATGCTTGCCGCCCGTTTCTGGCTGCTGCGTTTCCAGGCTCAGCTGGAGCGCCACGAAGCAGAAGCCGGCATCACCTGCCTGCATGACAAGATTACCCACCTGACCAAGGAAGGCGTGTATGGCTCCTACATTCTGGCGCACTACAGCAAAGCCGAAATCGATGAAGCCGAGGCCCTGCTCTGCCCCGGGCGCGACAAGCTCTTCAACTACTCCGGGCTGGAGCTGCTGCATGGCCGCTACCTCATCCGCACCCATGCAGGGGTGGTGCTGGAAACGCCGCAGGAAATGTTCCTGGGCATTGCCCTGCACCTCGCCATGAACGAACAGGCAGACCGCCTGCTGTGGGTGAAGCGCTTCTACGATATGCTCAGCACGCTGAAGGTCACCATGGCCACCCCCACCCTGGCCAATGCGCGCAAGCCCTTCCACCAGCTTTCCTCCTGCTTCATCGACACAGTACCCGATAGTCTGGAAGGCATCTACCGCAGCATCGACAACTTTGCCCAGGTGAGCAAATACGGCGGCGGCATGGGGCTCTATTTCGGCAAGGTGCGCGCCAGCGGCAGCGCTATCCGCGGGTTCCCCGGGGCGGCGGGCGGTGTCATCCGCTGGATTCGACTGGCCAACGACACCGCCGTGGCGGTGGACCAGCTGGGCGTGCGCCAGGGTGCCGTGGCGGTGTATCTGGATGCCTGGCACCGCGACCTGCCCGAGTTCCTCGCCCTGCGCACCAACAACGGCGACGACCGGCTCAAGGCGCACGATGTGTTCCCCGCGGTGTGCTATCCTGACTACTTCTGGCAGCAGGCGCGCGACAACATCGAGGGCGACTGGTACCTCATGTGCCCCCACGAAGTGAAGAGCGTGAAGGGCTATGCGCTGGAAGACAGCTACGGCGATGAATGGGAGGAGCGCTACCACAGCTGCGTGGCCGATTCCCGCATCCACAAGCGCGTGGTGCCCATCAAGGATATTATCCGCCTCATCCTCAAGAGCGCGGTGGAGACCGGCACCCCCTTTGCCTTCAACCGCGACCTCGTGAACCGCGCCAACCCGAACAAGCACCGCGGCATCATCTACTGCAGCAACCTCTGCACCGAAATCGCGCAGAACATGAGCGCCATCGAGTCCATCTCCCAGGAGGTGCAGACCGTCGACGGCGAAACTGTGGTGGTCACCACCACCAAGCCCGGCGATTTCGTGGTGTGCAACCTGGCCAGCCTTTCCCTGGGCCGCATCGATGTGCGCAACCCGCAGGAGGTGGCAGAAATCACCCGCAGCGCCGTGCGTGCGCTCGACAACGTGATTGACCTGAACTTCTACCCCCTGCCCTATGCCGAAATCACCAACCGCAGCAACCGCCCCATCGGCCTCGGCGTGAGCGGCTACCACCACATGCTCGCCAAGCTCGGGCTGCACTGGGAAACGCAGGAGCACCTCGACTTTGCCGACAAGCTCTTCGAGCAGATTAACCACGCCGCCATCTCCGCCAGTTGCGACACCGCCCGCGAAAAGGGCGCCTACGCCGGATTCGAGGGCAGCGAGTGGCAGACCGGCGCCTATTTCGACCGACGCGGCTACACTGCCCTGCACTGGCAGGAACTACGCCAGCGCGTGGCCACCCACGGCCTGCGCAATGCCTGGCTGCTCGCCGTGGCCCCCACTAGCAGCACCAGCATCATCGCCGGCACCACCGCCGGTATCGACCCCGTCATGAAACTCTTCTTCCTGGAGGAGAAGAAGAGCGGACTCATGCCCCGCGTGGCGCCCGACCTCACGCTGCAGACCCTGTGGCTGTACAAGAACGCCCACCACATCGACCAGAGCTGGTCCGTGCGGGCAGCGGGTGTGCGCCAGCGCCACATCGACCAGGCGCAGAGCATGAACCTCTACATCACCCATGAATACACCCTCCGCCAGATACTCAACCTCTACATCCTCGCATGGGAGTGCGGGGTGAAGACCATCTATTATATCCGATCCAAAAGCTTAGAAGTAGAAGAATGTGAATTATGTGCCAGCTGAACCGCAGACCCCTGTTCAATCCCCAGGGCGACACTGAGACCGCCGCCCGCCGCATCATCAACGGCAACACCACCAACCTGAACGATTTCAATAACATGAAATACGCCTGGGTGAGCGGATGGTACCGCCAGGCGATGAATAATTTCTGGATTCCCGAGGAAATCAACCTCGCGGCCGATGTGAAGGACTACCCCCGCCTGAGCCCTGCCGAGCGCCGCGCGTTCGACAAGATTCTCTCCTTCCTCGTGTTCCTCGACAGCATTCAGACCGCCAATCTACCCTCGGTGGGTGAATACATCACCGCCAACGAGGTGAACCTCTGCCTGTGCATCCAGGCCTTCCAGGAAGCGGTGCACAGCCAGAGCTACAGCTACATGCTCGACACCATCTGCGAGCCCCAGCAGCGGCAGGAGGTGCTCTACCAGTGGAGGAATGACGAGCACCTGCTGCGCCGCAACACCTTCATCGGCAACCTGTACAACGAGTTCCAGCAGAAGCGCACGCCGGAGAACTTTGCCCGAACCCTGGTGGCCAACTTCATTCTCGAAGGTGTGTACTTCTACAGCGGCTTCATGTTCTTCTACAACCTGGGCCGTAACCAGAAGATGCCCGGCAGCGCTCAGGAAATCCGCTACATCAACCGCGATGAAAGCACCCACCTCTGGCTCTTCCGCAATATCATCCGCGAGCTGCAGCGCGAGGAACCCCAGCTCTTCACCCCGGAAAAGGTGGATGAATACCGCGACATGATTCGCGAGGGCGCTGAACAGGAAATCGCCTGGGGCTGCTACGTCATCGGCAACGATATCCCCGGCCTCACCACTGACATGGTGCGCGACTACATCCGCTACCTGGCCAACCGCCGCTGCCTCGACCTCGGCTTCGCCCCCGTCTACGAGGGATACGAAACCGAGCCTCCCGCCTGCGCCTGGGTGAGCCAGTTCAGCAATGCCAACCTCATCAAGACCGACTTCTTCGAGGCCCGCTCCACCGCCTATGCCAAGAGCACCTCACTGGTGGATGACTTATGAGCATCAGCGGAGCTTCCCCCATCTGCACAGGAAAGCCCCACTTCAGGAAGTGGGGCTTTCCTGTTAGTCAGATTGTTGCGGTTTGCATCAGACATCAACCACGACATCGTCGTCGTTGTCCTCGCCACCGTGGGCAAGAATGAACTGCAGGTCGTTGAGGTCAAGGCTGGAGGCGAAGCCTTCATCGCCGAGCACATTGGTGACGAGCTGGTTCTTCTGGTGCTGCAGCACGCGGATCTTCTCTTCCACGGAGTCGCGGGTGAGCAGGCGGTAGGCAATAACCTTGTTCTTCTGGCCGATTCGGTGCGTACGGTCAATAGCCTGGCTTTCCACAGCGGGGTTCCACCAGGGATCGTACAGAATGACGTAGGAAGCAGAGGTAAGGTTAAGACCGGCACCACCTGCCTTGAGCGAAAGGAGGAATACGCTGGGCTCCTTGGTGGTCTGGAACTTCTCGATTTCCGCCTTACGGTCCTTGGTCTGACCCGTGAGGTAGTTGTACGGGTGGTTGTTCTCCTCGAGCTTGCTCTTGATAATCTCGAGCATGGACACGAACTGGGAGAACACCAGCACCTTGTGACCTTCCTCACGCAGCTGGTCGAGCAGGTAGAAGAGCGCGGTGAGCTTGGCGCTGTCCTCCTTGGCGTACTTGGGATCCACCAGGCCGGGGTGACAGCAAATCTGGCGCAGGCGCATAAGGCCCTGGAGAATGGCGAAGGAGTTCTTCTTCACCGATTCGTCGGAATCCACGCCCAGCAGGGCCTTCTGGATGCGGCGCAGCTCGGCCTTGTACAGCTGGCGCTGGATGCCTTCCATCTTGGCGTATACCTCTTCTTCGGTACGCGGGGGAAGGTCCTTGGCCACCTGCTGCTTGGTGCGGCGCAGAAGGAAGGGCTTGAGGCGGGCAGCCAGGCGGTTCTGGCTCTGGGAGTCCTTGCGCTTGTCGAAGCGCTTCTTGAAGTAGGCGCGGCTGCCCAGCACACCGAGCATGGCGAAGGCCATGAGCGACCACATATCGAGCAGGCGGTTTTCGATAGGCGTACCGGAAAGCACCAGGCGGTTGTAGGCGTTGATTTCGCGGGCAGCCTTGGCAGCCTTGGAATCGGGGTTCTTAATCTGCTGGCCTTCGTCCAGAATCACCGTGAGCCACTTGATGGCGTTAATCTGCTCGCCGCAGACACGGAGCTGGGCATAGTTGATGACCACCATGTCGTAGTTGGCCAGAATGTATTCCACATCGGCCTGCTCCTTGTTGCGGATGACCATCACACGCACACCGGGGGCGAACTTCTCGGTTTCGCTGGCCCACACATCCAACACGGACTTGGGACACACGATGAGCACGGGCGGGATGACCACCTTCTTGCGGCCCTGCTTGTTGCGGCGCACATAGTCCTCGCGCAGCCACAGCATGTAGGTGATGGACTGAATCGTCTTACCCAGACCCATGTCGTCAGCCAAAATACCGCCGAAGCCGTTCTCTGCCAGGTAGGCCAGGAAGTGGAAACCTTCAATCTGGTACGGGCGGAGCGTGGCCTGCAGGGTGCTGGGCACATCGGGCTTCACGTCAATCTTGATTTCAGCCGTGCGCTCCTTGATGCGCTGCCATGCCTTCGGGTCGAACACCTCGGCGGCACGCGGGTCGGCCAGCTGCAGGGCATGCATGCGGTGCGTTTCGCCGGAAAGGTCGAAGGGATCAAGACCGAGCTTGGTCACGGCATCGCGCTGGGCATCGTCGAGCTTGATTTCGAGGCGCATCCAGCGGCCATCGTCCATGCGCACATAGCCACCGCGGGCAGAAACAAGGGAGCGAATCTGCTCCTTGGTAAGGGTGACACCCTCCACATCGATAACCACGCGCAGGTCGAACCAGTCGATTTCCTGGTTCACCACCTCGAAGCGGATGGCTGCGGCCACGGGGTCGGCCAGCAGGGACTTGAGGTTCTCGTCCATCTCCACGTTGATGCTCTCGGGGATGGCCTTGGCCCACTCGGCAAACTTCTCGGGGAAAAGCTTGGTGATACGGCTCTTGAAGGCCTCCACCTGCGTATCGTAGGTGAAGTTCATTTCCTCAAGCAGACCGGGGATGGGGTAAAGGTAATCGCGGATGAAGCGCAGCAGGGTGTGGTCCTTCACGGGCTGCTGTTCAATCAGCTCCCAGTCATCCTTGCCGAGGCGCTCGCGGCGGCGGCCGGGTTCATCCTGGGCGCTCACCTCGAGCAGCACCTGCTCCGTATCGGCGCTGGTCAGGCCGCGCACAATCTTCATGCTGAAGGTGGGCTTCATCTCGATGTCGATGACGCGCTCCTCCATGCTGGGCGGCAGCGTGGCACCAATCTTACGCAGGAACTCCACGCCGTCCAGACTGTCAATCACCGTCTTGGGAATGGAGTAGCGGGGCTCCACTTCCGTGCTTTCCAGCCAGCGGGGCGGGCCGGGGAACACGGTTTCGTCGGACTGGTAGAGCTCCACCTGGCCGGGCAGCTGGCGCACAGAGTGCGTCACATGCACACCGGCAGCCGTAACAAGCTGCAGGCCATAGCAATCCGGCACGATGGGGTCATCAATGCAAATCCACTTGAGTGGCTCGCGCACCACCTTGAAGTAGCACTCATCGAGGTTCACCAGATAGCCCTTGAGGGCAGACTGGTGGAAGAGGATATTCATCACACGGCAGGCGGCCTCTTCATCCAGGTCGAGGATGACGGTATCCTGGCGGTCAGCGTAGTCACGCAGCACATTGAGCAGAATATCCGTCTGCGGGTCGCACTTGAGGGCGCCGTTCAGGAACTCGGCCAGGATGGCATCCAGCTGGCTGCGCTCGCGGATGGCAATCCAGTCCTCGCGGTCGTTGAAGCGGTATTCGAAGCGAGCCTCGTTGATGGTAGAGACCAGGCGCATGTAGAGCGGGTGGCGCGGCGGCTGCGGCGGACGCTCGTTAACGCTCTGGATACGCTCGTACCAGGTGCCTACTTCCTTCTCACGCTCCCACTCGGAGATACGCTTCTGCACCTTTTCGAGGTCGGTCACCACGTTCATGAACTCAGGGTATGCAATGCGCTTCTTGGCAAAGGCATAGGCAATGTAGTTCCAGAATTCAAGGATATTGCGGGGCGGGGACGGCCAGAGCTCGAGCGCCTCGTACCCCTGAATCTCCCAGCGGGGGTTGAGACGCACCAGGTCGTGGTCGTGGATTTCCTGCTCGATGGCAAAGCGGCGGTAGCGCTTCTCAAGCTTGGTCACGTAGTCAGACTCGCGGTCATCAAGGTCGCGGCCCAGCTTTTCCTCCAGCAGGTCAGAAAGGGGGATTTCGTTCAGCTCATTGGGACTTTCGGGCATATTCGCCCCGCGGTACATACGCTCCACCATGGTGGCAATGAGACAGGCACCGGCAACGCGCTCATCCTCGGCAGAGCAGGAACCGAACCAGCGGTTACCCTGCAGGCGCAGACTCGTGCGGAAGACGCCGACTCTCGTTTCAACACGCCCCTGGATATAGAGGTGGTTACCGAAAATTTGCGTCACGGCTCCATCCTTCTGGAGCTTTTCGCCCGCGTTACGCACCTGCTCAGAGTAGGCATTCAGGAAATTAAGCGTTGCGCGGTCGGGATTGAGTGCAGAACTTAACATGATAGATTGTGGGAGATTAAGTGCGATGCATGTTGCGGGCAGAGTACAGTCCTCCCCGCGTTGCGCATCGCGTGCATGGTGTAATAATAGCACAACAAAATGGATTTTTCAAGATGTCAGCAGAAGTTTTTTGGCGAAATTTAGCGAATTTATGCAGATTTTCGGCAAATTTGGGTATTACTGACATCCCGGAGGCTTGCAAAATGAGTTTCACATCACTAAGCTGCCGTGGCGCCTTTTTATGAAAAATCTGCTCCATCTGCTCGTTCTGCTGTGTCTGTTCAGCTTCACCAGCTGCTCCCAGATGCCCACGGAAAGCACCCAGGCCATCATCGGCATAGCGGAAGACTGGAACAGCTCGCACGTAACCCTGACCATGGTGGAAAAGAACGCCGCCGGCAAATGGGTGCGTGTGCTGGGGCCCTACGCAGGGCGACTCGGGCGCAACGGCTGCGTGTGGGGGCTGGGCGAACACCGCAATCCCATGGGAGCCACCACCAAGAAAGAGGGCGATGGCCGCTCCCCCGCCGGCATTTTCTCCCTGGGCGGGCTGTGGGTGAACAACCCTACCCCCGTGCAGCACGACCCCGCCATCCCCTATGTGCAGGTAGGGCCGAATGACCTCTGGGTAAGTGACCCGCGCACCCCGCACCTCTACAACCGCCACCTGCGCCTCGACCACCCCGCCACCACAGTCTGGGAGAAGCACGAGCAGATGCGCCAGACCGATTACCCGCACAGCATCAAGCTGCTGGTGCACCACAACACACCCGAAAGCGTGGGCAAGCCCATCGTGGGTGCAGGCTCTTCGATTTTCTTTCACATCTGGCGAAGGGACGGCGAAGCCCCGACCGCCGGCTGCACCAGCATGGACGAACAGACGCTCCGCCAGTTCATTGCCCGCCTGAGGGCCGACAAAAAACCCGTGTACATCCTCCTGCCCCGCAGCGAATACACCCGCCGCCGCAAGGAGTGGAACCTGCCCTGATGCGCAGGATTACTCCGCTGCACAGCAGCGCAGCCCCGTGTAGACATCAATGACCACGCGCCCTATCCGTCCATACAGCGGGTGGCCGGCGCAGTCCAGATACAGACGTCCATCCAACTCCACCACGGGAATACGGTGCAGCATAGTCTGTCGGTCATCGGAATCGCACATGTATACAGCCAGAACGCGGCCATCCTCCTCATCAATTCCCCACACATTGATGGAATGCATGAAGTGGCTGCCATCGGGTTTACGGAGCGAAACACCCACCCAGAACGCATCTCCCCGACGGAAACCACGCAGAAGCACTTCGGTCAGTTTCTCTGCCGTCACCTCTGCCCAGCGGCCATTGTACAACAACTTCTCCGGCGCAGGCCCCTGCTCGCGGTAGTAGCCGCCCACGGCAGAATCCTGCAACGTAGCGCAGCTCATGCCCCCACCCGGATTCTGTCGGTCATACACACCGCTGAACCACCAGCGAAGCCCCTGGTCAGGGTCGCCACCTTCATTTTCAAAGGCAGATTTGTAGGTAGTCCACACGGCTTCACCGATGGGAGCGCCCTGCGGCACAAGCGCAGCATTCTGCTGCTGCCACCAGGCCAGCAGATTCGAACACACCGCCGCCCAGCTGAGCAAATCATCCCCATCCTTACCCCGAGTCCAGGATTTATTAAAATCCTGCCAGCCGGTCTCTGCTGTGACACCTCGGGCCCAGAGCGTGGCCGCATTCAACGGCTCGTTCAGCATGAACAACAGTAGGACAATCAGAGAACAGAAGCGATGCATGGGCTCTCTATACCACAAAAAGGGCGATAAAACAACCGCATTCCGACGTCTCAGGCCTTAATAAGCCACGGAAAATCCTTGCAGGGGCGGCAAAAATCCTCTAATATGGCCGCCGACATGGATTTCCGCACCTATCTTCGCAATTATCCCGATGCCAACGGCTACTATGGCCGTTTCGGCGGAGCCTACCTTCCCGCAGAGCTCGAGCCTGCGTTCAAGGAAATTACCGATGCTTACAACGACATCTGCCAGTCTGCCCAGTTCATCAACGAGCTGCGCCGCATCCGCAAGCAGTTCCAGGGGCGTCCCACGCCCGTGTACCACTGCGAGCGACTTTCCCGCCTGGTGGGTGGTGCACAGATTTACCTGAAGCGCGAAGACTTGAACCACACCGGCGCCCACAAGCTCAACCACTGCATGGGCGAAGGCCTGCTGGCCAAGTTCATGGGCAAGAAGAAGATTATCGCCGAGACCGGTGCCGGTCAGCACGGCGTGGCACTGGCCACGGCTGCTGCCTATTTCGGTCTGGAATGCGAAATCCACATGGGTGAAGTCGACATCGCCAAGCAGGCTCCCAACGTAACCCGCATGAAAATGCTGGGTGCCAATGTGGTATGCGTGAGCCACGGGCTCAAGACCCTGAAAGAAGCCGTCGACAGCGCTTTCGAGGCCTACCTCCGCGACTACAAGAATGCCATCTACTGCATCGGCTCTGTGCTGGGCCCGCACCCCTTCCCCATGATGGTGCGCGATTTCCAGATGGTCATCGGCCACGAAGCCCGCGCCCAGTTCGAGGAAATGACCGGCCACCTGCCCGACGTGGTGTGCGCCTGCGTGGGCGGCGGTTCCAACGCCATGGGCATGTTCCCCGCTTTCCTCGGTGACCCCGTGGATATCTACGGTGTGGAGCCCCTGGGCCATGGCCCCACCCTGGGCCAGCACTCTGCCTCCATCAACTACGGCACAGAGGGCATCATGCATGGTTTCAACTCCATCATGCTCAAGGATGAAAACGGCGAACCCGGCCCCGTGTACTCCGTGGCCAGTGGCCTGGACTACCCCTCCGTGGGCCCCGAGCACGCCTTCCTGCACGATATCGGTCGCGTGAAGTACGATACCGTGAGCGATGAGGAGGCCGTGGACGCCTTCTTCAAGCTCTGCCGCTACGAGGGCATCATCCCTGCCTTGGAAAGCTCTCATGCCATTGCCTTCGCCATCCGCAAGGCCAAGGAAATGCGCCGCGGCTCCATCCTCGCCAACTGCTCCGGCCGTGGCGACAAGGACGTGGACTACATCGCCGAGCACTTCGGCTACGGTGATAACTACAAGTTCTGATACACCAATCTTTCCGAACAAATGCCGCCCACCAGCGGCGGCGTTTGTTCCTTCTGCTTCCATGAAACGCCTCCTTCTCCCGCTCGCTCTTCTCAGCGCCTGCACGCAGCCCTTTGTACAGGATTCCCTGCATGCTGCCGTGAAACGCAATGACACCACCGCCGTGCAGCACTTGCTGGAAAGAGGCGCTGAGGTCGATGCCATGGACGCCGATGGGCTCACCCCGCTCATGCTGGCCTGCATGACCCTGCAGGAGGAGAATATACGCCAGCTGGTGCAGGCCGGAGCCGACCCCGACGCCAGGAACCCGCGGGGCACAAGCGCCCGACAGATGCTCATGCGCGGCGATTCCATTCCCTCGCGAGCCCCTGCCTGCCGCAAGGCTCTGCAGGAAGCAGAAAAATAATCCCATACCCTCATGAAGCACCTGATTCCAGCCCTCCTGTTCGCATTTGCCGGCACAGCACTGGCCGACTGGGAATACCTGCGCCATGCAGAGCATCTTCCCCTGCCGGCGGACTACCCTGCCCCCGGAGCAGGCGAAAAATCCTCGCGTTTCGACCGCAAGGCCCGCCCGCCATACTGGGATGCCGCCACCCGCAGCCTGGTGGTGGAATGCTGTGAGCCGCCGGTAAGAGCCAAGAACGGCGTCAGCCACTTCTATGTGACTGTGTACAGGCTATCTGCCGATGGCAGGACACTGCTCAAGACTCGCCGCATGTGGAACAGCCACAAGACGGATACGCCTCCCACCCCCTATTCCTTCGCCAACACCACTGAAACGCCTTTCACCTTTTCCGAAGGGAAGACCCGCTGGGTCTTTGAGGTGGATGCCCAGGGAGCTATCACCCGAGTGACCGAGTTCGGCAGTTCTCCATTAACGCTCAAGGAGCTCTCCGCCGAAGGTATCACCTTCTTCCCCGGCGACCACGTCCCCACGCTCAGGTTCAACACGCCTTAACCGCAGCGGAATACACCGAAAAAACTTGCGTGTCTCTCTGAGCAGCGTAAGCTGCGAAGTTTCGCAGAAGCCCCGCAGGGGCAAGATTTCGATGAGCGGCAGCGAGAACGCATTCACTTCTAATGATAAAGAGCCATTGCCATGAGTGGCAATGGCTGTAAAACTTCGCACATGCTCAACGAAACTTTACCCTGGCGGGCGCAGAGGTTACAACATTCTCGTAAATTCGGTCATATTCGTCTACATTGCAGTAGAATGAGGCATCGGCAGCCAGGATAAACCCGCATTCTCTGCCCAGCCGCCCCCAAGGAGCCACCACCCAGCGGGTGCTTCTAAATCCCTTCCAGCAGAAGAAATAGCAGAGCGTTTCCGGCGCATGGGAAGGCATGGCGTCCAGACAACGGGCAGATGGGAGCACCTCATCCGGCCCGTGCACCAGCTCCCCGAGCATATATTCCTCACAGGCGGCCATCCGGGCAGCAGTCTCCTCAGTAAACCAGCCATATTGCACCGCTTTCTGCAGCAAGGCACCGGGAGGCGCAACCTCCGGCAAGTCTGCGATATCAAGTTTCAGCTCCGGCAACTCGCCGAAACATAGCTGCATCACCTGCTGCTGCCCCGGCAGGCGGCGCTCCGCCCGCTGCTGTTCATACCCCGGGGGCGTATGGCGGGCTCGCAGGGTCAGTCGGCGCAGGTTCCGCATCTCGATACTGTAAAGCACCCGTTTCTGAGCCGCAGTCATTACTCCCGCCATGCAGGCGCGCCGAAGCGACGCCCTGAAGGCGCGGCCATAGCGTCCGGCATCATGCGGGCCAAGCCACAACTCCGCCGCCACCACATCCAATGCCAGATTCACCGCTGATTCCTCGCCGGCACTCACCGCCGCGCAGAAATCCGGCTTCGGTTGACCATCGCAGTAGCAGGCCAGCCCCTGCTCCGCAGGCGGCATAGCGGCCACCGCCCGCACACGCTGCTGCATGCGCGAATAATGGGGTTGGAGACTGACGGGCTTTTTCTTCACTACGCTGATTATAGCACGGAACGATGCCGGGGAAAGAATAAAATACGGGGTTGCAGTGAGCAAAGGTCTGTTTCAAATCTGCTGGTAGGCATATGCATTAGAACCAGCTAACATGATTAAAGGGACAAACCCGAGTTTGGCAAACCATTTACGAAGCGTCAGCGGAGCGGAATTTTGAGCCCACGGAGTGGGCGAAAGATAGTAGGCCGGGGTAAGAGCGCGTCAGCGCTCGCAGCCCCGGCTGGCACAAAAAAATAATCAGAGCCCACGGAGTGGGTGACAGAGCGACGGTCTAACGCATCGTCTCTGTTCTGTCACCCGCTCCGCGGGCTCCTTTCGTACTTTTTTGATTAGCAGGGGCTGCACCCGCTTCGCGGGTTTACCCCTGCCTTCCATCTTTCACCCACTACGTGGGCTCAAACTTCTGCTTGCCAATTCCCGATTTGTCGATGATTGACGTATTTTGCCAATGCATAATTTATTACGAGAACCAGCAAATCTGAAACAGCCCCGAAAGCACCCCTCACACCCTTTTCGCTAGACATTGATTTTTTTTATGTTACAATATCAGCCATGAGTAAGAAGCGCGAACCCGACTTCATATTTATCCTCATTGTCAATGCAACCTGCATAGCACTTGCAGCTGGAGCGGCTTCTATTTTTCAAGGGGTGTCATTCGGGATCGTGTGCTTTATCACGGCAATTCTCATGCTGTTGTGCAACGAAGCATGGTACCGCTGTGCCGCTATTCCCGTTTTGGTGGTGGCGGCGGTAAACATGTTCCGAAAGGACTCGGCAAAGAAGGAAGAGAAGCAGACCCGACAGGCGCTGCGGCTCTGCTCGCTCAGCCTGCTAGTGGTGCCGCATCTTATTTTTGCGCTTCTGTACCTGGCCAACTGGGTCACACAGGGGCAGGCAGAGGCTGAGCTCGGCATCGGCATCAGGCACGGCGTGCTTGCCTGTCTCTACATCGCCCCTGCCCTGCTCTGGCTTGCCGGCCTATTTACCGGCATCTTCCCCTTATCCATCGAGCAGCTCTTCGTGCATGATGATGGCATCGTTAACACGGCCACAAGAGCCGAAGAGGCAGTCCCTGCACCGCCGCCTGTGCCCACCGATACCGCAGCGCCCAGGCACCCGCAGCTGCAGGCATTGGCCGGAGAATTGCTGCATTACAGCAGGCCTGAGCAAGACGTTACCCATGTTCATGCCCGCACTCATGCCACCATAGGCTACTGCCTCCTGCCCATCGTGCTCATCTTGATTGCTCTTGCCGCAAACAGCTACGAACAGTCCGTCCTTATTTCCGGAATCACAGGCATCCTCGCCATCATCTTCGGACTTGTTTCCATCCGTCTGATAAACGAACCCTATGCCTGGCGCAACAAGCTCAGCCGGGTGGAATACGCCTGCACCACCACCCACGCCTACATAGCCGAGGGCGATAAGCTGCAGGCCTTCAGCATTGATGAATCCCTGAATATCCAATTCGAGGCCGTCGAGGGGCATATCGGTAACATCTACCTTTCCCAATCCGGGAAACTGGGTACCAGCATGCGCAAACTGCTGGGAGACAAACTGACTATCAACGACACGCGGAGCCGATACGACCTCAACGCACCGCTCTGCGGATTCTTCCAGATACCCCACGCAGAGCAGGTCCTGAAACAACTGACCGAGTTGAGACAGGCAAAATGCCCATAAAGCCGCGTAATTGGCGGCATAACGGCCTCAAAATCTCCTTGCCAGCAGGGCGGTGTTATGCTAAATATAGGGTCACATGGAAAAAACACTTTTTCAGAAGATAGCGGACAAGGAGATACCCGCCGCCATCGTGTACGAGGATGAGCTGTGCGTGGCCTTCCGCGACATAGCCCCCGCTGCACCGGTGCATGTGCTGCTGGTACCCCGCAAGCCGATTCCGAGCATTGCTGCCGCCACGGCTGAGGATGCCGAACTGCTGGCTCACCTCATGCTCAAGGTGGGCGACATTGCCCGCGCAGAAGGCATCGAAGCCGGCGGCTACCGCACCGTGATGAACACGGGCGAGGATGGCGGCCAGACCGTGCCCCACCTGCACATCCACATCATCGGCGGACGCTCGCTGCAGTGGCCTCCCGGTTAGTCGAATCATCCCTGCACCGGCAGCAATGCCCACGCGCCTCAACACCAGCGTGCGCAGCTTCGAGTGGGTGGATGCCCACACCCTCGAGATTGAGCTGCCCGATACCCGGCTCCGCCTCAGTTTTCTGGAGCCGGGTGTGGTGCGCTGCTGCTATGTGACGCAGGCAGTCTTTGAAAATGTGCCGAGCTACGGCGTGGCGGCAGAATACAAGCCTGCGCCCCCGCAGCTGCAGGAAGAAGAAACGCCCGGCTACCTGGCCATCCATACCGGACCGCTTGAGGTACGCATCCGCCGCATCGATGGCGGGCTGGAGTTCTACCGCGAGGGCATTCTGCTCTGCGCGGATGCCGAGGGCATGGGCCACCGCAGGTCGGAACGAACGGGCGATGACCTGGTGTGGGTGCTCAAGCACATGCCTACCGAGGCGCACTTCTTCGGTCTGGGCGACAAGCCCTGCGCGCTGAACCTGCGCGGGCGGCGACTGGAAATGTGGGGAGCGGACCACTACAAGTTCACCACCGAGAGCGACCCGCTCTACAAGAGCATTCCCTTCTTCCTCTGCCTGAATCGTGGCACGCAGTACGGCATCTTCTTCGACAATACCATGCGCTCGTACTTTGATTTCGGGCGCGAGCGCGAAGACCGCCTGCTGTTCGGTGCAGACGGCGGGCAGATGAACTACTACTTCATCGCCGGGCAGGATGCGCTGGACACCGTGGCCACCTACACCCGCCTCACAGGGCTGCCGCCCATGCCCCCGCTGTGGTCGCTGGGCTACCACCAGAGCAAGTGGAGCTACTACCCCGAGGCCAGCGTGATGAAGCTGGCGCACCAGTTCCGCAAGCGCAAGATTCCCTGCGATGCCATTCACCTGGACATCCACCACATGGAGGACTACCAGTCGCTCACCTGGAGCCAGGAGCATTTCCCCGACCCCGCAGGCATGGTGAAGCGCCTGGGCGAAGACGGCTTCAAGGTAGTCACCATAGCTGACCCCGGAATCAAGATAAACCCGGACAACTACGTGTGGCGCAGTGGGTTCGAGCGCAATGTGTTCTGCCGCCGCCATGACGGTGCACTGCTGGAGGGCAATGTGTGGCCCGGCCCCTGCACCTTCCCCGATTTCACCTCGCCCGACACACGCAACTGGTGGGCAGGCCTGCTCCGCAGACAGATTGCCGAAATCGGTGTGCGCGGTATGTGGGTGGATATGAACGAACCCGTCATCTTCCCCGACCGCACCTTCCCCGATGATACGCGCCATGCCTTCGATGGCTTCTCGTGCTCGCACCTGAAAGCGCACAATGTGTACGGCCAGTGCATGGCGCGCGCCACGCAGAAAGGCATGCTCACCCATGCTCCCGACCGGCGCCCCTTCGTGCTCTCCCGCGCGGGCTTCGCCGGTTTGCAGCGCTATGCCGCCACCTGGACGGGCGACAACACCTCCGACTGGGATAACCTGAAGATGGCCAACCTCATGGTGCAGCGCCTCAGCACCAGCGGTGTCTCCTTCTGCGGCTCCGATACAGGCGGATTCCTGGGGCACCCCACGCCGGAGCTCTTCTGCCGCTGGATGCAGCTGGCAGCCTTCCACCCCTTCTTCCGCAACCACAGCAACGGCGAATACGGTGGCCAGGAACCCTGGTGCTTCGGCCCCGTGGTGGAGCAGCACGTGCGGTTGGCCATCATGGAGCGCTACCGCCTGCTCCCCTACCTCTACACGCAGTTCCGCCGCTACCACGCCGAGGGGCTTCCCATCATCCGCTCGCTTGCAATCATGTACCCCGAAAACCCGGATATGTACTGGCGCAGCAGCGAGTTCTTCCTGGGAGACTCGCTCTATATCGCTCCTGTGCATCATCCCGGCGAAAGCGGGCGTTTCCTCTACATGCCGCATGGACCGTGGTATTCGCTGTGGACAGATGCACCTGCCCCCGCCAGCGGCGAGGAAGTGTGGGTCTCCACCCCCATGAGCCGCATTCCCGTGTTTGTGCGCGGCGGGCATCTCATCCCCCGCTGGCCGGTGCAGCAGTACACAGGCCAGCATGCAAGCCCCCACACCACCTATGACCTGTGGTGGGCACCGGAATGCTCCGCCACCTCGTACCACTACGAAGACAGCGGCGATGGCCAGGCCTACCGCATCGGCATGTACCGCATGCACCGCTTCCACTACAGTTCCACGCGCCGCAGTATCACCATCGTGCGCGAAGGCGAAGGTAACCTTGACCCCACGGGCGACACCGCCACCCTGGCCCTGCATGCCCTGCCCATCGGTGCACAGCCCAGCGTGGTGGCCGATGGCGCCCCCTGCCCCGGCAGCTTCGGCGAACGCCGCGTGTACAGCGCGGAAATCCCCATGTATTCCAACCGAGTCGAAATCACGATATGAAGCAGGACACCCTCGACAAACTCGTTTCACGCCTCGACCACCTCGACCCGGAAGAACTCCGCAGCGTGTTCATGCGGCTGGTTTCGCAGAAAGGGCTGCTCCAGGATGTGTTCGATGCCCTGCGCGACGGCATCATCCTCTTCGACCCCGAGGGGCAGGCGCGCTTTGCCAACAAGGCGGCGGCCACCATCTATGCACGCCCGCTCCGCGAGCTGCTGCGCACCCCCTTCGAAACCCTCACGGGCGGCACCTGCCACTGGGAGGATCTCCGCAACAGCGGCATCGCCATCACCCGCGACCTGCAGGTGAACTACCCCGAGCCGCGCCACTACCATTTCCACATGACCCCCATCGCAGGCGGCAGCGAATACCTGCTGCTCGTGCGCGATGATACCGAGCAGCACACCCAGGGGCAGGAAAACGCCGAGGCTGAGCAGATGAACCTGCTCAGTTTCATGGCCAGCGCCGTGGCTCACGAAATCGGCAACCCCCTTAACTCACTCGGCCTGAACCTGCAGCTCCTCCAGCGCAAACTTTCCAGACTCTCCGATGAAGGCAAGGCTTCCCTCACCCCGCTGCTCGAAAGCGCGCTGGAAGAAACCCAGCGACTCGACACTCTACTGCACCAGTTCCTGCAGAGCATGCGCCCCACCCGCCTGCAGCGCGAACCGCTGAACCTGAACACCGTCATCGAGCAGGTCATCGAAACCCTCGACCCCGAAATCGCCCCACGCGGCATTTCCGTGCACCTCGAGCTGAGCGAATCCCTCCCCGAGCTCTCGGCAGATTCCACCCAGATATTCCAGGCGCTCTACAACCTCATCCGCAACGCCTACCAGTCCATCCCCGGCGATGCAGGCGGCATCTACATCCAGACAGCCTACAACGATAACGATGTGCGCGTGGTCATCTCCGACACAGGCACCGGCATCTCCCACGAGGTCATGGGCAGCATGTACGAACCCTTCCGCACCACCAAGAAAAAGGGCAACGGACTCGGGCTGCTCATCGTGCGCCGCATCATCAAGGACCACGGCGGCTCCCTCGGCTTTGCCTCCAAGGAAGGCACCGGCACCACGGTCACCCTCACCCTGCCCCGCGCCGACCGCGTCATCCGACTTCTCCCCTCCTAGTCTGAGCAGGGAAACGCTGAGCTGTGTCTCACATCTGCTTGTTGTGGGTGCTGTTTCAGATTTGCTGGTCCACGCAATAAATTATGCGTTGACAAAACATATCAATCATCGACAAATCGGGAATTGGCGAAGCGTCAGCGAAGCGGAATTTTTAGCCCACGGAGTGGGCGACATATCAATAGCGAGTGGTGAAGCTGCGTTAGCAGCGGAACCACTCGTTAAGTAAATAAAGATATTGGAACCCGTGATAACGGGTGACAGAAATCGTTGTCTATCAATACTGCTAAGGCTTCTGTCACCCGTTCCACGGGTTCCAGACTATTTTTTTGTCCGTACGAGGGGTTCCGCCCGACTGTGTCGTGCTCCACCCCATCGCTATTGATATGTCACCCGCTAGAGCGGGTTATGAATTCCGCTCCGCTGACGCTTCGCAAACGGCTCGCCAAACTCGGATTTGTCGCTACTGCTTAAGTATGCCAACGCGTAATCTTTGCCCTTTATTCACGTTAGCTGGTTCTGGTCCATATATCTATCGGCAGATTTGAGACAGACCCGCTTGTTGTGTCACGAAAGCGGGTAATGCATTGACTTTATTTGCGGGGTTCTGTAGAATACGGGGCAGATGAACACGGCTTTTGTTCCAGAGGATTATTTTGCACAATACGGAGTGGCGCAGATTTTCGGCGCAGGGGAAACGTGTGAAGTGGACCTGGGCTGCGGCGATGGCGGATTCCTGCTGGCCATGGCCGAGCATTACCCCGAGACCCGGTTCCTGGGTGTGGAGCGACTTCTTGGCCGCATCCGCAAGGTGTGCAACGAGAGTGCCCGCCGCGGGCTGAGCAATGTGCGTGGCCTGCGCGTAGAAAGCCGCTATTTCCTGGAGTGGATGGTGGCCCCCGGCAGCATCAGCCGTCTGCACTACCTCTTCCCCGATCCCTGGCCGAAGGAGAAGCACCACAAGAACCGTCTGGTGCAGGATTCCTTCATCCCCGTGCTGCACCGTGCGCTGGCTACGAGCGGCGAAGTGCTGTTCAAGACAGACCACGAGGAATATTTCGAATGGGTGTGCGAGCGCATGGACGCCAGCCCCCTGTTCCGCCGCGAGGAGTGGAACGCACCGTTCTACCCGAAGACTGATTTCCAGAAACAATGGGAGGCAATGGGCAAGCCCATCTTTGCCGCCCGCTATGTAAAGAACGATGTCATTTGACCTTCACAAGACAGACCCGAGCGGTGCCCGTCTGGGCACGCTGCACCTGCCGCACGGAGATGTGCCTACCCCGATTTTCATGCCGGTGGGTACGCAGGGCACCGTGAAAACCCTGCACCCCGAGGACCTGGAGGCGCTGGGTGCCCAGATTATCCTGGGCAACACCTACCACCTCTGCCTGCGCCCCGGCGATGAAGCCATCCGCAACCTGGGCGGCCTGCATTCCTTCACGGGCTGGAACAAGCCCATGCTTACGGACTCCGGCGGTTTCCAGGTATGGAGTCTGGCCCGCCTGCGTAAGATTACCGAGGAAGGTGTGCGCTTCTGCAACCACATCGATGGCTCGTACATGATGCTGACGCCCGAGCGCAGCATGGAGATTCAGGCCAATCTGGGCAGCGATATCGCCATGCTTTTCGATGAATGCCCGCCCTACCCCTGCGACCGCAAGTATGCCGAAAAATCGCTCGGCCTCACCCTGCGCTGGGCCAAGCGCTGCAAGGCCTGGGTGGATGAGCACCAACCCATGAGCGGCCCCGGCCTGCAGAACCACTTCGGCATCGTGCAGGGCTCAGTCTATGAGGACCTGCGCCGCGCCTGCGCCGAGGAACTGGCAGCCATGGACTTCGACGGCTACGCCATCGGCGGTGTCTCCGTGGGCGAACCAGAGGAGGAAATGCTCCGCGCCATTGAGAACAGCACCCCCTACCTGCCCCAGAACAAGGCACGCTATGCCATGGGGCTGGGCACCCCCACCCAGATTCTGGAGATGATTGAGCGCGGCGTGGACATGTTCGACTGCGTGATGCCCACCCGACTGGCCCGCCACGGCATTGCCATGACCCCGGATGGCCCCATCCACATCAAGAACCAGCGCTGGAAGGATGACCCGAAACCGCTGGACCCGGAAGGCCACCCGCATGTGACCCGCTTCTCCCGCGCCGCCCTGCGCCACTTCTTCCGCGCAGGCGAAATGCTGGCGCTGCGCGTGCTTTCCTTCCAGAACCTTCACTTTTACCTGCGGCTCATGGCGCAAGCGAGAAGCGCCATTGCAGCCGGTGAATTCGCTGCGTTCAAGCGCAGCTTCATCTCGCGTTACCAAGCAAACGACATACAATGAACGCCATCTACATTGCCCAGGCAGCAGCCGGTCAGGAGGGTGACCCCCTCAACATGCTCATCACCTTTGGTCTCATCGGTGTTATCTTCTACTTCCTGCTCATCCGCCCCCAGCGCAAGCAGCAGAAGGAACTCAAGGAGCGCCAGGACAGCCTGAAGCCCGGTGACAAGGTGGTTTCCGCCGGTGGCATCTACGGTGTCATCACCAAGGTGGAGCAGGACGCCGTGCGCATGGAAATCGCCCCCAGCGTGACCATCAAGATTGCCAAGACCAGCATCGTGTCCAGCACCCCCAAGGAAGCCCCCGCCGAGGCCGACAAGAAGTAAGCCACTTTTTAACAACAGATTAACGCAAAATGAACAAAGCCGTCATTTTGCGTTAATCTTTTTTGCACCATGCTCCCGTTTTACACCATCGACCAGCTGAACGAACTGCCTGCGGATGCCCGCCTGGGTGTCATCGGCAACCCGATTGCGCATTCCAAATCGCCGCAGATGCAGCAGCCCGCGCTGGATACTGCCGGTATCGCAGCGCGCTATGTGCGACTGATGGCCGACACGGAGCCCGGTGCCTTTGAAGCCCTGCTGGCCGAGCTGGCAGAACGCGGCTTCATCGGGGTGAATGTGACCGTTCCCTTCAAGCGAAAGGCCTATGAAGCAGCCGTTACCCGCGATGCACTGGCTGAGCTGAGCGGCGCGGTCAACACCCTGGTACTCAAAGCCGACGGCTGGCATGGCTACAATACCGACGGCCCCGGATTCTCCCGCGCCATCGAGGAAACCTGCGGCCGCCCGCTGCGCGGCATGAAGGTGCTCATCATGGGAGCCTGCGGCGGCGCCGGCAGTGCGCTGGCCTGCCAGTGCGCGCTGGAAGGCTGCCCCGGTATCACGCTGGTGAACCGCCCCCGCCCCGAGCTGGAGGAGCTCGCCGCCAGTCTGGCGCAGCACACCACCAGCCCCGTGAGCACGCTGAACTTTGACTCTCCCGGGCTTGCCGCAGCCGTGGCAGAGGCAGACCTCATTGTGAACGCCACCAGCCTGGGGCTGCACGAAGGCGACCCCATGCCCATTTCCCCTGATTTCCTGCGTCCCGGCCAGCTGGTGTATGACATTGTGACGCACGAAACCGCGCTGCACCGCGCCGCCCTGGAGCGGGGCTGCGCCACCGCCACAGGCCAGGGCATGCTGCTCTGGCAGGGTGCCATTGCCTTCGGTCACTGGTTCGGCAACACCCCCGATGTAGCCGCCATGCGGCAGGGGCTGGCCGGCGCCGGGGCATGAGAATGGCGCGATGACGGATTCTTCCGTGTCAGGCAGGGCACAAAAGGCTTGATTTTCAGGCGCGCGTGCATTATAGTCGCGCGCGACATGTCTGAACGTAAGAATCCGTATCCTTTTGACGTCTTTGAACCCAAGTGGCAGGCCACCTGGGACGCAGAGAAGACCTTCAAAGTGCTCAACCCCGGCCAGGAGGGTTTTGATGCCAGCAAGCCCAAGTGCTACATCCTGGATATGTTCCCCTACCCCAGCGGCGCCGGCCTGCATGTGGGTCACCCCGAGGGCTACACCGCCACGGATATCGTGAGCCGTTACAAGCGCATGAACGGCTTCAACGTGCTGCACCCCATGGGCTGGGACTCCTTCGGTCTCCCCGCTGAGCAGTACGCCATCAAGACCGGTCAGCACCCGAGCATCACGACCTACCAGAACATCGACAATTTCCGCCGCCAGCTCAAGATGCTGGGCTTCTCCTACGACTGGGACCGCGAGGTAGCCACCACCGACCCCCGCTATGTGCGCTGGACGCAGTGGATTTTCCTGCGCCTCTACAACTCCTACTACAACGAAGAGCTCAAGAAGGCCTGCCCCGTAAGCGAGCTGGAAGCCAAGGGCTGGACCCGCGAACAGATTGACAACGTGCGCCTCGCCTACGTGGCCGAGGGTATGGTGAACTGGAGCCCCGACATGGGCACCGTGCTCGCCAACGAAGAAGCCGAAGAATGGAAGAGCAAGGGCCACACCGTGGAGCGCCGCAAGCTCCGCCAGTGGATGCTCCGCATCACCGCCTACGCCGAGCGTCTCATCGATGAGCTCGAGCCCCTCGACTGGCCGGAGAGCATCAAGCTCCTGCAGCGCAACTGGATTGGCAAGTCCACGGGTGCCGAAGTGAACTTCGACTGCCAGGGCAACACCATCACCGTGTACACCACCCGCCCCGATACCCTCTTCGGCGCCACCTACATGGTGCTCTCCCCTGAGCACGAGCTGGTTCCCTCCATCACCACCGCCGGGCAGAAGGCTGCTGTGGAAGCCTACCAGGCAGAGTGCGCCGCCAAGAGCGATCTGGAGCGTACCGAGCTGAGCAAGGAGAAGACGGGCGTATTCACCGGTGCCTATGCCACCAACCCCGTGAACGGCAAGCAGATTCCCATCTGGATTGCTGACTACGTGCTCACCGGCTACGGCACGGGCGCCATCATGGCTGTGCCCGCCCACGACAGCCGCGACTTCGAGTTCGCCACCAAGTTTGAACTGCCCATCATTCAGGTGGTGCAGCCCGATACCGCCGACACTCCCTGGCAGAACTTCTGCGGCTATGACGGCACCATGGTGAACTCTGAGCACTTCAACGGCCTGAGCGTGCCCGAAGCCAAGAAGCAGATGACTGCCTGGCTCGAGGAAAAGGGCTACGGCCAAGGCAAGGTGAACTACAAGCTGCGTGACTGGCTCTTCAGCCGCCAGCGCTACTGGGGCGAACCCTTCCCCATCGTGTGGAACAGCGAGGACGGCAACCACTACGCCATCCCCGAGAGCGAGCTGCCCCTGCTCCAGCCCGAGATGGAGGACTTCAAGCCCAGTGGCGACCCCCGCGGCCCGCTCGTGAAGGCCACCAGCTGGATTCAGTACTCCGACACCTTCACCCGCGAGACCAACACCATGCCCCAGTGGGCCGGCTCCTGCTGGTACTACCTGCGCTACCTCGACCCCACCAACGACAACGCCTTCGTTGACCCCGCTGTGGAGCAGTACTGGATGGGCGGTGGCAACCCCGGCGGTGTGGACCTCTACGTGGGCGGCACCGAGCACGCCGTGCTGCACCTGCTCTATGCCCGTTTCTGGCACAAGGTGCTCTACGATTACGGTCTGGTCAGCACCAACGAGCCCTTCAACAAGCTCGTGAACCAGGGTCTCATCCTTGGTGAAGACAGCCAGAAGATGTCCAAGAGCCGCGGCAACGTGGTGAACCCCGATGACATCGTGAAGGCTTACGGCGCTGACTCCCTGCGCATGTACGAGATGTTCATGGGGCCGCTCAAGGAAGTGAAGCCCTGGCAGACCAAGGGTGTGGAAGGCATCAGCCGCTTCCTGGCCCGCGTGTGGCGCCTCGCCATGGTCGAGAACCAGGAGGGCGAATGGGAACTCGGCACCAAGATTACCGGTGAGGACACCGGCGCCGTCACCCCCGTGCGCAAGGAGACCCACAAGACCATCAAGAAGGTGACCGAGGACATCGAGGCCATGAGCTTCAACACCGGCATCTCCAAGATGATGGAATGCGTGAATGCCATGACCAGCGCCGAGACCGTGTGCGTAGCCGACTATGTGAACCTGCTCCAGGTGCTCAACCCCTATGCTCCCCACATTACCGAGGAGCTCTACAGCATCCTGCGCGAGAAGTTCACCACCCTGCCCGCCTGCCAGCTCTGCGAGCAGCCCTGGCCCACCTTCAACCCCGAGTACCTGGTGGAGAACACCAAGGAAATCGTGGTGCAGGTGAACGGCAAGCTGCGCGACAAGATGACCGTGGCCGCCGATGCTTCCAAGGAAGAGCTCGAAGCCACCGCCCTCACCCTGCCCCGCGTGCTCGAGTTCACCACCGGCAAGACGGTCCGCAAGGTCATCGTGGTGCCCGGCCGCCTCGTGAACATCGTGGCCAACTAAGCAATAAAAACATTTATGCATCCCCTGCCGGCGTACCGTCGGCAGGGGATTTTTGTTTCCATACCTGCAACCCCACCACCGTGAACCGGAATGCGATTGACAAGCAGGGCAAAACCCGCTAAACTGCGCGCATGCTGACGGGCATACAGGACAATCTGCTGCTGGGCGGGGTGCTTTCCCTGCTGGCGGGTCTGAGCACAGGTATTGGTGCGGCGCTGGCGCTTTTTGTGAAGCGCACCGACACGCGTATGCTCACCTTTGCGCTGGGCGCCAGTGCGGGTGTGATGGTGTATATCTCCTTCATGGAGCTGATGCCCTCCGCCGCCGAAATGCTGGCAGAGAACGCCAAATGGGTAACCACGCTGGCCTTTTTCGGCGGCATGGCATTGGCCTGTATTATCGACCGCATGATTCCCGAGGACGAAAACCCGCACGAGGTTCCCTCCCCCGGATGCCTGGACTGTGTGCAGCCCACGGGCGAGTTCTCCGGCAATGCCAAGCTGCGCCGCTCGGCTCTGCTCTTCACCCTGGCCATTGCCATCCACAACTTCCCCGAAGGCATTGCCACTGTTGCTTCTGCCTTTGACAACACCGGCATTGCCACTTCCGTGGCTCTGGCGGTGGCCATTCACAACATCCCGGAAGGTATTGCGGTAGCCCTTCCCCTGCTCTATGGCACCGGCAGCCGCCGCAAGGCCTTTAACTGGGCGCTGCTTTCCGGTCTGGCCGAACCCCTGGGAGCCCTTGTAGGCATGCTCATCCTGCTGCCCTTCCTGAGCCCCACCCTGCTGGCGGTACTCTTTGCCGCCGTGGCGGGTATCATGGTCTACATTTCCTTTGACGAACTACTGCCCATGGCCGAGCGCTGGGGCCACCACCACCTGAGTATCTACGGTGTGGCCACGGGTATGCTCATCATGGCACTGGTTCTTTGATTCTGCGGCATGGCAGTCCGATTCTACAGCACTCTGCGCGTCCTCAGCCTGGGGCTGGGCGGTATTTGGCTGCTGGTCTGCATGTGGAGCTGGCTGGTGCAGTATCCCTACAGCCAATGCGGTTTACTGGTACGACTGGGAGGTTTGCTGACCTGGGGCATCCTCCCGCTTGTATTGCCCGTCATCCTTTCCCTCCCGATATCCGATAAAGATAAGCCGCTGAACTGGGCAGCCCCGATGCCACTGCCTGTGGTCATCATCTTGCTGGGCTGTCTGGGCGTACTCGGCAGCCTCACCATCGACCCACCCGGCGCCTGTACCGATGGGGATATTCTGGCGGCAGCCGGATTAGCCTTCTTCTTTCTCGAGCTGGCAGGAGCTGCCCTGCTCGGTCTTCTCACCGCCGGGCTTCAGCGTCTTTTCCGCCGGGGCTGAGCACCGCACGAAGCACAGCGACACCAGCAGGGCAAGCGCGGCAAACCCCAACGCATCGCCAAGGTCGCGGCCTTGCAGCATCCCTGCTCTGGTGGCAGCGGCATAGCAGATTTCGCCCACCAGCAGCCCCAGCAACGCAACCACCGCCATCCAGAGGAAGGAAACGCGGAACAGCTCAAAGCCGTTGAACATCAGCCGCACCGCAAACCGAAGCACCAGGAACATCCCACAGAAAAGGAGGTAGGCAAAGACCAGCCCGGGCAGCGCGCCCCACACATCCTCCCACACCTCACCCGGAGCCTGCAGCCACCAGTGGCGCAGGTATACAAGTCTGAGCACCTCCTCATCGCACACCAGGGTATCGCCCACCTGTCGCCCGATATAACTGGAGCTGGCACCATCCAATGCAGCCGAATATGCCAGCTCCTGCATCCCTGCCTCCGGCAGCAGAATACGGGTCGGGCTGCCGGGCTGCAGATAAGGTGCCAGAGTCTCAGGGATGCGCTCCGGCTGCAGCGGCACCTCATCTCCGAGCCATAAATGCCGGGCCTGCTCACCCAGAATGCGGTAGGGACCCATGCGGAACTCGGGTGCCACAAACTCACGGCGCAGCTCAAAGCCATCCACCTCATCCGGGCAAATCGATTTATTCTCCTTATCCTGAATCCAATAGCGCAACAAAGTTGCAGCTTTTACCTTCACCCCGAAATCAGCATCTTCCAGCTCAGTATCGCAGCGGACGGGGGTACGCACAATCTCCACCAGCTCACCTTCCAGCTCGGGATCCACCGAAGTTGGATTTTCCAGCTCCACCACCTCCTGACTGGCTGCCACATGCAGCACCACGGGAAGCACATGGTACTTCACGGCGTCAAAAAGCACCCCCGCACCCACCCCGAGCAGCAGCAGAGCCAGCCCACAGAGCAGCAACCCCGCCACAAAACTGAACAGACGCTTCACCATATAGCGTCATTATACGGCTACTGCCCGATAGTGCAAGAAAATACACCTGCTATTGACTTGCAAAAGGAGGATAGAAGTGGTAGAGTACTGCAACACCGCCAATATGGACAACATTCTGGAAATCTCGAAGCTCTGCATGCACTTCCCAGTGCGTGGCGGCATGTTCGGCCGCAGAATGGGCACGCTCAAGGCGGTGGACGATGTTTCGCTGAGCATTGCACCGGGCGAAACCCTGGGACTTGTAGGCGAAAGCGGCTGCGGCAAGAGCACTATCGGCCGCTGCATTGTGCGCCTGCTCGACCCCACTTCCGGCACCATCCGCCTGCTGGGTAAGGATATCACCCACCGCTCCCAGTGGCGCCTGCGCAACCTGCGCAGCAAGGTGCAGATGGTTTTCCAGGATCCCGCTGGATCGCTCAATCCTCGCATGACGGTGCGCCACCTCATTGCCGAACCCATGATTATCCAGGGCATGGGCACACGCGCCAGCCGCCGCAGACGAGTGGATGCCCTGCTGGAGCTGGTGGGGCTGCCCTCCACTGCGGCTGAGAAGTTCCCGCACGAGTTCTCCGGCGGTCAGAAACAGCGTATCGGCATTGCCCGCGCACTGGCCATAGGTCCCAAGCTGCTGGTGCTGGATGAACCCGTTAGTGCTCTCGACGTCTCGGTGCAGAGCCAGGTGCTGAACCTGCTGCTCACGCTGCAGCAGGAGCTTAATCTGGCCTACCTGTTCATCTCGCACGATTTGTCGGTGGTGCGCCACATTTCCGACCGCGTGGCGGTCATGTACATGGGCAAGATTGTGGAAATGGCCGGAGCCGACCAGCTCTACAACAATCCGGCCCACGCCTACACCCGCGCCCTGCTCTCCGCCATCCCGGTGCCGGATCCGACCAACCGCCAGCAGACACCTATTCTGCCCGGCGATGTCCCCTCCCCCATCGACCCGCCTCCCGGCAGCGCCTTCGGTCGCCGCATCAATCACCCGTACCTCGATGCCACGGCAGATATGGATCTGACCCCGCGCGAGTTGGAGCCCGGCCACTGGGTAGCCCCCGACCCCTGCGCTGTATCGCTCACCAACCTGCAGCGCCTCGGTGTGGATATCTACCAGTAAGGAAGCGGATGCTGCCTTATTTGAGGATTGCATTTGACCGGGCGGTGGCATAGAATACACGCATGAGCACCCTTCGTATCGGCACGCGCGGCAGTGAACTGGCACTGGCACAGACCCACCAGGCCATTGCAGCCCTGCAGGCAGCCAATCCCGGGCTGGAATGCAGCATCACCATCATTTCCACCGCAGGTGACCAGCGCACGGATATTCCGCTGCACATGGTGAACAGCGCCACCAATACGGGCGACAAGGGCGTGTTCATCGCCGCTATCGAAGAGGCTCTGGCCGCTGGCGAGATTGACTGCGCTGTGCACAGCCTCAAGGATATGCCCGGCGTGCTCGATGAGCGTTTTGCCCTGGCTGCCGTGCTGCCCCGCGAAGAAATCCAGGATGTGCTGGTCATGAAGGCCGATGCCGATGAGGAGAACCTCGTCATTGCCACGGGCAGCGTGCGCCGCAGCCACATGGTGCACACCTACTGGGGAGGCAAGGCCAGCACCGTGCCTGTGCGCGGCAACGTGGCCACGCGTCTGCGCAAAATGGTGGAGAATCCCGAAGTGTCGGCCACCCTGCTGGCCCGCGCGGGGCTCAACCGTCTGGGCTACGACCGCGAATCCTTCGAAGTGGAGGGGACCAGGGTGCGCGTGGTGGGATTGCCCGTGGAGGACTTCCCCCCTGCCCTGGGTCAGGGCGCTATTTCCCTGGAATGCCGCAAGGACGATGCCGCAGCCAATGCCATGGTTGCCCGCGTGAACCACGAACCCACCTACCGCTGCATTTCCTGCGAGCGCGCCTTCCTGAACCTGCTGCAGGCCGACTGCTCCGTGCCTGTGGGCGGCTTTGCCGTGAACAATGAGGACGGCACCCTCACCCTGAATGTGGTGCACTACAGCGATGCGACGCACTACACCCGCCTGAGCGAAACCGGCAGCGACCCCGAAAGCGTGGCCGCCACCCTGCACGCCAGGCTCACAGGCGCGTGCTGCAACCACGCAGAATAAGGCTGTTCGCCGACTTTACGAGTTGGCATAATCAGTGGCGCCTTGTTTTTATACTCGACAAATCGTCAATTGGCGAGCCAACGGCGAGCGGAATTTGGAGTCCCGAAGGACGTCAGAGCATAGGCAGGGGTGGAGTCGCGAAGCGACGGAACCCCTACTAACCATAAAAAACTATCTGAACCCCGAGCGGAGCGAGAGGGTGCCAGAGGCGACTGCTACACATTGAAGCCGAGGTCTCTGCCGCCCACTCCTTTCGTCGGGGCTCCATTATCTTTTGTTTGTTAGCAGGGGCTGCGCCCGCTGCGCGGGCTTACCCCTGCCTCCCCTCTTACGTCCCTTCGGGACTCAAAATTCCGCTCCGCTGACGCTTCGCCAATTCATCGCCAAACTCGGATTTCGCGATACTGTCTAATTATACCGACGCGAATGCCCTCATTTCTCGTAAAGCACATGGGTGAATCCCGTGTACTCCTGCTGCGGGGTGCGGGTAGAGAAGTGCTGAGCAAACTCGGGAAACCAGGTATCTGCCTCGTGGCTACCGGTTACTTCGGAAACATGAAGGCGCTGCATGAGCGGCAACATGCGGGCATATAACTGCGCGCCGCCGATAACCATGACCTCCTCATCCTGAAGTTCGAGCGTTTCCAGCTGGGCAATATCGGTAATGACCACAGCCCCATCGGCCACATAATCTGCATTGCGCGTGAGCACAATATTCTGGCGCCCGGGCAACGGGCGACCCAGACTCTCCCAAGTCTTGCGCCCCATGAGGATGGGATGCCCCATGGTAATGCACTTGAAAAGCTGCAGGTCTTCCTTCAGCCGCCACGGAATGCCGTTATTCAGACCGATGGCACGGTCGGCATCCATGGCCACCACTCCTGTGAAGCTCAGGCTCATACGGATACAGCAGCTTTGATATGCGGGTGCGGGTCATAGTTCTCCAGCACGAAGTCAGAGAAATCGAAACCGTCAATCTCCGTCACCTCGGGGTTGATACGCATGGTGGGCAGCGGGCGGGGCTCGCGGCTCAGCTGCAGGCGCGCCTGGTCAAGGTGGTTCTTGTAGAGATGCAGGTCGCCGTATGTGTGCACAAACTCGCGGGCCTCATAGCCGCAGACCTGTGCCACCATCATGAGCAGCAGCGCATAGCTGGCAATGTTGAAGGGAACGCCGAGGAACAAGTCGCAGCTGCGCTGGTAGAGCTGCAGGCTCAGGCCGTGCTTCTCACCCTCCTTCTGGGCGGGAATCACGCAGAACTGGAACAGGCAGTGACAGGGAGGCAGAGCCATGCCGTCCACTTCAGCCACATTCCAGGCACTCACCAGGTGGCGTCGGCTCCAGGGATTATTCTTCAGGCCGTCAATCAGCTTGGCAATCTGGTCGATGCTGCCGCCCTTGCCATCCGGCCAGGCGCGCCACTGGCTGCCGTACACGGGGCCCAGGTCACCATTCTCATCGGCCCATTCATCCCAGATGCTCACGCCGCGTTCCTGCAGCCAGCGCACATTGGTGCTGCCTTTCAGGAACCAGAGGAGTTCGTAGATGATGGAGCGCAGATGCAGTTTCTTGGTTGTGAGGCAAGGGAAACCCTCGCGCAGGTCACAGCGAATCTGCCGACCGAACACGCCGATAGTGCCCGTGCCCGTGCGGTCTTCCCTGCCCACTCCGTTGGTGAGCACATCGTCAAGTAACGACAAATATTGATGCATAGCCGGTTTGGATTGACAATTGACTAATGACGATTGACAATTGAGAAGTTCCCTGCGGCACAGCCGCAGCTGACTTTCAATTGAACTTCGTACCTTGTCCTTTGTACATTCATCAGAGGGCGAGAGCCTCTCTGATGAGCTTGGCCCACTTCTCTGCCTTCTCGGCAAAACTCAGCTCGGGGTCCTTGTAGAGGATACCACGGGAAACATTGATGGTGGGGGGAGCCACGCGGGTACCACCCGTGAGGGCGGAAAGGTCACCACCCTGAGCACCCAGACCGGGCACCAGCAGCGGAGCATCCGGCAGGTCGGTGAGAATCTGGCTGTTAGCATTGGTAAGGCCCACGACCATACCCACCTCAGTGGCGCTGTTCTCAGCGATGGAGCGGGTCACCATATCACCCACCAGCTGGTACACCTTGCGGCCATTGGCCAGCACCTGCTGCTCCACATCCACGGAGCCGGGGTTGGTGGTCACGGCGAGCAGGTACACTGCCTTGCCGGGGCGGTCAAGGAAGGGCTCGAGAATATCATAGCCCATGAAGGGGTTGAGCGTCACAGCATCCACGTCCATGCGGTCGAAGTATGCCTGGGCGTAGTACTTCTGCGTCTCGCCGATATCGCCGCGCTTGGCATCCAGAATCACGGGAATATCCTTGGGCATATCGGGCAGCAGCTCCTCCAGCATCTTGAGTCCCGGCAGGCCCATGGCCTCGAAATAGGCGATATTGGGCTTGTAGGCAGCAGCATAGGGGGCAGTCTCCTCCACCACCTTGCGCAGCCAGTCGGCCAGCTCGGTCATGTTCTCAGTCTGCGGGCGGGGGTCCAGGCCCACGCAGAGGGCCGAACGCGTTGCGGCGATACGGGCAGCAAGTTTTTCCGTGTACTTCATGCGCGGCATTATAGCACAGCCCCTGTAAATGACAAGCTCAAAGAGTTGACAGATTCGAGGAAAAGTGGCAAGATAGACCAGATGAAACGGACTGCATTACTGGCACTTACCCTGCTGCTTCCCCTGCTCTGCGTGAGCTGTGGCGAATCGGACAAGGAGAAGCGCGAGCGCGCAGCCCAGTTCACCACCCCCACCAAGCCCGCCCCCAATCCTCAGCGAGAATCGCTTCAGGCTCTCATCCGCACCGACCGCCAGGTACCTACCACGCTGCAGGGAGCCCCTCGCTTTGAGATTTACAGCGAATACCAGGGGCAGGATATGCGCCAGGTGACCGAAGTCTCGGGGCGCACCCTGCTGCTCTGCTTCACAGCCCCGTGGTGCCGCCACAGCCGGGCTATGCGCCAGGCTCTCCGCGAACTGGCTGAGCAGGAAAAAGGCGGCGTGCAGGTCGTGGAGATTGATGCCGATGCCTACCCGGCCATTGCCAATGACTACGGGCTCACCAAGGTACCTACCACCGTTTTCTATACGGAGGGCGTGAAACTGCGCAGCATCGAAGGCGCGTACACCGCCGAAAGTCTGGGCCGCTACCTGCATGCCCTGCTCACGCAGGAGGAAACCGCAGAGGAGCCCTGATTCATACCATTTTCAACATACACCGATACACACCACACTTATTATGAGATTCCTCACAGGATTACAGCCCAGCGGCCAGCTCCACATCGGCAACTACTTCGGCGCCATTGAGCCCGCCGTGCGGCTTCAGGAAAAAGGCGAGGCCTTCTACTTCATCGCCAACTACCACGCCATGACCACCATGGAAAGCGCTGAGAAGCTGCGCGAAAACACCCGCGGCCTGGCCGTGGATTTCCTGGCCTGCGGTCTGAATCCTGAAAAGGCGGTGTTCTTTGCCCAGTCTGCCGTGCCCGAGGTGAACGAGCTGGCCTGGATTCTTTCCACCCTGTGCCCCATGGGGCTGCTGGAGCGCTGCCACTCCTACAAGGACAAAGTGGCCAAGGGCTTTGCCGCCAGCCACGCCCTCTTTGCCTACCCCGCCCTCATGGCCGCCGACATCTTGCTCTATGATTCCGATGCCGTGCCCGTGGGCAAGGACCAGAAGCAGCACCTCGAAGTGACCCGCGACCTGGCAGGCAAAGTGAACGACGCTTTCGGCGAAGGCCTGCTCAAGATGCCCGAAGCCATCATCAGCGAAGCCACCGCCGTGGTTCCCGGACTGGATGGCCAGAAAATGAGCAAGAGCTACGGCAACACCCTGCCCATCTTCGGCGAGGAGAAGCCCCTCCGCAAGCTCATCAACAAGAAGGTGGTGACTGATGCCACCCCCCTCGAAGCCCCGAAGCCTACGGAAAACTCCATCATCCTGGCTCTCTACAAGCTCTTCGCCACCCACGAGCAGTACCAGGCCATGGTCGATGCCCACCACGCCGGCGGCGTAGGCTACGGCCAGTTCAAGAAAGACCTCTTCGAGGCCTACTGGGAATACTTCCGCGCTGCCCGCGAAAAGCGCGAGTGGATTCTCGCCCACCCCGAATACGTGGACGATGTGCTCAACATCGGCGCTGCTCGCGCCCGCGAGGAGGCCTCCAAGGTACTCACCCGCGTCCGCAAGGCCGTAGGCCTCGGCTGGGTGTAAGTTCCCCCACAGAAAATCTTAACGCAAACGCGCATCCCCAGGGGTGCGCGTTTCTGTTTGATGCTTGACTTTTCACGCCTTGACATGCTAGCATGTACCGAACAAACACCCGCACTACCATGTCTTCCTCCTCCGGAGTTTCTCTCTCCATCTCCACGTACCGGTATTCCTCCATTGTCTACCTGCGCAATGACCGCCCTGTGCTGTGGCATGTCGAGGTGCAATCTGCAGAACCGCTGCGTAGCGCCAGGCTGCGTGTCTCCCTGACGCCGGAACATTTTACCAAGGTGCAGGAATGGGATCTCCCGTATCTCGCAGCGGGGCAGCTCTACACATGCCATGGCAAATGCCCCGATTTTGATGATGCCGCCCTGCTGGCATTGACCCAGGATGAACCGGGGCACATCTGCGTTGAGCTGCTGGGAGAAAATGGAGAAATCCTTGCCAGCAGGGAGGACGATTTCAAGTGGCTGGCATTCAACACCTGGGCTGGCGGCCATGAATACCCCGAACTGCTTGCCGCCCTCACCCTGCCCCACGACCCGGCCGTGGACACCATTATGCAGCAGGTGGGAGAAGGCCAGGGATACTCCGGAAGCCAGGACGAAATCGTTGCGCACCTGCGCAAGCTGTGGGAACACATCTCCGGCATGAGTATTGAGTACGCCCTCCCACCGGAAAGCTGGATTGAAAACAGAACCAGTATAGAGAAGCAGTAAAGTTTTGCATGCTAATAGAAAAGAAAGAAATTTACAATAAAGTTGTAATAAAACAATGTAAAACATGATAAAATTTCAATCTTTTTGCTGTCCTACATAAGTGATAGGAAAAATTACCCCTCCCCTTGGGCAGAAGATAACCTAATAGGGGCATGTTTCCCAGAGAGTTCGTTTTTTAGAGATGGCTTTCCCTGAAAGAGGTCGGTTTAGAAAGTCGTTATCCATACAAAGTAAGTTATTTATAATACATCTAATAGAAAATGCTTCTAATCTCAAACTGACCCCTATGCCTAAAAATTTCCATAAAAAATTTTCCAAAATTTTTACAATACTTTTGTGTCATTGAACCATGAGTATGTGCATGTAAGAAAAGAAAGGAGAGGCAGTTCATCTACCTCTCCACTCCAACAATTACAGGGTCAAATCAGCATTCACAGATACCTATCTACCATTTCCCTGAAAGTCATCTTCCGAGGGTTCTTGTAGTTCTCTGCAATCTTTCGTTCAAAGTCACGCTGCCGTGCTTCCTCATAAGCATCCTTACCTTTGCTCATCAGATTGGCATCCTCGGTGAGCACCGAGCGAATAGCCTTACTCATTCTCTCTGCATTACTCTTGCTACCTTGCTCAGTAAGCACCTTACATAATTGATTCATCTTCATGTAATTATTTATGAAATCAAGCCTCATTGGAGATGGAATGACGCTCAAAATCACCATGTTAGATGACATCAAAGGCCCTCCATGATTGACATCAAGAGGGTATGATGGTAGAATAATCAAAGTCAGATTGGAGACTTCTAATTTATGCAACACATTGATAATAAAGTAATTGGGGGGGGTATAAGGCTACTTGAATTTTTAGCCTGCCCTAAAACTACCCTCCTGAAACTCCTTTTTTGCTTCTTCTTCTTTACCACATCCCTACTGAGTGCTGAGACTGTTGTCGGCAAGTGTGTAGGTGTGACCGATGGTGATACAGCCACTGTTTTGGTAGATGGCAATCGCCAAGTAAAAGTCCGTTTTGACGGCATTGATGCACCTGAAAGAAGCCAGGATTACGGACAGCGTGCTAAGCAGAAACTCTCAGACCTAATCTACGGAAAACAGGTCAAAGTTGTTATCAGCGACATTGACAAGTATGGTCGTAGCGTTGGAACGGTGTATGTAGGCTCTACGAACACCAACCTTGAAATGGTGAGGAGTGGTCTTGCATGGCATTATAAGCAGTATGCTCCTAATAACACAGAACTTGCGAATGCTGAAAAATCAGCAAAAGGTAGCAAGGTAGGTTTATGGGCACATAATAACCCCACTCCACCTTGGGAGTATCGTAGGGGTGGCAGCAGGGAGAACAGAGCCATCGCAAATCAGCAAGCCGCTTCTGGAAAGTATTGGGTATCTGGTAGTGGTAAGATTCATAATTCCTCGTGCAGGTATTACGGAAGTTCTGATGCAGGAACTTATACCGATAATCCACAAGGAATTAATTGTAAGGCATGTGGTGGAGATGGCAATAGCGGTAAAAGTGTTTCCTCTGGAAAATCTAAAAGCAAGGAACTAAGACATCCTAATACGACAGGCGAAAAGTATTGGATAACAGGTAGCACTGGCAAAACTCATAGAAAAGGTTGTCGGTGGTATGGGAATACCCAAGGTGGCACATACTCTGATAAAGGGAGCGGTGATAACTGCAAGAAGTGCGGCGGTGCAGGTCGTTGATTAGCATAACAAATAGAATTTCAACACAATGAACTCAAAAGTAACTCTCTCCATTCTTTGCGTAGGAACTTTGTGCTTATGTAGTTGCCAAAAATTCACAGATGCTCTTGCATCTACCGCCAAGGCTTCCTTGCCGTTTGGAGATTCTCTTGTTTATGGCGTAGCAGGTATGTGTAGTGATGTAAAAGATGTATGCACAGGAACTTCTGCTCCTCGGAAGGATGAACTTGCTAATAAGAAGATTGTATTCTCTGGCACATTGGAGGAAAGTGACGGCGTTTATCAGATTAGAGATGTTGTATCCTTTCAGCACGGTAGCATTATCCGTATGAATGGTGGAATCAACCGATTGAATAAAGCACCTGAGGTCATCAAGCAGGGGATTCTACCGATGTCAGCATACACGCTAACGGACATCGGCTCGCTTTCTTGGTATGAACGCACAGGCGGTGCAACAGCCATCTTCAAGGAACAAAAGGACAGTAATGATGGAGAACGCTATACACTGACCTTTGCCTCCTCAAAGGCTGGCACATACACTTATGAGAACAGAAAGGATGGAGTTCTCATTGGACACGGTGATGGAACATTTGATGTTGAAGATTTGTAAAAGGACTAACCCTAAACAGTTTATTTGACATGAAGTCTCCTCTTCGTTCAATCTTGGATGAAATTCGTGAAGCGTGTGATTCGCGTGAGCATAGAAACGATGGAGATAGTGAAAAACTTGCCTGCAATCAACGAACTGTAACCTAGAAAGGCTGTTTATGAAGACGAAACTGCGTAACCTGCTCATGCTGGGTGTAGGGTGTCTATTGGCATCCTGTGCATCCTCAAAGCACTTTGTAGCGTGTTCTATTGACCCAAATGAAAAGACCATTGCTATGGCAGCAGGGTCAGATGTGATTTTTGACTTGAAGAACGAACTTCGTCAGAGAGGTTGGGTCATCTTCTCCACAAGTCATAGGGTAACGGATAAAGTCAGCGATGATAAACTGGTTACACACAGTGGCAACGCTCGTTATTCGCTGAGTTACAAATGGAAAAGAGTAGATGTGAATGCTTTGACATGGCAACCGAGGCTGAATTTCAATGCCAGCCTGATTGACAACAGTTCAGGGATGGAAGTTCTGTCCTATGAAGCGACACTAACCGACCAGGATGATTGTGTAGAGGAGTTCGTAGGGCTGATTGAGCAGAACACTAAGCATTGACACAACGAAGTGTAATAAAGAAAGGATGTTGAACATGGAAAAGGAGGGTTGAATACATCAGCCCTCTTTCATTTTATTCAAATTTCACTTGACATTATCTCAACTACATTTTAATCTAGGGACATGAACGATACCGAAAAACCAGATTTCGTCAGACAATTTGTTCTAAAACAACTTAAAGAACAGTTGGAGGCAATGCAGCGTGTTCAGATAACCCAGTTGTGGGAGGCATTTGTAAAGCCAGAAGCAGTGACAGTAGAGCAGATGCGAAAAGAAATTTACGATGTAGTTTCCAAGGCAGAAGTTGAAGTGATTTCCCAAATCTTACTTGCTAACCCTGTTCGTAAGCCAAGGGGTATGAACGGTGGCAGAAAAAAGAAGGAAGTCAAATCCTCTACTGATGAGTCCTTTTCTACAATGGTAGAAGCCGCGGCAAATGCTGCTAATAAGGCAGCAAAAAAGGAATTACCGTCTTATAATCAAGATTTTGTAATGGTCGCATCAGTCCCCCATCCCAAAAAGGCAAACATTATTGAACTTTAACTGCTAGTTAAACATCAACATTTGTTTTCTGTTGGCCCACCCCTATCGGTGGGTCTTTTTTCTGCCCAGAAATGTCAATTTTTACTAAGATTTAGTAATAGTAAGGAAAAGTTAAAGAGTTGTTGAAAAAAAGCAAAAAAATCTTTTAGATTGTAATCTATTGTGCTTAAAAGAATTAAAACAAAATAAAAATTAGATTCAAAAGAAAAATGCAATTAGATTAAAAATAAACCTGGACATAGATTAAAAACTATGTTAATCTTTCTTCGTCACCGCAACCAAAGGGAACAGATAAAGAAACATGGCGTTTCTCTCCTTTCGTAGGTGAAATTATTAAACTGATTAAATTATGTCCGCAAGTAACAAAGCCGCCGCAAAGGCGATGAACGATAGCATCTCCACTATGGAGAACTCCAACATGATTAGCAATGCCACCGCTAATGATGCTGATTTCAACGAAAATGTGGCAAACCTTAATGAGGAGTTTAGCCTCATGGAATACCTCAATGAGAAAGTAACTTACGAGATTGAGGGCTTCTCTGGTCAATTTGAAACCTGCCGATGGATGCACAACATCGTTTCCAAGGCTGCAACCAAGGCACAGTTCCAGTCGTTCGCTTATCTTACTCGTATCGCTTGGAACTGGCATAACTTCTATGGTTACTTCCACCGATTGATGTGTGCTCCTGAGGAGGCAGGTATGCTTCGCAAGGATTTACGCAACATCAAGGCTCTGATGAAGACTGTGAAGAACTCTATGCTTCCGTATCGCTACGAGTTTTTGAGCCGAATGGAACCCCTAGTGGAAGAATTTACTAAGATGCACGACCAGTATGGCAAGACTTGTGAGATTATTCACGCAATGCACTAATTTTAATGAACTCTAAAATGAAGAGACATCACATTCGCAAAAGTATCTTTACCACCAAGCAAGTCAAGGAACTTATCTCCAAGGCGTATGACATCAGCCCCAATTTCGGATGTTTGTGGCACATCGGCTATCTTTCAGGATGGGGATTGAGAGCCCTCTTGGAAATCAAATGGAGACAGATTGATTGGAAGGGTAGGATTTTGTATGGTCATAGGCGGTTGCCTTATTTTACTGAAAACATCTACATCCCTGATGGCTTATTCACTCTCTTGCAACAGTTGTATAAGCAGAAATCTCCTGATGATGAGTATTTGTTTCCTGATTGGCAGAACCGAGCAAGTTCAATTTCTAAATGGAATAGGAAATTGATTGATAGTATAGGTCTGGACAGTTATGAAGTCATTGATGATTGTCGCTATCATCATTACACATTCCGTAGTTTGAGATTGACCTCCTTGCTCAATAGAAGATTGGTCAGTAATCCCACAGAAGTGATGGAGGCTATGCTCTTCAATGCTGCATAAGTAATACAACTCCTTTATGAAATAGTGGTGCAGTGCTGAATAAGAATGCACTGTGCTACTACATAAGAATAAAATCTTTATTACTCTTTATTATACAGCGTTTTACAACTATTTCTCGTAAAATAGCAGTGCAGAGTTCTCCAACATGTCCGCACTTTATAGATTATACTGGAAAAAGGGATTAGACTCTGGAAACAGATTATTCTTTATTATTGTAGTATGTTTATAATAAAGAGTATAATAAGATTGATAATGACCACTAACAATAACATAATCACCATTGATAGAACTACGGTATAATAGAGTAAAGAGAAATGTAATCAAATAGAATAATAGATGGAAGATAAATCATACATTAGTGTAGTAAATGCTCACATTCAGAGCCTTGGAGTATGTGATGATGATAAAATTCGTTATCATAGAGAGGTTCATAGAATAATGATTCATGCAGGTATCCTAGACCCTCAATCAGTCCATGAGAAGATTCAGAAGAAGAAAGAGGGTAAGATGTCAAGATACAAACCCTATCCTAACAGTCCATGGGGCAAATACATTGGAAAAGACGAGAACAGAATAGGAAAGGAATCATTCATGCTCAATGAAGATGGTGTAGCAGAGGTCACGAGAATTCTTACCACCCATGTAACAGACAAAATTCTGGTAAAAACAAAGACAAGTGGTGATAAGGCTGTAATCAAATCAGCAGAGGCATACCTTGAAACTATCAGACAGTCAGTTGATGGTGATGTGCTCAAAATTTGGTTGAATGATAATCATGTAAAGGTCAATCAGCCGAAGGATGAGAACAATCAGCCGAAAGATGGTTACTTTATGTTCATTATGAACAATGTGCGATTCACCTATTACTACAACAACAATGTAATCATCTGGGATAAAAACGATAAGAATGCGAATAAGGCATGGAGACCTAAACCGTTTTGGTTCATGAGAGATAACGATACCATGTTCAAGGGTAAGGAGGATAGAGCCAAGGTTGCTATGAAACTTATCTCTGCTCATTGGAGACTCAAATTTGGGAACAAGGTGGAGACATTGGAGTGGATTGAAGAGGAAAAGGTCAAGACTGTTGTAAAGCCAAAGATTACACAGCCTACTATCACCACATCTACACCACCCAGTCCCAAGTCTGCTACGCCTATGACCAAGACTGCCATCATAAACGAGATAATGACCTTTGTGCAGCCACAGGATGAGCAGAAACGCTATAAGGACATCTCTCTGGAACAGATTGACAAACAGCGTAATCCTAAGCGTAGAGCAGCCTTACGGAAAGCCTACGATGAACTTCTGAATAGACGGCTGCTAACTGCTGTGAATCGTCCGAAAGATGGTTGGAAATTCTGCTTTGAGAGGAACACGATTGAACTACTGTTCAGATTAGATGGTAGGAATTCAATGGTTTATCACACTCGCCATAGAAAGCCTGGTGCAAAGGGTAAGAACAAGGAGCGTGCTGATAAGGATTCAAAATTCTATCTTCCATACGGTTTAGAGAAGTTGGATTACAAATTCAAGACCATCTTTGTGGCAGAGGGATGCTATGATAGTTGCTTTTTGAAGAACTGTGTGGCACAGAACTGCTGGATACTGACTCGTAACATGGTTCATGTCATTGACATCTACCGTAACGCAGGGTTTCAGATTATTCATCTTTCTGACAATTTCCGTATCGGTGACAAGGGTGGGTTGAACTTCATTCATTATGTGGTCAAGTCCAAGGATTGGCTCTCCAAGGGTGACAAGGTGTTCAATTGGAGCATCTACTCTGATTGTGATGACCTCAATAAGATAGCCATGACCTATGAATTGGACGAGATTGATGCTCAGGCTATCATCGCTAACTCATGGTGTGAGGATGAGGTGCGTGAGAACTACGATAAGCATTTCTCTGAATGGCTGGAAGTGCTCCGTCAGAAGTGCAGCAAGGAAGAATTTGAAAGTTTTGTGACAGAATTTAGAATCCCTTACAAGGTTACGGAAGATGATGAGCCTGAACAAGTCTCTGCCAATGAAGTGAAGCAGGATGATAAGAATGATGAACCACAGCCTAAACAGGATGATGTCTCGTGCTCAAATGAAGACATGGATGCTTTCATGGCAGAACTGGAAGCAGAGTATTTTCAATCAACCACACCACAGGCAAGGCAAGAACCTAAGATACCCTCAACTTCTAAGCAAGATGATGACTTAGACGCTTATTTTGCAGAACTGGAAGCAGAGGAGCAGAAGTCAATCGCAAAAGCCAAGGAGCGAGAACTCATGAAGAAGCGTTATGAAGACCATCTTGAACAGGAGAAGTGGGAACTGAACCGAACCATGAAGTCTGTATTCAGTTCTACCCATTGTGCCTGATAAACCATGTGATTGTGATACGAGTCACCCCACCTCTCATACGAAGGGTGGGGATTTCTGTTTTCAGTGATGAATCTGCTGACCGACCAACTCAATCTTCATCTTCTCAATCTCAAATTCGGATGGTAGCAACCGTTCAATGATGTCCTCAATCAATTCATGGAAGCATCGGCATCGTGGCTCGTATTCCAAGTAATCCTTGGTCGTGAGCGTGTGGAATTTCAGATAATCAGAAACACGATGTATCTCATCACCAATCATGATGGTCTTATCATTGATAGGCAACGGCAATTCAGAGATGGGACTGTGACCAACATCTTCCAGATACTCGTGAATCTCCTCCATCGTGGTATCTGTGCCAGTGCTGGCCTGCAATCTCATTCGTAAGAATGCAGGAAGCGGAGCAATCTTATCGTCAGACCATCTTCGGTATTCCTCATTCAGATAAGCATCCATCTCAGTTATGAGTCGGTCAAGAATTTCGTTCTAGAAGAACTCCGTCAGGGCTTCACTTGTCTGGATAGGGTGGAAGCAAAGGTATTCACCATCGCTACCTACTGTGCAATTCAATGGTATAATCTTCATCTCTTTATTATACACTAGTTCTACACGATTGCTCACTCAGTTGAAATGTTAGGCGTATGACAACTAACATTTCATTGGGTGCAGTTGCATTATTTGTTCAACATCCCTCTGACCACTCCACAGAAGAAGCCAAGGGCAAAGTCTCTCACATCTTCAATAGCAGACCATCTATCAGGACTATCAGGGTAATCATTGGCTACTTGTTCCACCGTCTTTGTGGCGAGTGATAATGCGTCCCTTACCTCAAATTCCTTACCGCAGATGTAGAACTTGGCATCAAGAGAGGGTAAGGGCAGGCCATCAAAGGAATTCTTACCTATCTCATCCAATGCAGCCAGTTCATGCTCATCATCTGTAAAGGTGCTAAGGGTCTTCACCACATCGCCATACCAACACCAGAACTCGGATAAGGCCTTGTAAGCCACCTGCTTGGTCATCCAATTGGCAAAGTCCGTGCCATTGTTCCAGTTCCATTTGTGCGTAATCTATTCTCTCATAACAATAGTATTTAGAGAGTTAGATGGCATCAGGGTAGATGTTGTAGAAGTCTTCTGCCTCAGTCTTGGTAATAGCACGGCGATAGTGTTTCATCAGAACAGCCAAGTCATGCCCCAACTGGTTAGCAGCAGCAGTGTGACCGATGCTCTCGGACATGAATGAAGCAGCAGTATGTCGGATGCAGTTCTTGGGTAGTTTGATACCTGTCTGCTCAGATAAGACTTTGAGGAATGCACTGTGGGAATTTCTACGCTGCTTGGGACTATCACCTTGGATAAGCGTATCGGTAACATTCATGCTCACGCCGTTCTCCTTGGCAAAGTTCATCCAAGCCTTGACATTCTCGGTAGGATAGACGAAGCGTGCCTCACCATTCTTGGCAATAGCAGCAGAGATGTAGATTTCATTACGCCCACCCACGAAGATGTCACCATAAGTCAGTTTTGCTCTCTCTTCAACTCGTGCTCCACAGAAGAAACCGATAGCCAACACAGGGATGAACTGGTGGAACTTGGGATTGGACTTCACGAAGGAGAAGATGGTCTTCACTTCATCCACCGACAGCATCTCAGGTTCTTTGTCTTTCTTCTTGGTGGCAGGTTTGATGAACCGAGCAGGATTGTGTTCCTTATTGATGTGTCCCTGAACTTCACCAAACTTGAAGACAGACTTCATCAGATTGATGTATTGTTCTCGTGTGCTCTGGGAAGCCTTACCACGCTGCCCTTGGAGAGAGTTGAGGAAAGCCATCACATCATCCTCGGTGATGGTATGGATAGGTTTGTTGCCGAAGTAGGGGCTGATGATGTTGAACAGACGAGTGCGAACAGTCTCCGCATGCTCGGTAACTTCACCATCGGTCTTACGGAGAAGTTCCTTTTCGTAGTAAAAATTGGCAAGTGTGGAGAAATCAGGAGTTGTGGTCTGCTGTCCAATCAATCCTCTCTTCATGACCTCGTAGGCAGATGCGAATTGAAAGCCACTATCCTTTGCTTCCTTTACATAAGCACGCCACAAGTCCAATGCTTGCTTCTCATCATCACTGATTGTTCCAAATTCCTGACCAAAACGCTTCAATTCCTGTTTTTTGGTAGCATTGACAGACTTGGCATCCTCAAACCCCTCCAAAGTAGCATCAAAGAACTTCTTTCTGATGCGACCATGTTCCGTCCAAGTCACGGTAATCTTCTTCACACCGTTCTTGGTCTCCAAAGAGATGCCCTTGGGGAAGGTGACACGCTTGCCTTGGAGGTCGTGGAACTTGGTTTTGGACTTGGTTCGTTTCATCTGCGAAAATCTTACCAAAGGACCCTGGTTTGTAAAGCCTTTTTGTCACTTTTTAGTCACTTATTCTAAATTCCTTACGAATTTCAAGAGTTTTACTAGATTTCCAATCTAGTGTGTTGAAAATTGAGCAAAAAAAGAGGAGTGGATGAACCACTCCTTTGGATAGAAGCAATTGGGCAATTATTGCGGACTGTTGTCATGATAGAGTGCCTCCAATACATCCGCTCCGTATTCTTCAAGAATTTTAGCCTTGGCTTCGGCTAATTTTTTCGCTTCCATGGTAGCCTTATTTCTTACTACATAAGTTCCGTGGAGATAACCGCTCTTGTCAAAATTTTTAGTGTGGAGGATTCTTTGCTTTTCTTTCTCTGTTGCGACATCAATGTCGTGGTCAATGGCTGCATAATGGGCACCAACTTCTCCTAATGGTTGTTGAAGTATCTCGTATGCGAGGTAGTCAATCATTTGCTCGGTGGCTGCTCTGGGATTTGACTCCTGGTCTATGTAAAACTTGGCTGTGGTATTCTTTGGTTTATGCCCTTGTAGATAATCAATACTATTTGAGTTGAATCCAGCCCAAGTAAGTAGAGTGCCGACCGTTGCTCTTAGAGAATAGAGACTGTAACAAAAATGCTTCTGCTTTTGAAAAATAACATTATCTGTCAATCCATACTTCTTTCTAAATGCAATGAAAAACTTTTTCATGTGCATACCTGAATACAGCGACAGGTATTCTTCTATTTCTTTTTCGCTATTGAATTGCCTGTATAACGAGAACACATAATTCTCGTCTAGTGATTTGTGCTTCGCATGCAAACCTTTCATGATGCTGAACAAGTCTATCAGGTGAGGTGTGAGCCAAATCACCGAATTTATACCTTTCTTCTTGGTCTTGGTGTGGGTGATGGTAAGCGTTCTTCGCTCAAAATTGATTTGCTCCCACTTCATAATGAAGGCATCCTTGGGTCTGATGCCAGTCAATGCAAGAAGGGATAAGATTGCCCATCTCTGAATTTTTATGTGCTCAGGACATTTATAGCGACAGTTATCTCCCCATGTCCTTGCTTCGTGAAGAAGAGACCTGATTATTTCTGGACTAAAAGTTTTTCTGTGTATTATGGGCTCCTCATTTGCCAGATTCTTCAATTTCACATAGCGGAAAGGATTACGATAGTTGTAGTTACTATCGTCAAAGTTTATGGAAATCATGTTGAAGACAAACGATAATCTCTGCCAATGACTTGTCTTATAAGAGAATGAAACTTTCTTCTCTTTCATCCAGTTCGCAAAGTCCGCGGCGATGCTCTTATTGATTTGATGGAGGTAAATTTTATTGTGTCGTTCCTCTAAAAAACTTACGAAGGTATCAACTATTCTTCTCGCTCTGTTGATTACATGGGTGATGTTTGAACTTGTAAGCGTTTGTCCTTTTATGTTTTTCAGATAATCAATAGCCAAAATCGGAACATCCAAAGATGGTTGGGTAGAACCATCCTGGGAAGTTTGTCTGGCTGCTTCTTCTTTCAACCTTCGTTCCATGTCGGCTGCCCATGCTTCCCATTCTCTTATTTTAGCCTTTTTCTCTTCTGCTTGTGGTTTTGTTTTACCTGCACTTCTCTGAACTCTTACATAGGGTCTCTTCCCCTGTAATTCTGCTAATGCGTCCTTATAGATTATTTTATAGGCGTTCAGATTCTTGTCGTAGGTAACCTTCATTTCAAACAAGATACTATTACAGAGGCAGATAGAAGTCAAGATGATACTGTAAAAGATGCAGTAAAACGGATACTCAAAATGAAGACGAAAAAAATCCAGTATAGTTGGAGAACTTTATAAAGCACAGAAATAGAGTATGCAGTAAAATCGTATAGTTGAATTAGATTAGTGTCTGGATAGATGACGGATTGGGACAACGCGTACGCACCCCCTCCTGCATTCTCAGCGAAAAGTGCTCCACCTGTCTGGATTCCACCCTGCTGCTGGCTGCATGCGTCACCCGCATGGGGCTGAATCCCTTCGTCATCCTGATTGAGGGGCATGCCTTCCTGGGCGTGCAGAAAGAAAACCGCTACCTGCCCTCGCCCCAGCTCACGCCGGCATCCACCATCCGCAACCACCTCAAGCGCGAACAACTGCTTGTGCTCGAAACCACCATGCTCAACACGCATGACAAGCGAGAACCCGTGCCATTTGAACAGGCCATGCAGACAGGCAGCATCCTTCTGGAAAAAGTCGGGGATGATGACTATTTCCAGGCACTTGATATCAAGAGTCTGTGGTATCAGGTCGGCATTCACCCCATATTGGGCAAGCTGCCGGAAAACAGCACCCCTGTTCCTACAGCAGAAGAAGCAGATAGCCTGGTGAGCAGCATGCCCCGCAACCGCATGGATGTGTGGCAGCTCAAGCTGCTGGACTTATCGCTGCGCAACCCTCTGCTGAACACACAGCCCGGCAGCAAGCGGCATCTTCCCCTGCTGCTGCCGAATGTGCCCGAGCTCGAGGACAAACTGGCTGATGGCGCCGCATTCCGAGTAAAATCCGTGCCGGAAACATACTGGAGCATTACCTCCCAGGTGCAGCACGGCCGTAACTCTGACCTCATGACCCAGCATCTGGCCGGCTGCGTGGGAGACATGTTCCAAAACGGCGAATTAGCCTCCGACCTTCCGCCCCAGCACCTGCAGAAACAGCTCCAGACCCTCTACCTGACCACTAGGCGGGAAATGGAGGAAAGCGGCGCGAATACACTCTACATTGCCTGTGGGTTCCTCAAGTGGTACCGCAGAAACATCCGTGAGCAACGGGCCTTCCGGGCTCCCATCCTTCTGTTGCCGGTCCGCCTCACCCGCCCCAGCGTGAAAGCAGGCTTCACACTGAGGGGTACAGATGAGGAACCGAGGCTGAACATGACCTTGCTGGAGCTACTCAAGACCGAGTTCGGCATTACCATTCCCGAACTGGAGGGCGACCTGCCGACCGACAAATCAGGGCTTGATGTACCGCGCATCTTCAACATCCTGCGAACCGCCATTGATTCCCTGCCCGGCTGGGAAGTGGAGGAACTGTGCATCCTTGGCACATTCTCCTTCACCAAATACCTCATGTGGAAGGATTTGTGCGACCGCAGGCAGCACCTGCTCCGCAACCCCATTGTCAGCCAGATAGCCTCTACCGAACGCGGCCTCTTCCCGGCACAAGTCGGATTCCCCGACCCCGCCAAGCTGGACAACGAGGTGGAGGCCAGCAAGGTATTCACCCCTCTTTCCTCAGATTCATCACAGCTCTCAGCCGTGCTGGCGGCAGGCAGAGGCAAGAACTTCGTCCTTATCGGCCCCCCGGGAACCGGCAAGAGCCAGACCATCACCAACATGATAGCCCACTGTCTGGCGCATGGGAAAACCGTCCTGTTCGTCGCAGAAAAGGCAGCAGCCCTCCAGGTGGTGCACAACCGACTCAAGCGCGTCGGGCTGGAAGATTTCTGTCTGGAACTCCACTCCAACAAGGCAAACAAGAAGGATGTGCTGCAGCAGTATAAGGCCGCGGTCGAGGCCATCAGCGCAGGCAGCCGAACCACCACATGGGAGGAAGAGGTATACACCATGGCCAACCTGCGCCACCAGCTCAACATGCTGCCATGGGAGCTGCACCAGCACTACCCGGATGAAACCAACCTCTACACCGATATTGACCTGGTAGCCACTCATCCGGACATTCCCGATTTCTCCCCCTGCCCTGAACGCGTGGCAGACCTCACGCGAGCCGAAAAGGCAAACCATTTTGAACAGGCAAGAGACCTGGCCCTGCACTACGAACTGGTGCGGCATCTTTCTCCGGAACAATGCGCCCTGCTTTCCCACGCAGAATACAGCACAGAATGGGAGAACAGCCTGCAGCACAATCTGCAGCAATACCTCGACTGCAGCCGCAACTGGGAAAGCAGCGCAGCACAGGCAGCGGGGCAGCTCCATATTCCGGCAGACCAGATGGGCGACATCCTCCCGGCGCTCGAAACAGCCGCAGAGCTCATCGGCTCAGGGCGGGAAGCCCTGCTCCCCAGTCGCGCCGCAGGTACGCTGGCGCTGCTGGAGCAGCTCTGCGAGAAAGCGGAACAATTCCGGGAACTCAAATCCAAGCTTTCTCTGGCGTACCCGGAGGAAGCCCTGCAGGAAGAAGACCTCCCCGCCAAGCTGAGGGAATGCAAGGAAATCACCATTTCCGGGTTCTTTACCCGCTTCTTCGGCATGCGAAGAATGAAACGCTATCTTCAGATGCTGGCATCCACCCGCAACGCACCTGCTGATTGCCTGAATGACCTGCAGGCTCTCGTGCGCATGCAGGAAATCACCCGCTGGATGAATAGTCAGGACACGGGAGTTCTGCCACCTGCCCTGAACAAAAAACTGAATACAACAACTGAACTGGTGGAGCAGGCCCGCAGGCAGGCCGGCATACTGATGCCGCATGCAGCACACGAACACACGCTGCGTTCCATCATGCAGGGGCAGGTAGCCGGAGTATCGGCACTGCTGACCTCCCTCCGTCGGGTAGCCGATACCTTATCTGCAGCGGAAGCCCTCGTTTCTCCCATGGCACCGCAGGATGGATGCTCCACCATGTGGGCAACAGAACTTCTGGAACTGCAGCAGCACTGGAGAAACCTGGTACTGTGGAACCGAAGGAAACAGACATGCCACCCGGCATGGGTATCTGCGCTGCAGAGTGGCGCAGTAACCCCGGAAGAACTGCCGCTGGCGGTTCAGGTGAACATGGCCAGGTACCGCCTCCGTGCTGCCGCAGAGCAGAGCCCCACGCTGATGAGTTTCCTGCCGGCAATTCACGAAGGCCGCATAGCCGATTTCGCAGCCAAGGACGCAGGCATTCTGAAAGCAACCTCCAGCCAGGTGCGCAACCGGCTCATCCAGCGGGCGGCGGGTATTTCGCGCTACGGCACAGAAGTAACACTCCTCCACCGGGAGCTTTCCAAGCAGCGAGCCCACATGCCGCTGCGCCAGCTGCTCACCTCCATACCGCACATCACACCGCTGCTCAAGCCCTGCATGCTCATGAGCCCGCTCTCTGTGGCTCAATACCTCACTACCGAAGCAGATCCCTTCGATGTAGTCATCTTTGACGAAGCCTCGCAGATTCCGGTCTGGGATGCTATCGGCGCCATTGGCCGAGGGAGCAATGCCATCATCGTAGGCGACCCGCGCCAGATGCCGCCCACCAGCTTCTTCTCCCGCAGCAAGGGAGCTGAAGATGAGGATGAAAGCATCGAGAAGGACATGGAAAGCATTTTGGATGAATGCCTTGCCTGCAACATTCCGGCAATGAACCTGGCCTGGCACTACCGAAGCAAATCCGAAAGTCTCATTGCCTTCTCGAACAACCGCTACTACGAACAGCACCTCACTACCTTCCCTGCTCCGCATACGAGGGACAACGCCATCCACTACCACCATGTGCACGGCATCTATGAGCCGGGCTCCAGCAAGCGCGTGAACCGCGCCGAAGCACGGGCACTGGTAGACCATGTGGTGAACACCCTGAAGAATCCTGATTTCCGATACACCGAGGCAAGCAGCATCGGCATTGTCACGTTCAACACCCAGCAACAGGTCCTCATCGAAGATATGCTGGAAGAAGAGCGGGCAAAGGATGAATCCCTCGAGCCCTTCTTCGCCGAAAATAACCCGGAAGCGGTCTTCGTGAAGAATCTGGAAAACGTGCAGGGCGATGAGCGTGGCATCATCTACTTCTCCACCACCTTCGGACGCGATTCCAAGGGAAAGATTTCCATGAATTTCGGCCCGCTGAACCTGCAGGGTGGCGAGCGGCGTCTCAACGTGGCCATCACCCGCGCCCGCAGTGCCATGCATGTCTTCACCAGCATGCTGCCGGAAGACATAGACCTTTCCCGCACCCGTGCCCAGGGCGCAGCCGATTTGCGCGGGTTCCTGGATTACGCCCGCCGTGGAGCATCGGCTTATCTGGAATTGCAGCAAGGTATACGGCAGGAGGAAAAGAATACCCTCGTTGCCAGACTGGCCGCAGAGCTGAAAGCCCTGGGCTGGAACTGCCATACCCAGGTGGGGGTATCGGACTACCGCATTGATCTGGCCGTTGAGCACCCCGAAACACCTGATACCATTCTGGCAGGCATCGCAACGGATGGATACTCGTATGTAGCCGCAAACACGGCCCGAGACCGCGATGTATTGCGCAGTTCGGTGCTCGCCGGCCTCGGATGGCGGATTCTGCGGGTATGGGCCATTGACTGGTGGCGCAATCCGGCTGCCTGCATCCAGAAGCTGGATGCCGCACTGAAACAGTTTGTGAAGGATGGCTCGGTTTCTCTGCCGGAGCAGCCCCTGCTCACCGCACCGCTGGGCAGCACGGCATCCGCCATCACCGTTGAACCGGAAAAACAGGCTGCGCCGGAGCCGAAAGAGGCGCTTCTCGGCAAGGCATACAGTTACACAAGGCTGAACACAACCTTGCCTCCCCTCTTCGAAATGAGCGAGGCCAGCCTTACCCCCTACATCCGCCAGTTTGTGGAAGTGGAAGGCCCCATCAAGGAAGACTTCCTCATGGCACGTCTGCGGGAGCATTCTCTCACGCCTGCGCTTTCCTCCGCCCTGCGGATGCGCCTGCAGGATATCATATCCAGAATGCTTAAACGGGGCGAGTTCCTCTACCGGCAGGAAGGCGACACCCGAGTGCTCTACGCCGTCAACTCCCCCGCCGTGAATCCCAGAGCCAAGGGTCCCCGCAACTGGGAAAACGTGCCCGATTCGGAAATCCTCGACATTGCGGCCCAGGTACTGGCGCATCTCAAATGCATCAGCGGTTGCGATGACCATTTGAAGGGCATTGCCACCTACCTGGGAATCAACCGACTCACCAAACCTCTGCGGGAACACCTCATCTATCTGTTACAGAAAGATTAGAACAAGATTCTGCACAGCACTCTGTGTCGTAAAAGCCACAAAATGCGGCTTGGCAGGGGCGGGTGTTTCTGGTAGAGTATGCGCAGGATATGGTCAGCTGGGATATAGTGCTGGGGCTCATGGTGATGGCATTTGCGCTGCCATTCATCTTTCTGAGCTCACTCATCAAGGCCACGCGCCAGCGTGCCCGCGACGAGCACGCCGAAACCCTGCACCTGCGCAGCATGCTGCAGGAGCTCCAGGAGCATGTGCAGCATGACCAGTCGCTCTTTCTGGAAACGCTGGGCGTTCCCTTTGTGCTGATCCGCCCCTCCGGCCGCGTGGTCATGGCCAACAGCAAGGCCTGCGACCTGTTCGGCATGCCCGCCCTGGCCAATACCAACCTGCTCAAGCTGCTGCCCGACGGCAACCTGCGCGAACTTCTCAAAAAGGCCTGCGAAGCACGGGAAATGGTGCGCACCACCGTGCATGTTCCCCGGGCAGATGGCGAACGCATCTACCGCGCCAAGGCCACCCCGCTGGCCACCCGCGAGCGCCACATCGGCATTGTGTGTCTGGACGTTACAGAGGAACACCGCACCCAGGTGATACGCCGCGACTTCGTGGCCAATGCGTCCCACGAGCTGCGCACCCCGCTCACCCTGATTCTGGGGTATCTGGAAACCCTGCTCGATGACCCCGAAACAGCCGATGACCGCGATATGCGCCAGCGCTCGCTGGGCATCATGAAGCGCCACGCCGACCGCATGGCCCGCCTGGTGTCCGATATGCTCATGCTCTCGCGGGTGGAAACGCCCAACACCAGTTATCTGAAGCAGGAGGAGTTCGATTTCAGGCAGCTGACCGGCGATGTGCTGCAGAGGCTCGAATCCACCATTACCGACCAGAAAGCCAGCGTGGAGCTCGACATGGAGCCCCTGCAGCTGATGGGCGACAGCTTCTACTGGTCTCAGGTGCTCTTCAACCTGCTGGAAAATGCCCTCAAGAACAATCCCGCCCCCGGGCTCCGCATACGGCTGAGCGCCCATAAGGACACGGACGGCACCTGCCGCGTCCAGGTAGAGGACAACGGTATAGGCATCGATGCCGCCGCCCTTCCCTTCATCTTCAACCGCTTCTACCGCGCCGACACCTCGGGCAAAATCAAGGGAACGGGCCTGGGTCTGGCCATCGTGAAGCACGCCGTGGAGGCTCACGGAGGCAGCATCACCGCCGAAAGCACGCCCGGAACGCGCACCTGCTTCACCATCACCCTTCCACCGGCATCCTGATTTATGTCCTTCGTCGTCAGCACCCTGGCCATCGGCTGCGTGTTGTTCATCTACACGCTGTGGCGCATCATCTGGCCGCTGCCCATGCGCTGGTGGTGGAAGCTGCTGCTCTGTATTCCGCTGGTGCTGGGTGCGTTCCGCTACCCGCTGCTGTATAAGATATATGGCGGGCATTTCTTCCGACCCGACTGTCCGATGGCTGTGGAGCTGCTGTGCACCTGGCTGTTTATCGCACTGCTCATGGTGCTGGTGTTTCTGCTGGCGCTGGAGCTGCTGTTCCTGCTGCCCGGGCTTATCTGGCGGCGCAGCACCGTCTTCCGCAGGATAAGGCTCACCCTGTTCGGGATGACCGTCCCCGTAGCGCTGCTGGCCGCCGGCTGGGGCATGTACCAGGCATTTGCCCTGCCCGAGGTCAGGGAAATCACCATCGCCCTGCCCCGCCTGCAGCAGCCTGTGCGTCTGGCTATGCTCACCGACCTGCACGCCGACCGCTACAAGCAGGCAGAGTTCTTCCGCGAAGTGGTGAACCGCCCCAACGCGCTGGAGGCGGATGCCATCGTCATCACCGGCGATTTCGAGGATGGCCACCTCTACAGTCTGGCTCCTGCGCTGGCTCCGCTGCGCCACCTGAAAGCCCGCTGGGGCACCTTTGCCGTGCATGGCAACCACGACTACTTCAGCGGCCACCATGCCTGGCAGCGCTACCTGCGCACGCTGGGCATCCGCTTTCTGAACAACGAGCATGTGCTCCCCGGCCCGGGGCATCTGGTGCTGGCCGGCATCACCGACCCCGCCGCCGCACGCGATAACTGTCCGCCGCCCAACCTGGAGCAGGCGCTGAGCGGCGCTCCGCAGGATAAACCCGTGGTTCTGCTGGCTCACCAGCCCCGCATCGCCCGCGAAGCAGCCGGCCGCGGCGTGGCGCTGCAGCTCTCCGGCCATACCCACGGCGGCATGGCCCCCGGGTTGAGGGAACTTGTCGCCCTGTTCAACGACGGGCTGGTGCAAGGGCTTTACCGCATAGGCGATACTCAGGTTTACGTATCCAACGCCACCGGCATCTGGTCCGGCTTACCCCTGCGACTCTTCACCCCCGCTGAAATTACCCTTATCCACCTTGTGCCCGCCAACTCGCCCTAGGCCACGTTCTTCCTGCAAGCGCAGAATTTTACTTAACTTTTCTGTACTATTTCCTTGACGTAGCGTTGCGTGGTCTATACTATGGCAGCAACTCCGATTTTCTTTATTCACACCATGAAGACTCAGATAAACATTCTGTCTGTGCTGCTGACAGCCTGTGGCATGTACGCCTCAGCCCAGCTGCCCACACCGATAGCACCGGCACCGGTACTCCCCGAGCCGGCAGCCAAGCCGGCCAAACCGACTTACTCTCTGACCACCAGCAAGGACTGGCAGAATCCTGCCGCGCTGCGTGACACGCTTGCCAAGAAGATTCAGGCCCGCATGAAGAACAGCGATGAAGCCAGCGTGCAGAGCTTCCTGAAGAGCGAGTACAACCGCCTGCTGCTCGCCAACTGGTATCTGGCCAATGCTGAAATTACCTCAGAAAAAGCCTACACCGAGTATGCCGACAACCTGAACCGCCAGCTCAACAACAAGACCAAGAAGCTGAGCGAGCTGGAGACTGAGCTTCCCCAGCTGGGTGGCGAATCCGCCCAGGAAAGCGCACGCTACAACATCAACAAGCTGAAGGGCGAGATTGCCGAGCTGGAAGCTGAGCTCAAGCAGCCCATGCGCCTGGCCGATGTGGTGAAGCGCCCGCGAGCCTCCCGTCTCATCACCCTCATGGCCAATGACCTGGGCTGGATAGGAGATGTGGTATACAGCGGTGAATGCATCATGCCCGGCCGCATGCTCAACATGCTGGCCAACATGATGGAACGCTACACCAAGATGCTGCCCAATGACCGCGTGCCCCGCGACATCGCCACGGCAACGGCCATTGAATACGCCCGCTTCGGCTGGACAGTGAACAACGCCTGCGAGCGAGCCGAATACTTTGTGCGCAACTGGCGCCAGAACCGCCTGCACCCGCAGTTCGACAAGCTGCCGTTCCTGCTCCGCCGCGTCACCTGCGGGTGGAAGGGCGATCACAGCTCCGGCAAGCCGGAAAGCTTCGAGTGGGCTTTGAAGAACGTGCACCTGCCCGATGAGCGCTACACGGGCTGCTGCTGGCGCTGCGGCTATGTGCTCAACAATGTGTACGGCGACAGCATCCACGGTTCCCCCTATTTCGAACCGTTTGAAGGCATGTACCTGAACAACCACCACAAGTTCACCCAGGATGTGGGCGGCGTGTGCGGTGGTCTTTCCCACTTCGGTGCTTCGGCAGCCTGTGCCAACGGTGTGCCCGGCCTCACCATGGGCGAACCCGGCCACTGCGCCTATGTGGTGTGGGTGGACGGCAAGTGGACCCCCGCCTATTCCGTGGACTGGCAGCGCGGCCTGCACTGGCGCCCGTGGATGGACAACTACAACTACTCCTCCCTACACCTGACCACTGATTTGTATTCCCCGGAGCAGAAGAACGCCACGCGACTTTCCAATGCCTACCGCGCCCTCGCCCAGATGGCCACGGACAAGCAGCAGGCTCACCAGCTCTACCTCAAGGCTGAGGCCGCCCAGCCGCTGAATTACCCCGTGTACCGCGAGCATGCCGAGTTTCTCAAGGAACGCATGAAGCTGGACACCCCCGCCTGGCTCGCACTCAACAACAGCATCTGCACCAAGCTGGTGCCCATGTACCCAGAGTGCGCCTCTACCTTGGTGCGCAGCTTTGTATACGACAACCTGGCCCAGAGTGCAGCCAAACCCGAGGAGCAGGAAGCCGCCTTTGCCTGTTTCTGGCAGAACATCAAGGAGCGCGGCCCCGAGCGATGGAAGCTGCAGGAGCTGGCTGACAAGCAGGTTGACATGCTCAACAAGGTCCGCAAGAATGCCGCCACGGATAACACCTGCACCGTGTTCCGCAGCATGATGAACAATACCATCTCCAAGAAGGACTACAGCTCCTATGCTCTGGAATGTGGCAACAACATGCTCAAGAAGATGGACGAGGAGGGCAAGAGCCGTATCCTCACCATCATGACTGAGGCTATCTCCTCCGGCGAAGGCATGACCCCTGAAGACCGCGCCAAGGCCCTGGCCAATGCGGTGCTCACCACCGAATCCATGCGCGATGCAGGCGCTTTCCAGGCTGTCAGCAAGCTCATCGACCCCGCCCTGGCTCACGACAACCGCCCCATCGGCGAGTTTGAGGCATTCCCCGGTAAGCTCGTATCTGAGGGCGGCGTGATTTTCGCCTCCTCCACCAGCCGCTGGGATAAGCCCGCCACACATGCCAATGTGCTCACCCGCCAGGGTGGTCAGGTTCACACCAACCGCGACAAGAACCCGTGGGTGGCTGTGAAGCTGCCCAAGCACGCCACTATCAGCGGCGTGGTCATCGTGGCCCACAGCAATGGCGCCAACTGGAACCGCCTCAACAACCTCCAGATTCAGGTATCTGAAACCGGCAAGGACGATGACTGGCACAACGCCGGCCAGCTGACAGGCCCCTGCAAGCAGCGCATCACCCGCGTAGACCTGCAGGCCGAACAGCCCAAGGCTCTGTATGTGCGCGTCATCCGCCCCGACACGCAGGAAGTCTTCCACCTGGATGGTCTCTTCGTGTACGGCACTCCCGCAGCCTGATTCAACCCACATTCTGCAACAATATGAAACTTGCATTTCCCTTACTGATGTGCCTGGCCGCCGCTACTCTGATGCCGGTGCAGGCTGCCACCAAAGTAGCTACTTATGAGCAGGCTCAGGCCAAGGTGAACGAGGAGGGCTATATCCTCTTCGTCTATGGCGAGGGCTGGGACAAGCGCGCCAAGGAGCAGATGACGGCTCTGTACAACGCACCCGAAATCGTGAAAGCCGCCGGCAACTCCGTGATGATGCTGGTGCCGCTGCCCGAAAGCCTGAATGAGGCTCAGAAAGCCGCGCTGGAGAAAACCATGGGTAAGCTTGCCCTGCCCCATGTGCACAGCAAGCACGCTTTCCCTGCCGTGGTCATGTACGACAAGACGGGCCGCATCTATTCCTGGATAAGCGGTCCCGCCATGGTCTACCCCGAAGCCAGCCGCATCGCCCTCACCATCTCCCGCCGCAAGGCCGGTCTGCAGAAGCAGCTGCAGATTATGGCTGCAGCAGATGAAACCAAGGGCGAAGAGCGCGCCAACCTGCTCCTGCAGGCCTGCCGTGTGGAAAACCTTGAGCGCCCCGACCGCGTACAGCAGCTTATCAAGGAAGCCGACCCCGAGGACAAGTCCGGTTGCCTCGCCGCCCTCAATTTCCACAACAATCCGCTGGGTGACAAGGTGAAGGACATGAAGCTCGCCGACATTCTGGTGGAAATGGACAAGGCCATCGCTAACCCGCTGCACACCGTGCAGCAGAAGCAGAACGCCTGCGCCTTCACCATCGGCACCATCCGCCGCCGCGTCGGGTCCGGTGGTTCCGACCTCATCCGCAAGTACGCCCTCCTGATGAAGCAGCTCGACCCCACCTCGGTGCTGGGTCAGTCTGCCGATATCGTCATCCGCGACTGGGCCACTGGGCTCCAGTTTGTGCGTGGCTGGTCTCCCCAGAGCCTGCCCATGCAGGGAGTGCCCACCGAGCTGCTCGGCAAACTTCCCATTGGCCCCGCCGGCAAATACGAAGTGCGCTTTGAACCCACCGGCGGCCGCAACCATGCCCGCGTCACCCGCGTGGCGTTGTACGATGGCGATACCCTCATCAGCGAAGACACCCGCGGCATCACCCTCACCTCCCCTGCCAGCTACTATGTAACAGCAGAGAAGGAAATCAAGGCCCCCCGCATCTTCCTCACCTTCGATACCCCCGATGACACCCGCGACACCCGCGGCAAGTTCATCATCCGCAAGAAGTAAGGATACACCTTCCCAGATACTTCGAACCGCGCACCGGGGACACTCCCGATGCGCGGTTCTTGTTGTATGCAATTACGTTATTGGCTTATGAAAAGAATCACTTACCCAGTGCAGCGGCCCAGGTCTCGGCCTTGAATCCGGGAATCACCTTGCCGTCCTCCGTCACCAGAATCGGGCGCTTCACCAGAAGACCGTCCGTGGCCAGCAGCGCCAGCTGCTCGTCATCGCTCATGCTCTTGAGCTTCTCGGAAAGGTTCATCTCGCGGTACTTCACCCCGCAGGTGTTGAAAAACTTCTTCAGCGGCAGCCCGCTGGCCTGCCACCACGAGCGCAGCTCCTCTGCCGTGGGCTGCTGCTCCGCAATGTGGCGGTCCGCAAACTCCACTCCCTGCCCCGCAAGCCAGGTCTTGGCCTTCTTGCATGTCGTGCACTTCGGATATTCGATGAATGTCGTGTTCATGGCGCTACTTTAGAATAATTCTAACGCTAATGCAAGCAAAAAAGTAGGAATTGACATTTTTTTCTTCTTTCGGGAGGAATTGGGGTGCAAAACGGGCATTCCGCCTGCGCCAACGCGACCTACGGCCATGTTTCAGATTAACAGGTCTACGCAACAAATTATACATTGGCATCATCAGCCCATCCTCGACAAATCGGCCATTGGCGAGCCAAAGGCGAGCGGAATTTTGAGCCCACGCAGTGGGCGGCAGCCAGTAGCCCAGCGTGCAGCCGCGCTAGCGGCGGAACGCTGGGTAATATACAAAATATAAACCGAACCCCGAGCGGAGCGAGAGGGTGCCAGAAGCTGTGGCTTTAATATATTGCGTCAATTTCTGCCGCCCACTCACTACGTTCGGGGCTCCGATAATTTTTATACTACCCCCAGGTTCCGCCGCTAACGCGGCTTCACCTGGGGCTACTGGCTATCACCCGCTAAAGCGGGTTCTGAATTCCGCTCGCCTACGGCTCGCCAATACATCGCCAAACTCGAATTTCTCGAGCAGAATAACAGTTATTTCAATGATACCAACGCATCATTTATTGCGAAATTATGCAGAATGGACCAACAAATCAGGAACAGCTCCCGCCCTATTCAAACCCGCAAATAAATCATTGCCAGACACTGGCTGGTATGGTAGTCTGACAATCGAGAGCATGAGTGACCATTCAGAAAGCCCGTGGACATCCGAACAGATGGAAGAATCCCTCTGGAGTTTTCTGTATTCTCATTGGGGCGGGCATGTCATCTTTTTCAGTGGAACCTTACTGGCAGCTTATCTGACCGGCAACCATCTCTTCACCTCATGCGCCATCCTGCCATTCACCGCGCATGGCCTGATTCTGGCGCTGGTAGATATCACCCAGGTCTGCCGACATTACAGCGAGGAGCGCCGATTTATCCCCCTGTATGCGGTGCAGCACAGCCTGTACCTGTTCTTCTCCGGAGTCCTCTTTGCCGGCTGGCTGGCCAGCTACACCACGGGACAGCACCTGTACACGGCCATGGGCATGTTCGTCTATATCGTAAGCCCGTTATTCTTCAGGCTGTACGACCTCGCAAAGAAGAAAGGGCGGAAATAATGCAGCGATGAGGCAAGGGAGAAACAAATTTTTATAAAAAAGCGGCAAAAACCGTGATATTTTTCTTGCCAGATAGGAAAAGGTGTGTATAATCCCTGCACCATGACCCGCAAAGGTGGTATCAACAAGACACGTAAGGCCGTGGCCAAGCGTTTCAAGGTGACCGGCACGGGCAAGGTTCTGCGTCGCAAGCAGGGTAAGCGTCACATTCTCCAGAAGAAGTCCAGCAAGCGCAAGCGCGCTCTTGGACGTCCCGCTCTGGTGGACGCCACCCAGGTTTGGGCAGTGAAGCAGAACATGCCCTTCGCTTAAGCCGAGGAACATGGCTACCAGCCAAGCACCGCCCGCATATCGGGCGGCCTTCGTGCAGCCTTCCCCGCGACATACTGTCGGGGATCGAACAGGCGAGACTGCAAGGAGGTGAGGAAGAACAGTCTGTTCAACGCATATAGATAAAAAAGAACTATGGCACGTGCTACAAATGGGCCGGCATCCCGCGCCCGCCGCAAGCGCATCCTGCTTCGCGCCAAGGGCTTCCGCGGTTTCCGCAGCAAGCTCTTCCGCTACGCTAAGGATGCTGTTTACAAAGCATGGCAGTATGAGTACCGCGACCGTAAGAAGCGTAAGGGTCAGTTCCGTCGCCTCTGGACCGCTCGTATCTCCGCCGCCGTGCGTCCCCTCGGTCTGACCTACTCCCGTTTCATGGAGGGTCTCAAGGCCGCCAACATCGATCTGGATCGCAAGTCCCTGTCCGAGCTGGCTATCGCCAACCCGGAGGCTTTCAAGGCTGTTTTCGAGCAGGCCAAGAAGGCTATCGAGGCCAAGGAGGGTGCTGCTCTCAAGGCATAAACAACCTTACGGCAACCAAGACACTAATTCCCTTAACCCCGGCTGGTTCGGTACTCCCGACCAGCCGGGTTACTTTTACCCACTCCCTCAGCAGGAGTACCCTATACAACCATGCAGCAACTTCCAGGCAAGAAAGATATCAACTTGCGCAACAGCGTGTATGAGCAGAGCGCGCAGAAAATCTTCTACGGCAAGACGCTGGAAGAAGCGTTGGAACTCCTACTGGAAAATTTTGCCTATTACAGCGAGCGCCTGGGGTGGATGAGCTCTGCCGGCTTTGCCTACTATGCCCAAGCATGGAGAAAATTGGTCGACATCTACGACTTTGACGCCTCGGAACCGGAATTTATAGACGAGTTTACCGGTTTCACCCGTGGCATCATCACCTGGCGCTACGGCTGGTGGAAAAACGACCCGCCGGAATGCCGCGAAATCCTGCGGCTCATGCTCTCATTCTGTGAAAAATACCACCAGGCCGACGACAATCTCCACTCCTGGCTGGAGGAGAAAAACTAACACCTGGTTTCCCTATGAAAAGTCGGAAAGAACAACACAAAGAGGAGAAAAGCAACTCGGTTGCCCTGAGTGTTGCACTTATGTGCTTTTCCGGCGGAGCTGCATTTGTAAATGGCAACGCCGCCTATATCACGCTGAACCGTGATTCTTCGGAATACGCCTTCGTCAAAGGAACGCTCAACAGCACAGCAAGCTGGGGCGCAAGGCCCCGCGTCAGCTTCGACTATGAAGGAGAACAGCATGAACTGCGCAGCGCCGGGCTGCTCCTGACAAAGGGTCAGCTACGCAGCATCCATGACGAGCTGGGCTATATTCCCGTCTGTGTAGACAAACAGCACCCATGGAATGCCACCGTGTACCACGAATTAACCGCTTTCGGCGCAGGCTGCACCTTGTTTCCCTGCCTGCTGTTCCTAGGTTCTCTAATCTGGTTTCTGTACCTTATCCGCAGAAAGAGGCTGCGCGGCAGACTCACCCTAAGAAAAAGCAAGCGGTATCGGTGAGCCTTAGGAATTCGTACATCTCCGATTTCATGCACCCATCAAGATGAGGCTTGAAAAAATTACTATTAATGTTAAAAAACAGCATGGTTCCCCTCCCCAGAAAAGAAGACATCAACGTATATGACTCGCTCGATGAGCGCTCTGCCGTAAAGGAATTCCACGGCAAGACCCGCGAGCAGATTTTTGCAGAGCTCACTGATGGCTACCAGCACATGCAGGAAAGCCTGGCCTTCATGGGGCCTGTGGGATTTGCCTACTACGCCCCCGCCTGGGAGCGTCTCTTCACCCACTTCGAGGAAGCCGAAGAACTCGAAGAGATTGCGCGGTGGACCAAATGCATCATCAGCATCCGCTGCATCAGCCTGGACTCAGAGACGCCCGAAGCCATTGCAGCCCTGCACCGCATGCTGGGCCTCTGCGAGGAGTTCTACCACTCCGAGAACGCGCTCAACTACTACGTAGAAGAAGCCCGGTTATACGGTTACGCTGAATCCCTGCTCGTCTGCCCACCGGATCTGCAGGATGAGCTGGAGGAATGCGCCAGGCTTCGTAAGAAGTTAACCATTTAACAGAAAAGCCCGCGGTGCGTGAGCATCGCGGGCTTTTCTGTTAAATCATTGGTCAGGCTTTATTCCTGCTCCATTTCCTCGGCGGTGTCGGTCTCGGGTTCCTCGGGCATCTCTTCTGCCACGGGAGCGGAGGGGCGGTGACGGGCAGCCTCGATGAGGAACAGCTCGGCCACGCGGAAAGCGCGGCGGGAAGCCTCGGCTGCGGTGCGATCATCCATGAGAGCCAGACCTTCCTCGGTCACTTCACCCAGGAAAATCTTCCAGGCGCGGCGCACGAGTTCCTCCTTGTCCACCTGCGGGGTGGCCTGAGGCTGCTGGGGCTGCTGACCGTTCTCGCGGTTGCGATTGCGGTTGCGGCGGCGCTTGCGGCGGCTGTTGGAGCCACCCTCGCTGCCACCCACGGTTTCCGGCACAGCAAAGCCGGGAGCGGGGGGAAGCTGAGGAGCAGCATCGGGATTCTCGATATCGGAAACAGGCTCTGCAGGAGCGGATTTCTCTGCCACGGGCTCAGCGGCAGGCTGCTGTGCCTGCTGGGGCTTCTGATGCTTCTGCTTATTGCCGTGCTGTTTGTTGCGGTTGTTGTTATTGTTGTGCTGGCGCTCCTGGCGGGGCTGCTGCTCAGCCTTGGGGGCAGCGGGAGCCTCGGCGGGCGTCTCAACCTTCTCTACCTTCTTTTCGGCAGGTTTTTCCGCGGGAGCCGGAGCAGGCTGTTCGGCAGCAGGGGCCGGGGTCTCGGCAGGCTTATCAGCCTTGGCGGGCTTGGCTGCGGCTTTCTTGCGGGGAGCGCGCTGCTTCTTGGCAGGGGCGGCGGCGGGAGCTGCGGCTTCGGCGGAGGCGGCGGGAGCGCCGGCATCTCCGGCAGCCTGGGTGGCGGCAGCCTTCTTGCGCGGGGCGCGCTTGCGGGCGGCGGGCTTCACCTCAGCTTCTGTCGGGGTGGTTTCTTCAGGGGCCATGTGTTATGGTATGGGGTTTACGGTTTGGATTGGCGCGTTCGGGTCGATACTGAAGGACCACTCAGCCTTGTGGCTGGTGCCCTTGATATCTCGCCAGGTAACGTGCACAGAGAGGTCGGGCATGTAGATGCGGCAGGGTAGCACCCACTGCAGGGTTCGCGTATTCTTGTCGATGCGGGCAGGAACACGGCCGAATCCGCTCACTTTCATCTGAACGGAAGAAATATCAAGTCCTTCCACATCGCCCATATAGGCAGAGACGGAGGGGAAATCAGGAGCAACTGTCTCGTGCGGCTTAGGCACTACCTCGAAGGGAGGAGGCGGAGTGCTGGAAGACAACGTGCCGGGGCTGGCACCTGTGGTCACCCCGGTGCTCAGCTGGGTTACGCGGAAATCTACTGCGCTGCGGAAAATCGAACTTTTGTTGCCGAAAATCATGTAGCGGGGAATGAGCAGCGCATCGGTAGTGGAGGTCACCTTACCGGGAATCACGGTGAAGGCAGCCACATAACCATAGCCGGGCATCTTCTCCAGCATGCCGGGGGTGTTGTAGCCACCCGGGTAGCAATAGGTATTCACCGGTCCGAACATCTCGCTGAGCTTCTTCTGCGAAGCTCCCAGCTCAGCATCCACCAGGGCAGCGTAAGCCTCCGGGCCTTTCTTTTCCTCCTTCTTCCAGCTGCTGGGGTACAGGTGGCGCACCGAGTGGCTGCCCACCGTGGCGCCGTTTGCCTGCATTTCCTTCACCTGGGCGGGGGTAAGGCTGTCGCCGCGGCCATGCAGGTAATTCGTGTAGAGGAACAAGGTAAAGGGGTAACCGAACTCCTTGAGAATGGGATAGGCATCGGTATAGACGCTCTTCCATCCGTCGTCCAGCGTAATGAGGGCACAACGGGCCGGCAGGGTGCGGGTACCGAGGCGCCATTCCAGAAACTCCTGCATGCTGATGACGGTGATACCGGCGCGGCGCAGGTACGCCATCTGCTCCCGGAACTCGGAAGTGCGCATCAGCATCTCTGTAACAGGTGCCTTCTTGCTGAAATTGTGGTAACCAAGCACCGTCACGCGGGTCTGGTCGCGAGGCACATCAAACACTTTTTCCTCATCCACTTCCTCGGCATAATCCTCTGCCTCATCCGCAGGTGCAGGCACAGCCACAACCGACTCTGCCACCCTCACTTCCAGCGACAAGGGATCCAGGTCCATGGGTTCCGGAGCAAACTCCTGGGCATAGGCCACCACACTCAGACTGAGCAGGAGTATGCGGAAAAGCGCCTTCATGACTGCCAGACTAGCAGGAACAAGCCGCCATAGCAAGCCTTTATTATGTCACTCTCGCGCGCGCCTTGCGCGTCAGCATGCGCGAATGCCCGCATTTTAAGCTATGCAGAGGCCCGCGCCTGTGGTAGAATGGGGCACAGATGACAAACGCCCCCATAATCTGCCGCCCCACCCGCGACACCTTTGTACGTTTCACCGTGGTGCTTATTGCCTTTTTCGGCTTCGGGCTCTATTTCTTCTACGATGGTTCCGTAGGCTACCGCAAAGCCAATGAGGTTTATTTCTCCTACCAGGCCTTTGCCCGGCTGGGCGCCGAGGCAAGCAAGGGGTTACCCTGGGGCAGCGAGGCTGCCGCTCAGCCGCTCATTACCGCCGAACAGGCAGGCGGTGAGCTTCTGGTCGAGGGCAAGTACCCGCTGCCGGCAGACTGCGCTGCCACCCGCTGCACACCGCCTGAAGCCGCAGACTGGGCAGCCATGAACAAGAGCTGGGCCGATTGCTGGACGGCCTACACCGCCCGCATGCATTTTCCGGTAAAGCCTGCCGAGCACGCCTTTGACACAGCCGCCATCCGCGAACAGTGGCTCGCAGGCGGGGTATGCATGCTCGTGAGCGGGGGTATCATCTACCTCATGCTGCGCACCCGCCGCCGGGTGATGGCGCTGGAGGGCGACCTCGTGACGGCCGCCGGCCAGCAGTTCCGCGTGGCAGATATCACCCGTCTGGACCTCCGGCAGTGGGGGAAAGGATTCAAGGGGGTCGCCTACGCCACGGTGAATGGCCGTAAAATCCGCATGGATGGCATGACCTATGGCGGCTTTGACCCCGCCGCCGGCCAACCGGCAGAAGTTCTGATGCAGGCGCTCCTGGCACAATACCGGGGCGAGATTCTGGAATATGAGCAAAAAGACCAGCAAGCCGGCTAGGCTGCGCATGCGCGGCCTGCTTTCCCGACTCCTGCTGCGCGCCCGCCGCTGCAGCAGGAAGCTGCTGCATGCCCTGGTCTCCCGCCGCGTAGTGGCAGGTGGGCTCACCGCCATCATTGCCGTGGAGCTTGCGGTGCTCGGTGTGGGTGTAACCCGCAGGCTTGATATGGCCTATGAGCGCTCGCTGGAGGTATCGCGCGCGCATCTGGCCGTCATTGAAGCCCGGGAGTTTGACCGCCAGATGGAACAGGCCAAAGGCTCTGCCGGAGTCACCGCCACCCCCAGTGCCCAGGAAGAAACCGACCCTGATGCCCCGCCTCCCCTGCGGGCACGAGATGTGGATACCATTCTGGCACAGGAAGGTGGTTTCGATTTCATGGACCTCGGCACCGAGGAACCTGCCCCTGCCCCGGCCACAGAACCCGTCATTGACGAAATCACGGGCAAACTGAGCCCCGAGGACCGCGAGGAACTCGACAAGCTCATCCGCCAGGGCGTGGCAGCCATGACAGCAGGCGACATGCGCCAGTGTGTGCTGAGTCTGGAGGAAGCCAGCCTGCTCTGTGCCGAGCATCCCGCCATGCTCTACTACTACGGCATGGCCTACGACAAGCTGCTCAACCCGAAGAAAGCCCGCGAGTACTACACCAAGGTATTCCAGATGCGCGACCGTGCGGGCAACTATTTCAAGCGCGCAGCACACCGCCTTACCTACGGTTTCGACCAGCCGGCCGCCATGCGTGGCAAGCTCTCCTTCGGTCCGCACCAGCTCAAGCACACCTATGCACCAGATTCCGGAGAACAGGTGGACCTCCTGCTGCCTGTAATGCTCGCCCCCGGCGAAGACGTGCGCCTCGAGGACCTCTATATCCACGTGCAGTTCTTCGACCTGGTAAACGGACGCCGCATCGGATTCAGCCGCGGCAAAGTGAACTGGAACTGGCAGAACGAAAAGCCCGACTGGTCACAATGGGAGGAAAACCTGGTCTTCTCCTACTCCGTCCCCCCGCTCACCCAGGAGGAAATGGATGTCTACGGCGATATCCGCTACTACGGCTTCACCGCCAAGCTCTACTACAAGGGTGAGCCGCTGGATTGCCTCAGCACCCCCTCCTCCCTCATTCTGCACGAACACAGGCTCAAGTCCCGCAGCCAGCAGCAGCACGTACCGTCCAACTCGCTGCTGCCCGATGACGGCCTGGTCCCCGAATATGAGGAAGCCCTGCCTGCCAGCGACTTCCTGCCCGAACTCCCCCTGCCCCAATGACCGATATTTTCCCAGACCTGCCCCGCCCGCTGGGCGTCTACACCCTCACCCGCCTGATGGAACTGAGGGCAAACACCGCTCTCTACGAAGCAACACAGTCCCATGTGGACCGTGCGGTTGTGCTTGAAGTGCTAGTTCCCGGTGCCACCCACACAGATGAAGTGGCATTCCTGGCGCAGGCGCGTCTCCGGGTGGCTTCTTCCGAACTGCCGCACGTGGCCAATGTGTTTGAATCCCTGCGGGCAGAGGGCATGTGGTTTCTCACCCAGGAACTTCCGCAGGGGACCAGTCTGGCAGAGCTGGCCGCTGAGGCAAAATCGCTGAGCGTTCCCCATATCTGCCGGGTCATTGCCTCTGCCGCCGAAATGTATACCCCCTGCTACCAGGCAGAACTGAGCGCCATGCCCCTGGCCGCCAGCTCCATATTCATTGAACCCGACGGCGATGTGCACTTCCTCTCTCCCCTGGTGGAAGGCACAGAAAACGACCACGCCGCCCAGATGAGCGCGCTGGCTCAGGCGCTTTGGCCTCTGGTTCCGCAGGAAAAAGAACCCGGACTCGGTCGCGCGGTCACCCTCCTGCAGTGGCTTACGGATGGCTACGAAGGAAAGCTGCTGGATTGGAGCACGCTGGGCGATACCGCCCAGGCCATCATTGACCAGCTCCGCAGCGAAGCCCCCGACGCTCCTGCCCAGAACAGCATCTCCAACATCCTCGGCAACAAACGCCAGCTCCGCAAACTGCGAAAAGCCACGGCCCGCTGGGGTGCATACCTGGCTGGTGCAGCGGCCATCATCATCGGTATGTCCTGTCTGGGCACGCTCTATGGTATGGCAGACCCGGTGAAACTGCCGGCCGGAAATGAGGTCTCCTTCCTCTGCCGCGATGGCAGCACCCACGAACACGTGTACCGCCAGCCCGTATCTGTGGCGGAATACGCCGCATTCCTGCAGGCGTTCGAAGCCATGGGAGAAACCGGGCGGGAGCAGCTGCTGGCAGGCGCCCCCCTGCAGGCTGGCAATCCCACCCCCAACAACTGGGAAATCCAGGTCGAAGAACCGGATAAGCCCGTGACCGGTATCTCCTACTGGCAGGCAGAACTCTATGCCCGCCACGCAGGGGGGCAGCTACCCACGGCAGCCCAGGTGCAGGCTGTGCTGGACGCCGGCGCTACGCCCTGCGAGCTGGAATGGACCCGCACACAGGAAACAGCCCCCCTGCCCGGTGTATACAACGGCACCGCCGTGCTGCTCATTGATTCACAGGCACACCCCTTCCCCATCGAAACGCGCAACTGGCAAAGCGACAGCTGCGGGTTCCGCATCGCCCTTCCCGATAAGAAATAAAGACCAGACCGAAAATTATGAAAACCATATACCAGATTCTGCTCACCATGTTCTGCCTGCTGCTGGGCAACCAGGCCTTCGCCCAGGTGGAGCTCCGCCTCCAGCCCGTGCGCAAGGATTTCATCGTGGGTGAAAATGTTGCACTCAAGCTCACCATCATCAACCAGACAGATGCCTCCATCTCCCTGAAGAACGCACCCGACCGCCCCTGGCTCAACTTCAGCGTGACCAAGCGTGGCGAGCAGGCCCCCGTGTCCCCCATTGCTACGGCCCGCTTCCCCGAGCTGGTGCTCACCCCCGGCTCCACCCGCTCGTTTGAGTTCAATCTGAAATCCATCTACCGCCTCACCACCGCAGGCAACTATGGTGCCACCGCCACCATCCGCATGCCCGATGGCGTCAGCACCTACAGCTCGAACCGCGCCCTCTTCACCCTGACGAATGGCGGCAAGCTCAAGGAGTTCAACATCCAGGCACGTGGCGAGCGAATCACGCTCAGCCTGCGTCTTGCTGTGGTAAATGGCAAGGAATGTATCTTCGGCCAGGCTATCAGCAAGGATACCAACCAGGTGCTCGGTGCCTGCTATCTGGCTGAGTACCTGAACTTCATGCAGCCCCGCGTGCTGCTCGACAGCGCCCAGAACCTCCACTTACTCTGCCAGTCCTCCCCCGAGTTCTTCACCTATTCCGTGATGAACACACACGGCAAACGCTCCTCTGCCCAGCTCTACAAGCGTATGGGCGGCGTGGTGGATCTTATCAGCACCGGCAAGGGAATCCGCCCCGTGGGCCTCACTCCGTATGTGGCACCCAAGCCCGGCTCCGAAAACGTACGTAAAGCATCCGAACGCCCCTTCTGATTCCATGTCTACTCCGACCATTGCTATCGTAGGCCGCCCCAATGTGGGCAAATCCGCCATCTTCAACCGCATGGTGGGCCGCCGCATCGCCATTGTGCACGACCAGCCCGGCGTCACCCGCGACCGCCTCTGCGCCCCTGTGCGCATCACTGATTTTGACGCCCTGGTGGTGGATACCGGTGGTATCGGCAGCACGCTGGACGACGGCTTTGCCGCCCAGGTGACCCAGGAGGCTGATATCGCCATGAACGCCGCGGACTACATCATGTTCGTGTGCGACTGCCGCGACCACCTCACCCCCATCGACCGCACCATCGCTGCCCACCTGCACAAGAGCAAGGTGCCCGTGCTGCTGGTTCTCAACAAGGCCGACACCGAAAAGCAGGAGCTCAACCTCGGCGAGTTTGCCGACCTGGGCTTCTCCGACTATGTGTTCACCTCCGCCGAACACGGCCGCGGCTTCCCCCGCCTGGCAGATAAGCTCAATGCCATGCTCAAATCCCTGGGTGCCACGCCCAAGAAGGCCGAGGCAGATGCCGCTGCCAACCCCATCGATGAGCCCGAGAAGGAGGAAGTCACCGAGGATTCCCCTATCAAGGTAGCCATCGTAGGCCGCCCGAATGCCGGCAAGTCCTCCCTGGTGAATGCCATTCTGCAGGACAAGCGTACCATCGTGTCCAACGTGGCCGGCACCACGCGCGATGCCATCGATATCCCCTACATGCGCGGTGAGCAGGGCTATGTGCTCATCGACACCGCCGGCATGCGCCCCCGCAGCAAGCGCGACACCTCGGTGGAGGTCTTCTCCGCCATGCGAAGCGAGCGCGCCATCCGCCGCGCGGATATCTGCCTGCTGGTCATCGATATGGCCGCCGGCGTCACCCAGCAGGACCGCCGCATCGGCTCCATCATTGCCGAGGAGAAGAAGCCCTGCATCATCATCGTCAACAAGTTCGACCTCTACTGCCCGGACGCCCCCATGAGCGCCCGCAAGGATGCCGTGAAGGAGCACATCAAAGAGAACCTCTTCTTCCTCGACTACGCACCCGTGGCCATCGTCTCCGCCAAGGATTCCTGGGGTATCGACTCCATCTTCAAGAGCATTGCCCGTGTGCAGCAGGAGGCTCTCAACATGCCCACCACGGGCGAGCTGAACCGCCTGCTTCAGCGCGCCATGGAGATGAATCCTCCCGGCCAGCACCGTGTGCTCAAGAAGCGTCTCAAGCTCTTCTACGCCACCACGGCGGTGAACGAGAAGTACACCACGATTCCCGTACCCACCTATGTGCTGTTCGTGAACGACAAGCGCCTGCTGGCCGACAGCTATGCCCAGTACCTGCGCAACACCATCCGCTCCCGCATCAAGGCCGCCGGTGTGCCCATTGTGCTCTCCCCCCGCTCGCGCGTAAGAAATGACTAAGCATTTCCTCATCCTTCTCAGCCTGCTGGGTGCCACCCTGCAGGCTGAGACACTTACCGGCACCTGCAAGCGGGTGGTAGACGGCGACACCCTGCACCTGGAGGATGGTACCAAGGTGCAGATATGGGGTATCGACGCCCCGGAAAAGGGGCAGCCCTATGCAGATAAGGCTACCGCCTACCTGGAAAAGACCACCAAGGGTCGCGAGCTGACCATCAAGGTAAGGGAAACAGACAAGCTCGGCCGCACGGTAGCCGATGTTTCCGCAGGCAAAACCGACCTCGCCCTCTTCATGGTGCGCAGCGGCATGGCCTGGCACGATGACTACAATGCCCCCGATGCCACGAAACTGGCCGAGGCCATGAAAAAGGCCCGCCAGGCGAAAAAGGGTCTCTGGGCAGATAAAGCTCCGGTAAAGCCCTACCTCTTCCGCAAAGGTGGCCAGCCGCAGACCGAGCCTGCATCAGAAGAAGAGGTAATCTGCCACTATGTGCAGGATGGCGACACCTTCAAACTTCCCGATGATGAGACGCGAGTGCGCCTGTGGGGCATCGATGCTCCGGAAAAAGGCCAGGCCCATGCCGACAAGTCACGAGCCCGATTGAAGGAACTCTGCGAGGGGAAGTCTGTGCGGCTGGAAATGAAGGATACCGACCAGTACGGCCGCAAAGTGGCCATTGTCTGGCTCGGCAAGAAGAACATCAACCTCCAGATGGTGAAGGAAGGCATGGCCTGGCACTATGCCCACTATGCACCGGACGCCGCGGACCTGGCCGCTGCGGAAAAAGCAGCCCGCAAAGCCCGCAAGGGTCTGTGGAAGGATAAGAACCCCATCAATCCCTACGAGTTCCGCAAACAATCCCGATGAAACTGGCCATCATAGGTACCGGCAACATGGGCGGCGCCATTGCCCGCGGCCTCATCGCCTCCGGCTCATGGCAGGCCGCCGACCTTATCTGCACGGCAAAGACGGATTCCGGGCTGGAACGCATCCGGACCACCCTGCCCGGTGTGCAGGCCACGCAGGATAACAAGCTGGCCGCAGGCGGGGCAGATATCATCCTCCTGGCGGTCAAGCCCTGGTTCATCAGTGAAGTCATTGAGGAAATCCGCCCGGTGCTCGACTTCAATCGCCAGCTGATTGTATCGGTCGCGGCCGGTGTCAGTCTGAAGGAAATGGAGCTGCTCCTTGCCGCCCCAGAGGCACCCGCGCTCTTCCGCGCCATCCCGAACACCGCGGTGGAAGTGCTGGATGGTGTCACGTTCATCTGCCGTCAAAATGCCACGGACGAACAGACAGCTCTTGTTCACGATTTGTTTGCTGCTCTGGGGTACACCATGGTCACCGATGAGCAGCATCTCGCTGCCGGCACGGCGCTTGCCTCCTGCGGCATCGCCTTTGCCATGCGCTACATCCGCGCGGCCATGGAAGGCGGCGTGGAGCTGGGGTTCCGCCCCGAGGAAGCCGCCCGCATCGTGGAGCACACCGTGCACGGCGCTGCCAGTCTCCTGCTGCAGAGCAGCCTGCACCCGGAAGTCGCCATCGACAAAGTGACCACCGCCGGCGGCATTACCATCAAAGGGCTCAATGCCATGGAACGCAGCGGATTCACCGCCGCAGTCATCGATGGACTGAAAGCAAGCCGATAAGCGAGAAACAAAAAAGGCCGCCCGAAGGCGGCCTTTCTGGTGAAAATCTTACAGGCGGGAAATGGCCGAAAGAATAGCCGCGGGGTAGAGGATGTGCTCCTGCACCTGAATGCGGGCATGCAGGGTCTGCGGAGTATCATCCGGCAGCACAGGCACATAGGCCTGCATCAGGATTTCGCCCGTGTCCATGCCGGCATCCACATAGTGCACGGTGCAGCCGGCCTGCTTAGCACCGGCGTTGAGAGCCTGGGTCCAGGCTTCCACGCCCGGGAAGGCGGGCAGCAGCGCGGGGTGAATGTTCAGGATGCGGCGGGGGAAGGCCTCCAGCAGCGGGGCTTTCACCAGACGCATGAAACCGGCCAGGCAGATGAGGTCGATGTCGAGCTCCTGCAGCTTCTTAGCCAGAGACTCCTGCACTTCCAGCGGGAACTTGTTCTTGAAGCCACCGCAGTCCATGTATTCGGCGCGCACGCCATGCTGGCGGGCACGTTCCAGAATGTAGGCATCCTCGTGGTCAGAAAGCACGATAACCACCTCGGCATCAAGGCGGCCATCGGCAATAGCATTGAAAATAGACTGGCAATTGGAACCAGAACCGGAACCCAGAACAGCAAGGCGGAGACTCATAACAGCCCTATTTTATACAAAACTAGCTTATTGTCAATTCTTTATAACAAGGAAGCCCCTTACAGTGTAAGGGGCTTCCTATGATACGCACGAATGGACTCGAACCATCACGATGTTACTCACTAGAACCTGAAACTAGCGCGTCTACCAATTCCGCCACGTGCGCATTTGATTGGTGCGGGCGCAGTTTACCACAGTGCGAATTACTTTGCAAGCTAATTCTGCAAAAAAATTGCAAAAAAGTTTTTCGCAGGGGAGAAAAAGCGACAGAAAGCCGCTTGCGCAGCGGGCGCGCGCGTGATATAATGCCATGCAGATGAAGCCCGACAGCTCAGCCGTGACACCTTCCACCCGCAGCCGGCGTGGAGTGTCACGCCGCAACTCAAAGCGGCCGGAAGGTACCCAGCCCGTTGTGCCGGATCATGAGATCCTGCGCAAAATCGGTACTGGCGCCTATGGCGAAGTGTGGCTGGCCCGGTCGGTGACGGGAGCCTACCGCGCCGTAAAGGTTGTGTGGCGCGAGGATTTTGCCGACGAGCAGGTCTTCATCCGCGAGTTTGACGGCGTGCTGAGCTATGAACCCATCGCCCGCGGTATTCCGGGGCTGGTGCACATCCTGCACATCGGGCAGCACGGCGGCGAGTTCCCGTATTACTTCTACGTGATGGAGCTGGCCGACGATGCCTATACAGGCACCCACACTGACCCCGACTCCTATGTGCCGCGCACGCTGTTCAGCGATATGCAGCAGTATGGCAACCGCCCCATGCCGCTCGACTACGTGCTGGAGGTAGGCTGCCAGCTTTCGCGCGCACTGGCGGGCCTTCATGCCCAGGAGCTGGCCCACCGCGACGTAAAACCCACGAATGTCATCTTCATCAATGGCCGTGTGAAACTGGCCGATGCCGGCCTGGTGGCGCACAGCAACCAACGCAGCTTTGTGGGCACCGAGGGCTATATCCCCCCTGAAGGTCCCGGCACACCGAGAGCTGACGTCTACGCCCTGGCCAAAGTGCTCTATGAAATGTCCACGGGCATGGACCGGCTGAACTTCCCCTCCCTGCCCGCCGAGCTGCCGGAAGGCGCCACCCACCGCCGCTGGGTGCAGTTCAACAATATCCTCTGCGCCGCGGCCGACCCGCAGGTACACCGCGACACCATCGTCAATGCCAAGGTGCTGGCCGAAAAGCTCGAGGCCTTGCGCGATGACGCCATTCTGCGCCGCAAGCGCCGCTTGTCCTGGCGCAAACTGGGCATGCACCTGGGTATCGCATCGCTCATTCTGGGACTGGGCGCAGGTATCACTGCATATCTCATGCCGGAGGACATGCCACAGCGCATTTCCCGGGCCAAAGACACCCTGATGGGCAAGGAGCCGCCCCCTCCTGCAGCACCTGCTCCGGTGGCACCCACACCGGCCCCCGAGCCCCCGCCCCCTGCCCAGCCGCTGCACGGACAGTACTTTGTGGGCAGCGTACCATCCGGAGCTTCTGTCTACACCGAGGACGGCGTGTATCTGGATGAAACGCCCTATGGCCCCATCACCGTGGATGCCGGCAAACGCGTTGCTTTCATTCTCCGCAAGGAAGGTTACGCAGATTCCTACGTGAGCGGCATCGTGCAGCCCGGCGACCTGCTCTCGCTCGGGGGTGAGATGCGCCCCTACCGCCCACCCCGCACGGGTGAACCCTGGGTAGATGCCCAGGGCACAAGCTACCGCCCCGCAGGCGGAGTACACGAAGCCACCACCCCCATCAGTCCCGGGCAGTTCCGAGAGTTCCTGATGGCCGAACCCGCCGCTGCAGAAAAATACAAACCCATGGTAGTGGATGGCAGACTGGTCACCTCGCAGGAAAGCATCAGTTCCTTCACCCTGTGGCTCACACGCCAGTGCGAGAAGGCCGGCACCATCGGCCGCGACCACTCGCTTATCGCCCGCCCCGAACCCGGCACCGAAGCCGGCCCCGACCTCTGCGGCTACCGCCTCTATACCATGCTGGTGCAGAAGACACCCGTGAGCATCTACACGAACCCTACAGGTGCGAGCGTCACGCTCAATGGCCTGCCTCTGGGCATCACTCCCATGCAGTCCATCAGTATTCCGTTGGCGCCGTATTACCTGGAGGTCCGCCTGCCGGGCTATTCCACCGTGCGACGAAGCGGACTTTCACCCAAGGACCTGGTGCTCAATCTGCACCTGCAGCCCAACCACTCGGTGAACTTCGGCGCCGTCTGGATTAACAGCCTCGGGCTCAAGATGCAGCCTGTGCTGCCGAACCTGCTGGCATCGGCCACTGAGGTGCGTGTATCCGATTTCCGCAACTACTGCCGCCACACCGGTACGCCCGAACCGCCTCCTGCAGGCTTTGAGCAGAACGAACACCACCCTGTGGTGAATGTTTCGCGCGAAGAGGCCGAGGCCTTTGCCGCCTGGCTCACTGAACAGGAGCGGGCCAACGGCATTATCGAAGACACAGATACCTACCGCCTGCCCACAGATGAAGAGTGGAGTCACCTGGTGGGCTGCAAGGATAACGATGGCGCAAGCCCCTACGAACGCCAGCGCCGCCGCGCTACGGCTACGGCAGAATACCCCTGGGGCCGCAAATGGCCGCCGGCCCACAACACAGGCAACTTTGCCGATATCAGTGCCATGCCCAGCCTGCGCGCCGACCACATCATCCAGAACTATCACGACGATTTCGGCTACACCGCACCCGTGGGCTCATTTGCCCCCAATGCACTCGGGCTTCACGACCTGGCCGGCAATGTACAGGAATGGGTGAGCGGCGATTACGGTGGTCCGGAGAACTTCCATTTCCGCCACTATGGTGTAACCCGCGGCGGCGACTACACATCATTCCGCCCCGGCCAGCTCAATTCCTTCAGCCGCACCCCCCGCCCCGCCAACACGCGCCGCCCCACCGTAGGCTTCCGCTTAGTGCTGGAGCGGAGATTGGTTCAGCCTTAAAGCGGTACGTTGTGCCGATTTCGCACCGCCGTCAGGCGGTATTTCATGTGCGGCGATAGGCGCGCTTTCATACGCCCGCAGGGCGTGTTTCATACACGCAAAGCGTGTAATTCATTGAGCCGCGAACGCGGCGACTGATTTCCGCTTAGAAGAGGCTTCAGAAATGGGGTTCATTGGGATAGGTTAAGCAGAGGAAATATTTTCCCAATGACGGGAGCTTCTACGAGCGAATAGCATCATCGGAAGTTCCGCTGCTGATGCAGCGGAAATCAGTCGCTACGCTCAATGAATTACACGGGCAAGCCCGCGTATGAAATCCTCCCTTCGGGAGGATGAAATCGGTACGAAGTACCGCTTTAACGGACAACACTACCCGGATCCGTCCAGGTGCCGGGAGGCAATACCCGCCCGGGGAGAATCACGCATTTGCAGCCTATGCGGCAGCCCGTACCCAGCACACAGCCGAGCTTGTTGCGCCCCGTGGACATCAGCTCGCCCTGCCAGGGCATGCGGATTTCGCCCGCATCGTGCCGGAAATTGCTGAAAATGCAACCGCCGCCCACATTCACATCGTCGCGGATGATGGAATCACCTATGTAGCTGAGGTGCGACACAAAGACCTGGCTGCCCAGCAGGCTGCTCTTCACCTCCACCGCATTGCCGATAACGCAGCTATCACCTATGGAGGTCTCGCCGCGCAGGTAGGCATTCGGGCCGATGCGGCAGCCGCGGCCGATGCGCACGTGGCCCTCAATGACCGTGCCGGGCAGCACCACCGAGCCTTCACCCAGCTGCAGCACGCCCAGCACATGAGCATCGGGGTGTACCTCGCCCTGAATACAGGGATGCATCTGCCGCAGTTCGGCACCTGTGCGTTCCAGTTCCTGCCAGGGAGTCTCCATATTGAGAAAAAATTACTTAGCGCCGATTTCAAGGCGTTTGCAGGCCTCCATCAACAAATCGAGGGCGGATTTTTCCTGTCCCGGAGGTGCCTCTGTCAGCATCGGCTCGGGGTAGACATGGGCAAAGCGGTCGCCATCCTCATCGCGTTGTTTACCCGAGAAATGCAGGTTATCATCCGCCTGCGGGCAGAGTCTCCACGGCCCGCCAGACCAGGCGGCCAGGTCGCGCACATTGCTGTAGGGGTCGCAGTAGGCGTTCACCCAGTAATCCACCTGCGGTGCGCGTTCGCGGGGCTTGGAGCGCTCGCGGCGGCTCACGGGGTCTATGGTGGCCACCAGCACCTTGCCCGTGTGGTGCACGTCCTGGATATGGCGCAGCGCATCCATGATGGCAGAGCCGCCGTAGCTGTGGCCGATAAGCACCACATCTGCCTGCGGATTCACTGTCAGAAAGTTGCGCAAGTCACGCTGCAGCTTCCAGGTGCTGTGAAAGAACAGGTTGCCAGTGCCGCTGTCCCAGGCATAGTAGGCGCGCAGCTGGCGACCCTTGCAGGGAATCAGCGGGGTCTGCTCATACACCTCGCGGAACTGCAACAGCACCTGCTCCGCGAAGCCACCCACAAAAATCATGGCCACATCGGCCTTTTCCGCCGGCAACGGCAGCTGCTTGCGGCGGCCGATGACGCCCGTGCGCGGTGTGGGTTCAATTCCATCGACAAACTGCGGCTGGCTGGTGCAGGAATCCAGCATCAGCACCGCGCCAAGCGCCAGCAGAGCTTTGCCCGGGAGTTTCACTTAAGACCGGTGAAAACTTTCTTGAGGTAGGGCTTGAGCAGGGAGAACAGCTCCTTCTCCTGTTCCTGAGTGAGCACCACATCGTGCATCACCACACGGGTATCCAGCACCGTGCCTGCCAGGCACTGGCCGTTGCTGGCATACAGGTAGAAGCGGTTCTGCGCCAGCGGGTCATTCTCATCATCCAGCTGGTAGGCCAGTTCGGGCACGTGGCGGTTCCTGCCGGCCAGCAGAATGGCGCATACCTTGGCGCGGGCTTCCTTGCTGAGCGGGTAGATTCCCTTGCCATCTTCGTTCAGCCAGGCGGGCTGGAACGGCGTCACAGCCATACCGGGAGCGGCCAGCATTTCATCCACCGCATCGCTGCTCACCGAATAGCTCTGGTTCAGGCAGGAGGCAAGCAGCAGGCCGCAGGCGGCACAAATCAATAATTTCTTCATAACTCAGAATAGGGGAAAATCAGGATTCAGCGCGGGCAATATCGCTTGCCATCTGGCGGGTGGCCGTGGCCAGCAGCTGCACCACCTGGTCAAAGCCCTCCTGGCCGCCGTAGTAGGGATCCGGCACAGCATGCAGCGGGCAATCATCCGCAAACCAGGCGCTCATGGGCACCACCTTGGCCATCTCTTCGGGAGTGGCAGCCATGGATATCACATTCTCGTAATTATCGTCATCCTGCGGCACGATGAGGTCGAAGTTCTCGAAATCGCGGCGGCTGAACTGGCGGCCGCGGTGGCCGTTGTAGGCAAATCCGGCGCGTTCCAGCGCGGCCAGCATGCGGGAATCCGGCTTTTCGCCAATGTGGTAGGCAGCCGTGCCGCAGGAATCACACTCCACGTGGTCGGCCAGCCCGGCCTCCTCCACAGCAGCATTGAAAATCATCTCTGCCGCCACCGAGCGGCAGATGTTGCCAAGACACACAAAAAGCACGCGGAAGGTCTGCTGCGCAGATTCCGGTTGACCATCCTCGCCAATTCTGGTATGAACATCCATGTCACCGAGTATCCTAACACATCATGCTCAACATTGCACGTCTGAATTCTGTCCCCGAGATTTTTTACTCCCTCCAGGGCGAGGGCTCCCGCTGCGGCACTCCCGCAGTATTCCTGCGTCTGGCAGGCTGCAATCTGGCATGTAAGTGGTGTGATACCAAGCACTCATGGGGAAACGGCATCCTCTGCACCGAAAAGCAGGTAGCCGACGCTCTGGCGGAGTATGCATGTCACTCTCTTGTCATCACGGGTGGAGAGCCCCTCATCCAGCAACCTGCGCTCGAACGCCTGCTCTCCCTGCTGCCGGAGACCACCTTCATTGAGGTAGAGACCAATGGCTCCCTCGTCCCCTCCCCCACCCTCGCCGAGCGAGTCAACCAGTGGAATGTATCCCCCAAGCTCACCCACGCCGGCAATGCCGTGGAAAAAGCCATCAACCCCACCGCCCTGGCCACCTTTGCCGCCATGCCCCACGCCTGGTTCAAGTTCGTGGTGCAGAGCGAGCAGGACTGGCCCGCCATCGCGGAACTCGGCCTGCCGCAGCAGCGTATCATCCTCATGCCCTGCGCCACCACCCGCGCCCAGCTTGAAACAGCCCGCCCTGCTGTGGTCGACATGTGCCTGCGCCACCAGGTTCGCCTAGGCGACCGCCTGCACCTCACGCTGTGGGATGACAAGAAGGGAGTTTAGGGCGAGGTTGAATCTTGAATTTTGGATTTGTAAATTTCCGCGGGTAATCTATCATCAACTGAGGATTAACGGAAACTAGAGCCCTTTTCACGGGCGGAATAATCGTAGCGAGGGCCGTAAGGCCCTCGTTTTCGTATAAAAAAGTCCCCGAGCCCGCGTCTGCGGGCGGCATAAAGCAACGCTAGCATAGTGTGCGGTTGAAAACAACGTTTATCCTTGTTTATCGAAGATGCAAATGGTAGTATGAGACGTTACTGCTGTTATGGGAAGGTCCTACACAAATATCAACGTACACATCATATTTCACATTAAAAGCAATGGTGTTCTGATGTCCGAAAAAGATTTACCCGAAATATTCCGCTACATTGGTGGAACCATACGTTCCATGTCAGGCTATGCTTTCATGGTCGGGGGCAGGCCCGACCATATACACGTATTATCATCCCTACCCATTACGATAAGTTTGTCCGATTTTGTTGGTAAAATAAAATCAAACACAAGCCAATGGATTAAGGGGCTGGACCATCAATACAAGGACTTTGCCTGGCAAGAGGGATACGGTGCATTTTCTGTCAGCGAATCGAATAAAGATGACGTCATTAAATACATCAATGCGCAAAAGGAACATCATCAAAGACATTCTGCGCATGATGAGTTCACAGCCTTTCTGAAGAGGCATCAAATCCTCTCAAACAATACGATGCAAGGTAATTGACGGCGCAAGTCGGCATATGTAGCTTTGACAGCAACGCTTTATGCCGCCCGCGTAGCGGGCTCCTGTATTGATTTATTTTTACGAGGGCCTTACGGCCCTCGCTACGATTATGCCGCCCACTCCGTGGGCTCTAGCATGGCATTTATCCGTCTCTTATACGAAACGTCTTGCCCGCGTAATTCAGAACCGCCAGTTAATGCCCGCGGTGATGATGTGCTGCCCCCAGGTATCGTTGTGGCGGGTGTTGGAATAGGTACGGCCGAACTCGTAGCCGGCGAGCACATAGAGGCGCTCGCTGCACTGGAACTTGAGACCGCCACCCGCGGAAAAGGTGAAACCGTTGAAAGAGTGAGATTCGTGATAGACTTCGCTGTGTTCCTTATAGCGTCCCACGGCCCAACCTGCTTTGCCGCCCATGTAGAGGAAAGTGGATTCACCCAGCCCGATATTCAGCGTGTAGCCGGCGGTCATGGGCATGAGGAATAAATCCTGCGAGCTGCGCCAGGAGTCGCGGGAGCGGTGGCCTCTGCCCCACTGCGGGGCGAGGTTAAGGCCGAACTCGTGGCGAATCTGCTCATCTCCATTGCTGTAGAGCTGCAAACTGCCGCGGAAGCCCCAGGTATCGGGCGTATGTTTAGTACCCACGGCATACTGGGCTTCGACCTGGTAGGTGGGCTGCCAGTCATAAGGCGAAAGCCCGCCGGCAGGAGGAGTGGGCAGATAATAAGGCGCGGCATCGGCTGTGCAGCAGAGGGTAGTCAGATAAATGAATTCTTTCTTCATGGCAGCTCGTTTTTAGCATGCCATGTATTGCCTAGCAAGTTGTTAGAGCTAATTGTTGTATAGCGGTTCCTACACTTGGCGGGACTTGCCCGCGGAATTTGACACATCCAAAATCCTACATTCAAAATCAAGTATAGTCCCGCTTGCCGAAGATGGCGGAGCCCACGCGCACGATGGTAGCTCCTTCTTCCACGGCTACGGCGTAATCGTGGCTCATGCCCATGGAGAGCTCGGGCAGCGGCAGGGGGCCGCGGGCGCGCAGCTCCTCGGCCAGCGAGCGCAGGGCACGGAAAGCGGGGCGGGCACCTTCGGGGGCCTCGGTGGGCGCAGGAATGCACATGAGCCCGCGGATTTCCAGCTGCGGCAGCGCCACCAGCTGGGGCCAGAGTTCCTGCAGCCCGGCGGGGGTGAAGCCGTGCTTGCTCTCCTCGCCATCCACGTTCACCTCCAGCAGGATGCGGGCGGTGCAGCCCAGCTCGCCCGCAATGCGCGATACTGCCTCGGCCAGGCGAAGGGAATCCACCGCCTGGGGCAGGCCGAAGCCCTGCTCCAGCGCCTTACGCACCTTGTTGCGCTGCAGCGGGCCAATGAGGTGCCACTCGCAATCTGCAGGCATTTCAGGAATCTTGCCCATGGCCTCCTGCAGGCGGTTCTCGCCAAAGAGGCGCTGACCATCGGCATAGGCCTGCATGATATCCTCCACGGGGAAAGTCTTGCTCACCGCCAGCAGCTTCACGCTGCCCGGCTCGCGCCCTGCCCGCTGTTCTGCTGCTGCGATATTGGCCTTAATCTCCTGCAACTGGTCCTGGATGTACATGCCTGCATCATAGCATGCCCTGCCCTCCTTTGGCAAGAATTATCCCTTTCCCGCCTGCAGCAGGATTGTTCCACCCCACTTTTAAGTTTTTTGCCTGGCCTATAAAAACACAGAGCGCAGGCTGAACCTGCGCTCCGGGATAAATCAGAATCGGGTACTGAGTGAAATCAGGCCTTGTAGCTATCCACCAGGGCGTGAGTGCGCTCATGCACCTTGGCCACACGGGCCTTGAGCTCTGCCGTGTATGCCTCGCGCTCGGGAAGCGGGCGGCGGGCAACGCCGGAAAGCACAGCAGCCTCAGCAATGGCGGGGCAGAGATACTCAATCATGCGGGGATCAAAGGGCTTTGGAATCACGTAGTCGCGACCAAACTCAAGAGCTACACCACCGTTGGCAGCCACCACTTCGGCGGGCACAGGCTGGCGGGCGAGGTCGGCCAGGGCACGGGCGGCGGCAATCTTCATGGCCTCGCTGATGCTGGTGGCCTCCATATCAAGGGCAGCGCGGAACATGTAGGGGAAGCAGCTCACGTTGTTCACCTGGTTCGGCCAGTCACTGCGACCGGAACCCATGATGCAGTCCGGGCGGGCAGCCTTGGCCTCATCGTAGGTGATTTCGGGGTCGGGATTGGCGCAGGCAAAGATGATGGGGTTCGGAGCCATGCTCTTCACCATCTCAGGCTTGAGGAGGCCCTTCTTGGAGAGGCCGAGGAAGATATCGGCGCCCTGCAGGGCAACCTCCAGCGTGCAGTCCTCACTCTGGGCAAACATGGCCTTGGTGGGGTGCAGGTCCAGACGGCCTGTGTGAATAAGGCCCTTGGAGTCGAACATGAAGATATTCTCACGGCGGATACCGAGAGCCATGTAGAACTTGGCGCAGGCAATACCGGCAGCACCGGCACCGCAGACCACGCAGCGCATATCCTGCAGCAGACGGCCGGTAAGGTGAGCGGCATTCAGCAGCGCGGCACCGGAGATAACAGCCGTACCATGCTGGTCATCGTGGAACACGGGGATGTTCATCTCCTCACGCAGACGCTGCTCCACTACGAAGCACTCGGGAGCCTTGATATCCTCAAGATTGATGGCGCCGAAAGTAGGCTCCATGGTCTTGATAACCTCAATCAGCGTTTCGGGTTTCTTGATGTCGAGTTCGATATCAAAGACGTCCACGTCAGCATAAATCTTGAAAAGGAGGCCTTTGCCTTCCATCACAGGCTTGGATGCATGGGCACCGATGTTGCCCAGACCAAGCACGGCGGTACCGTTGCTGATAACACCTACCAGGTTACCACGGTTGGTATAACGGCCTGTCACCGAAGTGTCATTGGCAATCTCCATGCAGGGCACAGCCACGCCGGGAGAGTATGCAAGCGTCAGGTCATCAATGGTGAAGCATGACTTGCAGGGCAGCACTTCCAGCTTACCGGGACGCGGCTGCTCATGGTATTGAAGAGCTCTTTCAGCTAAGTTATTACTCATACGCTCGTTTTTGAGTGAGCGGGTATTATAGTCATTATTGTTCAACTGGCAAGCGTATATTTTGACTTTATTGCATTTTTCTCTACCAACAGCTCTGTTCAAACGGCAGATATCTGGAAACTTGTAATGCAGCCCTCCCCCAGTGTGACTTATAACTGTTTCCCACAAAAGCAGAAGAAAGCGTGCACCTGGTGGGGTGCACGCTTTCCGGAAACATGGTGTATCGGTAATTTCCGATTACTCAGCGGCAGGCGCCTCAGCGGGCTGCTCAGGAGCTGCAACAGGAGCCTCAGGCTTATCGGTCTGCTCGGGGCGTTCGCTGGCTGCGCTTACCATGAGTTCGCGGCCCATAAAGGGCTGGCCATGGAGCACCTCAGCGGCGCGCTGGGCATCCTCAAGCATCTGCATTTCCACAAAGGCATAGCCCTTGCTCTTGTAGGTGCGGGGGTTATAGATGATTTCCACGCTGCGCACGTTGCCGAAGCCCTTGAAGAGGTCTTCAAGCTCGGCTTCAGTAGCCTCATAGGAGAGGTTGCCCACATAGAGGCGGCCGTTGCGGGTAGGTGCCACGGAGGCGGGGCGACGGCGCTTTTCGCCACGGGCAGCGGGGTTACCGCCCTGGTTGTTGCGGCCCTTGGCCACGCGTACGTTTTCCTTGGGCTTGCGCTTGTCGTTCTTGCGGTTGTCCTTATTGCTCTTGGCGGAGTCCTTCTTCTTGCCGAAACCGAAGAAGCCGAGAATGCGCTGGAGCAGAGAGGGCTTGGGTGCGGGGGTATCCTGGGGGCGCGGCATACGGCGGCGATAGGGACGACCCTTGTTGTTGCGGCGGCGGCGGGAGCCCTGTCCCTGCCGGCCTTGCGTATGATGTTCAGCCATATATTGGTGTTATTGAATCGTAATGCTTTGTGGGGCATCATTGCCCGGCGCTGCCTTGTACATACCACGGCGGCCTGGGCCATTCTGCATTCACTATTATCAGGATGGGCATAGTATGCCCACTCATATGATACTATACACCACCCCCATGGCAAGCCTAAATCACGCCAGCAGATGCTTCGAGAATAAAAAAATGCAGAACGCAGAATGAAATTATGGGATTTACGCAGGCAAACTTATCGGTTGCTAACTTGGGATTTGTGGGGCTCGCACAGCCCCACAACGTACCCGAGCGTAGTGAGGGTATTTAGACCGGTGATAACCGGATTCAGACCGCCACGTCAGTGGCGGATTTCCTTTCGTGCGTACGCACGAAATTTCGATGCAGAGCGTTCAGCTCTGCAATGCAAGTGATTTAAATCAGTGCGGGCATTCTGCCCGCAGGAACTTATTTCACCTTTATTGCTGCTCTTGTTGAGCAGCATCGAAATCTGCCTGCGGCAGAGTAAATTACCTCTATCGAGGCATCTGAATCCACTTTGCAAATGGTCTAAATTGCCGCGTTATCACGCGGCAGAGGCGAGCTGTAAACAGCTCGCCAAATCCCCATTTAAGTCGCTCATAAGTCCCGCACCCAGAATGTTCACCAAAGCAAAAACCATGCAAATCTTCTGATTTGCATGGTTTTTAACTGGATTAAAACGGGTAATTATTTCTTCTTGGTCTGGAGTTTCCAGCCGCCGCCGAGAGCCGTGCAGAGCTGGGCGAGCTTGATGCGGATGTTCTGGCGGGTGGAGATGATGTTGAGCTCAGAGGAGAGCCAGGCGCGCTCGGCTGCGGCTACGCTGAGGAAATCGGCCATACCCTCGTGGTGCAGACGCAGGGAGAGCTCAGCAGATTCCTTGTTGGCGGCGCAGGAGGCCTCGTACTGCGGCAGCTGGGCGGTAAGGCGTGCGTAGTCGATGAGGCAGTTTTCCACCTCGGCAAAGGCATCGAGCACCACCTTGCGGTAGTTCTGCATGCCGGTGAGCTGGTTGAGCTCAGCCTGCACCACGGATTCATTGAGTGCCACGCGGTTCAGCAGGGTCTGGCTGGCGGAGGCGCCCAGGTTCCAGGCGCTGTTCTGCCAGAACTGCGAGAAATCAGTACCGGCGGAGGACGAAGTGCCACCCGTGAGCGAGAGCTTCGGGAAGAGGTTGGCCACGCTCACACCGATACGGGCGGTGGCGGCGTGCAGGTCAAGCTCGGCCTTGAGCACATCCGGGCGGCGGCGCAGCAGCTCGCTGGGCAGCCCCGTGGGCACGCTGGGCACGAGGTTGTACACCTGCGGCGACGGCAGCTGCAGGGCTACGTTGTCCACCGTGGTGCCAAGCAGCGTGGCCAGCGTGATTTCGCAGGCGCGGATGTTGGCCTCCTGTGCGGGAATCTGGGCACGGGTGGAAGCGATGGTGGCGCGGGATTCGGAGAGGGAGAGCGAGCTTTCCATGCCGGTGGCGTGGCGCTCCTGGGTCACCTTGTAGGTGCGTTCCTGGTATGCCAGCTGTTCCTTGGCGATGCGCAGGCTCTCCTTGGCCGAAATCCACTGGAAATAGGTGGAGGCAATGGTGGAAGCCAGAGCGGTGCGGGTGGCGGCAGCAGCGGCGCGGGTAGAACCCAGCGAGGCAGCAGCGGCCTCGACCTCGCGGCGGGTGCCACCCCAGATATCGGGCGTCCAGGAGGCGGAAAGGGCACCGTTCCAGCGGCCATGGGAGGTGGAGGTGGAATAATCACCGCTGTTGGAGCCGCCGAAGCTCATTCCCAGGCTGGGGAACAGGCCGCTCTGCGTGGTGCGCAGCGTAGATTCAGCCTTGGCAATGGCCAGCGCGGCGCTCACCATGGTGGGGTTGGCAGCAAAGCCGCTCTCGATGAGGTGGGAGAGCTGGGGGTCGCGGAAGCAGTGCCACCATTCCTCGAGGGTGTGCTCCTCAGTGCCGGGCGGCAGGGCATTCACCCAGGTGGGGGGCAGCTCAGGAGCCTCGGCGCCCATGAAATCCGGGCCCATCATGCAGGAGCTGAACAGAGCAGCGGCGAAGGTAAGAGGTAAAAACTTTTTCATGATTCGTTCTGAGGTAAATTATTCGTGACGCAGGGCGTCGATAGGATCGAGGCGGGAGCCCTTCCAGGCGGGATACCAGCCGAACACAATGCCGATGACAGCGGCCACCGTGACGGAAAGCACCATGGCAGGCACGGAAACCGACACCGGCCAGCCCATCTGCATGCTCACCAGATAAGAGGCCACACGGCCCACGGCAATGCCGATGATACCGCCGATGGTGCAGAGCAGCACGGCCTCGAGCAGGAACTGCCACATGATATCGCGCGGGCGGGCGCCCACAGCCATGCGCAGACCGATTTCGCGGGTACGCTCGGTGACCGATACCATCATGATGTTCATGATACCCACACCGCCGACCACGAGCGAAATCATGGCCACGGAAATGAGCAGGCTGCTGATGGTGGAGGTGGTATCCGTCATCATCTTCACGAACTGGGAGCGATCGCGCAGGGTGAAGTCGTCCAGCACGCCGGGTTCCAGCTCATGCTGGCGGCGGAGCACGGGGGTCATGGCATCCATGGCGGCAGCGGGGTCCTTGCCATCGGCCACCTGCACCGCGATGGAATCCACCGTGCGCGTGCGCAGCGGGTGCGGGGCATTAGTGTAGGGCTGCAGGTCGCAGCCGGGGTAGAAGTTCACACCCGAGGTGGCAAATGTGCTGGTAGAGGACACAGAAAGATTGCTGTTGGCCGCGCCGCCTTTCATGATGGTGGCGGTGCCGCTGGAGCCCATGAGGCGGGTGCGGATACTCGTCCACGGCAGGATGACGCAGTCGTCCTGGTCGTTGCCCATGCCGTCGGCACCCTTGGTATCGAGCACACCGATAACGGTGAACACCACGTCCTTGATGCGGATATCCTGGCCGATGGGCTCGGTGTCGGCATACAGCTCCTTGGCGATGGTGTTGCCGATGAGGCACACGCGGGTGGCTTCCTCCACCTGCTTGGCGGTAAAGGCGCGACCGCGGGCCACCTTCCAGCCTTCGATGGAAAGGTAGTGTTCATTGCCGCCCATGATGGAGCGCGGGCTCCAGTTCTGGTTGCCCACGATAATCTGCCCGCTGGCGCGCACCACGGGGGAAGCGGCCTTCACAAACTCCGGGCAGTCCTTCATGAGGGCGGCAGCATCGGTGGCATACAGCGAGGCACGGCCACCCATGCCCGAACTCACACCGGCGGTGCTCACCGAGGCGCCGGAGACCGTCACCACATTCGTACCCATGGAGGAGAACTTGTCGGCCACCTGCTTCTTGGAGCCTTCGCCAATCTCCATGATGGCCACCACAGCGGCGATACCAATCACGATACCCAGCACGGTGAGTGCAGCACGCATGGGATTGCGCACCAGCGCCTTGAGGCATGTAACGAGAAGTGTACCTATCTTCATTTCCTGAGAGTGGCTGAGAGTTCATCCGACACGCCGTCGAGGATGAGGCCGTCGCACATATTGATGGCGCGGTCGGTGAAGGCGGCGGTCTTGGGGTCGTGCGTCACGATGATGACGGTAATGCCCTGCTTGCGGTTCAGCTCGCGGAACATGTTCATGACTTCCACCGAGGTGGTGGAGTCCAGGTTACCCGTGGGCTCGTCTGCCAGCAGGATGCCGGGGTTGTTGATGAGGGAACGGGCAATGGCCACGCGCTGCTGCTGGCCACCGGAAAGCTGGGCCGGGGTGTGGTGCATACGCTCGGTGAGGCCCACCAGGTCGATGAGCTCCAGCGCACGCTTGCGGATTTCCGCGGTGCTCTTGGCCGGGTGGTAATAGTAGGCCGGCATCATCACATTCTCCAGCGCCGAGGTGCGGGCCAGCAGGTTGAAATTCTGGAACACGAAACCGATGCGCTTGTTGCGCAGCAGGGCGCGCTCGTTGGCATTCAGGCCGGCCACGTTGTGGCCGTCAATCCAGAACTCACCGCTGGTCGGGTGGTCCAGACACCCCAGAATATTCATGAGGGTGGACTTGCCCGAACCGGAGGCACCCGTGAGGGAGACGAACTCGCCGTCCTCGATGCGCAGGGAAATCCCCTTGAGCACGGGGAGATCAATCTCGCCCAGGTGGTATACCTTCGTTATGTCTTTCAGCTCAATCATGGTCTGAAAAATCAATCAGAAATCCTTACATGGGCGGGCCGGGGCGGCCACCCTTATCGCTCTGGCCGGGCTTGGCTTCCACACCACCCGTGCCGCGCTGGCGGCGCTTCGGGCCATTCATGCCGAACAGACCGGCCTGGCCACCACCGGGGGCGGCGGCACCGGGCTTGCCGCTCACCACGGAAACACCCGTCACCAGCTCATCGCCGGGCTTCAGTTCCTCGCCCTCGGCCAGGGTCACGATAGTGCGGGTACCATCCGAATCACCCTTGACAACGCGCACAGGAGCCACGGTCTTCTCGTCCACCTTACGCCACACCACTACGGGGCGTTCCGTTTCTTCCTCATCGTCGGCAGAGGGACGCGGGCCGCGCTTCCCTGCACCTTCGGCAATCTGGTCGGGCGAGGGACGGAAATCGAAGGCGGCATCGGGCACCAGCAGGGCGTCCTTCACCTCCTTCACGATGAAGTTGGCATTGGCGCTCATGTAGGGCAGCAGCTTGCGGTCGGGATTGTCGATATCCACTTCCACGATGTAGGTCACCACGTTGGAGCTCATGGTGGCGTTCGGGCGAATCTTGTTCACCGTGCCGGTGAAGTTCTCATTCGGCAGGGCATCCACGGTGTAGCGCACTTCCTGGCCGGGCTTCACCTTGGCGATATCGGCTTCGTTCACGCTGGCCCAGATCTGCATCTTGGTAAGGTCGCGGGCCACGAGGAAGAGGGTGGTGGCGTTCATGCTGCTCACCACGGTCTGGCCCACATTCACCTGGCGCACCACGATGGTGCCGTCCACAGGCGTGCAGATGCGGGTGTAGTCGCGGTTGCGCAGCTCGCTTTCCAGCTGAGCCTCGGCGCTCTTGAGCTGAGCAGCGGCGCTGGCCTGCTGGGCCGTGGCGGTCTGCAGCTGGGCGGTGGAGCTCTCGAGGTTGGCAGCAGCAATCTCGGCAGCGTTCACATACTGGTCATACTGCATCTGGGAGAGCGCATCGCCCACGCCCAGAGCTTTGGCGCGGGAAAGGTCGCGGTCGGCCTTGTTCTTGTTGGCCGTAGCCTGGGAGATAGAGGCCTTGGCCTGTGCCACCTGAGCCTCGGAGGAAAGAATCTGAGCCTTGGCCTGGGCCACCTGGGCCTCGGCGCGCTTGATATCGAGCTCCACGATGGTGTCGTCGATGCGGGCCAGCAGCTGGCCGGCCTTCACCTCGCTGCCGTAGTCCACGCGGCGGCCTTCGGTATCCACACCGAACTCCTTGATTTCGCCCGTCACCTGGGCACCTACGTCCACCAGCTCCTGCGGCTCCAGTGTACCGGTGGCCTGCACCTTGCTCACAAAGTCATCCTGCACCACGGAAACGGTGCTGAAGCGGGTCTGCACTGCAGCGGAATCACCGGAAAAATACCAGGCCCCTGCCCCACCGGCGCAGAGAAGGGCCGCGCCACCCCATTTCAAAATCGCATTCACGGTTCTATACTACTATTTCCTGTTTTATTGTCAAGCTGTCTTCGACAGTTTCTCTACTACGCAGGAACGAAAAAAACGCGCAGATTCTACATCTGCGCGTGAAAAAAATCGGGGAAGAATTGTTATTCAGGATAGAGAAGAAGTGGTTACGAGCAGGAGTAACAGGCAATCATAGTCAAATCGGCAATTGGCGATGAGTTTGCGAGCCAAAGGTGAGCGGAATTTTGAGCCCACTCCGTGGGCGGCAGCCAGTAGCCCAGCATGAAGCCGCGACAGCGGCGGAATGCTGGGTAATACACAAAAAGAACCAGAACCCCGAACGCAGTGAGAGGGTGGTAGATGTTTCTGCTACGCATTAAAGCCGAGGCTTCTGCCGCCCACTCCTTACGTCGGGGCTCCTATAAAATTTTAAGGTTACCCCGGGTTCCGCCGCGTTGCGGCTCCACCCGGGGCTTTTGGCTATCACCCGCTAAAGCGGGTTCCGAATTCCGCTCGCCTATGGCTCGCCAATACATCAACACTCTCGGATTTATCGAGCAAAATGACAGGGTGTCCTCTAATTATGCCCACGCGTTTTGACGCCTATAGCTGTATTCAAGAATTAATCATACCGGAAACCCAGGTCTGATTACCGTCCTCATCGTACTCCGGCTGGAAATCAGCCAGACCATCCATTTTCTAAACTGGACGGAACAATCAATTACGCGAGCGTCCGTCATCCCACCCGGTCTGAGAGTGGCGTTTTTCGGCCTCTTTCTGGCGGTTTGCCTCTTCAGCAGCCTTCTGGGCGGCGGCTTCGGCGGCGGCCTGTTCTTCGGGGCTCACGGGCTCCGCCACATCTTCCTCCTCAGCGGGAGCGGTGCCTTCCGTCACGCTGGCCTTGCGCTGCGGGGCGGTGAGTTCCTCCTCCAGCGAGGGGCGGATACTCTCGAAGAAGCTCTTCACCACCATGGCGGCCATGTGACCACCGGAAATACGCTGGTGCGGCTTGCCTTCATACAGAGCCACATAGGAATAGCGCGGATTATCCGCAGGCAGGAAGCCGGCGAACCAGGCGAGTCGGCAGTCATCTGACGGGCGGCCCCACTGGGCGGTACCCGTCTTACCGGCGTTGGAGGTGTAGCTAAGGGCGGCGCGGCGACCGGTACCGCCATTCACCACGGCCTTCATGGCCTTGCGCACCACAGCCAGGGCGGAGCTCATATCCTGCAGGCCGGTCTGGGCGGTGGGGGTGAACTGGTAGACCACGTTGCCCTCTTTGTCGAGCACCTGGCGGATAAGCTGGAGCTTGGGCAGGTATTCGCCATTGGCAATACCGGCCATAGCATGCGCCACCTGCAGCGGGGTAGCCAGCAGAGCGCCCTGGCCGATGGCCATGTTGGCGGCGTCGCCGGCCATGAACCCGCGGCCGTAGTTGCGGTGCATCCAGGCTTCATCGGGCACGTTGCCGGCCTTATCCGGCAGGGGAAGGCCAGTGGTGGAGCCATAGCCGAAACGGCGGGCCACCTCGCACAGACGCGCAGCACCGATGCGGGGCTCGCGCGTGGCGGCAATCTGGTACATGAAGGGGTTGTTGGAGAGCACCAGAGCCGTGACGCAGTTGATGGAACCGGAGAACTTGTTGTGATTCTTGAAATCGTGGTTACCGATGCGGATACTGTACGGGCAGTTCACATAGGTACCCTCGGTGATAATGTTGTGGCGCAGGCCTGCCGCCACAGTGATGGTCTTGAAGGTGGATGCAGGCGGGTACACACCGGCGTAGGCGCGTGAGACCAGCGGCGTGTTCGGGTCGAGGCGCAGGGCATCGTAGTCCTTCTGCGAAATGGCGGGGATGAAGGTATTCGGGTCGAAGTTCGGAGCCGAGGCCAGCACCACCACTTCGCCCGTGTGCACATCAATCATCACAAAGGCACCGCGGCCCAGCGTGTTATCGCGCAGCGACTGCTCGGCGGCCTTCTGCCACTCCAGGTTGAGTGTGGTCACGATGGTACCACCCGGGCGGGGCTTGCTCTGCAGCTCATCCAGAATCTTGTTGCCGCCTTCATCGAACATGAGACGCCACACGCCCGGGCGTCCCGTGAGCTGCTTGTTGAACTTCATTTCCAGACCGGCGCGGCCTTCCTGACGCTCGAAGATGGGGTCGTTGTGGTTGATGGGGCCGGTGGGAAGCTTGGCCTTCACACCCGTGTAGCCGAGGATGTGGCAGGCCGAAGTCTTGTGCGGGTAGTTGCGGATATAGAGCGGGATAAGGTGGCCGTATTCAATAGCTTCCAGCTGGCTCTTGATACCCTCCAGGTCGCGGGCGCGGATGGTGGGGCCCACGGGCAGCGGCAGCCAGCGGCGCTGGCGGTAGTGGTCGAGCAGCTGGGCATCCGTCTTCTCATAGACCGGTACGCCAGCCGCCTCGTAGGCGGAAATCACCTTGCGGCCGATAGCCAGGATATTCTCCTCGCTATCGTCCTTGAGCTGGCCGTAGTTCACCGAGGGCTGGTAGGCCACCTCGGAGCAGGCCATCACCAGTCCGTTGCGATCCGAGATGATGCCACGGGGACCCGGCACCGTGAGCGACATGGTGCGGGCATTCCTGCGGTTGGTGGCATAGGCCACGCGGGAGGGGTCGTGCACGGTGGGGTCGGTCACCGAAGTGGTGGGCTTGAGCGAATCCAGCCCCGTGTCCACATGGGGAGTACTGCCCGTGTCCACATGCTCAGGCGCATCGGGGTCCACGGCATCCTCGTAGCTGTCGGCCTGCTCCACACCTTCCTGCATAGCGGGCACGCGGTCCTCGCCGCCCAGCTTCACGGTATCCACAATCTCCTCTGCCTCTTCATCATCCGGCATGTCTTCAACAAAGGGAATACCCCCCTGCTGCCCCGGCGCCGCGGGGGCGCAGAGAGCCATAGCCAGCACAATCAATCCCGTGTAGAGCTTACTCCTGAGCATCGTAACGGCATTCTATCCTATTTCCCCTCCCCACGCAACGAAAAAAAGCCCCGGCGACACAAGTCCGCCGCGCAGAGGCGGATATCGTCTTGCAAAGCAAGATTTCGTCCACACCCCGTGTGGATTTCGTCCTTGCCCACAAGGGCAAGGATTTCGTTACCGGTATGCCGTGCCTTTCTGTATCCCGGGCGTTGGGTAGATGTTCATCATCGCACCATCGGAAACGATATCCGGCTGCGCCGGACGATACCCTGACCTGCGGTCAGGACGATATCTTGCTTCGCAAGACGATATCCTCGCTGCGCAAGGACAGGAAAAAGCCCCGTCACCGCATTGGTGACAGGGCTTTTCTTTATTTGCTTCGGGAGCTTAAAACTTAAGCCTCGGGAGCAACGTTGACGCGGCGGCCTTCGCGATCGAAGAACACGCGACCATCAACCAGGGAGAAAATCGTGTAATCGCGGCCCATGCCCACGCCCTTGCCGGGATGGAACTTGGTGCCACGCTGGCGAACGATGATATTGCCGGCGATCACAGTCTGACCACCAAACTTCTTCACGCCGAGACGCTTGCTGCGGGAATCGCGACCGTTACGGACGGAACCTTGACCTTTCTTATGTGCCATGACTAGTTAGTATCTATGGGATAGGGGGTTAATAATCAGGCGTTGATAGCGGTAATCTGCACCTTGGTAAGAGCGGCGCGGAAACCCTTCTTCTTGTGGAAACCCTTGCGGCGCTTGAACTTGAAAGCGATACCCTTGGCGCCACGAGCCTCCGGATCCAGCACCTTGGCCGTCACCGTTGCACCTGCCACCGTGGGAGCACCCACCTTCGTCTCACCCTCGTTCTCCACCAGGAGCACCTGGTCGAACGTGGTCTCGCCATCCTTCTCCAGACCAGCGAGGCGGTCAACGGTGAGGATATCACCGACCGTCACACGGTACTGCTTGCTGCCGGAAGTGAAAACTGCGTATGCCATAATTTTCAGAATTTTGATGTTGCACCCGCTCATGCGGGCTGGCACATTATAGGCACGCAAGCGCATTTGTAAAGAAAAATTTCACACTAAAATGAAAAATTTGCAAAAAATTTTTAAAAATTCCCCCATTGAGGTCACTTCCGAGGAAGAAATGGTAGCGCTTGGGCGGTCCATGGCTGCAGAACTGGAGCCCGGCCAGGTATTCGGGCTGGTGGGTGACCTGGGCGCAGGCAAGACCCACCTGGTGCAGGGTATATTAGAAGGACTGGGTGCAGGCAACCCCGCCGCCAGCCCCACCTTCTCCCTGGTGCACGAGCACGATGACGGCACCCTGCCCGTGGCACATTTCGATTTCTACCGCATGAAGAGCCCGCAGGAGGCCATCGGCATCGGCTGGGACGAATATCTGGAAAGCGGCCGCATCCTGCTGGTGGAATGGGCAGACCGCTTCGATGGCTCCCTCATGCCCGCCGATACCCGCTGGCTCGTACTCCGCCACACCGGCGAAAACACCCGCACCGTCACCTTGGTGGGATAGAACACCCGTTTTCATACCATCCCGACAACCACCACCATGACTACCCCTCAACAATACAGGCTGATGCCGCCGGGAGGCTCCCCCACGGGTCCCATGGCCCTGGATATTGTGCTGGAACTCATCAAGCAGGGCGAGGTAACTCAGGATTACCTCTTTGCAAAAAACGGTTCAGAAGACTGGTATCCTATCTGCAAACTGCCGGGCATACCGGCAGGTGCGCTTTCTCCATCGAGCGTCGCTAAGACGAGCTTCGGCCAGCTTCTTACCTGTTCCCTTGCCGCTACTACCATATATACCGCTATTTCCCTGCTGTGTTCACCCCACGAACTTCCCCTGACTGAAACGAGCACCTGGACTGTGCTGGTCATCATGGTGGGTGTGGCAAGCCTGCTGCTGGCCCTCGTGGCACTTGGCGTGTTCCGCCATATCAACCTGACCCGCATCGGAAGGGAGGCTCTGTTGGTGGTACTGGCCAGTTTCTGGTTCCTGCCCTTCCTCTTTCTGCTTAACCTGGGAGACTATATCGACATCGACAAGATACCACCTCTGGATTTCCTCATCGGTATACTCATCTCAGCCCTGCTGTCGAGTCCCTGGCCGATTATGCTCTGCCTCTTCAACCGTTTCTTTGACCGGAAATAGCACCGGCACGAATCGCTGCGCCGGCATCAACCATGGAAAGGAACAGTCGTTGTTTCTCCGTTTTTACTCCGGCCAAGCGAGGCTGGTCACTATACGGACAAGCCCGCGCGTAACCAGGTTGAGACGGTGATAGTCGAGCGTATCGGGGGTATCGGTCGGCTCATGGTAGTTGGGATTGCGAATCATGGCCGTATCCGTCACCATAACGGCAGGAATGCCCAGGGGGTGGTAATTGCGGTGATCGCTGAAGAACAGCTCTGTTTCCTCAGCCCAGGGCACATTGATACGGGCGGCCGGCAGCTGCTGCTTCAAGCCGGAATAAATCTGCTTTGCCAGGCCGTATGCCTCCAGATTGCCCGCCACGGCTATAAAATTGCCGACTGTGGGAAGCAAGAGAGAATAGCCGGGAAACAGAGAAGGCTGGCTGTCCGGTTCATCGCTGAAATACCCCAGCATCTCCAGGCAGATAAGACCCAGCACCTTCTCCCTGTCGCAGGCTGCCGCGTGGCGGGCACTTCCCATGTCCTCACTATCGAACCAAGGCGGTTCCTCACAGGCCCAGGCCACCAGCTCAATATCATGTTCAGGCGTATCCCGGGGCAACTGCGCAGCCAGCTCAAGCAGGGCGGCCACAGCACTGGCATTATCATCTGCCCCGGGGTTCTCCCCTTCCCCGGTGTCGCAGGCATCATAATGAGCGCCTATGATATAGCGTTTTCCCGACTTCCCGCGGCGTAAGGCGCAGATATTATAGTGGGTCTCCCCATCGGAAGTGGTGAATTCCTGCAAGGTGACCGCCCAGCCGGCGGCTGCCAGTTTATCCTCGATATAGTGCCGCGCCTGCTCCAGCGTATCGCCATAGCGCGGCTGGGCACAGAGCTGCTCCACATGCCCTCTCAGCCGCTGCTCCGCTTCAGGTGCAGGGCGGCTCACCGGCTGCTCAGCAGAATGCTCCACCAAGCAGCTGCACGCCGAAACAAGACACAGCAGCAAGACACAAAAAATCCATCCTACGACCTTGCACGTTTTTAACCCCAATTTTTTCAACGTACATCCAAGAGCCTTATCCGAGCCTTTTTCTACTCTCTTCATGTTCTGCCCTCATTGGAATGAGAAGAAATCAAATCCAGCAAGTTATCTGAGTTATATTTATCGAAATCAGATTGAAACAGTCTATCCTGAATAATCCGATATTTCTCGAACTCGCTTTCAGCGAATACCTTTGCCACCTGGGCTGAAACACGTCCTACATTATTGAGCAACTCATACTCATTGAACTGCAAAAATGCATCCAATTTTTTTGCCCAGTCCTCCATCGACATGGGAATATGCCTTTCAGCCTGTTCCTCAGCATAGTCCAGGTACATCGAAACGACCCTGTCTAACCTGCGAAGCTCGTGTTCTGTCAAATAGTTTTTAGCAACGGAAACATCGCTCTTGATAATTTTCCCGGACGGCGCATTTTTCCACGAGGTTAGCCCCATATGCTCTTTCTGGCTACTAGCGCGGTCGATTATTAATTCCGCTGCGGTATGCCGATGTATCGCAAAATGCAATTTATTTTGCACGTGAGCAAAAAAGTCAAGTGTGGTCTGAGCCTTGGCATCATAGTCAAAAGACGTGACATATATATCCGTTATCTTCTGATAGAACAAGCGCTCACTTGCGCGGATTTCCCGAACCTCCTCCAACAAACTTGTGAAATAGTTCTCATTGAAGAAAGTTCCGTTCTTCATTCGCTCTCTATCGATGACGTATCCACGTATTGCATAATCTCTGAGAATACTGGTCGCCCATCTACGGAATGCTGTCGCCTTCTTTGAGTTAACACGATAACCCACTGCAATTATCGCATCCAGATTATAATGTTTTGTATTATAGGTTTTACCATTTGTGGCAACTACCGAGAAAAGCTCGGTAGTTGATTTTTCGTCCAGCTCTCCCTCGTTGTAAATATTCTTGAGGTGTAAACCTATATTATCCGTAGAACAATCGAAAAGGGTTGCCATTAATTTCTGGCTCAACCAAATCGTATCGTCCTGAAGCCTGACTTCAATCCCATCCTCCCTGGCCTGATTTGTAAATATGAGGAATTCAGCCGTGCTATTCCTTATCTGAATTTTCTTACCCATTTCTACAAATCTCCAGGTATGAAATCGATTAGGGCATCAGAATCACATGGCGGCTCACACCATCACTCAAAGAGCGAAAGCACAGCCTCGGCAGCCTTGGCGGCGGCACCGCCGTGGCCGAGGGTGGCCATAGATTCCTGCATTTCGGCCAGCACCTTGGCGCGGGAATCGGGCTGGGTAAGGCGCTCGAGCTCGGCGATGCAGTTCTCCACGTTGAAATCATCCTGCAGCAGCTCGCGGGTCACCGGCTTGTCCACCAGAATGTTCACCATGCCCACATACTTGATGGTGAGCACCATGCGGGCAAAGAGGTAGGTACCATACGCCACCTTGTACACCAGGGCAAAGGGCAGCTCGTGCAGAGCAGCCTCGAGCGTGGCGGTGCCGGAGGTGACCAGAGCGGCCTCGGAGCGGTCCATCAGATCATGGTAGCTGCCGGGGCAGATATTGATGATTTCGGCGGGCATGCCAGCTTCATCGGCCATGCGGCGCATGACGGCAGCCAGTTTTTCCGACGAGGCAGAAGTCTCGAAGCGCCACTCGGGGTGGCGTGTGCGGAGTTCCTTCACCACATCGAGGAACACGGGGAAGTGGCGCTCCACCTCGCGGTTGCGGCTGCCGGGGAAAAGGCCGATGAGGTTCTTTTCGCGCACATCGGTGCGGCGGGCGGCCAGAATATCATCCACCAGCGGGTGCCCCACAAACTCGGTGCGCAGGCCGGCCTTCTCGAAGAGCGGCTTCTCGAAGGGGAAGGTGCACATCATGAGGTCGAGCACAGCGGCCAGCTTGGGAATACGCCCCTTCTTCCAGGCCCACACCATGGGGGCAATGAACCAGGCAATCTTCGTCTTCGGGGAAACCTTCTTCACGCGCTCGGCGAGGCGCTGGTTGAAACCGGGGTAGTCAATGAGCAGCAGGCAGTCCGGCTGGTCGGCGGCGATGCGCTCCGTCATTTCCTTGAGCTTACCGGCAAAGAAACGGATGTGGCGCAGCACCTCCACAATGCCGATGACGGCAGCGGCATCTGCCCAGTCCTCCACACCGGGGGCAAGGGCATGCATGCGATTACCGCCAAGGCCCACAATTTCAGCATCGGGACGGCGGCGCAGCAGCTCCTGAATGACCAATGCGCCCTGTTTGTCGCCACTCTTCTCGCCGGCTACCACATATATCTTCATGACACTACTCTACCACGCGCGCGAAAAATTGCAAGAAAAGACTTTTATTCCGGGCAAATGTGTGCATAATGCCCGCATGCACGAGTTCCTTGTCTACTGTATGGACTGCATTCAGCAGTGGGGTTACTGGGGTGTGGTCATTCTCATGGCCATGGAAAGCTCCATCATCCCTGTGCCGAGTGAAATCGTGGTGCCGCCTGCGGCCATCATTGCCACCTACCCGGATGCCGATATGTCGTTCTGGGGCGTGGTGCTGGCCGGCACCGTGGGTTCCTATCTGGGCTCGTGCGTGATGTATGGCATGGCGCTGTGGCTGGGGCGTCCGTTTGTGTACCGCTTCGGTAAGTACTTCCTCATGCCGCCGCACAAGGTGGAAAAGGCAGAGGTATTCATGAACAAGTACTCCACCGCCGGTATCTTCTTTGCCCGTTTCCTGCCCGTTATCCGCCACCTCATCTCCATCCCCGCCGGTCTGGTCAAGATGAACTTCACCGCCTTCAGCCTGGCCACCATCATCGGTTCGGCCATCTGGTGCTGGGTGCTGGCATGGTTCGGCGACAAGGTAGGCAGCGAACACCCCGATATCATGCAGAGCCCCGAGACCCTGGTGCACGCCGTGAAGGAAGAATCCCACCTGGTGGTGCTGGCTATCGTCATGCTGGCCGGCCTGTATGCCCTCATGAAGTACATGACCCGCGAAAAGAAATAATCCCCCCTTCCCTGCTATGTCCAACGAAAACCTCATCGATGAAATCCTGCGTCTCAAGAAGGAACGCAACGCCGTCATTCTGGCTCACAGCTACCAGCGCCCGGAAATCCAGGATCTGGCCGACTTCGTAGGCGATTCTCTGGCCCTGGCCCGCAAGGCTCAGGAAGCGGAGTGCGATGTCATCGTGTTCTGCGGTGTTCATTTCATGGCCGAGACCGCCTGCATCCTGAACCCGACCCGCACCGTGCTGCTGCCGGATGCGAATCCCGCCTGCGCGCTGGAGGCCCCCTGCCCCGCCGAAGAGCTGGCCGCTTTCCTGGAAGAGAACAAGGACAAGAACTACTACGTGATTGCCTATGTGAACTGCTCCATCGGCGTGAAGGCTCTGGCAGATGTCATCGTGACCAGCGGCAACTCCCAGCGTATCATCGAAACCGCCCCCACGGACCGCCCCATTCTCTTTGTGCCGGACCGCAACCTGGGCGCCTGGACCTCGCTGAAGACAGGCCGCGTGATGACCATGTGGAACGGCGCCTGCCATGTGCACGAGCGCTTCACCCGCGACCAGCTGCTGGCCACCAAAGCCAAGCACCCCGATGCCCTGGTGGTCTGCCACCCCGAATGCCAGGAACCCATCCGCCTGCTGGCCGACCACATCTGCTCCACCGAGAAGATGATTCCCTACTGCCGCGAGAGCGAATGCGGCAAGTTCATCATCGTGACCGAGACGGGCATTCTGCACCGCCTGCGCAAGCTGGTGCCGGGCAAGGAGTTCATCCCCATGGACATGGGCCAGTGCTCCTGCGCCGAGTGCGAATACATGAAGCTCAACACGCTGGAGAAGCTGCGCAACTGCCTGCGCGACATGGCTCCCGAGGTGCGAGTGCCCGAGGATCTGCGTCTGCGCGCCGCTGCCCCGCTGGAGCGCATGCTCGAGCTTTCCCTGTAAGTCCAAGACCATGAACCTGGCTCCGCACATTCTGGCCAACGGCAACTGGATTTCCATGGAGGAGTTCATGGAAATCGCCCTCTATGATGCGGAGGGAGGCTACTACAACAACAATATCGCCGATATCGGCTTCCGTGGCGATTTCTCCACCACCGCCACCATGAGCGACCTGCTGGCGCGCCGGCTGGTGCAGCAGTGGGAAATGAGCTGCAAGGCCTTCAACCGCCGCCTGCCCATCATCGAAATCGGCGGCGGCAATGGCGATATGGCGGTGAGCATGGCGCGCTCGCTTGGCTTCTTCAACCGCCTGCGCGTGCGCTACTACATGGTGGACCGCTCCAAGGCGCTGCGCGACCTGCAGCTCATGGTGGGCGGCAACTTCGTGCGCGTGTACGAAACCGTTGAAAAAGCCATCAAGCACGCCGGTGGCCGCGCGTTCATCTTCTCGAACGAACTGCCAGATGCCTTCCCTGCCCGCCAGTTCGTGTTCCAGGACGGCAAGTGGCTGGAGCTGGGGCTTTCCGTGAACCACGGGCAGATTGTTCGCGCCGTGAAGGAACGTCCGCTGCCGGAATCCAGCGCCTTCGCCCGCTGGGCCTACGAAGGCCAGATTGTCGAGGTGCAGGAAAGCTACCACAAGTGGTATGCCGCCTGGCAGCCGCTCTGGAAATGCGGCACCATGGTCACCATCGACTACGGCGAGCTGAACGATACACTCTACCACCGCCGCCCCGCCGGCACGCTGCGCGGCTACAAGGCACACCAGCTGGTGAACACCGATGCCCTGCCCGGCATGGCCGGCCGCTGTGATATCACCGCCGATGTAAACTTCACCGACCTGCGCCAGCTGGCCGTGAACTGCGTGGGGGATCGCGTGCAGTACATGAGCCAGCACGACTACCTCAAGGACCTGGCCGACCCCATGAACGCGGCTGACCGCCACCTCATCGCCGTGCCCGGTGCAGGGGATCACTTCAACGTGCTGATTCAGCACCGCTTCGAATCATGACCCGCCGCAGCAAGTTTTCCATGACCGCCATTCTGCTGGCACTGGTGGGCACCACGCTGCTGGCAGGCGATTTCCTGATGCCGCGCTGGCTCTGCCGAGGTGGTGAATGGAAGGGGCCAGTCAGCGACCATTTCGACGGCGTCTTCTTCTACAACAACGAGCCCAGCACCCTGTACAAGACCAGCAACCTGCTGCAGTGGCTGCGCGAGCGCCACACCAAGGGCGAATACCCCACCGTAGACACCCTGTCCCACCGGCCTGAGCTGGCGCCGCAGGTGGACGGCAAGGACTGGGAGGTAACCATGGTGAACCACTCCACCATGCTCATCCGCACCGCAGGGCTCAACATCCTGACCGACCCCGTCTGGAGCGACTACACCAGCCCCGTGCAGGGATTCGGCCCAAAGCGCCACCGCCCTGCTGGCATTGCATGGGACAAGCTGCCGAAGATTGATATCTGCCTGCTTTCCCACGACCATTATGACCATTTCGATGCCGATACCGTCCGCAGACTGGCAAAGGAGCATAACCCCATGTTCATTGTGCCGCTGGGTCTGGGGAGCCTGGTGAAATACCACTGCGGCGAGGATGCCCACATCGTTGAAGCCGATTGGTGGGAAAGCGTGCAGCATGGCAACCTGAAGGTCACCCTCACCCCCGCCAAGCACTGGAGCAACCGCTACCGCAACACCTACACCCGCAACCGCTCACTCTGGTGCGGGTTCTACCTGCAGGCCAGCGAAGGGCCGTCCATCTACTATGTGGGCGACTCCGCCAAATCAGGCTGCTTCGCCGATATCCGCGCACGACTCGGCGCGCCGGATGTCGCGCTCATCCCCATCGGCGCCTACAAGCCCGACTGGATTCGCAATGGCCACATCTCCCCCGCCGAGGCGGTGGAAGCATTCCGGCAGCTGCAGCCCAAGCAGGCCATCGCCTGCCACTTCGGCACCTGGCAGCTCGCCAATGAAGGCTACGAGGAAACGCTCAATGACCTGGCAGCCGCCCTGCAGGCCCAACAAATCCCAGCAGAGCAATTCATCGCCCCGGATAACGGGCAAACTCTGCGCGGCAAGAGCGAATAAAGAGGGTTGCTGAGTGTGCGGCTTGCAGAGCCACACAAATCACTTCAGTTTGCGGCGGGTCACAAGGTAGACCTTGTCGCCGTGGCGTACCTTGGTGGGCACGGCAATCAGAGCAGTGGCACCCTTGGGCGCGACCTGCACCACCTGAGTCTCGCCGCTCTCATTATCACAGCGCACTTCGGGCACAGTCACGCGCACAATACCCGTGGTCACACCGGTGATTTCAATCTTATCACCGGGTGATACAGGGCCGGCCTCCAGACGGATTTCTGCCACACCCACCTTGGGATACCAGCGCATCACGCGACCCAGGTGCTGGCGCTGCTCGAGAGCCAGACTGTTAGAGCATCCGCTCCAGGTATCCCATTCTTCACCAAGATAATAACCGCCATGCCAGAACTGGCGGTTGAACACGCGCAGCAGCTCCTCTTCCCAGGCAGCCACCTTCTCGGGGCTCCACTCACCGGCAGCGCAGCACTGCACAGCTTCCTTGTACACGGAAGTCACCGTGGAAACGTAGGCCTCAGAGCGGCCACGTCCCTCCAGCTTGAACACCGACACGCCCGCCTCCACCAGCTGATCAATCACTCGGATGGTGCAGATATCCTTGGGGGACATGATGTACTGGTTATCGATATCCATCTCAAAGCCGGTCTCGGTATCAGTCACGCGATACTTGCGGCGGCAGAGCTGGTAGCACTGGCCGCGGTTGGCGCTGGCATTGTAGGCAGCCAGACTCATGCCGCACTTACCGGAAATACCGATGCAGAGCGCCCCATGGGCAAATACCTCGATGCGCACATGCTTACCCGAGGGGCCTGTGATATTCTCGCGCCTGATACCATCGATGATATGGCGAATCTGGCTGAGCTTCAGCTCACGGGCCAGCACCATCACATCTGCATAGGCGGCGAAGAAGCGGACAGCACCCAGGTTGCACACATTGGCCTGCACGGAAACATGCACCTCAAGCCCGATGCTGTGGGCATAGGAAATCACGGCCAGGTCAGCCGCAATCACGGCATCCACCCCGGCCGCCTTGGCCTGGCGCAGCAGCTGCTGCATGCCTTCCATTTCCTCATCGTAGATAATCACGTTGCAGGTCAGGTAGGACTTGGCACCGCAGGCATGGCACAGGCGGGCCACCTTCGGCAGATCATCTTCGGTGAAATTCACCGTGGAACGGGCGCGCATGTTGTACTTACCTACACCGAAATACACACTATCGGCACCGGCGCGCAGCGCGGCGGCCAGCGATTCAAACGACCCCGCGGGGGACATGATTTCCAACTCCTGCATGCGCGGGAGTGTACCTGTTCTCATTCAAAAGGTCAAGGAGGAACGCTTCATACTCCGCTGAATCGTACAATTTCCCTTGATTAACCTCAAAACTTGCTTGCCAAAACATAGCACATGCGCTAGATTATACAGTAATAGCTGTACAACATTATCACCATGAGAAAAAAACTCTTTCTGCTGGCTCTCTTCGCTACCGCAGCCCTGCCCATGGAGGCCAAGCCGGCTTTGTTCACCGACCCCTGTTCCAAGGCAACCTATAGCGATATAACCTGTGATGCCGGCACGCTTACCGGTGACTACGGTGCCTTGTATTCCCGCCTGCCTATATACAGCGTCACCAGTTTCCGCAAATCGAATGTTGCCACCACGGCTGTGGCCATGACGGTAGACCTCACTGCGGCTTCCCAAGTAACAACGGACACCAAACTGCTGACCTTCGAATCTGTACACGAGCTGGGGCTCATGGCTACTCCCGAAGGTATTACGGGCAACTGGCATGGCCGTCCCTGGGGTGAAACCATTCCCTACGGCAAGCTGATGACCTATCCTGCAGCACTGCACCGTGGCGACCACCACTACATCACCTTCACCGTGGTAGCCTCCGGCTGCCAGGGGGCCGGATGGAATGGCATCGGTGGCATCATGGGCTATGATGTGAACGGCGCGCTGATTATCTCCCTGCCCCGCCTGGCATCTGCCGATAATAAGGAGTTCAAGAGCATCAGCATCAATACCGACCTTGTAAAAACGGTCTCCATCACCCCGAAGGTCAGCCAATCGCTGGCGAAAGTTGCCAGTAACGCCGCCAGACAGGCTGCCAAGGTCGAAAGAAAGTTCCTGAAAACCCGCGGCGAATGGCTCTCCCCCACCCAGTGGATGGTCGTGAGCGTCATTGGACTGCTCCTGCTCGGCATCGTCAGTCTCTGCTGCTTCCGCAAGGGTAAGTGGCAATAAGTAACTTCCGAAATATACAGAATCCCCCGCCCGATACTATATCAGGCGGGGGATTCCGGTTTATAAGATCAATCGGGGATTACTTGGCCATACCGGTATCTTCGCCATCCGTCAACCAGGAGATGCTGAACGGAGCAAAGCGTATATGCTTGATCGGGGCACCGTTCACCTCGTACAGGATACCGGCCACGCCGGGCTTCACGGGGCAAAGCACAGAGTAGGCAAAGGGACCATCACCCACGCGCTTCTCGACAGGCCAGGTCTTGCCGTCATCATAGCTCATCTTGATGATGCCGTTGGTGCGGCTTCCGGTCGTCGGCGTCGAGAACAGGATGCGCCCGCGGCCACCCAGAGCTTCGTCATCCTCGTGGGAGTAACGGGTGAGGCCATTCTGGCAGTTCGGGCTGGTCAGCTCGGCGTGGTCCTTCACCGGCCCCCAGCTTTCACCGCCGTCCTCAGAGTAGGCCACCTTGCGCAGGCCACCGCCCCAGGCGCGGGATACCACCAGAAGACCACCATCGGTCGTTTCCACGATGGACACCTCATTGATGCCGCGGCCGGCATCAGATTTCTTGCCAATCTTCCAGCTCTTGCCACCGTTGTCGGAATAGGCGGCGGCCAGAGTCCAGTTGCCGAAGGGGCCTTCATTCAGCGGCACCACGATGCGCCCCTTATATTCGCCGCGGGTAATCTGCACACCGGGGTTCGGGCCACTGCAGGTGATGGTCACGCCCTCATTCTTAGTGAACTGGGTCACATCCTTGGGCTTGCTCCACTTCTTGCCGTTTTTGGAGAAGCAGACAAAGTTGCGGATGCAGCGGTCATCCTTCCAGCCTGTGGGGATATCGGGCGTGCGCTCCTTGATTCCCTCGGGGTAACGCTGGAAGAACAGCACTATCTGCTTGTTCTCGCGGTCGTAAATCAGGCAGGGATTGTTGAAGGTGGCGCCCTTGGAGGCAGCAGCTACCACCGGCTTACTCCATTTTTTGCCGCCATCCTTGCTGATGGAGACAATCAGATCATTCTGCCCCTGGTCCGTGTCCTGGTAGCGACCTTCGGCCATGGCTACCAACGTGCCGTTGGCATTGATAATGTCCGGGATGCGGATACTGGCGTAGGGATTATCATCGCCCGCCACAAACACATCCACCGCGCGGTCGTAGGGCTCGCTGTTCAGCTCAGAAAGCTCCGCCTTGGAAGCAGGCTTGCCCGGCAATGCGGAAGGCGCGCCCTTATCCTTCTTTTTCTTCTTCCCCTTCTTCTTAACAGGCTGTTCCTCGGCGAAATCATCCTGTGCGAAGGCCGGCGTAAAAGAAACTGGTGCCGCTACCAGTAAGGTAGCGGCACACAGTATGATAGATGAAATCTTCATCGTTTTAAGCATTGTCCTTCTTGGGCAGGCAGAAGAGAATGATACCGCAGAGCATCATGAGGATACCAGCCAGGCTCAGCACCATGGAGAGCGGAGTACCGGCGTCCTTCAGCATGCCACCCAGCCAGGATACCAGAGCACCGGCACCCACGGAGGTCAGGTTAAGCAGGCCGTAGCCCGTAGCGGCGAAGCGCTCATCGATGGTGTTGCGGAGCACAGGCATGAGCGTGGCATCCATGGAGCCCTGGGCCACACCCTGCATGGCCACCAGGGCCAGCACAGCGGCAAGACCAATCTCCACACCGAAAATCATGGCCAGCAGCACGCAGGGACCGGCCACGCAGAAGGCGATACCGGGCACATAGGCGCGAGCATTCTTGTTGCTCAGGTACCAGCGGTCGGCAATCACGGCGCAAGCCAGCACGGAGATGTACTTGGCGATGTTAATCCAGAACGTAGCCTGGGGACCGGCCTCAGCTTCGGAGATACCGAACATATCCTGCAGCAGGCGGGGATACCAGCCCAGCAGGAACCAGTTGGCAAAGCCGGCGAAGGAAATCATGAGCAGCAGCAGGTACATGCCGCGGCCGGTGAAGATGCTCTTGAGCATCTGGCCCAGGGTGAAGCTGGGAGCAGCGGGAGCTGCGGTCGCCTCGGTGGCAGCAGCCTCAGCGGGAGCCTCGGCAGCCTTCGGGTCACGCAGGAAGAAGAGCACGATAAGGCCATAGGCCACACCGATGAAGCCGAAGAGCTCGAAGGTAAGGCGCCAGCCCAGCTGGCAGGGGTCGCCGGCCATCATGGCACCGCAACCGGCCAGCACCTGGCCGGCATAGATACCGCTCATGTGAAGGCCGGTGGCCAGAGAGCGGGTACCACCACGGTGGTAGTCGGTAATAAGAGCCAGAGCAGCGGGAATGTAGAAAGCCTCGCTCACGCCCATCATGGCGCGCCAGAAAATAAGTTCCTCGTAAGATTCAGACTTACCGGTCATCCAGGTCACGATGGACCACACGACCAGAGAGCACATGATGATGAAGGATCGGCTGAAGCGGTCGGCCAGGTAGCCACCCACAGGGGAGAGAGCAGCATACACAATGAGGAAGGCCGAGGTCACGATACCGAACTGGGCCTGCGTCATCTCAATGCAGCCCGGACCTTCGGTCATGGACTTGTTGAGCACAGCCAGCAGCTGGCGGTCGAAATAGTTCAGCATCACCACCACCCAGAGCACAGCCACGGCAATCCAGGCCCACTTGCCGGGATTGGTCACGGGTGCATTCGGAGAGATAGCGGGCTTACCGAGGCCTTTCTTGCAGGCAGCCATGATGGCCAGCACAGCAATACCGATGGCCACCCAGGGGGTGAGATCGGCCAGGAACGACAGTACGGGATTAGGTTCAGGCATATGTGTGTTTCTTTGTTGTTATTTGGAGAGATTCAGGGTAGAAATGACGGGCGTACGCACGCCGGGGTGCGTCTCGCCGGAGATGATGAAGACCGTGCCCATCACCTTCACGGCAGGAGCCGTAGCAATGCCGATGCTGTTCTGCCCGGCAACTGTCCAGGCGTTCTTGCAGGGGTCATAGCTGTAGATGGTGGTATTCTGCCCAGGGTGGTCGGCGGGGGCCTTACCCTCCAGGCTGGCGCGGTAGAAATTACCAGGGTCACCGCAGAGCAGCAGCAGCCCTCCACGCATGGTCGGCATGGGCGTAGCCGGGGCCACGATGGTCTCGGGCATATCGGCAGCGGAGCTCCAGGTATTGGTGGCAGGGTCGTAGCAGAGGGTACTCTTCAGGTAGGTACGCTCGGCAGCGCCCTTGGCATCGGGATGCAGAGAGCAACCACCAGCCACATAAATCTTTCCCTTGTGGCAGGCACCGGCAGCCGCCAGCATGCGACCTTCGCCCGGCATGGGAGCCAGTTCCTTCCAGCCTGCAGCAGGATTCTTCAGGTCAAGCACATAGCTGCTGCTCAGGCAGGTCACGGATTCAGCCTTTTCCTGACCGCCGAACACATACAGCTTGCTCCCCATCTGCACAAAGGCGGGATAAGCGGTAGTGACAGGCAGCTCGGGCAGAGCCTCGGTGCTGCCGTCGGCCTTGATGCGGGTCACCGTTGCCACATGGCCTTCCATGTTGCAACCACCTGCAATGACCATGTCCCTGCCCTTGCTGGTGTGGGCGGCATAGCCGATGGGGTACGGCAGCTTAGCCAGCACGGAGCAGCTGCCATCCAGCGGGTTGATGCTCAGGATTTCATCGTAGAACACCTTGGCACCGCGCTCTGCCGGGGTCTTGGCACCCGGCTTGGCATTCGGGAAGTTGGCACCACCGATAGCCAGAATACGGGCGCCATCAGCCGTGCGCACCACGCTGGCCACCATACCGGCACGCCCCACGGAGTCCGAAATCTTCGGGCTCTCAGCCAGAGCCTTGGACTCCACCTTGAGCGGAGCAGGAGCATGATGCCCGCAGCCGGGGCAGCACTGAGCTGCCAGTGGCAGGGCGGCCACAGCGGCCAGAATAAAGAGATTCTTCAACATGGCATTATTACATCTTGGCACCCCAGACCTGGTTCGAACGCTTGCCGGGGCGCTGCTCACCGTTCACAATCACAGCCATGCCGTTCCACACAGCGCAGGGCAGCACCGCACGGGCCACGGCAATCTCACCGGCATCATACCAGGTATCGCTGCCGGGGCAGTAGCACAGGCTCTGGTTGTGGAAACCGGGATGATTCTGCGGGGTAAATCCCTTCACCGTGGCATCATCGCCACCCAGCAGGTAAATGCGGCCACCAATCACAGGGGCGGGCGTGGGAGCAGCACCGCAGTAGTGCGGCAGGTGAGCCAGACGACGCCAGCCCGTCTCGGCACTCCAGCTCCAGGCATCCGTCAGCATCTCGCGGGCCATGCGGCCTTCATCGCCGGGCTGCAGACCGATACCGCCCAGCACATAGATAGTGTGGCCGATAGTGGCCATCTGCTGCAGGAAACGGCCACGGCAGGGCATGGGCTCGCCATCGCTCCAGGTATCCGTCTCGGGGTCATACACCCACATGCGGGCTTCGGCATCCTGCTCACCGGGAGCCACAGAGCCACCCTGCACATACACCTTGCCACCCATCACAGCAGCGGCGTGACCGGTAAGTGTGGTGGGCAGAGAAGCCACGGCACGGCAGGTCACATCAGCACCATCCCAGGTGAGCATGTAGCAATCAGCCACAGCACCTTCGGCATTGCTGCCGCCAATCAGCATCACACCCTGCGGCAGGGTGGCCGTGGCGCCATAGCCCAGGGGCTTGGGCAGCGGGGTGGCATCCTTCCAGCCGGGTTCACCTGCGGGGAGCACGTAGATACGGTCTGTCCAGCGCTTGGGGCCACCTTCCCAGAGCGGTTTTTCCGGGAAATTAGCACCACCGCACACGATGAGGGCACCGTTACTCACGCCGGCATAAGAACCGGCAAAACCTTCAACATCCGGCAAGTCTGCCAGCTGTTTCCATTCCAGAGAAAGCTGTTCGTTTTGCATTGTTCCTTACTCTAGCACACTCTATGTGCCGCCGCAAGCTAGAATTTAACAAAGAGGAATGAAAACTCATAGTTCAAGAGAGGACCAGGAAGATAAATTTTGGTATGGAAAACCTCACACAATACGCGTGTAGTCTGCTACATCGGCAGGGGTGAGGGCATCCAGTTCATCCAGCAGGGCGGCGGCAAAGCTGCCGGGGTGCGGACAACGGGCTGCAGCGCGCTCACCGGCAAGACCCAGAATGGCAGCACAGGCAGCAGCCCCCGTGAAGGCATCGGGCGCAGCGGCCACACAGGCGGCAGCCAGCGCACCCATGGCGCAGCCCACACCTGTCACACGGGTCATGATTTCATGGCCATTCCCCAGCGCCAGCAGGCGCTCGCCATCGGTCACATAGTCCACGGAACCCGTGACCAGCACCGAGCAGGAACACTGCTTTGCCAACATACGGGCAGCCTGCACGGCGGCGGAGCTATCCTCTGTGGTATCCGTGCCACGGCCGCCCGCAGCCTCACCGGCCAGAGCCATAATCTCCGAGGCATTGCCACGGATAAGAGCAGGCGAGAACCCCAGCAGCTCGCGGCAGAACTCCGTGCGGAACCCCAGCAGGCCCACAGCCACAGGGTCGAGTACCCAGGGCACGCCTGCAGACTGGGCCGCGTCCACCGCAGCACGCATCTGCTCCGCCTGCGGGCGGGAAAGCGTGCCCACGTTAATCAACAGGCCATTAGCACAGATGCGGAGCAACTGGGCACTTTCCTCCGCATCGTTCAACATCACGGGAGAAGCACCAGCCGCCAGCAGCATGTTGGCCGTAATAGGCTGCACCACACTGTTGGTAAGGGAAAGGATAAGCGGCTTCTGCGCACGCAGATTTTCCAGAACAGCAGCTAAATCATTCGTTGTCATAACAGGTTACGGGCAGCTTGTTCAGGATCTTCAGCCGCACAGATGGCGGACACCACAGCTATGCCATCGCAATGCCCCGTGGCGCGCACGGCGCGGGAGCGTTCCACATCCAGCCCACCGATAGCGCAGATGGGCACCGGACAACGGGCGGCCAGCTCCGCCCACTTGGCCACACCCAGGTCGGCGGGGGCATCATCCTTTGAAATAGTCGGGAACACAGGGCCACAACCCACATAGTCCACCAGCGTGGCATCCACCCCATCCATCTCAGCATCGTTGGCCACGGTGAGTCCCAGAATCATATCCGGCCCAATCATAGCACGAGCCTCGGCCACGGGCATATCGTCCTGGCCGATATGAATGCCATCCGCACCGATTTCCACAGCCAGCGCCACATCGTTATTGATAATGAGCGGCACCCCTGCCCCGCGCAGAAAGTCACGCAGCGGCAGCACCTCTGCCAACACGGCGGCGTGGTCCTCCAGGTCACGGCGGTACTGCACAATGCTCACACCACCTGCCACCGCACGGCGCACGGTCTCCAGCAGCCCGTAGCGGCAGCGCTCGGGTGCATCTGTCACCAGATACAGATTCAGGTCAAACTTCTTACTCATACAAACAAATCGGTCGAATAATAGCGGTCGGCTCCATCGGGCATGATGACCACGATGGTCTTCCCTTCCCACTCAGGGCGGGAGGCCAGCTGCGTGGCGGCCCACAGGGCAGCGCCGCCGGAAATACCCACCAGCACCCCATCCAGGCGACCCAGTTCGCGGGCAGTTTCCATGGGCACCTCGTTATCCACCGGGATGACCTCATCATACACGCTGCAATCAAGTGCTTCGGGAATGAAATTGGCACCTATACCCTGAATCTTGTGCGGGCCGGCAGCGCCACCCGTCAGCAAGGGCGAGGCGGCAGGCTGCACCGCCACCACATGCACCGCAGGCTTCTGCTCCTTCAGATAACGACCCGTGCCGGTAATCGTCCCCCCCGTGCCGACACCTGCCACCAGGGCATCCACCTGACCCTCGCAGTCAGCCCAGATTTCCGGGCCTGTAGTGGCATAGTGAGCCGCTGGGTTGGCAGGGTTGCTGAACTGCCCCGCCACAATGGCGCCGGGAATGGTGCGGGCCAGTTCCTCTGCCTTATCCACAGAGCCCTGCATACCGGCAGCGCCGGGGGCCAGCACCACTTCGGCACCGTAGGCCTTCACAATATTGCGGCGCTCCACACTCATGGTATCAGGCATGGTGAGAATGACCCGGTAGCCGCGCGCGCAGCCGATGGCAGCCAGCCCGATACCCGTGTTGCCGCTGGTGGGCTCCACAATGGTGCCACCAGGCCGCAGACGCCCGCTGGCCTCGGCTTCGGCTATGATGCTCATCGCCACGCGGTCCTTCACCGAACCGGCGGGGTTCTTCATTTCCAGTTTCAGCAGCAGACGGGCACGCAGACCATGAGCCGCGACATAACGCACCGGCTCAAACAGGGGCGTTCTGCCAACCATTTCAGATACTGAGGTATAGACTTTCATCATCAGATTTGTTCAAAGGCATACTCTAAATCCGCCAGCAGGTCATCCACATGCTCCAGGCCTATGGACAGGCGCACCGTGCCGGGGGTGATTCCGCTGCCGGCAAGCTCCGCTGCATTCATCTGCGAATGCGTGGTACTGGCCGGGTGAATCACCAGGCTTTTGGCATCGGCCACGTTGGCCAGAAGCGAGAAAATGCGAAGCGAATCAATGAAGCGGAACGCGGATTCCTGCCCGCCAGCCAGCTCAAAGGTAAAGACAGAACCGCCACCCTGACGGAAATACCGCCTGTAGAGCTCGTAATCGGGATGCTCCGGCAGCGAGGGGTGGTTCACGCGCAGCACCTTCGGGTGACGGGTCAGGTATTCCACCACTTTCAGGGCATTCTGCACATGGCGTTCCACGCGAAGGGAGAGTGTCTCTATACCCTGCAGCAGCAGGAACGCAGCAAAGGGGGAAATGCAGGCTCCCGTGTCGCGCAGCAGCGTGGCGCGCACATACACCGCAAAGGCGGCAGCCCCCACTGCTTCGGTGAAACTCAGGCCATGGTACGCGGCATTCGGTTCGGTCAGTGCCGGGAATCGACCGGAAGCCGCCCAGTCAAACTTGCCGCTGTCCACAATCACACCGCCCAGGGTCGTGCCGTGCCCGCCCAGAAACTTGGTAGCCGAATGCACCACAATGTCCGCCCCGTGTTCTATGGGGCGCACCAGATATGGCGATGCCAGGGTGTTGTCCACCACCAGCGGCAGTCCGTGGCGGTGCGCCAGCTCTGCCAGTGCAGACAAATCGGCCACATCGCAGTTCGGATTGCCCAGGGTTTCCACATAGATGGCGCGGGTTTCGGGGCTGATAGCAGCTTCCACCTCTTCCAAGCGGCGGATATCCACAAAATCTGTTGTGATGCCATAGGCCGGCAGGGTATGGGCCAGCAGGTTGTAACTGCCGCCGTATATGGTGCGCTGGGAGACGATATGCCCGCCGTTCCTCGCAAGCGCCTGCAGGGTATAGCTCACCGCCGCCGCGCCCGAAGCCAGGGCCAATGCGGCCACACCACCTTCCAGAGCCGCCATTCGCTGCTCCAGCACATCCTGGGTCGGATTGGTCAGGCGACTGTAGATATTGCCCTCATCGCGCAGGGCAAAACGGTCTGCAGCGTGCTCGCAATCGCGGAATACATACGAAGCGGTGGCATACACCGGCACGGCGCGTGCCCCCGTGGCCGGGTCGGCACTCTCCTGCCCTGCATGCAACTGTAGCGTCTCAAATCTGAAGGTCGTGTTCATTATTTATTCCTACTATTTTTGTAGGTGCTCCAGAATTGTACGCACATCGCGGGCTCAGGTCAACACTAAATATATTAAAAAGACGATTTTTTAATCTCCTGTGGGAGAAGCGCCATGCTGCAGAGCCTCAGCAAAGGAGGCAGGCAGCCCCGTGCGGGCAATCTTGTTGCTGGCCTCGGCCACATCGTAGGCCACGCGGCGCAGGTGGAGGGTCGAAGTCTCGGGGCAATAGAGGGCGTAGGCGGCGCGCCAGTCCAGGTCACGGGGCTGGCCGACCGAGCCGGGGTTAATCAGGAAGCGGCAGTTCCCCGGCAGGTGCATGGTGAAATCGCCCCGGGCATCGTAATTGATTTCAATCTTCTCCACCTCACCCTTGCAGAGGCGGAAAATGGAGGCTCGGTGTGTGTGGCCATAGAAGGAAATACGGTTCTTGACCGAGGCAAACACCTTGCGTGCCTCATTCACATTGGCAATACGCCCCCAGCGTTTCGGAGCCTCGGGGGTGGCGTGCCCCAGCATACAATCCTGCCAGGAGGTGTGGTTTGGCAGGCGGCGCAGCCAGCGGAGCTGTTCCGCACTCAGCATATCCTGGGTGCGGTCCATCATCTCCATGTACATGGGCACGCCGAACACGGCGCGGTCCATGAGTGCCGCCTCGTGGTTCCCCTGCACCGCCGCCAGAAGGTGCGGCTGCACCAGGGAAAGGCACTCGGCAGGGTTGCCGTTGAAACCGATATAATCACCCAGCCCCAGAATTCCCTCAGCACCGTGTGACTTCATATCGTCCAGCACGGCCTGGAGGGCTTCCAGGTTGGCGTGAATATCGGAAAGAACGGCTACGAGCACCTCTTAACCCTCCTTAAGCAACTGTTGCAGGCGTTCCTTGAATGCAGGGATGCCGTCGCCCATGGCGGCAGAAATCGGGATAATCTCCACCTTCGGGAAGCGCTGGCGCAGAATCTCGAGATTCTCCACGGCGCAGGGTTCATCCATCTTATTGGCGATGATGACCCAGGGACGGGCGGCAAGCTCGTCGGAATACAGCTTTACTTCCTTACGCAGGGTCTGGATAGCCTCCACGGGGTCGTGTTCCAGGCCGGTCAGATCCACCACGAACAGCAGCAGATGGCAGCGCATGATGTGGCGCAGGAACTCGTGACCCAGGCCACGGTTGTTCGAAGCACCTTCGATGATACCGGGGATATCGGCCACCACGCAGCGGTTGTAGTCTTCGAACTCCACCACGCCCACGATGGGCTGCAGCGTTGTGAACGGATAGCTGGCCACCTTGGGCGTGGCGTTGGAAATAGCGGTGAGCAGCGTGCTCTTGCCGGCATTCGGGTAACCCACCAGACCGGCATCGGCGATGCGGCGGAGCTCAAAGAAGAACACCCCGCTCTCAGCCTCGGTACCGTACTCAAACTTCAGCGGAGCCTGGTCCGTGGCGGTGCGGAAATGCCAGTTACCACGGCCACCCTTACCACCCTGGCAGAGCACAAAGCGCTCACCGGGCTCAGTCAGGTCAGCAATCTGCTCCAGCTCAATACCATCACCCTCACGCTCCAGCCAGGTGGCTTCCTGCATGGTGGCGGCATTGCTGCGGTACACGATGGTACCTGGGGGCACCTTGCCGATTACCGTGCGGCCATCCTTACCGTGCTTACGGGCGTGCATACCGGGCATACCATCCGTTGCAACTAGCTTAGGGTCATAGAAATAGTTACGCAAATCATTTGTTCCGGTGCTCACCTCCAGAATCACACTACCACCATCACCGCCGTCGCCGCCATCGGGGCCGCCGCGGGGCACAAATTTCTCGCGGCGGAACGAGGCGAGGCCATTCCCGCCCTTACCGGCTTTGGCAAAAATTCGGATATTATCTACGAACATACGCAGAGATTAGCGTATTTTCACCCCTTTGGCAAGCCTAAAGCAATGGGCAGCAGGCGACACTACCGCATTTCAGGCCGCATCCGCATGCCCATCGGGCATGCATGAGGCGGTCTTCACCCAACTCCGATTGGTGATTTTTTCGATAATTTACATCCCCAGAGCAGCTGCAAGATTCGCAGCCACGGTGCAGAATGCAGCAGAAACGGGATTCGTCTGCGGGTCTTCCAGAGCCACGGGAGCACCGTCGTCTGCGCTGGCGCGGGTCTGAGGGTCAAGCGGCAGCTTACCCAGCAGCGGCACACCCAGACGTGCAGCCTCGCGCTCGCCGCCACCCTCGCCGAAGATGTGGTACACCTGGTTATCGCTCGGGCAGTGGAAGTAGCTCATATTCTCGATAATGCCAAGGATGGGTGTATTCACACGCTGGAACAAGCCCACCGCCTTGCGGGCATCGATGAGTGCCACCTCCTGCGGTGTAGTCACAATGACGGCACCGGCCAGAGTCACCGTCTGCACAATGGTAAGCTGGATATCACCCGTGCCGGGGGGCATATCGAGAATGAGGAAATCGAGACCGCCCCACTCCACATCGCGCAGGAACTGCTGTACGTAGCGGGTAGCCAGCGGGCCGCGCACAGCCAGCGGCGTGTCGCCATCCACCAGCAGGGCCATGGAAAGCAGCTTCACCCCGTGGGCATCCACCGGCAGGAACTGCTCCTTGTCGCTGCAGCCGGGGCGCTCCGTAGTGCCGAACATCAGCGCCATGGAGGGGCCATACAGGTCGAGGTCAAGCAGACCGACCTTGTAGCCCAGCTGAGACAGGGCTACTGCCAGATTGGCAGAAACAGTACTCTTACCTACGCCGCCCTTGCCGGAGGCCACGGCAATCACATGCTTCACGCCGGGCACACTGGATTTCCAGTCATCGGGATTATCTCCCTCCTCTCGCTCAACCTTTTTCTGCTCGGGAGCGCTGTGCTCCATGTTCACATCGTGCGAGGTGACACCGGGCAGCTCCTTGAGAACGCTCATCACGGGTTCGTAAATATAGCGGGGCACATCCGAGTTCTTGCTCTCCACCTTCAAATCCACTTCCACTCGGCCTTCCGGGGTAACCCGGATATTGCGAACAAGGCCGAATGCGACAATATCGCGACTGAATCCAGGGTATTTCACCGTGGTGAGCGCAGCGCGCACCAGTTCCGGGGTCAGTTTTGTTTCACTCATGCGCGTATTCTAGCACCGGCAACATGTCGAAGCAAGCCTAACATTTGTCTTGCCAGCTGCGGAGGGCTGATGTAAACTGTGCATGGTTATGCTGAACATACTCGTTACCGGCGGCACCGGATTCGTGGGTGCCAACCTCTGCCACCGCCTCATTGCCGATGGCCACCGCGTCATCTGCCTTGATAACAACTACACGGGCTCGCTGGATAACGTACGCGACCTCATGGATAATCCCCGCTTCCACTTTGTAGGGCACGATGTCATCTACCCCTACGAATGCCCGGAAAAGCTGGACCGCATCTATAACCTGGCATGCCCCGCATCGCCGCCTGCCTACCAGAACGCCCGCTCCATCTTCACCACCAAGACCTGTGTGCTTGGCGCGCTCAACATGCTCGACCTGGCCAAGAAGCACGGAGCCCGCATCCTGCTCAGCTCCACTTCCGAAGTATACGGCGAGCCGCAGGTGCACCCGCAGGTTGAAAGCTACCGTGGCAATGTGAACCCCATCGGCATCCGCGCCTGCTACGATGAAGGCAAGCGCTGCGCCGAGAGCCTTTTCTTTGACTACCACCGCCACGAAGGGGTGGATATCCGGGTAATCCGCATTTTCAACACCTATGGTCCCCTCATGAACCCTGAGGACGGCCGCGTGGTTTCCAATTTCATCTGCCAGGCCCTGCGTGGCGAGGATATCACCATCTACGGCGAAGGTCAGCAGACCCGCTCGTTCCAGTACATTGATGACCTCATCGAAGGCATGGTGCGCATGATGGAGAACAGCCAGGGCTTCACCGGCCCGGTGAACCTGGGCAACCCAGGGGAGTTCACCATCCGCCAGCTGGCCGATATCATTCTTGAGAAGATTGACACGCCCAGCAAGCTGGTGCAGCGTCCCCTGCCCTCTGACGATCCCACACAGCGCAAGCCCGATATCACCCTGGCCGGTGTCGTGTTGAACTGGGCTCCCACCATCCCCCTGCGCGAGGGTCTGGATCGCACTATTGCCTACTTCCGCGAACGCCTGGGCAAGTAATTACCCGCGCAGCTGGCTTTCAAACTGGCGGAACTGGATGGCCTCGTAGAGGTGTACATCCGCAGGCTGTTCGCAACCTGCCAGGTCTGCAATGGTGCGGGTAACACGCAGGATGCGGTCAAACGCACGGGCCGAGAGGCCAAGCTGGGCCACGGCATCAAGCAGCATCTGCTGCTGGGAAGGTGTGAGCGGGCAATACTGGCGCAGCATCTTGCTGCTCAGGCGGGCATTGCAGCTCACCCCTGTGCCGGCGTAGCGCTGCATCTGGCGAGCACGGGCAGCCATCACGCGGGCGCGGATATCGGCACTGCTCTCGCCATCTGGCTTACTGAGCAGGCTGGCAGGATCCACCGGCGGCACCTCGATGAGAATATCGAAACGGTCCAGCAGCGGACCGGAAATCTTCTTGCGGTAGCGCGCCACATCTGCAGGGCTGCAGCGGCAGCGGTGCACAGGGTCGCCCAGATACCCGCAGGGGCACGGATTCATGGCCGCAATGAGCATGAAGGAGCACGGGAAATCCATGGTACCGCTGGCGCGGGAAATCGTCACGCGCCCGCTTTCCAGCGGCTGGCGCAGAGTCTCCAGCGTGCGGCGGGCAAACTCCGGCAGCTCATCCAGGAACAACACACCATGGTGCGCCAGAGAAATCTCACCGGGCGTAATGTTGGAACCACCGCCCATGAGGCCCACATCGGAAATCGTGTGGTGCGGGCTGCGGTAGGGGCGGTGCGCCAGCAGGCCGCCTGTGCGGGGCAACTGGCCGCAGACCGAATGAATCGTGCTGGCTTCCAGCGCTTCGTCCTGTGTGAGCGGGGGCAGAATCGTGGCCAGGCGGCTTGCCAGCATGCTCTTGCCGCTGCCGGGACTGCCGCACATGAGCAGGTTGTGGCCACCGGCGGCAGCAATCTCCATGGCGCGGCGGGCATACGGCTGACCCTTCACCTCGTCAAAATCCACCGCCGACGGCACAGGCGGCAAATCCGCCGGCAGGGTGAATGGCATGTATTTCGAAGGATTCACCAACACATCCCAGGCCTCACGCAGGTTCTGCACGGCATAGACCGTAAGTCCCTCCACCACAGCAGCCTCGGCGGCATTCTCCAGGGAAACCATGATGAACTGCCGCCCGGCATTCCGGGCAGCCACTGCCAGCGGCAGCACGCCACGCACACCACGCACCATGCCATCCAGCGCCAGCTCACCCACAAAGCACCAGGCATCCAGCCCGGTGGGCACGCGGCGTTTGAAGGCCTCGGGCACATCGCGGTAGTTTTCCTGAATGGCCATTTCCAGCGCCAGCGCAATGGGCAGGTCGAAACCGGGGCCCTGTTTGCGCACATCGGCAGGGGCGAGATTCACCGTCACCAGCATATCGCCGGGGCGGAAGAATGAGCTGTTGGTGAGCGCCGCCGTCACGCGCTGCACACTCTCGCGCACCGCGGCATCGGGCAGGCCGACCACGGTCATGCGCCCGGTATCCTCAACGGGGCGGGCATCCACCTCCACCTGGACCTCGTAGCCACTGATCCCCTCCACCGCTGCTGAAAACAGGCGCTTAATCATAACTTATTTAACGATAACTCTGGAACCAACGGCTAATTTCTCGAACAGGATGGCGCAGGCCTCCTCGGGTACGCGCACACAGCCATGCGAATCACTGTGGCGGTGCACATTGCCCACATGCAGGCCGATGGCGCCGTTGAAACGCATCCAGTATGGCATATCCGAGCCCTCGAACACTGCGCCCTCGGGCGGCACATCATCAGCCGAAACATTGCGCTCCACCACCTTGGAACCATCCAGACTCATGAACGAACCATATCGGTTCGAGCGGTACTCCTTCTCTTTCTGCGTGATACGGAAACTACCCTTCGGGGTTTCCTGCCCGCCGAAGCGACCGGAGCAGATGGGAAAATCCATGGCAATGCAGCCATTGATGTACAGGCGGCCACGCTGCTCCTCGAGCAGCACCTCCACGTACGAATTGGCAGGAGCGTATTCATTCAAGGCGGCACCGCGCCACATATCCCGCGTGTGGCGGTACTCGGGATTCGCAATGAAAGCCTCGAATGTATAGGCCTTGCGCACATTCTTCGTGGCTTCCTCCAGGCGGTCACCCTCGGCCATGTAGTAGGCGCGCATCTCCTCGGGAGTCGGCTGACATGCCGCCACCAGCAGAGCCAGAACTATGATCAGACGCTTCATACCCGGTAGGAGGCGATGCGGGCGGCAAACTCGCGGGGAAGGATGGCTTCCACGATAGCATCGTTGCCCTCGTATTCCGTGCTGAGCACCTTGCCATCGCGGTGCATGATGGCGATGATGCGGCTCTCGGCCAGCGGGATGCGGTAGGTCTGGCGCTCCACACGGTGTGAAAGCATCTCCACGCAGGCGGACATGAGGGCATCCACCCCCTGCTCCTGCACCACGCTCATGGTCAGGCTGGGGCAGCTCACCTTGGCCGCCAGCGCCTGCAGGGTCACCTCGCGCATTTCCTCGGGAATCAGGTCGCACTTGTTCCACACCACCACCATGGGCTTGTCCTCTGCGCCCAGACTGTTGAGCACCTCGCAGGTGGTCTCGTAGTGGCGCAGGGCGTCCTCATCGCTGGCATCCACCACCTGAATCAGGAAATCTGCCAGCACGGCCTCCTCGAGCGTGGATTTGAATGCCTCCACCAGGCGGTGCGGCAGGTTGCGGATGAAGCCCACGGTATCGGTAAGCACCAGCGGCTGGCCATCAGGCAGCTCAATCTTGCGGCTGGTGGTTTCCAGCGTGGCGAAAAGGATATTCTGCGCCAGCACCCCTGCCCCGGTGATAAGGTTCAGCAGGGAGGACTTACCGGCATTAGTGTAGCCCACAATGGCTGCAGTGGGAATCCCCTGGCGGGTGCGTTCCTTGCGCTGGGTACCACGCTGGCGGCGCACCACTTCCAGCTCATCGCGAATGGCTTCGATACGCTCGCGGGCCAGGCGGCGGTCCACCTCAATCTGCTTTTCACCCTCGCCACGGGCAGCTGCGCCGCCGCCCTTGCCGCCGCCACTGCCGCCGCGCTGGCGGTCCAGGTGCTTCCACATGCCGGTCATGCGCGGCAGGGCATACTGCATGCGGGCAAGATCCACCTGCATCACCGCTTCGCGGGTGCGGGCACGCTTGGCAAAGATATCAAGGATTACCTCTTCGCGGTCAATCACCGTCACGTTGGTGAGCTTTTCCCACTCACGCTGCTGACTGGGTGAAAGGAGATTATCGAAAATCACGCAGTCGGCATTCAGCTCCTCCGCTCGGGCACGGATTTCCTCGGCCTTGCCGATACCGCACAGGTACTTGGCCTGCATCTCGCGGGTGAACTCCAGCATGGTGCCTACAATGCCGATACCCAGGTTGCTCACCAGGTCCTCCAGCTCGGCCAGCAGAGCCGTGCGCTCGCGCTTGGAATCCCCCGGCATGCCCAGCCCCACGAGCAGGGCGCGCTCCACCATCTCCGGTTTCTCGCGGATCTCAAATGACATAGCTGTTCCTTTTACTCGAAGCTGCGGTAGGACTTCACCGGCACATCGCGCAGAAGCGCCGGGTTATACGAATTGCATGCGCATTCCCCACACGAGGAAAACACCAGCGCAGCAGTAGCTGAGGCCAGAACAAAAACAAGCGTCTTCATGCGCTCTATTGAAACGCAAAAAGACGCTTTTTTCAAGCACAAAGTGAGCCAGAATCAACTCTGCGGCAGCTGCTCGAAGATAGCCTGCTCCTTCTCCTGCTCGAGCTGGCTGATGCGCTCGAGGGCGGCATCGATATTCTCGCAGATATTCTCGGCATGCAGCTCGCTCATGAAGGGGGAGTCGCGGCGGATGACCTTCATGGGCTGTTTCTGCACACCGCAGAGCAGCAGGGTTACATCGCGGCGCTGGCAGTAGGCCAGGAAATCCTCCAGGGCATGCAGGCCGGAGGCATCCAGCGCGGGCACCAGGCGCATACGCAGCAGCACATAGTCCACCTCGCGGCTCAGGTTGCGGAACACGCGGTCCTTGAACTGCTCCACAGCGCCGAAGAAGAACGGTCCCTGCACGTCGAAGATTTCCACATTATCCGGCACATGGCGCAGGTAGCGGGAGCGGGCAGGCATTTCCTCGGGGTCTTCGCCTTCCACTTCGCGGGAGATGGATTCCACGTTGCTGATCTGAGCCATGCGGCCGATGAAGAGCAGCGCAGCCAGCACCACACCCACTTCCACAGCCACCACCAGGTCAATCAGCACGGTGAGGATGAAGGTAAGGCAGAGCACCACGGCATCCTGGCGCGGGCCTCTGAGCAGGTGGGTGAAGGTGGAAACTTCGGCCATGTTCCAGCACACGATGACCAGAATACCGGCCAGAGCCGACAGCGGCACCATGGCGGCATACTGCCCTGCCAGCATCAGGATGAGCAGCAGCGTCACCGCATGAATGAGGCCGGAAACGGGGGTCTTGGCACCGGCGCGGATGTTCGTGGCAGTACGGGCAATGGCGCCCGTGGCAGGAATGCCGCCGAAAAGCGCAGAGGCCATGTTGCCCACGCCCTGGCCGATAAGCTCGGTGTTCGGGTGGTGGCGGCTGCCCGTCATACCGTCGGCCACGCTGGCACTCAGCAGCGATTCAATGGCGGCCAGCAGGGCAATCACAAAAGCCGGCTGCACCAGCTGGGGCAGCTTGGACCAGTCCACATCAGGCAGGTGGGGGGCAGGCAGCCCCTGCGGCAGCTCACCGAAGCGGGAGCCGATGGTTTCCACAGGCAGGTTGAAAATCTGGCACAGCGCCGTGCTCACCAGCATACCCACCAGCATGAAGGGGGCGCGGGGGCAGAATCGCTTGGTGATGAGGATGACCGCCACCGTGAGCAGGGTGAGCCCCAGTGCCCAGTAATTGGTCGTGTGGAAATACTCGGCATAGCACTGCCACTTGGCAATGAACTCTGCCGGCACGGCCTTGTCAATCTGCAGACCGAAGATATCCTTGATCTGCGTGCAGAAAATCGTCACCGCAATACCACTGGTAAAGCCCGTGGTCACGGGATAAGGAATGAACTTGATGAGCGAACCCATGCGGCACACGCCGAACAGCACCAGGAACAGGCCCGCCAGCAGCGTGCATATCACCAGCCCGGCGTACCCGAAGCTGCCCACCACACCCGAAATCAGCACCACAAAGGCACCCGTGGGGCCGCCAATCTGGAACTTGCTGCCACCGAGCAGCGATATCAGGAAACCGGCCACCACAGCGGTGATGAGTCCAGTAGAGGGAGTAATCTCGCTGCTTCCGCAGGCAATTGCAAAGGCCATGGCCAGCGGCAGAGCCACCACACCTACGGTGAGCCCTGCTCCAAGGTCAGAAAAAAAGGTCTTGCGATTATATGTCTTGAGGGAATTGACAATACTTGGCGCGTGCATGACTGCTTTTTTATACGCCTGCCCCAGAACCTTGTAAAGCCAAAACCGTTATTTTCCGCGTTATTCCGCGGTTTTAGGCCACACAAAACCGCCGCCCGCCCCTCAGGAGCGAACGACGGTGAACGTTATGCGTACCAATTGTCTCAGCGGGCACCGGCAGCGCGCAGCACGCGGGCCGCGCTCCTGTTGCCTTCATCCTGCGCCTTGTCCAGCGCCGTCTCACCCTCATCATCGATGGTGTTCACATCGGCTCCGGCAGAAATAAGCAGCTGCAGCGTCTCTGCATTGCCCTCGTCTGCGGCCTTCATGAGAGCGGTCTCGCCCTCATTATTGGCGGCGTTGACCTCTGCGCCCGCGTCCAGCAGCAGTTTCACCGTGGCCGGATTGGAACTGTCTGCTGCCAGCATGAGCGGGGTGTCGCCGTCTTCATCGGCATCATTCACCGTGGCTCCGGCATTCAGCAGCAATTTCACAATCTCTGCACGGCCATCATCTGCCGCCTTCATCAAAGCTGTCTCGCCATCATTATCCTTGGCATTCACGGGCGCACCTGCGGCCAGCAGTCGCTGCACCTCTGCAGTCTGACCACGGTCTGCTGCCTTCATCAGCAGCGTCTCACCTTCGCGGTCTGCCCAGGTCACATCCTGAGCTGCGGCCATGCCGGCAAGGCCAAAACCTGCCGTTGCTACACATGCTACCAGTCTGTTCCATTTTGTCGTGTTCATTGTCGTTTTTCCTTTCTAGGTTCTCTTCCTGACCTCAGATTACCCCTTTCTTTCCCGATTGGCAATCAAAATTTAATAACATTACATATTTTTCCTACATTTTATGTATGTTTTTAGCATTTTTCGGGCATTTTGTGACAAAAAAGCGGTCGTCCGATGCAGAAAAACGAACGACCGCGACAAAATCTGAATGCAGAAGTACTATTTCTTGCCGGGGCATGCCGCCTTGGCGGGGCAGCACTTCTTTTCAGGGCCACAGGCCTGTGCCTTCGGGCAGGGCTTGGGGCAGTTCTTCATCTCGGCGCAGCACTTGCGCTTCGGGCACTCTGCCTTTGTGGGGCAGGCTTTTTTCTTGGGGCAGCACTTCTTCACGCACGGGGCCTTGGCCTCAGTCGGGGGGGCTGCGGGGTCCTGGGCATGGATAATGCCGCAGGCAAAGGCAACAAGCATCGTTGCAAGAGCGAGTTTTTTCATGGTGATACGGTTTTCTATTGGTTTGGTTGATACAGAATGCAGATTTCGCGGAAACCTACCCTGTCACTTTAGCGCGAGAAGCCGCATTTTGCAATAAAAAAATGCAATCGGGTGCATTTGCTGGGTCTGTTTCAGATTTGCTGTTCTACGTAATAAATGATGCATTGGCATGATAAGGCGCACCTCTACAAATCGGCAATTGGCGAAGCGATGGCGAGCCAAAGGCGAGCGGAATTTCAGAGCCCACGAAAGTGGGCGGCATAATCGTAGCGAGGGCCGTCAGGCCCTCGTTCTCAACAAAAATAAGACCCGAGCCCGCGTCTGCGGGCGGCATAATGCGAGGCCAAGAGGAATATCTCGGCAATGCAAATGACCGTTAATTCAATACCGATATACATTGAAATCGATACGGTTTCGTATTGCGACTCTTTATGCCGCCCGTTGAAACGGGCTCCTATATTCTTTGCTGTAATCGAGGGGTTACGCACGCTCCGCTGAAGCGGGGCGGCTCCACCCCATCGCTACGATTATACCGCCCTTCGGGCTCAAAATTCCGCAGGCTACGCCTGCACAGCAAACTCGGATTTGTCGCTACCGCTTAATGATGCCAACGCGTAATCTTTGCCCTTTATTCACGTCAGCTGGTTCTGGTCCATATATCTACCAGCAGATTTGAAACAGACCCCATTTGCTCCCGTAAAAATTACTAGCATTAAGGCAAAAAATAAACTTTTCCCGGAGGATGCAGCTGGTAGAATAGATGGCATGGAACTCACGGCAGAGGCAGAAGCACGCATCCTGGCGCAATTCGGCAAGGCTGAGCTGCGCGCGGGGCAGCGTCAGCTCATCGGGCTGGTGCTGGCCGGGCACAATGCGCTCGGCGTGCTGCCCACGGGGCACGGCAAGAGCCTGTGCTACCAGGCAGCGGCAGAGCTGCTGGGCGGCACCAGCGTGGTCGTTTCACCACTCATCGCGCTCATGCGCGACCAGTGCGAATCCCTGCGACAAGTGGATATCTGCGCTGCCCGTTTCGATTCTTCCCTTGCCCCTGAGGAGCGCAGCAGCGTGCTGGCTCAACTGGCCGGCGGTGCGCTCCGCATCCTCTTCGTGGCACCCGAATCTCTGGAAAACCGCGAATTACGCCAGGCACTCGGGCAGCTGCACATCTCGCTTCTGGTGGTGGATGAAGCCCACTGCGTCTCCGAATGGGGGCACAGCTTCCGCCCCGATTACCTGAAACTCCCTGCCCTGCAGCGCAGCCTGCAGCCGCATGCCACCCTGGCGCTCACCGCCACCGCCACCCCGCGCGTGCAGCAGGATCTGGGCGCAGCCTTCAGCATCGCCCCGGAGCATCGCATCGTCCTGCCGCCCTACCGGGGCAACATCACCCGCATCTGCCGCCCCGTGGCAGACCGCATGCCCGCCCTGCTCGAGTTTCTGGGCAGCGGGCAGCAGCTCCCCGCCATCGTCTACTGCCGCACCCGCAAGGAAACCGAATGGCTCGCCGGCGAACTCGCCACCCGCGGCTACCTGGCGGCTCATTACCACGCCGGGCTCCCCGCCGACCAGCGCGAACAGCTGCAGGATGCCTTCCTGCGCAATGAAATCACCGTGCTCGTGGCCACCATTGCCTTCGGCATGGGCATCGACAAGCCCGATGTACGCGCCGTGGTGCACTGGAGCACCCCCTCCTCCCCCGAATCCTACCTGCAGGAATCCGGCCGCGCCGGGCGCGATGGCGCCCCCTGCACCAGCCTCATCCTGCTGAACGCCCCCGATTTGGTGGAAGCCCGCAACCGCATCCTCGCCGCCGAGCCCGATGCAGAGGGCGTGCTGCGCTGCGTGCGCTGGCTCCTGCCCGCGGGGCAGCGTGTTGTCTCCCTCTGGGAGCTGGGCACCACCTGCGACGTGCCCGACGATGTACCCACCCGCGCCCTCATGGCGCTCGAGGGCAGTATCGAGGTGGAAAGCAAGGGAAGCAAATACTACAAGGTGAAGCCCCTCTATCCCATCGGCACCATCACCGATGGCCGCGACGCCACCGAATGCGCCCGCCTGCGCTGGCTCGATTCCCACCGCGAGGGCGAAGTAGAGGACGCAGCCCTGGCCTGGGACTGCAGCTTTGCCGAGGCCGTGGAATACCTCTACGAATGCGAGGCCGCAGGCGAATGGAAGCTCACCATGCGCCAGCAGGCCCTCTGCCTGCGCAACGTGGCAGGCTCCGCTGCGCCCGATGCCCGGGCTGTGGCCGCAGAACTCAGCGCCGCCTTTGCCCGCCGCCGCGAGGCCGACCTCGCCCGCCAGCAGCGCATCGTCGATATGCTGCTCGCCCCCATCTGCCTGAACGACGCGCTGGAGCAATACTTCGTGGAATCCCCCCGCCCCGCCTGCGGCCACTGCACCGCCTGCCTCGGCCTCACCGCTCCCCTGCCCCC
>JAZRHL010000040.1:0-104957 GCA_045644745.1 Akkermansia sp.
TTTGCACATTCCATTCTCTCAAAGGCGTGCCTATTGCTTCAATTTTACTCTTGATGCTTTGCTCTATAGGAGTAAGAATAATCCAACTATCGGATGAGGCGAATGAGCATTTCACGGCATTCTGCTGCACAAAATCGCTCATTATTATGCATCGGTATTTTTGAGAAACCGGTCGAGGGTGTTGCGGTCTACTCCTAATTTTTTGGCTATCTTTCTTTTAGAAAAGCCTTTCGCCATTAGTTTTTCGATTTTATCCCTCTTTCCGGATAGTTTATATTTGGAGGGATCGTTCTTTCTCCCGACAGGGCGACCAAGCACTACGCCCTCGGCCTTTCTTCTAGATAAGGCTTCTTTTGTGCGTTGACTAATCAGATTTCTTTCAATCTCTGCCGATAGGCCAAAAGCGAAAGCGAGTACTTTACTTTGGATGTCATCTCCAAGGCGATAATTATCTTTAATTGTCCAAACCCTGCATTCTTTGCTCATACAAATGTTCAGGATCTCCATAATCATAAACAGATTTCTCCCAAGTCTCGAAAGTTCCGAGCATATAATGAGGTCATCTTTGGCAACCTTTGATAGCAGGTCTCCCAAAGCTCTTTTCTGGTAAGACTTTGTACCGCTAATGGTTTCTTCAATCCAACCATCAATCTGTAAATTTTCCTTAGTACAAAATTGACGGATTTCAAACCGTTGGTTTTCAACAGTCTGCTTATCGCTGCTTACTCGAATGTAACCGTAAATCATAGAACCGTCTCTCCATATAAGGGGAAGAAACAGCCTAAAACTTATTCCACCCAAAGTCCTTTCTCCCTGCAAGTTTTCTCAAACTCTTTGAGCAGCTCCTTGCCGTAGAATTCGCGCACGAGGGCTCCCTTGTAGAAGATAGAGAAGCCGCATACCCCTTTGCGTTGGGGCGGCTTGGGGAAATGGCAGATGGCTCTCGCCGGGGAGCGGAGCATTTTGAACAAGGAGCGGAGCGCTTACTCTGTTTCTGCCGGAGTCATGTACGTTGTGGGCAGTAGTTTACCCAAATTCCAAGATAATTGCAAGATTCTACGCCTTTGCTCCTATCCATCGCTTGCAAGTGTCTTTTTGTTCCCTTGCATGCGATGTTTCTTTTTAGGTTGCCACCCGACGAAAAAAAAATGCACCTTAAACACCTGATTCTGTGTAGCTTCACTATTCGAAACATCTTAACTTACCTCAGAGCCGCAAGCTCACCCAAATCGCCTACTCGTCACGGCGTAGACGCAGGTTCCTGACCTGCGTTTTTTCACGCTTCAGGATTGCAAACGTCTGACGGTAAGGCAACTTGATATTGCCCCGTTCCCGAGTCAGGCGGTACTGCTGATAATGGCTCGGTAAGATAGATGCGGCATCAATTACCTGGTGCGACTGCCTGCCTTTTAACAGAGTGACGAACTCTGCGATGCCATGGTAGCGCATGCGCCGCCCGTGGTCCATCTGGACAGTCCTTCTCCCCTGCTCCGGGGGGATAACGATATCTTTGCAGGTTTTCGACCAGCCTACGCTATTTGGCAATAGCTATGGCTTGGCTAGCGATATCCTTCCGGTGGTCGGATTTAGCGCAGCATGTCGAGGGCGCGCTCGGTGGCGGAGAGGGCGGCGTCTACGTCGTCCTGGGTGTTGTAGAGGGCGAAGGAGTAGCGGGTGGTGCCGGTGATGCCGAGGGATTGCATGAAGGGCTGGCAGCAGTGGTGGCCGGTGCGGACGGCGATGCCCATCTGGTCCAGCAGGGTACCGAGGTCGTAGTGGTGGACGCCGGGGACGGTGATGGAGATGAGGGCGCCGCGGTTTTCGCGGGGGCCGAGGATGTTCACGCCGAGGTCGAGGAGGCCATCGTACAGGCGGGTGGTGAGCTCGCGCTCGTGGGCATCGATGGTATCGAGGCCGATTTCCTGCACGTAGCGCAGGGCGGCGGCGAGGACGATGTTGCCGCCGATGTTGGGGGTGCCGGCTTCGTATTTGAAGGGGAGCGTGTTGTAGGTGGTCTTCTCGAAGGAGACTTCGCTGATCATCTCGCCGCCGCCGAGCCAGGGGGGGAGCATTTCGAGGACTTCCTCGCGACCCCAGAGGGCGCCGGTGCCGGTGGGGGCATAAACCTTGTGGCCGGAGAAGGCGTAGAAATCGCAGCCGAGGGTCTGCACATCGACCTGCTGGTGGGCTGTGCTCTGGGCACCGTCCACCAACACGAGGGTGGCGGGGTTGTTGCGCTTCGCATCGGCGATAATCTGCTGCACGGGGTTGATGGCGCCGAGGGCATTGGAGATATAAGGCACGGCCACGACCTTGGTGCGCGGTGAGAGGATGCGGTGGTAGGCCTCCATGTCGAACTGCAGGTCTGCGGTGAGCGGCACGGGACGCAGCACGGCGCCGGTGCGGCCGCAGAGCATCTGCCAGGGCACGATGTTGGAGTGGTGCGAATCGGTGGTGACCACGATTTCATCCCCTGCCCCGATGATGCCGGAGAGCGCGAGGGTCTGCGCCACGAGGTTGATGCCGGCAGTGCAGCCGCTGGTGAAGATGAGCTCGCGGGAGCTGGCAGCGCCGAGGAAGGCGGCAACGGTTTCGCGGGCTTTCTCGTGCTCCTCGGTGGCAAGGCGGCTGAGGTAATGGGCGCCGCGGTGGATGTTCGAGTTCTGCGCCTCGTAGTAGTGGCGGGCGGCCTCGAGCACGCAGGCGGGCTTGTGGGTGGTGGCGGCGTTGTCCAGGTACACCAGGCGGCGCTTGCCGAGCATGGTGGACAGGATGGGGAACTCTGCGCGGCGATTCATCACTTACCCTCCCCCTTGATATGCTCTACCATGCGCACGGCAGAGGCCGGCACATATTCGCGCCACTGGTCATCGCCCGTCTCAATCATGCGGATGATATCGCGCGGGGTCTGGAAGAGGAGCTTCTGGTTGAAGTACGGCACTTCGATGATGCAGCCGTTCTCGCGCAGGTGGCGGTAGAGGTAGTGGTATTTCTCGGGCGCCTTGTAGGTGCCGGCGGTGACGAACTCGCCGGTGGTGCGGTTGATCCACGGGGTGACGTAGAACTGGGTCTTGTTCACGAAAATCTGGCCGATGGTGGCCAGGATGCCGCCGGGGGTGTCCTCTGCCCACTTGTCCTTGAAAATCTCGTTGAGCAGGCCGATGGAAAGCGCGATGGCCACGGGTTCCTTAGTATACTGGCTCAGGAGGTTCGAGATGCGGTGGAAGCGGGCAATGTTGGTGACCATGACGGTCTTGCCCTCGGCTGCCAGGGCATCCACACGGTCGAGGAACTCAAGCAGGTCGACATGCTCGCCGCGCAGGAGGTTGCGCAGGGAGATTTCGCAGACATCGACCACGCGGGAGTGCTGCTCTGCGGGCAGGTTTTCGAGGAACTTGGTGCGCACGGCGTCCATCATCTCGAGGTGGATGTTGCAGAGCGGGCGGAAGCTACCGCGCAGCAGAACGATGGGGCGCTTGTAGAAGAAGTCTGCAGGCTGGGCCACGGTGCCATCCGGGCAAAGGAGGGCGGATTCTGCCAGGCCGCCGCGCACGAGCTCGAGGGCGAGGAGGCGGTTGTCGAACATGGCGAAGTTGTGCCCGGAGAAGCGCATGAAGTCGATTTCGTAGAAGGCGCGGTCCACGTTGTCGCCCACGCTCTGCACGAAGAGGTCCATGCTGTCGAGCTTGTAGAAGAGGGCGTAGAGGAGGTTCACGCCGAGAATGCCGAGGATGCGCATCTGCAGGTCGTGGTCGGGCACGAGCAGGCGCACGTGCATCACAAAATCGCTGGGGGGCAGACCGGGCTTAAGCTGGAAGCGCACGCCAATCCACGCGGACCAGGGGCCGTTGTCGCGGTAGCCCTTGCACTTCACGGTGTTGCAGAAAGAGAAGAAGCAGGTATCCTTGCCGCGTTTCTCACCCAGGCGGGCTATGAGCTGGGTGTACTCATAGTCCATCATCTGCTTGAGGCGCTCCTCAGAAACATAGCGGCGGGCCTGGCCGTAGAGCGTGTCGCTCACGGTCATATCGTAGGCGGAAATCGTCTTGGCCACGGTGCCGGCGGCGCCGGAGGAACGGAAGAACCAGTTGGCGGTCTCCTGGCCGGCGCCGATTTCGGCAAAGGAGCCGTACACCCCTTTATCCATGTTAATTTCGAATGCCTTGTCCTGCGTGGCGGCCAGTGTGTGATTCAGAGAATCGGTTTGCATAGTTCAGACGAAAATCAGATTTGAAGGGGAACGAGGGGGAGATGACGCAGCGGACGGGGAGCGCGAATCTGCAGGTCGGTATCCACGGCGGGGCCGTCCACTTCCTCGGGCGTCTCGTCATCTGCAGGGGCTACTTCCTCGGCGGTGGTGGCGGCGGCTTCGGCCAGGTCACCCGCATCGCGGTATTTCGGGTTGAGCGTGAGGTCGCAGTCGTAGGGGTCCTTGCCGATAAGGGCGGAGCTGCGCGGCAGCACGGGCACCACGGGAAGGATGCGGGAGGAGTTCATGTGGCCGGGCTGGGTCTCCATGAAGTCCATGAGCGAGGGGCTGCCATCGCCGTGGATGGAGCACTGGCCGAGGGCGACATCGCCCTTGGGGATATACTCGCGGTAGGTCGGGCGCACGTAACCGGGCTTGCCGTCCTTCATGACGGATTCGAAGCAGAAGTTCGTGGCAATCTGGCCGGAGGAAAGGCAGATTTCCACCTCCTCGGTATCGGGAGGCACGGGGATGGGCTTATCCTCGTAGCGCCCCTTGGAGGCAGCCAGCACCGCCGCAAGCACGGGGCCGCAGGTATCGGAACCGAAGGCCTGGGGGTAAATGGGCTGGTGGTCGTTCAGGTAACCCATCCACACGCCGCAGGTGAACTCGCCCGTGTAGCCGAAGATGGCGTTGTCGGAGAAATCGTAGTTGGTGCCGGTCTTCACGGCGCCGCCGAAGTCCTGCGGCAGCATGGGGCGCACGCGCTGGGCCGAGCCCTTCTCGAGCGACTCGCGCATGATGGAGTGCAGGCGGTAGGCTGTGCAGGGCGAGGTGCTGCGCACCATGCGGTTGGTGACGGAGAGCGGGTTCTCCCAGAGAATCTTGCCGTTGCTGTCCGTAATCCTGGTCACCACATAGGGAGCGATGGGGCGTTTGCCGCCGTTCGGGAAGACGGTGTAGGCCATGGTGACCTCCTTGAGCGAGACGGGCTCGGTGCCGAGGTAGACGCGGGGGTAGTACTGCGGGCGCAGCTCGGTGCTGCTGGGGTTGCGCGCAGGCGGGGTGATGCCCACGCCCTCGAGCGTGGTCTGGAAGCAGCGGGCGCCCGTGGTGGGGTGCGAACCGAGAGCGATGCCGAGGCGGGCGCTGGCGGCAATCTTGGACCACTCGAGGCTCTGGCGCAGGGTGATGGAATCGAGGTAGCGCCCCTTCTCTACTTCCATGCCCCATTCACCGAGGATACCTTCTGTGCCGCCGATGCCGGCGAGGCGGTTGTCGAGCGCGTCGTCGAGCAGACGGGAACAAGGAGAGTATCCGTTGTCGAAGGCGCACATGTAGAGGAACGGCAGCATGGCGGTGCCCACGGAGCGGCGGCCGCTCTCGATGATATCGAAGTTGTCGCGGTCGAAGCTGCGGCCACCCACATAGGCCAGGACGCCGCCGGAGCTGTTGTCCACCACGAAGACGGCGCCGTCTACATAGCGGTGCTGGGCGCAGCGGGGGTCGCTCTTGTCGGCAAAGCGGACGTGGTTGTAGTCCTCGCGGGACTCAATCTTCTCGAGCTGGCTGCGCAGGCTCTGCTCGGCGGCGAGCTGGAGCTGGCGGTCGATGGTGGTGTGAATCCTGATGCCCCTGCTCTTCAGGATTTCTTCGCCGCGCTCGGGGTTCTGGAAAATGTCGATGGCCTGCTTCTGCACCAGCGAATGCAGGAAAGAGGTGTTGCGGGTGAGCGGCTTGGGATTCAGGCCGAGCTCGGTTTCCTTCTGGCGGGCGCCCTCGCCTGCGGTGAGCATGCCGGCGCGCACCATGCGGTCAATCACGTCATTGCGCCAGCGCCAGTTCAGCTCGGGGTTCTTGAGGGGGTTGTAGTTCTCGGGGTTCTTGATGAGGGCGGCGATACTGGCGGCCTCGCGCACGGTGAGGTCGGCAGGTTCCTTGCCGAAATAGCCCAGGGAGGCGGCGCGGATGCCGTGGAAACCGCGGCCGAAGTACACGCGGTTGATGTAGAATTCGAGAATCTGCTGCTTGTCGTACTTCTCCTCGATGCGCATGGCGAGGAAGATTTCCACCACCTTACGTTCGTAGCGGCTGCCGCCACGGGCTGAGGTGCGCTGCTCGAGGTCATAGGCATTGCGCGCGAGCTGCTGGGTGATGGTGGAGGCGCCCTGGTTGGCATTGCCACCGGCGGCGGCGGCTTCCTTGGCGGCACGGATGATGCCCACGGGGTCGAAGCCGTTGTGGGTCCAGAAGTTCTTGTCTTCCTGAGCCACGAGGGCATCAATCATGGCGCGGGAAATCTTGTCGTAGGTCACGTAGCTGCGGTTTTCATCGTAGATACGGCCGATTTCCTCGCCGTTGCGGTCGAAGATGATGCCGGGGTGGTCGAGGTTGTTGATGTCCTCGAGGTTGAACTCCTCTGCCCACTTCTGGTACTTGGCCGTGACCGAAGTGAAAAGCGCATAGCCGATGAGGCCGAGCGTGACAGCTGCCACGCCGAGCACGATGCAGAAGCGCAGCAGGAAGCGCTTCCACCAGCTGCCGCCGGAACGGTGCTTTGCGGGCTTCTTCACAGGTTTTTCGGGAGCAGAACGCTGCTTGCGGCGGCGCTCTGCCGCTGCCTTTCGACTGTTCTGGTACTCATCGAGATTCTCCATTCCTGTGATGCATGAATTTTAGCAGAAATTCCCCACTAAATCAAGCGGCAAATAGTGAATCATTCCCCGCATGTCCTGCAAAAGAGGAAATGGTGGATGTTGAATATTGAATTTTGGATGTTGGATGTGTTAAATTCCGAGGGCATACGCCCGCCATGAGCCCGGAATCAGGCGTTTTGCACCTTGGGGCGGATACAGCGGGCGAAGAAGAAGAGACAGATAGCAGCGATGGCGCAGCCGATGGGGGTGGCCACCTGGAGCGGCAGGTTGATAGCGCACTCGGGTGCATGCAGCAGGAAGGTGGAGCACATGCAGGTCATGAACAGCGCGGGAAGCAGCGCCATGATACTGCGGCGACCACGGCGGCGCAGGCAGACAGCCACGCTCCACAGCGTGAAACAGGCCAAAGACTGGTTACCCCAGCCGAAATAGCGCCAGATGACGGAAAAGTCGAGCTGAGAAACGAGGATAACAACAGCAAACAGCGGAATCGCCAGCGACAGACGCTGCAGAAGGCCCGTCTGCTTCACATGCAGCACATCGGCCAGCATGAGGCGGCAGCTGCGCATGGCGGTATCGCCACTGGTCACGGCCAGCACCACCACGCCGAGCACGGCTACCATGCCGCCCGTGGAGCCGAGCAGCAACGTGGCGGCGGCATGCACGGCAGAGGACGGATTCTGAACGATGAGCTGCTCGAGCGTTTCGTTGCCACTCACGATGACCTCGCGCAGGCTGAGACCAACCACACACCAGATAAGGGCCACAAGGCCTTCCGCCACCATGGCGCCGTAGAACACGCGGCGCAAATCAGAAGCTCTGCGGAGGCAGCGCACCATCATGGGGCTCTGCGTGGCATGGAAGCCGGAAATGGCACCACAGGCGATAGTAACAAAGAGCATGGGCCAGATGGAGATGCCCTTCGGGTGCTGATTGCTCAGGAAATCGAGATTCGGCAGCACATCGTAGCCACCGACGGGAAGCATGACGGCCATACCCACGGCCATGAACAGGAAAATGGCACCGAAAAACGGATAGATGCGGCCAATGATGGCATTGATGGGCAGAATGGTGGCCAGGAAGTAATAGGCCAGAATGACGATGCTCCACCCCATGGGAGACATGAGGCCGAAAAGTTTGCTGACCATGCCGGCAGGCAGCAGGGTAAACACCACGCCCACCATGAGCAGCAGGAAAATGCACACCAGACGCATGGCATAGCGGGCCGGGCTGCCCAGCTCGGCTCCAACGATTTCCGGCAGGTTCTCACCCCCGCGCTCAGCCGACATGGCGGCGGAGAGGAAATCGTGCATGGCGCCGGCAAAGATGCAGCCCACCACAATCCAGAGCAGAGCCACAGGGCCGAACAGGCAGCCGGAAATGGCACCCACCACGGGACCGAGACCGGCGATGTTCAGCAGCTGAATCAGGAAAATCTTCCACATGGGCAAGGGCACGAAGTCCACGCCATCGGCCTTGCTCACGCAGGGCATGGTCATCTCCATGTCCACCCCATACACCTTCTCTGCAAGGCGGCCATACCACAGATACCCTGCCACCAGCAGCAGTGCGCAGACGAGATAAGCAATGAATCCCAGCATATTTATATAAAAAGCGTCGGCGGGTAGCTTACACCCGCCGACACTGAAATTCAAGCCCTATGTGCGTGCAACACGCGCGGGGCATTACTCGAAGTCGTCGCCCTCGTCCTCGCCTTCTGCATCGGCATCCTCGGCGCCCACTTCATCGGGAGAAATGACATCGCCCATGGCGGTCTTGCCGGAGGTGCCGGAACCGCTGCCGTTGCCGTCATCATCCGTCTTACCGACGCGGTTGATTTCCGTGGGGATGGGTTCCTCGGTGAGGGTGCCACCCTCTACCCAGATGACAAGAGCTCCCTCAGCATAAGCGCCGTAGGTGGAGTTGGGGTCGATGTTGCGCATCTCGGTGTAGAGGGCGCGCAGGCGTTCCTTGGAAGCAGGCTTCTTATCCTCGCCACCGCGGCGGAGGTGGCCGGCATAGGCAGCCATCATCATCTGGCGCTGCAGCTTGGAATAGCCCCCCTGTGCCATCATCTGGCGGATGTAGGCGTTGGCTTCATCGAATGACTTAATCTGCAGGGCTTCCACCACGCCGAGGGGGTCGAAAGCCAGGCGATTGTTCACGCCTTCCTTGCCACCCTTGCCGTCGTCCTTCTCAAAGGCGCTGCGGGGGATGGAGAGGTCGATATCGGCAGCCTCGATGAGCAGAGCGGCGCGGCGGTCGCCCTTGGCCTTGGCGGCGCGCTCGAGCAGCTTCTCCTGCTTGTAGAAGTCATCAATCATCACCTTGAGCGATTCAAGTGCGCTCTCCGGATCCTTCATCTCCTCGGGGGTCTGCACAGCACCACGGAGATTGCCGCCCGCATCCACCAGAGCCAGGCAGGGATAGTTGCGGATACCGCCGGGGAGGCGCTTGCCGCCGAGGCGCTTCTCCATGTCTTTCTTCTCCTTGTCATTGGGGAGCTGGTAGAGAGGCATCTCGAGGAACACCGTCTGGCGGATATAGGGTGCAATCTTGTTCTTCTTGATGAAGGTCTCGTAGGTGCGCTGGCTCACCTTGTCGTAGTTGGCGCCATAGATAAAAATCACGATGGGATTCTTACCGGCTTTGGACAAAGCATCGGGATAGGTGCGGGCGATGGCAGCCTTCACAGGAGCGGCCAGCAGCGCCACCAGAGCCATCAATTTGAAAATCTGTTTCATCATGTTGTGAAAATCGGGCTGGAATTAGTTCTTCTGCGGCTTGCCGTATACATAGAAGCCGACGATACCGGGTTCATACTTATCACCCTCGCGCAGCATGCGCACAAACTTGCCGGAGGCACCGCTCTTCTTGAGGTCGAAGCGGATTTCGTTGCCATTGATGACGCCGTTGGGCATGACGCGCTGCCAGTTCTGGCCATCGTCGGACACCTCGAGATAGAAGGGGCGATCCTTCTTGAGGGCCTTCTCGCTGGAGAGGCAGACAGCGCCCGTGAAGTCGCACTTCTTCTCCAGGCCTACGGTGAGGCCGGCCTTGCCTTCGAACTTGCCGGGCATGGCACCACCGGTGCGCTGGAGCACACCCCAGTGGAGGCAGCAGTTGCTCATATCGCCGATGGTGGTGGCGGTATCAATCCAACCGGTGGTGGAAACCACGCGACCAGAGTAACCCTTGATGCGCGGGCCCTTCTTCGGGAACTTGTTCTTGCACTTGCGGCTGGCCAGACGGCCGATGGCCTGGAAGGTGCGGCGCTCCTTGTTCTTGGCTGCGGCGTGAATAGCCTCGCCCAGAGTTGCCCAGGTGGCATCCTGGTCCTTGCGGGAACCACCCGTGCGGCTCATGGCCTGCACCAGCATGTTGGTGAACTCATCCTGAATCTTACCATCGCCCTCCGGCAGCTTGGAGATGTAGCCCAGGCCCCAGGTAAGCACAGCACCGGCGTAGTCCGGGCGCTTCATGAGCACGCGGAGCACCTCGCGCATGTACGAGCGCTTCTCGTTATCGTTCTGGCAGGTGGCAATCTGGGCATCGAGAATCGGCCCGATTTCCCAGCGGTTGGCGCCCCAGTCCTTGAAGTGGCTGAAGAGGCCGGAGAACATCTTGTTGAGCTTGGCGCGGTCCTTGATGAGCGGAGCCAGGTTCGGGTACACGTAGCGTGCCTGCATGGTGGCGGCGGCGTGGTAGTGTTCCTTGCCCATGCCGTCCATCACGGCATCGTGCAGGGTCATCCACTTCTCCAGGTCCTTCGGGGCCTTGAACTTGAGGTAGAAGGAATATCGCTTGAGAGCCGGCCAGTTGTTCGGCTGGAACTTCACAGCGTTCTCGTAGGTGTTGAACGCAGCCTTCATCTTGCGGCGAGCCGTCAGGAAGTCGGCCATGGAGACAAGGAGGTCGGCCGTGAGGGTCTTGAAGCGCTCTTCGTACAGCTTCTGCGTGAGGATAAGGTAGCCCCATTCACCCTGCCCCCAGAAGTTCTTGTGCAGGTCGTGCTGCCAGTAGATGGAGTTGCCACGGTGCCAGGTGTTACCGATACGCATGGCATAGGCGCAGTGGCCGGGCTCGCCCATGGTGGCAGCAGGCAGACCGGCAGCCAGGGCACTGTAGGTGGCATAGTGGGACAGAGCACCGCAAACGCCGCCGATTTCACGATAGGCCCAGCCGGTGGTGAAGTTCACATACTTCCAGATGGGGGCGAGGTATTCTGAGGAGAACACAGAGTCACCGGCCACGTTGCGCAGGCGGTATTCAAGCTGGCATTCGGCGCCGAGATACTGCTCCATGGGCAGGCGCACGTTGTCGCGGTGCCAGGTCAGGTTGCGGGGGCCGCCCCAGCTGCCGGCGCCATCGCCCGGCTGCTTACAACCGGTCACGAAGCGGGTTTCCCAGTACTGCAAGTTATCGAAGTATGTGTTGAGTTTGCCTTCCTTCCAGCTGTTATTGTAGTAGTTGAAGCGGTTGAGCATATCGCCCTCGCCCCAGCCCTCGCGCGCAAACTCCAGCGCAGTGGTGGTTGCAATGCGGCGGGTCACGGGATTCTCCAGCTCCTTCTCACCCACCTTGCCATAGATGGTCTCGAGGAAGCACAGAGCCTGCTCCATATTCTGCGAGGGGCCGGAGTGCAGGAGGTTGGTCATCCAGTTCAGGTCGCGGCTCAGTGCGCCCAGCAGCTCCTTACCCTTGGGGCGGGTTGCAACCGTGCGGATGCCCTGAGAACCGGCCTTACGGATAAGGGTAATGCGGGCAAGGTCGAGACGGGAGGCGGGGTCCTGCATGTACTTCAGGATAGCCTTGTCGTCCATCTTACCCAGCTTGCTGAGCACACGGTCGGCCAGAGTAAAGTAAATCTTCTCGGGGTCAGCCCAGTCGGCAGCGGGGAATTCCTTGCTGATGAAGTTCTCCTTTTCCTGCTTCTCAAGCACACCGGCCATCTTACGCATTTCGGCCAGAGCGGAAGTGAACTCAGCATGCACGCGAGCCTCGGGCACCACGTTCTGCTTCGGGTCAATCGGCACGTCTTCCTCATCGAAGGTCTCATCGTCCATGCGGGCAACGCGGCGGTCGGGCGTATCATCCACCTCCGGCTCGTCCTCTACCCAGGCGTCATCCGAGTCTTCGACTTCGTTATCATTCGACCAGTCATCCACCACGGTGTCGCGCTTAACGACAACGGGTTGCTCCTTCACCTTGGTAACGCGGTCAACCTGCGTTGGGAAAAGGGCCGGGAACAGCGCAATGCCTAAGCAGAAGAAAAGGAAGCTGCCGATTAACAGTTTAATAAGACGTGCAGTCATAACAGGGAGAGAGTTTCAGAAAAATCAGCGGTTCTTGATAGCCTCGTATGTGGTGTGGGCTGAGTGGCGGATAATGGAATCGGGGTACTCAAGGAAACGCTTCAGGACGGGGAGCGCCTCCTTAGTGCCGCGTGTTTCCAGATACTTGAGAATAGAGGTAATCTGGCGGAGGTTGTTTGTGGTAGCCAGACGATTAAGCAGCGGATTCTGCACACGATCACCAAGTTGATGAAGCATTTCATTCCAGGCAATCGGATTCTCGCACCAGTAATCCAGCACGGGGTTAACCATCTCATTGGGCATCACGCGAATCAGGAACAAGGTCACGTTCGATGCAACCTCACGCTTCATGGCACGACGACCTTCAAAATACTTGAGTACATGTTTAGCAGCCTCCCGGTCATCATCATCGCAATATGTTACCAGAGCATCGATAAGCGCAGCGTATGTATCTGGGTCAGAAGCCCAGGGTTCACGCAGCACCTCCACCAGGGTATCACGAATCTCGTTGCGTAACACCCCTACATTCGAACCGGCCAGAGAACGGGCGGACATGCGCACGCGCATGGGGTCCAGACAACGGAGTTCGCTAAGGTTAGCCGTCACATAGGAGTGGTGTATGGGCGAAGTCAGCACATCGGGGGAATACTGACTCACAAGATTCGCGCGGTCGGCATCAAAGCGGATTTCATAGATACCCTTGAGCGGTTCCGCATAGGTCACAGTACCAAAACGGGAAAGTAACTGGGAAATATTGCGACGTGTACCGACTACATTATTGATGACGTAGAGGGCACCATTGGCTCGGGTATAGGCGCGGGTGAACTCAGCTTCCAGGAGTCGATTGAGAGCTTCGCGAACAATTGCACGGGAGCGGCTGTCCTGGTTATCAATAAACACAGCATAATTGGTCACGCGCTGTGAGGGCGGCGTCAAAGAGAAGAACACCTGCAGGTCCTCGTCACTGAGCAGCCTGCCTGTGTCAACTTCATTTTCTGCATGGGCTTCAGTTTTCACCTGTTGCACCATCTCCTGAGTATCAACATCCTGCTCTACAGGACGTTTATCGGTTTTCTGGGCAGCAGCCAGGATATCCGGCAGGAACCAGCCCATCAGCAGAATGATGAAAGCTATAACACGGATAGTCACCTTGTATCGCACGCTGGCCGTAGCTACCAACACAGCACTCACAACACAGAGAATCAGGGAAATGATACGCTGAGAGTTAGCATCGAGTTCCGCAAGGAACGTCGCATTGGACTCTTTATCGCTTATAAGGAAAAGGAAACCGCAAATCAAGAAAAGGCCAAGTCCCAGACCGAAACGGAACTTGCCCGCGGTACTGAACGCACCCTCAGAGCTGTAAACACCGCCCATGGTCGAAGCCCGTTGAGCCTGACGTTTAATGGAATCCTTGTATTCAGCCTTCAGTTGGGCGCGTTCCTCAGCATTCAGGCTGGGCGCCACTGCCACAAACTCATTTTTCAGACAATCGGGGCATATTTCAGCATCCTGTTTTATCGTGATAAATTTGCGCTGGCACTTGCTGCACTCTATCTCCATACGCGGATTTTATACCAGAGCTGCTCCTTCATTGCAAGCCAGAATCACCCCTGAGCGGGAGGAATCGCCCAAAAATGTCAGTGAGTGCATCAGAATGCATAGCGGACTGCACTACTGGGCAGTTGCGTCTTCACCCCCTGACGCTGGGGTTCCACCGTGTAATGAAGGGTAGTATTGTAGTTGGCGGGAACCTCAATGATAGTGGCGCGCTGACCACGGATGACCGTAACGCCGGGGTTGATAAGGGTAGTCTTACCAGACTCCACATGCACAGTGGCACATTCCACCAGGTCATTCCCCAATGCGGGCGTCAATAACGGATTCTTCTGGTGCTCAGCAGCACTTGCCACCGTAGCGGCGGTCTCCATACCAGCATTACCGCCAGGGAAAGCGGCAAAACAGACAGCTACAGCAACAAGGCCCAGAGCAGAAGCGCCAAAAGCCAGACGACCACGGCCGAAATTATCCACAAACTGCAGCAGGTGCGACCACAGGCGGCGGCGTGCAGGGCAGCAGACCACCTCGCGGGCGACACGCTCGTGGAACTCACACAGGAAACGGGACTCGAAATCTGCTTCTTCCGTGGGCTTGACTCTCAGCGTTGCGAGCAAAGCTACCAGTTGAGCCTCGGATTCAGGAAGGGATGTGTGGTTTTCTTTGTCCATATCGCAGAATATCGGTTCGCGGTGTATGAGTGTAGACAAATTGTTGGGCCCTACGTTCAATATTTGCTGAAAATTTCAGAAAAAAATTATTTTTCTGCGCACTTCTGGTGGGAAACGGTCTGTTTACGCAGCAATAAATCGCCGGTATCAGCCACCCACTCGCGAATCATCTGCTCGCACCCAGCAATTTCGCGGCTGCGCTGGCGGCGGGTTTCTGCAGTCATTTCCTCCATGGCATCCATATCGTACACGTAGACGTCATCCACCAGAGCACAAGCGGGATCCACATTGCGAGGAACGGAAAGGTCAATCAGGAACAGGGGGCGCTGGCGCACCTGCTGAACCTGCTCCAGAACAGGAGGCGACACCACATATACAGGTGACGCAGTGGATACAATGACAATATCAATATTCTCCAGATACGGAACCCATTCGGTGAAGCGGATAACCTTGCCACCCACCTGTCCGGCAAGCTCAACAGCACGGTCATACGAACGATTGGCCACAAAGATGCTCTCTGCTCCACGGGAGCGCAGGCTCTGCGCCGTGGTGCGGGCCACTTCTCCGGCACCCACCACCAGCACATTTGCTCCGGAAAGGTTCCCCAGAATCTCCTGAGCCATCTGCACAGCAGCAGCGCCTACTGAGGTGGGGCCACTCGTTATCTGGGACGAGCTGCGTACTTTCTTGCCGACAGAGAACACCTGCTGGAAGGTACGATTGGCACAGGTGGAGGTCACCCCTGCTTCCAGTGCCACGCGGTAGGCATCCTTGAGCTGGCCGAAGATTTCGGTCTCGCCCACCACCATGGAATCAAGCCCCGAAGCCACCGCCGCCAAATGGAACAGAGCCTCTGCACCGCGATGGTGGTAGAAATAGCGGCGGCGGGATGCAGCATCGGGTGCATTCCCCAGGAAATAGCCCAGGATAGCCTGCAACGCTTCCTCGGCATTCTCGCTCCAGTAGTAGATTTCGGTGCGGTTGCAGGTGGAAAGGAGCACGCACTCCTCCACCCCCGGCAGCGCTGCAAGAGCAAGATTCACCTCTGCAAGACGCGACTTACCCACGGCAAACTGCTCGCGCACTGCCACAGGGCAGCTGCGGTAGTTCAGCCCAAGGCAGAACATCTGCATCTCGCCGGCGTTTTTCATTACTTCAGTTTTGCAAGAGCTTCCACAAGACTGGGGATAGTGTGCGCAGCGGCCTCTACATCGGGCTTCAGACCATATTCAGCCAGGGTAGCAGTGGTCACGGGGCCAATGCTGGCAATGCGGCAGCCTTCCGGCAGCGGGAGATTCATGGCCATGAAGTGGCGCACCGTGCTGCTGCTGGTGAAGGTGATGATATCAGCCCCCTCTTCGCGGAGTCTGGCCTGAGCACCACTCACGTCTTCCGTTTCCGGCACGGTATTGTAGGCAAGGCATTCGTCCACGATAGCCTGCCGCTTCATCAGCTCATCGTAGATAGTGCGGCGAGCCTGCTCGCCATGTACCCAGAGCATGGTCACATTTGCCACACCGCCGAACTCGTCACCCTTGCGGTCAAACTCGGCAATAAGCTCCTCTGCCACGGCCTTCTGGGGCATCACATCAACCATGAGGCCGTATTTCTTAAGCTCAGCAGCGGTACCAGGGCCCACGGCAGCGATGCGGGCACCGCCAATCTCGCGGATATCCTCGTACACAGCAAAGAAAGCCCGGAAGAAGCGGTGCACACCATTCGGACTGGAGAAAATCAGCCAATCGTAATGCGGTGCATCGACCACAGCCTCGGCAAAATCGCGCTTATCGGTCGGGTCGGCAATGCGGATGGTGGGCAGCTCAATCACATCAGCCCCGAGAGTCTGGAGCCGGCTGCACAAATCGCTGGCCTGCTCGCGCGTGCGGGTCACCACGATGCGCTTGCCGCACAAGGGGAGCTTGCTGCGCCAGTCGAGCTGCGGAGCAAGGGCTACCACCTCACCGATAACGACTACTGCAGGAGAGGAAATCCCTGCTTTCTCCACGGCATCTGCCAGCGTGGCCACAGTGGACATCACGCTCTTCTGGCGTCCCGTAGCAGCCCACTGAATAGCCGCAGCGGGCACATCGCCCCCCTGCCCGGCTTCCATGAGGGCCAGCAGCGTCTCACGCAGGCGGCTCATGCCCATGAGCATCACCTTGGTGCCCTTGGCAGCGGAGATTCCGGCAATATCGAGAGTGGATTCAGCCTTGTGTGCGCCCTCATGACCCGTAAATACGGTGAACTGGGTGCAGCAGTCGCGGTGGGTCACGGGAATGCCGGCGCAGGCGGGGCCGGCAATGGCAGAGCTGACGCCCGGCACCACTTCAAATGCCACCCCGGCAGCATGCAGAGCCATGGCCTCCTCACCTCCTCGTCCGAATACATATGGGTCTCCACCCTTCAGGCGCACCGTGCAGGCATACTTGGACGCACACTGTACCAGGAGCTCATTGATTTCAGACTGAGGCATGGCATGATTGCCTGCACGCTTGCCCACATAAATCTTCTCACAGCCGGGCTTCAACCAGCTCAGCATGGAAGGAGCGGCCAGGGCATCATATACCAGGCAATCAGCCTGACCAATCAAATCACGGCCTTTCAAGGTCATCAGCCCTGGGTCACCGGGACCGGCGCCGATGAGATACACTTTTCCTTCTGTTTTCTGACGAGCCATGGTTTTATTGAATGATAAAGTCTTCGAGTTTCAGGGCGGGTTCATCCTCGCTGGCGGCGTGCATGGCAGCCTCTTCCTGGGGGGTAATCTGCTCCTGCGCAGGCTGGGCGGGAGCTTCCTCCACAGGCATGACAGCAGGCTGTTCTTCTGCAGGGGTAGCTTCAGCTGCGTTGATGGCAGCAGCGGCCTCTGCAGCAGCCTTGGCAGCAGCTGCTTCTTCGGCCTCACGCTTGGAAATCTGCAGCAGTTCCGAAACGGTCACCAGCTGGAATCCACGAGCCTGCAGTCCCGTCACAATACCTTCCAGGGCGCTGAGCGTGGTGGCGTGAATATCATGCACCAGAATGATGGAACCGGGTTTTGCCTGATTCACAGCAGTGTTGATGACCTTGTTCACACCGGGCTTGCGCCAGTCGAGAGTATCCACATCCCAGAGCACTGTAGCCATACCATAGGTGTTGTACATCTTATCAATCAGGGCCTTATTGGTGGCACCGTAAGGGGGACGCATCACACGCGGCACCACGCCGGAAGCATCGGCCAGGACGTTCTGGGTGCGGGTGATTTCGCTGTCCACCTTGGCGCGGGCGGTGGAGTTCATCTTGATATGAGTCCAGGTGTGCACACCCAGCTCATGTCCCTCAGCAGCCGCGCGGGCCACGATGGACTTGTTGCGGGCAGCATTCTGCCCCAGCATGAAGAAAGTACCTTTTGCGCCGTGGCGCTTCAGAATATCCAGCGCCTTGGGAGTCAGAGAGGCGTGGGGACCGTCGTCAAAAGTGAGAGCCACATATTTCCCTTTCACGGGCACACTGCACACGCGCTTGCCCAGAGGCTTGAGCTTAATCGGCTTTTTTGGTTCGGCCACGGGCGTGACTGCTACCTCGGCCTGACCGGTCTGGGGTTCGGTCACCACAGGCTCAGGCTGAACAGGCTGAGTGGGTACCACCGGCTTGACAGGTTCTGCGGGTTTGACAGGCTTAACCGGCTTGACGGGCTTAACGGGCTTCACCGGCGTTGTGGGTTTCACGGGACGAGTCGGCTCCGCAGGTATCACCACAGGTTTGACATTCGGCTCAATCTGACTCTGACTCTGCTGATTACAGCCTACCATCCCAGACAAGGCAAGCACGCAGACTAAGTATTGGGCAATTTTCATTCGCATGGTAAGACGCGGCATTCTACCTTTTGCGCGCGTAATAAGCAACCCCTTTTGGCGTCATTTTGCATCGACAAGGTCTCTGACGCATGCTAGAGTATACGCATGCTCAACTTCGATTACCAGAACACCACCCGCTACGTTTTCGGCCCCGGAGAACACCGCAATCTCGGCACCCTGCTCAAGCCTCTGACCAGCGGCAAGGTTCTGCTGCACTATGGCGGCGGCAGCATTGTCCGCACAGGGCTGCTTGCTACTGTACGCGAATGCCTTTCTGCTGCCGGTATCGATTTTGTGGAACTCGGCGGGGTAAAGCCCAACCCGAGCGTCACCCTGGTGCGCGAGGGCATCCGACTCTGCCGGAAAGAAGGTGTCACTCTGGTACTTGCTGTGGGTGGCGGCAGCGTGATTGATTCCGCCAAAGGGATTGCCGTAGGCGTACCGAACTCCTGCGATGTGTGGGAGTTATATTCCCACAAAGGCTCCATGCCGGAGCATGGTCCCCTGCCCGTGGCTGTGGTGCTCACCCTGCCCGCAGCCGGCAGCGAGAACAGCCCGAATACCGTGCTTTCCGACGAAGCTACAGGCCGCAAGCTGGGCTTCAAGCACCTGGGGCTGCGCCCGGCCCTCAGCATTGTGGACCCCACCCTGTTCCTCTCCCTGCCGCACGAGCAGATGGCCTATGGAGCCTGCGACATGCTCTGCCACATTTTTGAGCGCTACTTCACCAACACGGCCAATACCGCCCTTACCGATGCACTGGCCGAGGCTACCATGCGCACCATCATGGAGCAGGCCCTGATTCTGAATGATAACCTGCAGAATGTGGATGCCTGGGGGCAACTGGCACTCAGCGGCACAGTGGCACACAACGACCTGCTGGGGCTTGGCCGCGAGCAGAGCTGGGCATGCCACGGACTGGAGCACGAGCTGAGCGCCGTGTACGATGTGCCGCACGGCGGCGGTCTGGCAGTAGTGGTTCCGTCCTACATGGAGGCCGTGTGGTCATATAATCCGGGCATCTTCGCCCAGTGGGCCACCAACGTGATGGGCGTTACCCCGCATCGTGATACCGAGGCTGTGGTGCGAGAGGGTATTTCCCGACTTCGCGACTGGTATCGCAAGCTCGGTCTGCCGCAGAATATGGAACAGCTGGGCATTCCTGCGGATGCCGATTTTGCCGCCATGGCACGCGCGGCATGCAAGGTGTATGGCGGCGGCGCGGCTGTCCCCACCCTGCCCGGTGTTCACCCTATTACTAAGGAGGAATGCACGGCTATATACCTGGCGGCTCGATAACAATTATTCGGCCAGCGCGCCCCCTGTCAGCATCATATCCATATGAATGATGCTTTATGGCAGGCTGTATACGCAGCATACGAGGAGAGGAATCCTGACGAAGCGCGGAGGCTTCTGAGCCATGGCGGAGTCACCATGGACTGCAGCCGCATCTGGCGCTGTGGCGACGAGGATTACATCCGCTGGTTGCTCAGTCTCGACATTCTGCAGACACAGGCAGATTCCGACTCATGGCCGGGCTTGCAAGAAATACAGCTTCAATGCCCAGCACTACCAGAATCTACCCGTCCGGCATGCATCATGGAGGGGCTAGTGGAAAGCCCTGCTGCGCAGAATCACCATTAAAGGCATAACATGGCAATTTTGATGCTTGCCACGGGGGCATAGCCTGTGGTAGCATGCTGCCATGTTCCATGTGCTCCGACTTCTGTTCCTTATCTCTGCCCTGGTGGTGGCAGTAGCCGGTATGCAGGCTGATGCCGTGGTGATGGCAAAGAAAACGCCCGATGGCAAATGGGCCTTTGTCCCCCTGGCTGATGGTTTTGATTTTCCAGTTGGCAAGCCCGATGGTAAGGGCTATTACAAATCCCGAGGCCTGCGCCTTGCCACGCCCCGCCACCTTGGCGAGGACTGGAATGGCGTGGGTGGCGGCAATTCTGACCTTGGCGATCCCGTCTACTCCATCGGCATGGGCTTGGTGACCTACGCTGCCGATGCACGCGGACGCTGGGGCAAGGTAGTCATCGTACGCCACGCTTTCCGCGAACCGAAGAGCGGTAAGGTGCTTTGCTGCCAGTCGCTCTACTCCCATCTTGACCGCATCGACGTGAAACTCGGGCAGCTGGTAGGACGAGGTGCCAAGGTCGGCACTATCGGTACAAACAACGGCATGTTTCCTGCCCATCTCCACGCCGAACTCCACTTCAACGTACTGGTCAACTGTGGTCACCAGGGCATTCCCAAGAATGCCGCCAACTATGGCAACCTGACCGAGTTCATCAAGCACTACCGCCGACTGCCTGAGGAGCGCAAGTTTGTGAAGCTTCCCATTGGCGGCTTCCTTCCCTACAAGAACACCACTGGTCTGTAAATGAAGACTTGTCTGTTCGGCGGCTCATTTGATCCCGTTCACGCGGGACACCTCACCATTGCAGCCGCTGCTCAGAAGCAATGTGAGCTTGATGAAGTGGTTTTCCTGCCGGCGGCATGTTCGCCGTTCAAACAGGGAAAGAGTACTTTCTTTTCTGATGCGCAGCGTCTGCAGATGCTGCAGCTCGCAACCGAGGATTTGCCCTGGGCCAGGGTCAGTGAGCTGGATTTACTGCTTCCCCCGCCCAGCTGGAGCTGGAGAATCGCTGAGCACTGGCACCTGCAGCACCCCGAAGCAGAGCTGTTCTGGCTCATGGGCACAGACCAATGGGAGCAGCTGCACCGCTGGGCCCGATATGACTACCTCTGCGAGCTGCTGCACTTCATCGTCTACCACCGCGATACCCCGCCGGAGCCCCGCCCCGGAGTGCGCAGCACCTTTATCTGCACCGGCATGCACCCCGCGTCATCATCAGTCATCCGCGAAGCGCTGCAAGCCGGCAAGCCCCTGCCCGCCGACTGGCTGCACCCCGCCGTGGAGCAGTTTATCATCTCTGCCAGCTGAAATAATTTCACAAACTTCCCATAAAAAAATCCGCCGGATGCTCTCCGGCGGATTTTTGGTACGGGTAGAACCCGTGTAGAAGTCTATCAATCGGCAATTACAGGCTTTCACCGAAGTCCTCGCGGAACTTGGCGGCCAGCTTCTCCTGCCAGTCGCTGAGCGGCTGCAGACGGCCGAAGAAGAAGCGGAGCACCTCGGGCTCTTCCACCCACTTCAGGCCACCGATGAGCTCGCGGTTGTCGTACAACCACTTCACGCGGTCGGCGCAGTACTTCACCTGGGACAGGGTGAACACGCGGCGGGGGCATGCCAGACGCACCAGCTCCAGCTCGGCGTAGTTCTCGGAACCATCGGGGTTACGCTGCTCGGAGAGGGAGCCGCGCTCCATGCCGCGGATACCACCGGCAATGTACAGAGCCGTGGCCAGAGCACCGGCGGGGTACTGCTCGTGCGGAATGTTGGGCAGGAACTCAGAAGCATTGATGTGGGCACCCAGACCACCGGCGGGCTTCACCATGGGCACGCCGTACTCGGAAAGCTCCTTCACGAGGTACTCGATGAAGATGGGGCCCTGGTTGATGATTTCCTCGTCGAGTGTCTCGAGCAGGCCCACGGCCATGGCTTCCATGGCGCGCACTTCCATACCGCCGTAGGTCAGGAAACCTTCGTACAGCGGGATGAAGGCCTTCATCTTGAGGATGAGCTTCTCGTTGTTGGAAACGATGGCACCACCGCGGGCGAAACCGAGCTTGCGGCTGGAGAAGTAGATGAGATCCATCTCATCAGCAATCTTGCGGATGATTTCAGCGATGGTCATATCCTTGGCAGCCTCTTCACGCGTCTTGATGAAGTACAGGTTGTCCTGCAGCAGAGAGGCGTCCAGCACGGACATCACGCCGAATTCCTTACAAACGGCAGCCACGTCCAGCATGTTCTGCATGGAGAGGGGCTGGCCACCAATCAGGTTGGTACCGGCTTCGATACGCACAAAGGGAACGTGCTCGGGGCCCACTTCCTGGATGAGCTTGCGGAGACGCTCAATATCGAAGTTACCCTTGAACGGCAGGTCGAGGTTGGGGTCGAGGCCCTCAGCGGTGATGAGCTCTTCCACACGGCCCCCCTTGCGGGTGATGTGGGCCTTGGTGGTGGTGAAGTGGAAGTTCATGGGCACCACGTCGCCTTCCTTCACGAAGGTCTCGGCAAGAATGTTCTCACAGGCGCGGCCCTGGTGGGCAGGCAGGAAATACTTGGTACCGAAAACCTGTTCGATGACGCGGGAGAGACGGTTGAAGGTCTCGGAACCGGCGTAGGAGTCGTCGGCCTGCATGGAGGCGGCCACCTGGTTATCACTCATGGCGTTCACACCGGAGTCGGTGAGCATATCCATGAACACATCCTTATTCTGCAGAAGGAAGGTGTTGTTGCCGGCTTCGCGCAGCTTCTGCACTCGCTCCTCTACTGTGGGCAGGAAAAGCTTCTGCACCACACGCACCTTGTGCATTTCCAACGGCACCTGGTGCTCTTCCTTGTAAAACTTAACGATAGACATGATTGATTTTCGGTATGTAGTAAAAGACGCCATCCGGAAACAGGCTCCGGAAGCGCGGCGGGATTTTATCACGCAATTTTCTGTATTGTCAACGCTTTTGTAAGGCTTATTGTGGCATCATTCGCATACGGAAAGACGCACACCCTTCCCCGTTACCAGCAGCACAATAACGATGGTATAAGCCATCTTCCACCAGCCTCGGGAACGATCGCCGACGACATATCTATTCTAATCGATAGGAGACACGTTCATCATTCCCAGTTGCAGCATAATAAAGAAGCAGCACCCAAAGGCAGAGAAGAACTCGCCCCATGATATTTTCCTGCAAAGAGCAAGAATAAAGTAACATCCCACGATGAGAAGGAGAGAGCTCATCATAACATCAAGTTTCAGCACTATCCATTCTTCATGTGCAGCCAGATTCCGAATATCACTCATCAGAGCAAAAACAATACCGTAGTCACTGATAATGGTGATATACAGGAAGAAGTAACTGAACAACAGTACCACACAACGGGAGCCAATGGAGCCGTCAGTCGTCTGCACAACAGGTAATTTCTGTGTATTTTCGTCCATCATCATTCCCAGTTGTATAGTTTCTGACACTCGGCGCAAGTGCAGCGGCCATCGTGAACGTAGTAATCCGGGCACGCAAACCGGGAAATAAGCAACGTGGCGGTCGATAGAGACACGACCATCGTGACGATGAACTTTACCGTGACTCTCCCTCTCAGATACTGCACCAGACTATAGGCAAAAAACAGGAGGTAGAGAGAGTTTGCACTGATAATTAACCCTACCTGCCACTCCAGGCCGAGCCTCAGCCTGCAGAAAAGCCCCACAACCACCGCACTGAACGCCAGCAGGGCCAGTAAATATACACACGGCATCCTCCAGGTTTTGAAACCAATTCCCATGCGCCCATCATCGCACAATTCCCACGATGTATCAAGGAAAGAATCTCAGCTGACCCGATGGCAAATTGACACGGAAATAGAGTTGTTCTAAAATACCCCGCATGAAGAAGATAGTATGTGCAGTGATGATGGGTATTCTGTGCGCCTTTGGTGCACAGGCTGTCACGAAGGTGGCCAGTCTGCACCCGATGCTGAGCGACATGGCCCGACAGGTGGGTGGTGATGCGGTGGAAGTGGTGAATCTCTTCCCCGAGAACGGCGAACTGCACGCCTTTGAGCCCACAGCGGCCGATATTGCCTCAGCTGCAGGAGCCCAGCTGGTGCTGGCCTGCGGTAAGGGGGTAGAACCGTATCTGGAGGATTTACGTGATTCTCTGCCCGAACGCACCCGCATCGTGGAACTGGGTGATGCAGTGCCAGAGGTCTGCCTTCCGGGCAGCAAAGTGGCTGACCCGCACTGGTGGAACAGCCCTACGGCCATGAAGCGTGCATCACGCACCCTCCGCGCTGCGCTGGAACAGGCCGAACCTGCCCGCAAAGAGCAGTTTTTGAAGGGTCAGCGCGCCTATGCAGCCCAAATGGACACGCTGGTGCGCGAGGCAAAGCTGGCATTTGCCGCCATTCCGCACGAAAAGCGCGTGCTGGTCTGCTCACATGCGGCCATGAGTCATTTCTGCAAGGATTTCGGATTCAGCGCCCTTGCCGTGCATGGCATTGCGCAGGAAAGCGAGGGCGACACCGCCTCACTGGCAAGGATTCTGGCAGAGCTGCGCAGCAAGTCAGTCCCCTGCCTTTTCTACGGCGTGAACGAACCGCCCAAGGTGCTGCGAGCCATTGCGAACCAGGTGGGAGCCAAGGCTCTTCCGCTCGCGCTGGATGGCATCAACCCTGCCACACCTACCTACGCCGAACTGTTCCGTTTCAATGTAAAGAATATCGTGGAAGGTCTTTCCCGCTAAGCTGTCATGCGTTCTCTCCTTCTCTCTCTGGCATCCCTGCTGCCGCTGGCAGGTCAGGAACTCCCGCCCACCTACGTCTGCGGTCGCACCGAAACGCCCCCCACCATCGATGGAAAGGGGGATGACTGGCAATGGAGCACCGCGCGTGAGCTTTCGCCGCTCCGCGATATCGAAGGCCCTGCCATTCCTCACGAATGCCGCATCAGGATGCTGTGGGATGACGAGTATCTCTACATCCTGGCAGACATGGATGAGAAGCATCTGTGGGCCACACTCACCAAGCATGACGACGTCATCTACCGCGACCCGGATTTCGAGGTATTCATCGACCCCGATGGCGATGGACTCAACTACATCGAGCTGGAAATCAACGCATTGAATACCACCTGGGACTTATTCATCCCCCGCCCCTACCGCTTCGATGACCCGCATATTCTGCACGATTGGGAAATACCGGGGCTGAAACACGCCGTGCACCTGCGCGGCACGCTGAACGACAGCCGCGACACAGACGATGGATGGAGCGTGGAGCTGGCCATTCCCTGGAGCAGCATCACCGGCCACGCCACCCAGCCCCGCACCGGCAAGGCCCCAGCTCCCGGCACAGAGATGCGATTCAATTTCTCCCGCGTGAACTGGCAGGTTCGCCCTGCAGACGGTGGTTACGAAAAGATGAATGTCCCCGAAAGCAACCATGTATGGGCACCCACGGGCAAGGTGAATATCCACCTGCCCGAACACTGGGGGCGCGTGATTTTCAGCGAACAGCCATCGTGGAAATGGGTGGCCGAACCTGCAGTCCCGCAGGATGCCACGCGCCTTGCCATTTTCCGGGCGTTGAATGAACAGCTGGCATACCGTGGTCAGCATGGGTGCTATAACCCTGCCGCAGAGTTTCCCGAAGGCGTGAGCATCAGCTTCCCTGAGGAGGATTTCTTCATTCTCACTGCCACCTGCCCGCAGACTGGCGCCCGCATGAGGCTGGACAGCGAGGGCAGATTCAAGGCCACGCCACCGCAGCAACAGCGCACGCAGCTCTATCTCTGGGTGCATGGCAACAACGAGCGCAGCGAAGCCGAATGGTCGGCCCGTTTCCGCAGCTACGCACAGGCGGGCATCGGAACCATTATCATCGATGGCTCGCCGGAGCGTATCGAACAGCTTACCGCACAGGCGAGGAAGGAAGGGCTGCGCGTGTTCGCCTGGCTGTGGGCGCTGAACCGCCCCGGAGATGCAGAAGCCCTCAAGCATCCCGAATGGTATGCCGTGAACAAGCTCGGCAAATCCTGCCACAAGGCGGAAGACCGCCCCTTCGTGGCGTACTACCAGTTCCTCTGCCCGAGCAACAAGGAAGTACGCCGGCACCTGCTGAAACAGGTGCAACGTCTGGCGCAGATCCCCGGGCTCAGCGGCATTCAGGCCGACTACATGCGCATGCCGGATGTGGAACTTCCCCACGCCCTGTGGGAGAAATACGGGCTGGATATGAGCACCCCTGCCCCCGAGTTCGATTACTGCTACTGCCCCACCTGCAAAGAAGGTGCCTCCCGCATGGCTCACAGCGATTTCAAGAAATACCAGACTTACATCGTCTATTCTGTTTACAACGAAATAGCCGATGAAATCCGCCGCCGTGGACAGACGGCAGCCTGCGCAGTGTTCCCCAGCCCCACGCTGGCCGCCCGCATGGTGCACCAGGACTGGAGGTTCTTCCACGCCGACCTCGTGCTGCCCATGGCCTACCACTCCTTCTACAATGAACCCGCCACCTGGGCGGCAGATATCACGCGCACGGCCATGCAGGAAAGCGAAGGCCGCATTCCCTTGGCTCCGGGCGTGCATCTCCCCGATATCCCCGCAGCCGAGTTACCCGCACACCTCGACAGGCTCCGCGCCACAGGAGTGCACGGCATCGGTATCTTCAGCGACGACGAGCTCACGCCCGAACACCTCGAAGCGATTAAGCGCTGGAAGACAGTAAATTGAGTTCTGCAAACCTCAATCACCCGTATCACTCCGAGGGAACAACGGGCATTGTTTCGGCATCCGGGTACTTGGTTGATTGTCCGAACTCATTTGTTCCCTTCTGAGAGTCGGAAAAGCCGAGCCAGATTGTGTAGGGCACGGCAATCACCCAGTAAATAATCTCATCGATTTCACTGCGGTTGACAAGGCCGTATTCCTGAACGGTCTCAATGGTAAAGAAAATGATGTTCGCCACTATGGGCCACTTAGCCGAATATCCGAGGTCATGAGCCCGTTTCACATCTATGGGAACACAGTAAAACACTGTATACAACACAGACACGAAAAACGGACACACCGTTCCCAACACAAAGCCCAGCAGAACCAAGGCAAAGACTCCAGCAAAGTAATACTTCCAGAACTGAGCCCGGGTAAACCTCCCGCCGTACAAAGAGGGCGAAATCAAAGTTGTTTTCATATTCTTCCTTGCCGTGGCATTACAAATCGAGCAGTCCTGGCGGGAATCGAACCCACATCTGCCCTTTAGGAGAGGGCCGTTCTATCCATTGAACTACAGGACCGGCACTGTATGCGGGAAGATATGTAGCACAAAACAGGCGGGCTATGCAAGAGCAAAGCCCGCCGCTGTGTGTCAGCATGCGCCGAAAGCAGAGCGCACACGATGCAGCTGCTCGGCATCGAGGCGAGGGCTCAGCTCAGGAAGCATGCGCATGAAGTATTCAGGCGCGGTCCAGCCATGCAAGGGCTGGGGCGTGGGCTTCTCGAAGGCCCAGGTGGGCACAGGAAGCGCAATATCCAGAATTACCGGAGAAAGCGGAGCCATACGGCAGAGAGCATCGGCCACCTCATCCGCCAGCGCAGGATAGGTCTCCAGCGCGCGCAGCACAAAGGTGATGCTGAGGCGGTTAGGCGTAGTGGTCAGAGAATCAAGCCAATCCTCCACCCGCTCCTGCGGAGCATCGAGCAGCGGCTGCAGCAGAGGCAGCACACGCATATCAGCCATACTCAGCAGCGCATCAAGCAGCGTGGTGGGCGTGTGGTCATCGCGCACGAGTTGAGACACCAGCTCCTGCACACCGGCGAGGGGTTCCTGCGGACCGGGCTGAGCCAGCGTGGCAACATAGGTGGCAGCCTTGCGGCTCAGGGCATCATCAGGCTCATTGGTGGCGTAGGGAATCAAGGATTTCCAGCCCTCGCCCTTGCGGCCGGAGATAAAGCGGGAGAGCTGCACCAGGCTGCTCTTGCGGGCAGCCACCGTGGTGCGGGAGGCAAAGATATCGTAGATATCAAAGTTTTCCTCGAGCTTCTCCTCATCATTACTGGCCATGAGGCCACAGGCCATCATGGTAAGCGGCCACTGGTCGGCACCGATTTCAAGCACACGCACGGGGTCGTGCGCCATGGCAGCGAGGCGCTCCAGCTCCGAAAGGCCGGTGAAGTTATCCTGATAAAGGCCCATGGCGTGAACTTACATGCCGGCGTTGAAGGTCGTGTCGCCCACAGTGGGCACATCGCCAAAGGGAGAATCGAAAGGATTCGTCTGTTCCTTCGTATCAGTCTCAGCGGGGGCAGGAGCAATCTGCGTGGGGGCATCCACGTCGAGCAGAGTGAGGCGCATCTCCACCGTCTTATCGGTCACGAGAGAACTGGTCGGGCACTTGGCCTTGCACTGCTCGTACCAGTTGCGCGCAGCGTCTTTCTCACCTTTGGCGCTGGCAAGGTCGCCAAGCATAAGGTAAGCAAGTGCAGTGTAGGGATTCTGCTCCATCTGGCTCAGGCGGGTCCAGGTGGCAGTAGAATCAGCACCCTGCTGCAGCTGGTAGGTACCAATGGCAGCCAGAGCGCGGCCACGCAGCGGAAGAGGAGCATTACCGGAAGCAACGGCTTCGAGAGCAGCCACACCAGCTTCCTCACCCTTGGCAAGGAGGGAAAGTCCGCTCATGAGCTGAGCCGTAGCAGCAGAGGGGGTGCCGCTGTAATCCTGCTGCAGCCCCTGGAGGGTGGCAGCATCGTATTCAGAAGCGGGGGCAATGGCATTACCGGGTGCAGTCAGGCTCATGGCCTTCACCACCTGGGCAGCGGCCTCGTGGCGCATATCATTGCGGTGGGAGAAGAAAGCAATCACACCACCGGCAACAATGCCGAGAGTGATACCGCCCCACATGAGCTTGCGGTAGTGGGCATTGAGGAATTGTTCGTGGCGGGAGGGGCCGATGGCAATTTCGCCGATTGCCTTGATTTCCTCGGGAGAAAGCGGCAGCGTATCCTCATTGGTCTTGCTGTTGTTATCCATATCTGTGTGTGATTATCTGTAAAGGTTATTCAGGGAACGCAGGCGCTCCAGGTCAAAGTAGTTATTGAAACCAAGGTTGTGGTAAATCTCGAGTGTGGCCTTGGAGCGGTTGAGCGTGTAGAAGTGAATGCCATCCACCTCGGCGTCGAGAAGCTCGCTGCACTGGTTGCTGGCGTAGTTGATACCGATGCGCTCAATGGATGCCTTGTCGCCGGCGGCGCGCAGCATGGCCTTGAGCAGGCGGGCGGGGAAATTAGTACCGGCAGAGAGCTCAGCCATGCGGTTCATGCTGGAAATCGAAGTCACAGGCATAATACCGGCAATAATCGGCACGTTGATATCCATAAGCCGGCAGCGGTCACGGAAATCGAAGAAAGCGTGATTATCGAAGAACAGCTGCGTGCAGATGTAGTCAGCGCCTTCATCCATCTTGGCCTTCAGGAAATCCATTTCCTTGAGGCGGTTGCGTGAATCGGGGTGGCCTTCCGGGAAACCAGCCACGCCCAGGGTGAGCGGAGTCGAAAGGCGCTGGCGCTCCTCCCACTTGCGGATGAAGCGGACCAGATCGGAAGCGTGGCGGAAAGCATCCTGGGACGCATCGTACGGACGATTGCGGGGGGGATCACCACGCAGCACCATGATGGCACGCGCACCGGCACTGATATAGCCGTGCAGAATGTCCTCAATCTCAGCCTCGGTGTGGCCCACACAGGTAAGATGCGGCACTGTCGGGATTCCCCTGCTCTGGATATCATGCACCACAGAACGGGTAAGGCCGCGCGAGCTGCCGCCGGCTCCATAGGTCACGCTCACAAAGCTGGGATGAAACTCCTGCAGTTTCACCACCGTCTCAAGCAAAGAAGCTGCACCTTCAGGAGTCTTCGGCGGAAAGAACTCGAAGGAAAAACTGGGAGAGCGGTCAAAAAGCGCGGCCATGACGAAAAAGAATATTATTACGATACGGGGGTGAGAACGCCCTCAATCTCAGGCATGGGCTCGGGGGTCTTGTCTGCTGCAGGAGCCTGGATATCCTGGTTGCCGTAATTCTCCAGACGCAGGTCGCGGCCACTGGGGAACGGGGAGATAATTACCTCATCGCCCGGACGGGGAATCTGGTTAGCCTCTGCAGCCTCATCAGCCACGCCACCGAAATGGGCAGGCTTGACAGCAGCGGTAATCTGACCGGAAATCTCGTCCTTGCCATCCACCGTTGCCTCGCACACAATGTAATCATTGCGGCGTACGGCAATGATAAGGCCCTCGTTGATGGGCATGGTACCATTCGGGCTGAAAAGCACCACGGTACAATCCTCAAGATAGGAAGTAACAGTACCCAGTGTGGAGGGCTGGGCAGCTTCTTCAGCTGCGTTTGCAGCCTCCTCAATCTCCTGACGGCGCTTGACGGAAGCAATGACACTCTGCTCCTCAGCAGCAGTCAGATCAGCGGCATTCTTCTTTTCCTCTGCTTCAGCAGCGGCACGGGCAGCTGCCACTTCGGGTGTATCAGCATCTGCACCCAGGCGGGCCATGCGGGCCTCGTGCTCCTGCTGGCGCTTCTCATACTCGTTTATTTTCAGCTGAGTCTGATACATCTGATACTGATCCTGCCGGGCAGGCAGCAGCACCACGAAAGCATAGAACATGAGCCCCACAGTCAGGGCAAGCAGAACGAGGATGGTGATACGAAAACCATTCATGCGGGCAAGTATAGCAAAAACGATTTCGTATTCAAGCAAAGAATCTGTCAGAAAATGTGCCCGTTTTTGGCATACAGCCTTGATTTCTGCTTGCAAGTTTGCGCGTGGCGGGCTATAACACAAGCGATACAATGCTGAACCTGCCGAATTCCATCACTTTGTCCCGCATCATCCTGGTCATTGTCTATACCGTGGCTCTGGCTCTGGATGGCAGTGTGTCTCCCCTCATCAACGAAGTATCCGGGCACTGGTTCCAGCCCATCTCCATGACAGCCTGCGTGGCACTCTGGGCATTCGTCATTGCAGCCATTACCGATTTCTTCGATGGTTATCTGGCCCGCAAATACAATCTTGTGACCAATTTCGGCAAGCTTATCGACCCGCTGGCCGATAAGATTCTGGTAAGCGCCGCCTTCATCTACCTGACCGCTGTCGGCATCTGCCCGTTCTGGGTATCCATTCTCATCATTTTCCGTGAGTTCCTGGTGACAGGCCTGCGCCAGCTGGCTGTAGCCAAGGGCGTGGTGATAGCTGCAGACAAGTGCGGCAAGTGGAAGACAGCCGCCCAGCTTGCCTACTGCATCGCCTGCATGACCCAGCTGGCCTACGGTGGCAACCTGTTTGAGCCGCTCCGTTCCCTCAGCATCGGAGAAACCGGCATGTGGTTCCGCGAAATCACCCTGTGGCTCAGCGTCATCCTCACCCTGTGGAGCGGGCTGAACTACTGTGTCCAGAGCCGCCACCTGATTCGCGGCTAATTTTCCTCATTCAATCCTGAGAATACGCAGCTATGAATAAGCATCTTTTCCTTTTCTGTGGTCTGGCTGCAGCAAGTCTGCTGTGCGGCTGCCAGCAGAAGCAGTACCGCGCCTACTTCCTGACTGAATCTGCCAACCCTCAGGGTGGCGCAGCATTCAATGTGCGCTATAATGGCCGCATGTACAACAACATGCCCATCATGAGCCTGAAGCACTTCGAGAAGTTCAAGTCCTTCATGGCCGACGATGGCTCCTATGGCGTGGTTCTCTATACCCCCAAGGAATACCGTATGCGCCTTTATTCGGAAACCCAGCAGAATATCGGCAAATACCTGCTGCCGGTTGTTGATGGTCTGGCATTCCCGCCCATGGAAATTGACTGCGGCATTTCAGACGGCAAGCTCATCATCTGGAGCGGCCTGAACGGCTACGACCTGCGCCGCATGAGCGAGGAATTAGAGCCCATCGACCCTGAAATCGAAGAAAAGCGATACCTGGATGACAACCCGAGACCCAAGCCTGAGCTGCCGGTGAATGCATCACCTGAAAAGGACGAGCACGGACGAGTCATTCCCGAAATCTTCTCCAGCGCCACACTCAATACACGTAAGAATCAGTGACGATGCTACGTTTCACAGCTCTGTTCATTGCTTTTTGCGCAGCAGTATGGGCTGCTCCCCAGGATCTGGTATACAGACTTCCTACGGACAACACTACGCTCTTCACCACGGGGGGCGATGACTACTACATGTACGTAGACCGGACCTTCGAGGGCGAAACAAGCAAGCCCTGGCAAGGCGGCACCTACGGCATGGTGAGAAACCCGTTCCGACCCAGTCCCGGCGCGGAGGTCATGTTCAGCCGCATGCACGAAGGTATTGATGTGAAACCTATATACCGCAATGCCAAAGGGGAGCCACAGGATGATGTGCGCCCCATCGCACCGGGTACAGTTGTTCACACCAGCAGCAATCCGCGACACAGCAACTACGGCCGCTACGTCGTCATTGCTCACCGGGTTCCGGAAGGCATCATCTACTCCCTGTATGCGCACCTTGCCAGCGTGGAATGCAACGTGGGCCAACGCGTAGGCACAGGAAATGTGCTCGGGCGGCTCGGCTACAGCGGCGTTGGCCTCAACAAGGAACGCGCGCACCTGCACCTCGAGATGGCGCTCATGATTAACAGCCGGTTTGAGGAGTTCTACACCGGCGAAAACAAACACGGCAACTTCAATGGTCTGAACCTCGTCGGCTTCGACCCCACCCCTGCACTCAAGGCATGCAAGAATGGCGCACCGTTCTCGATTTCGTCCTATTTCGCACGGATGAAGGAACACTACCGCATAGCAGTTCCCTGCACAGGGTCTATGGATATTCTGCGCCGCCATCCCTTCCTTTACAAGGGAAGCCGCACAGAGAAAACACGCCCGGTATCCCTTGAGATTGCCTTTACTGCCGAAGGTGTTCCCTTGGGTATTTATCCCGCAAGCCGCGAAGTAAGCCAGCCCTATGTCCTTTCCTGCCGTCCCATGCCCACCGTGCAGCAGAACTGCACAGTGAACCGGCTGAAGAACAACAGCGCTAATGCCAAACTCACCCGCTCGGGGCTGGGTTATGTCTCCCAATATCTCTGGCAGCCCTCGCAGCTGCAGCTCTCCCGCGCAAATCATTAACTCACCTTACCAGATTTCATTTTTCTCCTGCCATGAAGCCGCATTTCTCTCTCCTGCTCACGCTGCTGGCTGCACAAAGCACTCTGGCTGATACCGCCACCGCAGGCAGGCTCCTGCGCGAAGGTAAGCCAGCGGATGCGCTTCATGCCCTGCATAGCGACAGCAGCCCGGAAGCAGCTTTCTGGCGTGGACGTGCGCTGATTGACCTGGGGCGGCTTCAGGAAGCCAGTAAGGAACTTCAGACCGTCTCCCCCGACCACGAACTCTACCCCTATGCGGCCAAAGCACTCCTGTACTGCGCGTGGAAAAGCAACAGCGTGGACTTTGCCGTGATAGTCACGCCCATGGCCACCAGCAGTAACAAGGAAATAGCCTCCCTGGCGACTGCTGCACTGGCTGAATTCTGGCTCCGCCAGCCGCGCAGTCAGGACAACAGCGCGCTGGCTCGCCTGCGAAGCCTTGCCGAAGAGCAACCTTCCCTGCACCCCCTGCTCCGCCTGCTTGAGATTGACAATCTGCGGCAGAAAGGAGAACTGGACAAGGCTATTGAGCTGTGCAAATCCATCGAAGCCGACCGCGAGCTGCCGCTGGTCATGCGCCAGCGGGCCCGACTTGCCCTTTCTGAAGTTTATTACGCTAAGGAAGAAGCCTCCGATGATGTGGAAGAGGTGCCGACCGGCAGCTCCGTGCTGCCGCTGATTGGCAACACCGATGACGAACAGGCAGCCTCGACCTATGATAAAGGCAAGGGAGAAGAGACGCTCCTGCACTTCATTTCCTCCAATCCTGATTCTCCGCTGCTGGAAGAAGCATTCCGCCGGCTGTGTGTTCACAAAGCTTTCGAAAACAGCGAATACGCCCGCACCAAGCTTCGCGAGTGGATGATGGAGCCGCTCAAATCCCACCGCGCAGCCCTCGCACTGCTCATCCAGCAGCACCTGCTGAATCCTGAAGGAGCTTACGAAATTCCGCTGGATGTAACCTGCGCCAATACAGCAGCTGCCACATGCCCCAATGAACCGGCCACCCGTACCATCCTGCTCGAGCAGACCCGGTGGTATCTGGAGCGGAATAAAACGCACGAGGCCCTGCTCTACCTCGGCATGATTCAGGGGGACGATGTCTTCAAACAATTCTACGAAGCACAGCTGCACGATCCCTCTGCAGAATCCACAGCGAAGGCATACATGGAATGCGCGAGGAATGCCCCCGATTCCCTGCGCGACACGGCCCTGGTCAACGCCCTTATCTCAGCCCTCAAGTCCGGAGATTCGGCCACGCAGGATGCCCTGTTCAGCATGCCCGACCTCACCCCCGGGCAGCACTACCGCCTGCTCCTTGCCCGTGCCGCCTACCGTCTGCAGGAAGACCCGGCCAAGGCGAAGAGTGATATCGCCATTCTGTTGGCAGAGCCTGCTCCTAATGCAGATCTGCGTGCAGATGTGGAAATGGACCAGGCCTATCTCCAGCTGCTGGAGAACCCGGTAAATGCTTACGAGATGCTGCAGCGCAGCGAAATCAACAATCGTCTGACCACACTCAGCAATGAACGGCAGCTCCGATTCTTTGCCCTGCAGGAAGAAGCACTCCGCCGCATGGCTGACGACTCCGACGATGCTGTGCCCGCCAGCGTAATGGCTCTGATTAAGGGAGCTGCAGGCAAAGTACGTTCGCCGCACGTGGTGGCCGTACTCACCCTGCACCTGGCCAGTCTCCAGTCTGTCCAGGGACAGCACGAGGATGCTCTGCGCACGCTCAATGCACTCTCCCGCAAATATCCCAAGGGAGACTTTGTGCCCCGCGCCCTTTATATGAGCGCCCGCGAATGTGAGTTTATCGGCAGTCTCGACGCTCTGAACCGCGCCGTGCAGCTGTATACCTCCTGCGCTGAACGCAGTGATGAGCTGGCCACCAAGGCCACCACACGCCGTGCGGCTGTACTCCTCCGCCTCGGTAAACACGAGGAGACGGAGCATACCATCACCGCCCTGCTCCGCAATAAGCCGGAAATGCGCGCCGAGGATAAAGCCATGGCCCATGCTGTGCTGGCGAACTCACAAGCGCTGCTCGGCACACCCGAGGGACGCCTCAAGGCAGTCGAAATCGCCAGTCATGCCGTCAATGATGCTCAGCTTCCCAGATGGTGGAGATTCCGCGCCCTGCTGCACCATGGCACACTCTGCGCCCGCGCCGGTATGAACGAGGAAGCACTGAAGGACTACAATGCCATCCTGGACATGGAGCCCGCCATCGGTGATGCTCCTGCACCCGCAGAATGGCACATTCTGTATAGTGCAAGCTCCAGTGCCGTGCTCCAGCTGCTGCAGCTCAAGCGCTATGCAGAAGCCGCTGACATGTGTGACCGCATGGCAAAGTGGAACAAGGAATATGCCGACCCCGCCAAGCGCAAGCAGTTCGCGGACTGGGCTCAGTTCATCCGCCAGACAAATTTTGTAAACAATCCCTCCATTCCGTTCTGATTCGGAATGACTTGCTAACACATTTTGCGGCCGAGGTCAAGGGCACTTCACCCTTGACCTCGGCTGTTCTCTCAGGTAGAATATCTGCGAGATGAAGAACCCCATTGTCCGCAAGGTGGAAAAGGTGCCCATGAGCCGGTTTTATGAACAATACCGCAGCACCCTCGAAATGCAGCTTCTGAACACGCCGCTCGGCATGTCACGCCCCATTGTGCAGCCTGCATTCAACCGCCCGGGTCTGGCGCTGGCCGGATATTTCGGCTACTTTGCCCACGAGCGTATCCAGGTGTTCGGTGCGGCTGAAATGGCCTATCTTTCCACCATGACCGAAGCCGAGCGCGAGCAGCGACTTGACCGCATCTGCAGCCAGGATGCCCCCTGCCTCATCTTTGCCCGTGGTGTGGATGTGCCGGCAGATGTGCTGAGCATTGCAGACCGCTACAACCTCTGCGTACTGCGCACGAACCTCCTCACCATGGAGTTCGTGAACCGCGCCACCTTCATCCTCGAAAATGAGTTTGCTGATAGCACCACCATGCACGCCTGCATGGTCGACGTACGCGGCGTGGGCGTGCTTATCACCGGCAAGGGCGGTGTGGGCAAGAGCGAAATCTCCCTTGGTCTGGTGGAACGCGGTTCCTCACTCGTTGCAGACGATATGGTACGTATCCGCAACCTGGGCGGCGACCTCATTGCCACTGCTCCGCAGCTCAGCAGTGGTTTCATCGAAATCCGCGGCCTCGGCATCATCAATGTGACCAACCTGTTCGGCCTGAAGGCCTACCGCAAGGAAAAGCGTATTGACCTGGTCATCAACCTCTTCAGCGGCGAGATGAACGAGATGGAGCGTCTCGGACTCGAGCGCCAGTATATCAACATCCTCGGTGTGGACGTGGAGCACCTGAACCTGCCCGTGGCTCCCGGCCGTGATATGTGCCGACTCGTGGAAGTGGCTGCCCTGGGCCGCTACCTACGCGACAGTGGCTATGACATGGCCAGCGAGTTCAACAAGCGCCTGAACAAGGAAATTGCTAACCGCACCGTCTACCCCGGCAACGCTGAATAGTTTATGAGTACCCCACTTTCTGAAATTGTAACCCTGCTCGATTCCACCCTGCGCATCCGCGAAATCAAGGATGCCTCAGTGGCCATGAATGGTCTACAGGTGGAAAACAACGGCACCGTAAGCAAGGTGGCGCTGGCCGTGGACGGCTCGCAGAAGAGCATCGATGATGCCATTGCCGCCGGAGCCGACCTGCTCATACTGCACCACGGCATCTACTGGTGCGGGCTGCAGCCTGTCACGGGCTGGTGGAAGCAGAAGCTCATCTCCTGCCTGAACAACAATCTGGCCATCTATTCCGCCCACCTCCCGCTCGATATGCACCCCGAGCTGGGCAACAACGCCGGCATTGCCCGCGCACTCGGCCTCATTGAGGTGCAGCCCGAAGTCGACTACCACGGCACCCTCATCGGGCTTTCCGGTGTGTTCAGCGGCACCGTGGGGGAGCTGCGCGAAAAATACGCAGAAATCACAGGCGCACCGGTCACGGGTGTGGTGCATGATGCCACCTCCCCCGCCGGACGCATTGCACTGTGCAGCGGCGGCGCAGGTGAAGAGATTTACCAGATGCACGCCAAGGGATATGGCACCTACCTCACGGGCGAGGAAAACCACTGGGTGAGCAACGCCGCCTGCGACATGGGCGTGAATATCCTCTTTGCAGGCCACTATGCCACCGAAACCTTCGGCGTGCGAGCCCTGGGCCAGTTGCTGGAGGAGAAGTTCGGTCTGCCCTCCGTGTTCATCGACAACCCCACCGGCATGTAACATGCTCATCATCGTCGAAGACCAGCTCGGCACACGCCTGGACCAGTATCTCGCAGCCCAGCTGCCGGAGTTCTCCCGCGCACGCATCCAGTCGCTCATCAAGGACGGCGAAATCACCGTTAACGGTAAGGCAACCAAGGCCAAGACCCCCGTGGAGCGCAACATGCGAATCGAGGTGAACATCCCCGAGCCCGAGCCCGCCGAAGCCCAGCCGCAGGATATCCCCATCTCCGTTCTCTTTGAGGATAAGCACGTCATTGTCATCGACAAGGAGAGCGGCATGGTTGTGCACCCCGCTGCCGGTAACCCCGATGGCACCCTGGTAAACGCCGTACTCTTCCACTGTGGCGATTTATCCGGCATCGGCGGCGTGGAGCGCCCCGGTATCGTGCACCGTCTGGACAAGGACACGAGCGGCTGCATCGTTGTGGCCAAGAATGACCAGGCGCACCTCTCGCTCACCACGCAGTTTGCCGAGCGCGACACAGGCAAGATATACCTCGCCGTGGTTCAGGGCTGCCCGAAGGAACAGAAAGGCACCGTCTTCACCAACATCGGCCGCCACCCTGTCAACCGCCTCAAGATGGCCGTGGTCAACCCCGGCAGCGGCAAACCCGCCATCACCGACTGGGAAGTGCTACACTACGATGCCGCCACCGATTCATCGCTGGTCATGTGCACCCTGCATACAGGGCGCACCCACCAGATTCGCGTGCACATGCTGCACCTCGGCCACCCGCTCATCGGCGATCCCATCTATGCCCACCCGCAGCGGCAGAAGGCACGCCCGGGCCGCCTCATGCTCCACGCCTGGCGCCTCGCCTTCAACCACCCTGAGGATGGCCGCCGCATTGCCATCCAATCCCCCATCCCCGCAGAATACACCCCATGGCTCATCGGCTACGAGCTGCCGGAGTGGGAAGAAGTGCGAACAAACTGATAGCGCAAGATGGGTATGAACAGGGCATTCCATGTATTTTTGCTTCTAAGCTCCCTGGTTCTCTGTTCATGCAGCACCAGCCTGCAACTGAGTTGCCTTGCTCCATCAAAGGTAGGATTGGAGCGAGGTACTACGCTGGTTCTCAACTCAAGCCACGCGACCAGTCTTACTAAAGAACTCACGGAGGAGCTCGAGAAATGTGACTTCTATGCACTCAGTTCATCTGGCGAGTACACGCTCGAGCTGAACGATGTACAGGTAAACAGCACTATTCCTCCACACATCGCACCGGATGAAGCTGGAATAGAAGACAGTGAAACAACCTTCTCCGCCCAGATAATACTGCGTAGAAACAAGGACAACTGGAATCTGTTCTGCAAGCAATACAGTAAGGAGACGCAAGGGGCTTTTACAGACACCTCAGCACTCTGCCGCATGATTGCTCAGGATCTGCATCCCCACCGCCTGATATATGAGGAAAGTCTGAATCCTCCCTCTCAGAATGTTCAGTTTGAGCAGGCTCTGGCTCACTGCAAGAATCAGCAGTGGGAAAACGCTGCTGCTGTACTCGAAAACGCCACAGCTGAACCGGAAACGCTCTATTTTCTGGGGCTGATTGAGCGGCAACTCGGACACTTTGATAAATCGACAGAGCTTTTCAACATGGCATTCTGGCAGAAAAATGACCAGAGGTACACTTTGGCAGCCGCTGTCAATGAAGCATTGAAAGGAGCAGAAGCTCAAGCCTTGAAGGAGTTAAAAAGAGAGGCAAAAGATAGAGACCTTGCGCTCCCTGTTTTTCGAAAACCGCATGACGTATCACTCCCCGACTTCTTCTTTGCAGCGATTTTGGAAACGGTCATTCCTGTCCCCTTACCCCTGAATCTATAAATCATCCATGCACCAGAGCATCCTGCACCACCTGGACAAAGGCATCATCCGCATCACCTTTGATGAGGAGGGACGCGAGAAGTGGCTGCGCGACATGGATTCAGCCATCCGCGAGAGCGACCATGAGTTCGGCATCCCCGATGACTTGACTGAAATGCCGGAAATCGGCTGGGAGGTGGTCGATTTCTTCAATATCATCTGTCTGGAGAATCCCGATGCCCCTCTGCAGGTAGATGACAGCGTCACGATTTCCGGCGGGAGTAAGGCTCTTTCTGAACTCCGTGACCGTATCAGCGCGTTGCCTGATGATAAGCTGAGTATCGACCTACCTCTGACAAGCTCGGTGAACAGATGCGGCAGCCTCAAGCACCTGCGTCTCGGCGGTATCCTTGCGGCTTTGCCCTTGTACATGGTGGGCGACCGCTTTATCATGGGCGAGCTGACTGGCAGTGATATTTACTGGCTTCAGATGTGGTGGTATGTACTGATAGCGCTGTCCGTGTTCCCCATGCCCTGGCTCATCAGCCGCCGCACGCGTTGGGGCGCCGGCATCAATGCCGGTCTGGCGGCGGTGGCCCTGCTCGCCACGCTCATGCTGGTGCTGGAAGTTTTCGACAGTCCCAGCTACGGATTCTGCATCCCTGCCACGGTTTATACCCCCATTCTCTGGTGTGCTGTACTCGCGTTATGCCTTGCCGGTGTGCTACCGCTCACCTGGAAAAGGCTGAGACAGGCCACGGCCGGGGAAGAACGCATCCTGAAGCAGGTGTTCAAGGCCATCAGCCTGCTGCTTGGAGCGGCCATCCTGTTCCTTTTCCTTGTGCTCGGTTCTTTATTCTACATCATCAAATACTGTTACGATGGCATCGAGCGCTGGTATGATTATTTCGCCTGGCTCCCCATCATCGCCGCCTACCTGTTGCCCGTAGGTATTCTCGGTGCCTACCTCAAGCCCGGTCGCTGGCGCAAGGCCTGCTTCATCATCCTCGGCTGCACCCTGATTCCGGGACTGTTAGCAAGCGCCCCCTGTTATTATTTAGCACTGGATATCTGTGGCGACCCCAGCGAGTTCGCAAAAATCACACTCGGGCTGTTCCCCCTGCTTCTGGCAGGCTGTGCCATCCAAATCCTCCGGAAAAACAAATAAACCGGCATAATGCACGTAGCATCAATACCTGCCTGGTCAGAAACATAACATTTGGGGTCAGGTTATTGAACCATTGGCAAAATGGTAGCGTCCAGACGTTACGAAGGCCATGAACAACAAGAACCTGACCCGCTACACCTACGAGAATACCGATTTCCAGGGCTGGCGTGTAAGCATCCAGCGCTGCGGCAGAATCATCACCCGCTATTTTTCCGACATGCAGTATGGTTCCGAAGAAGAATCACGCGCGGCAGCGGTGGAATACCGCGATGCCGTATTCAGCGATATGCAGGCACACCGCAACAACCTGGCGGAATATATGGATCACGAGCTGGAGCACGTCCAGCAACTGCTGCGGGAAAAAGGCAGCTCAGCTATCAGTCATCATCGTGGTCAATAGCGCGCATCTTCTCAAGCTTGGCTTTCTCGCTCATGGCATCAGGCACAATCTGAGGAGAAAGCAGCTCGCGAAGCTCGGCATTGTCGAAGAAATTGTTCTTCTGCATGCGCTTGAACTGCACCGCAAGGCGCACCATCACATCCACCAGGGGCTGCTTGGCATCCGCCGTGTTATCAATATACACCCACAGTTCCTTCTCGCCTTCACCACGCAGGGAATCGCGGAGCTGCTGCTGGGTGTTGAGTGCGGACTGCACAGAAGCCACGGCTCCGGCAGCATCAGCGGCTTGCTGAACATTCTCCAGCGCCACCACCTCCTGCTCGAGTGAGGTGAGGAGAGACTCATAAGCCTCGACTACAGGCTCAGCAGAGGCATACACGGCAGAAGCGGCAAGGAAAAGAGCGGCAAACGGCTTGAACATGTCCCTATTTTAGGCGTTCCAGGGGGCCATTGTCAAGCAAAGAGCTAGTTGCAGCGGGCAAAATATGCTTTTCTTCGTGACAAAGCACAGGAGATGCGTTAGAATGGGCTCAGTAGAAACACACGTTTTTCTAGCTATGTCTCAGTCCATCCTTATTGTCATTCCCGCCCGCTATGCATCCACCCGTCTTCCCGGCAAGCCTCTCGTGAAGATTGCCGGTGTGGAGATGATTAAGCGCGTGGCCGATATTGCCGATTCCATCTGCCGCCACAACGAAAACTGCAGCTATGTGGTAGCCACCGATGACCAGCGCATCGTAGATTTCTGCCGGGGCGTGAATGTGCCCGTGGTGATGACCGCAGAAACCTGCCGCAGCGGCACAGAACGCTGCTGGGATGCCGTGAGCCAGCAGGCCAGTGCTCCTGATTTCATCGTGAACCTGCAGGGCGATAATCCCCTGTGCCCGCCCTGGGTGATTCAGCAGCTTATCGATGAATGGAAGGCCTGCCCCGCCGATGTGTTCACCCCCTGCATCCACCTGGACTGGGCTGAATACGACCGCCTCGTGGAATCCAAGAAGACCACTCCCTACAGCGGCACCACTGTACTGGTGAACAAGAATGGCTATGCCCTTGCCTTCTCCAAGAGCACCATCCCCGCTATCCGCAAGCCCGAGAAAGCCCGCGAAACCATGGCCAAGAGCCCGGTGCGCCGCCATGTGGGCCTCTATGCCTACACCTACGATGCTCTCAAGAACTACTTCGAACTGCCCGAAGGCGACTATGAAAAAGGCAGCGTAGAAGGTCTGGAACAAATGCGTTTCCTCTACAACGGACTCAGCGTGAAGATGGTTGAGGTGAACTACCGCGGTCGCAAGACCACCAGCGGTGTGGACTCCCCCGAGGACGTGGAACGCGTAGAGGCAATTCTGGCCGAATACGGCGAGTACGAGCTGTAATGCAGCCCCGCCTATGAGCGAAATTCCACAGCATATCGCCATCATCATGGATGGTAACGGCCGCTGGGCTCGCCAGAAAGGCATTCTCCGCGCCAAGGGGCACGAAGAGGGTGGCCGTTCCGTACAGCGAGCACTCGACCTGTGCCTGGAGCACGGTGTGAAGTGGCTCACCCTGTACGCCTTCTCCACTGAGAACTGGGGCCGCTCCAAGCTGGAGGTGAGTGCGCTGATGCACCTGCTGGATAAATACCTGAAGGAGCGCACGCCCGAAATGATGGAGAAGAACGTGCGTCTGCACGCCATCGGAGAGCTGCACATGCTCCCCGAGAACTGCCGCCAGCAGCTCCAGTCCAGTATTGATGCCACGCGCAACAACGATGGACTCAACCTCGTGCTGGCTCTTTCATACGGCTCGCGCCTGGAAATCACCAATGCAGCCCGCAAACTGGCCGAACAGGTGCAGGCCGGCACGCTTAAGCCCGAGGATATCACCCCCGAAATGCTGGGCAACCAGCTTTATACCGCCGGCATGCCCGATCCGGATCTGCTCATCCGCACCAGTGGCGAGATGCGTATTTCCAATTACCTGCTCTGGCAGATAAGCTACTCGGAACTCTATGTGACCGATGTGCTCTGGCCGGATTTCGGCAGAACCGAGTTCGAAGCAGCTCTGGAGGAATATGCGCGCCGCGAGCGCCGTTACGGCAAACGCTGATTTCCCACAAGCTCAACTTTCCAGCCGCCTGCCCCGCCCCGGGGTGGGCGGTTTTGCATTCAGCGCAGCTCCAGCACCTGAAGCAGACGAGTCACGGGCAGGCCGATGACATTGTCGAGGTCGCCATCAAAGCTTTCAATAATAAGCTCGCCATGCTCCTGAATGGCGTAAGCCCCGGCCTTGTCATACACATGGACAAGGCTCATATAGTGGCGGATGGCAGCTTCATCCAGCGGGCGGAAGCGCACATAGCTGATTTCGGCAAAATCTCGGCGCTCACCACCGGGCATTATCACCGCCACTGCCGTGCAGACACAGTGGGTGCGCCCCTGCAGACGCAGCAGCATAGCCACTGCCCCTGCTTCATCAGCAGGCTTGCCAAGAGGTTCCCCATCGATGAACACCAGCGTATCCGCACCGATGACCACCTCATCCGGAAACTCTCGGGCCACTGCTTCAGCCTTGGCTGCTGCATTGGTGGCGCAGAGCACTTCAGGAGCCAGCGAGGCATCGTGTACCTCGTCCGTATCGCGCACTTCGACGCGGAACTCCACCCCCTCGCGGGTGAGGAGTTCGCGGCGTCGGGGCGACTGTGAAGCAAGTATCATGCCCATCATTTGTCCATGGGGGACATGCGGTCAAGCACTCGGCGGCGCACTTCATCGGGCAGTTCATGAATACCCTGGATGGTGGTACCCAGCAGCTTGGAGGCAGCTTCGCGGCAGGCATCGCGGTCGGCAACGGATTCGAACTCCATGCCCACCAGAGCGCGGCCCACATGCTCGCCCGAGTAGCGGTAGTTGAAGTAGCAGAGGTGAGCATACTGACCGACCACGCGCATGAATTCGGAGAAGGCACCGGGACGCTCGGGGAACTCAATCACAAAGAACACGGGGTGCTTGAGTCGCTCGCGGTCATAGGAAATCATGCGGAAGCGCACGTCATCGGCATTGGTCACATCGCGTGCGGTCAGTCCCTTGGCGGCCAGAGCGCGGTCGATTTCAGCGAACTGTGCATCCGTGGCCAGCACACCGAATACGGGATACTGAATCTCAGCAGCCAGGCGTCCATACTGCACGTCGGTGAGCTGCACACCGGCAGGAATGCTCTCCAGATACTTGAGCACCTGTCCGCGCTTCGTTTCCATGGGAATCTGCAGGAAACGCTCGTGGCGCTGGCTGTCCTGCACACCGGCATTGCTGGCCACCACGCCCATCTGCGTGAAATCCATATTAGCGCCGGAAAGCACCACGAGGCACTTCTCGCCGGCTTTGATACGGCCATTCTGCCAATCCTGCAGCAGGGCGGCAAGGCCCATGGCACCGGAGGGTTCGGTGATGACGCGCAGACCATTCCAGAGCGTACGGATAGCCTTGCACACCTCCTGATTCGTCACCGTCACGAATCCATCGAGAAGCTCATTGCACAGCTCGTAGGTAAGCTTACCGGCAGTACGCACTGCCGTACCATCGCAGAACACATCCACATACGGCAGCGTCTTACGCTCACCGCTTTCCACGGCCAGCTTCATGGAAGCCTGATTCACACCCTCCACACCAATGCACTTGCAATCGGGCCAGAACTTCTTGAACCAGCAGGCGCAGGCAGCAGCCAGACCACCGCCGCCAATCTGGAGGTACACGCGGTCGAAACCACCCTGCCCGCTCATCACCACTTCATCTGCCAGCGTACCCTGGCCACCCATGGTGTAGAGGTGGTCATAGGGGTGCACAAAGGTCAGCTTGTGCTCCTCGGCAAAGGCGTGGGCAGCTGAGGATGCTGCATCGTAAGAGTCACCCTCGAGTACGATTTCCACATTATCGCCGCCATGCATGCGCACGGCATTCTGCTTCACCTCGGGGGTAGAGCGGGGCATGAAGATATGAGCCTTGCACCCGAGACGACGGGCAGCCAGAGCCACACCCTGGCCGTGATTACCGGCAGAAGCGGCCACCACACCGCCGGCGCGCTGCTCGGGAGTGAGCTTGGCCATGCAGTTGTAGGCACCGCGCCATTTATAGGCCTTGATGGGGCCGAGGTCCTCACGCTTGGCAAACACGGTGACGTCCACCCCGGGAATGCGGAGTTCCTGCATCGGGGTGGCACTGCCTACTGCATACACGCGCTGGCGCGCCTGCAGGATTTCATCGAAAAGCTGGTCTCGTAATGTATTGCTCATGACCTTGTGCAGGGCATCCTATAACATGCAGGGCTCACTATGCAAGCCTGTATTGCGTCCGCACGCGCATAATGCATGTGATTTCACACTTACAGCTTGCGTGAGGTTGCCGATGTGCTAGAATAGAGCCATGAATAGCCCCTGCCGCCACCTGCTGGTAAGCCTGAGCTGCGCAGCCCTCCTGTTTTCCTGCTCGCCGCAGGAAAAGGGGCACGCCACCCCTGAGGCAGCTGCCGAGCTGGCACTTATCTCTTCCTATCTGCCTGAAATCGGCATCGATGAGGTTCTGGAGCTCCCCGGGAGCGAGGAAATCTACACCCTGATGAGCGACTTCGCCACCACCGCAGACCCGCGTCAGGCATCCCGCCCGTCGGGGGTGAGCATGCTGCACCTGGCCTGCCTGTTCAAGAAGCCCGAGCTTGCGCGCTGCCTGCTGATTGACCATGCCGACCCGAATGCCGCCACCGTGGCAGGCGACACCCCGCTGGGGCTGGCCGTTTCCCTGCGCGGTACGGAAGATGACCAGGTGACCGATGATACCATCATCAAGCTCATTGATATCCTGGTGGCAGGCGGTGCGGATATCAGCAGGCACACGGCAGATGACATGCCCCTGCTCAACTACGCCGGGCTCAACTGCTACAGCGAAAAAGTTTTCCTGCATCTGCTCGACATAGGCTGCCAGCACGATGAAACCACCAGCCAGGCTCCCGCCATGATGGGCTGGAACACAGCGCTGAAACGCATGCTTGACCTGGGCGCCGGCAAGAACCCCGCCTCCATGGAGGCCATGCTGCTCATGGCGGCAGCCAACCTGCACGCAGATACCGTGCAGCTGCTCATTGAAGCCGGGGCCGATGTGAATGCCCACCAGCTCAGCGGCACCACCCCGCTGGTAGAGGCTGCGGGGCACCTGCTTTCGCCCGCCGAGGAGGAGGAAAACGCCCGCCGCGAAGCTATCATCGACGTCTGCGCCCGCCTGATTCAGCACGGTGCCGATCCCTTCCTCACCGAAATACGCCAGGATGGTTCACCCGCTTTCTGCGCGGCTGACATTCTGGGGCGAGATGCCGATATCGTGGCTGCCCTGCAGGCCAGAGGCATCCGGATTCAGGCTCAGGAAATCAAGTTCACCAGCGGTACCGAGCTGCTGGAAGCCATCGGCAAGGCCACAGTGCTGGAACGCCAGCCCGCCGCGGCAGATTTCGACGCCATTGCCACCGTGCTCACCCCGGATGAGGAGATGCGGAAGAACCCGCGCTACCACGAGGTGCTGCCCATGGCCGTGGAGCTGCTGCATGGACTCGACCCCGCACGAGCTTCGCAGGTCATCGCCGCCATGCCCATCTGGACCGGCAAGGAAGCCTGGCAGCAGGGCCACGGCGAAGCACTGCTGCCCTCGCTGACCAGCTGCAGTGGCATTGTGTTGCCCCGTGAAATCATCTGCACCACCGCCACCCGCCTTGATAAGGAAGGACAGGCCGACAACGCCGCCTACATGATAGAGCTACTCGCCCGCTGCCCCGATGCACAGGCCGAAATTGACCAATTCTGCGCCCACGAATCGAGCCCGCTCAAAGCCGGGGCTCTGGCCGCCCGCCTGCTCAAAGCCGGCCTGCCCACCCCGCGCGATGGCGATGTGCAGCTCTGGCTCGACAACCACAAGCGCGAAGCCGACAAGCCCGAACTGGCCAAGGCGGTGCTGCTCACCTCGCTTTCCCGCCTGTGGTATGGCGACATGCTGCCCGCCGAGCAGGAGCAGATGCTCGCCGCCATGGAGGAAATCGGCGCCACAGAGGCCGCCAGCCACTACCGTGCCATCGCCGCAGCCATGGATGACCCCGAAACTCTCGACAAACTCACCGAAAACAGCGATTCCTGGAAATTCGAGCTCGAAATCGCCACGGCCGAGTATATTCTCCGCAATTCTGCCGTATTTCTGCCCGCCGCCGCTGAAATTGCGGATTGACACGGGCGGCGTTTTCCTTTAGATTGAAAGTCGGTAATGCAATTGGGCACCAAAGCACTCTGTTTTCTGCTGGCTGCGGGCGTATCCGCAGCCCAGGAGGAGGCTGCGCCCCAGCCGCAGACCGTCAATCTGCCTGTGCTCCTCGACCTGCTGGAGCCGGCTCTGGAAAATGCCCAGGGCGACACCCTGCTCATCATGGCAGCACGCGCTGCCTATGAAATGCCTACCGATGCGCGCCAGCGCCTCATGGAGCCGCTCATTACCGCTATGCTGAAGCATGGCTATGACCCGCTGATTGAGAACTACTCGGGCTGCAACGCCGTCTTCTACCTGGCCGGCATGCCGGACTTCTACCAGCGGCTCACAGCAGAGAACCTGCTGCCGCGCGAACTGGCTCTCCGCATCCCGCATGATGAAGCCGCCCTGCTGCGCTATATGCGCCTGCGCAATGACCAGGCCCTGCTGGCCCGTGCCGCAGGCAGTCGCGACTACCTCACCCGCCGCTACTGCGCCCCTGCCTTTGACCGCGCCGAGCGGCTCATGCGCAATTATCTGGGGGCTCACTCCATTTCACAGGTGCCGCCCACGGCCATGGCAGATATCCTGACCTTCATGCACCTGGCCAATCCTGCCAAGGCCGAGGCCTTCGTAAACTCGCTGCCCGTGTGGGAACACGGTGAGCACTTCCTTGAGGAGATTCCCGCCCACCTGCTCAAGACACTGTACAGCATGGGCTGGAAGGTGGATGGCAAGCTGCTTCGCATGGCTCTGCACAAGCTCGGCACCCTGCTTCCTGTGAGCAAGGACGACATGATTGAGTGCGATGCCTCGCTCCCCATGTCGGATATCCTCCGCATGCTTACCCGCATGGAGGGCAACGGCGCCCTGCCCGAGCTGCAGCATTATGCCGCCGCGCATGATCCCGGTATCGTGCACACCGCCCTGGCGCTGCAGATGCAGCTCAAGGGGCTCCCTCTGCCGTGGGAACCTGCGTTCTACAATCTTTCCTCGCCAGAGCTTGTGGCTATCCGCCAGGCGCTGCAGGCAGATTCCTGCATCCGCCGTGGGCGCATGGACAGTCTTCAGGCCGCGGACGCCGTTGCTGCTGCCGCGCTGCTGCGCCAACACGGCATGCCCAGGCACGCGGAGATGATGGAAGGCATTGTGGAGGGCGACCGCATCATCCTGCGCCCTGAGCTCCGCCCCGCCTACCGCACGCGCTATGAGGAACTCCGCGAGGATGCCCCGCACGTGGTGCTGCTCCGCTACCTCATGCAGCACGAGGAACTCCTGCGCCCGCAACCCACGGGGGAGGTGCAGCCATGAGGCGGGGATTCCACGCGTTCTGGCGCCTTATCCTTTACCCCACCCGCCTGCACATCGTCTGTGCCGCGCTGGCATTCTGCTGCTGTTTCCCTATCATCTTTCCCGAAATCTGCCCCGAGGGCAAATCTGAGAAAGTCATTTCCTACGCAGGTTCAGGCCTGCTCCTGGCCCAGAGCATTTCCACCGCCTTTGTGGTGTTGGCCGTGGTGGTGCACATGTTCCGCCTGAGCAACACGCGCGCCTTCACACAGTTGTTCAAGTTCCTGGCTGTGTGGATTGCCGCCGCAGGCTGCTACATTCTGCTTGCCATCGCGGCAGATGTGCCCCCGCCCGAGGATGGCGACAAGGCCCTGCCCATCCAGACCAATGACACCCAGCACCCCGCCCACGACCAGCTGAGCGGCCCGGCATCGCTTGTCATCGACATCGACCCGGAGGGGCAGCCTGTCGATACAGTGGTGAACACGCCGAACCTCACCGCTCTGGAAGAGCAGCACGAAGAGCTCTTCAAGAGCTACCTTGACAAATCGCCCCGCTGGACCAGCCAGGAAGTTGACTACGCCTTCTATTCCAAGCCTGGCCACCTTGTGATGGTGCCGCCCACCACCTCGGGTGCCCCGGGGCTGGTGCATGTGTGCTTCTGCCGCCTGGTGGAGGGCGACCCCCTGCCGCAGGACTACGAAATCGTGAAACCCGGCGGCCCCATGCCGGCAATGCCCGATGGCAACACCCAGATGCCCGACCTTGCGCTTGACCTGGGGCGCAACCACTTCCTGCTGCTCGCCTGGCGTGGCAGCGCACACCGTGAAACCGCCTGCCAGGCACTGAATGCCGCCATTTCCACCACCGATGAGCTCATGCAGCAGCTCCGCGAATCGCCCACGCCCGAAACGGTGCAGAGCATGCTCAACGGGCAGGATACCTACCCCGGCAACACGCCTGAGCTGAAGCTCAGCGAACCCATGGCCCAGGAAGGTGCCTACCAGGGCGAAATCTACGCCAACCCCGGTGAACCGGGCGTCATCCTCGTCTACATCAAGGAGCTTCCCTCCAACCGCACGCTGCGCCTGCTCAGCTGCCCTGCCCGCTACTCGCAAAACGCCGACGAGCTCTTCCGCCACGACCTGCCGGGCTCGGTGCCGCAGTGGGTGCACCACAGCGCAGGCGATAACCTGGCCGGCATCTTCCCCGCCTCCACCCCGCTCTTCGTCATCCGAACGGGTCAGCAGCACCAGTATTTCGGCGTGGCCTTCGAGGTGTGGTTCAAGCCCAGCGATGTGCGCCGCAAGCGCCACATGCTCCTGCGCCGCTGCTACAAGGTGCAGGCCTATGACCCGCCCGTGACGGAAACGAAAACGAATGATTAATTATTAGTGATTAATGATTAATTGAAATAGATGCAGGCGGTCTGACGCAGAGAGACGGAAAACGGGATGTGAGGGAATCAGCGGCCTCGCCTCCCGACTGACAGCCCGCAGGCTTGACACGCGCGCGAAAGGCGGGCATAATGGCGGGGTTATGTTACATCTCTACGATACACAGTCGGGGGCTATGAAGCCCGTGCAGGCAGAAGACGGCAAGCAGCTGCGCTTCTACTGTTGCGGCCCCACCGTGTATGCTGCCGCCCACATCGGTAATTTCCGCACCTTCGTGGTGCAGGACGTCTTCCGCCGCGTGGTGGAGCTCGGTGGCCTGCGTACCAAGCACGTCCGCAACCTCACCGACGTGGATGACAAGACCATCCGCAATTCCCAGGCTCAGGGCATGCCGCTGGGCGAATACACCGCCAAGTGGACCGCCAAGTTCCACGATGACTGCAAGGCGCTCAACTGCCTTTCCCCGCATGTGGAGCCCAGCGCCGTAGGCCACATCAAGGAGCAGCTCGACATCGTGCAGAGCCTCATGGACAAGGGCCACGCCTACCAGAGCGATGACGGCTCCGTGTATTTCCGCATTTCCTCCTACAACGAGTACGGCAAGCTCGCCCACCTCGACCGCCAGGATCTCGACCTCGGCAAGACGGCCAACACCCGCGCAGATACGGACGAGTACGAGAAGGACAGCGTGGCTGACTTCGTACTCTGGAAGGCCCGCCGCCCCGAGGATGGTCCGAACTTCTGGCCCTCCCCCTGGGGTGAAGGCCGCCCCGGCTGGCACCTCGAGTGCTCGGCCATGAGCCACAAGTACCTCGGAGACACCTTCGACCTGCACTCCGGCGGTGTGGATCTCGTGTTCCCGCACCATGAGAACGAGATTGCCCAGAGCCGCTGCGCCTGCGGTGGCCACTTTGCCCGCCACTGGTTCCACGTGACCCACCTGCTTGTGGATGGCGCCAAGATGAGCAAGAGCCTGGGTAACATGTACACCCTCGACCAGCTGCAGGAGATGGGCTACACCCCTGCCGCCCTGCGTTATGTGCTGGCCGGCGCCTACTACCGCCGCCCGCTCAATTTCACCCTCACCGGCATGAAGGACGCTACCAGCGCCCTCAACAAGCTGGGCCGCTTCGATAAGGAACTTGCCAAGGCCAGTGGTGCTAAGGAACCCACCTACCGCGACCTCGTGAAGAAGGCCCCTGCACTGGGCGCATTCCAGCCCGCCTGGGACAGCCTCGAAGATGACCTGAACGGCCCCGAGGCTCTCGGCCACGTGTTCAGCGCCATCAAGGGCATCAAGCCTGCTGAAATGGATGCCGCCGAGGCAGAGAAGACCTGGAAGGCCTTCCGATTCATCATGGAAGCTCTCGGTCTGCAGCTGCCCGACCCCGATGCCGACATCGAGGTACCCGAGGAAATCAAGGCCATTGCCGATGAACGCTGGGCAGCCCGTCTCGCCAAGGACTGGACCGCTGCCGATGCCCTGCGCGGCAAGCTCGCTGAGCTCGGCTGGGCCATGAAGGACGGCAAGGACGGATACAAACTCACCAAAGCCTGATTCATAAAACCATGGACAACAAAGACCTTTCCCTGCTCGGTAAGCACACCGACTTCTTCCGCAGCCCGGAGGAAGCCAAGCTCGAAGCCTTCCCGAACCGCAGCCCGCAGCGCCGCTATGTGGTCACGCTCGACACGCACGAGTTCTCCTCGCTGTGCCCCGTGACCGGCCAGCCCGACAGCTGCCACCTCACCATCACCTACTGTCCCGCAGAGAAGGTGGTGGAGACAAAGAGCCTCAAGTACTACCTCGTCTCCTTCCGTAACTACGCCGCGTTCAACGAGCAGGTGGTGAACCGCATTCTGGATGACCTCGTGGCCGCAGTGGAGCCGGCCTGGATGAAGGTAACCGGTCGCTTCGGCGCCCGCGGCGGCATTCAGCTCACCTGCGAGGCCGAGCATAATCCTGAGAACCGCCCTGCATGAAAGTAGCCGTTCTCCTCTCCGGCGGGCTGGATTCCACCACCGCCTTGCACTGGGCGCTGCGCCACCACGAGGTGGTCTGCGCCCTTTCCTTCGACTACGGCAGCAACCACGCCGCCCGTGAGCTGGCCTGTGCCCGCTGGCAGGCTGAGCACTGCGGCGTGCCCTACCACGAAATCGACCTGCGCCCCATCTCGGCGCATCTGGAAAGTGCCCTGCTGAGCGGAGCGGATGCCATTCCCACCGGCGACTATGCCGAGGAGAACATGAAACAGACAGTTGTCCCCTTCCGCAACGGCATCTTCCTGGCCATTGCTGCCGGCATTGCCGAAAGCAAGGGCGCCGAAGGGCTCGTCATCGCCGCCCACGGTGGTGACCACGCCATCTACCCCGACTGCCGGGAGGAGTTCATGGCAGCCATGTCGGCCGCCATTTCCCACGGCACCTACGCGAACCTGCAGATTCTTCGCCCCTTCATCTCCAGCACCAAGGCTGAAATCACCGCTGCCGGCGCCGAGCTCGGCGTGGACTTCTCCCACACCTACTCCTGCTACTGCGGCGGCGAGCTGCACTGCGGCCAGTGCTCCACCTGCCGCGAGCGCCGCGAATCCTTCAACGCCGCCGGCGTACCCGACCCGACCGTATACGCATGAAGCGGCTCTGCGCAGCACTGTTCCTGGCGTTTTCCCTGCTCACCACCAGCTGCATGCAGGTCAATACGGCTGACGCCATAGCAGAAATCGGGCAGGAGTATGAGGCCGTCCTTGTGCTGCAGAAAGATGAACAGTGGCAGGTCATCCAGACGGGAGACAAGCAATATGTGCAGGGCTGGCGCGTGACAACGAAGAAATGTACGCCCGCCTATGTCGAGGATGCGGCCTTTTCCCAGCTCCCTCACCAGTCATACGTTTTCCCGGAAAAACTGGGAGAGCCCCGGTTCTATGACCCGGCAAGCATGGAGGAGCTTCCCGCACAGGAAGAGCCGCAGAAGCCCGTGCTGGTAGAGGCAGCGCAGCCCTATCCCTTCACTACGGTCACGCGCTCGTTCCCCGTCAAGATTCCCCGCATTTACACGCCTGTTGCCATCGTTAAGCACGAGAATCCGCACCGTGTGTACGCATTGCCGCTGTCATGGCTGAGTACAGTTGCGGTGGATATCCCCGGCTCGATTATTGCCACGGCGGTGGCTCTGCCATACAACATCTATTCTGCCATTTTCGACTAAATTCCTTGCGTGCGGGCAGCGAATCTGGTAGGCTCGTGCCGCCCTATCACCATGGCCGAAAAATTTGACATCAACAGCCTGAATGCCGCCCAGAAACAGGCGGTGCAGACCCTCAATGGCCCCGTGCTCATTCTGGCAGGTGCCGGTACCGGCAAGACGCGTACCGTGACCTGCCGCATTGCCAATATGATTGAGAAAGGGGTGAATCCCCGCGGCATTCTTGCGCTTACCTTCACCAACAAGGCAGCCAATGAAATGGCCGACCGCGTGGCCGGGCTGGTGGACCGCAAATCGGCACGAGCCATGACGGTGTGCACCTTCCACTCGCTCTGCGTGCGCATTCTCCGCCAGGATATCGGCAAACTGGGCTACAAGGAGAACTTCTCCATCTACACCGGCAGCGACCAGAGCGGCCTGCTCAAGCGCCTGATTATGGAATACGGCGCCCGCCGCGAGAAGCTCGAGCCCGCCCAGGTGCTGGCCGAAATGTCCCGCGTGCGCAACAACGGGCTGGAGATTGAGCATATCGAGGATACCCTCATCGCCGCTGTGGCAAAGGCCTACATGCGCGAGCTGAAAGCACAGAACGCGGTGGACTTCGATGACCTGCTCATCCTCACTGAGCGACTGCTGCGCTGCTACCCCACCATCCACGAGAAATGGAACAAGCGATTCTCCTACATCACGGTGGATGAGTTCCAGGACACCAACTCGCTGCAGATGAGCCTGCTGCGCCAGCTGGTGGGTCCGGAGCACAATGTGTGCGTGGTGGGCGATGACGACCAATCCATCTACGGCTGGCGCGGTGCCCAGATTTCGAACATTCTGGACTTCGAGAGCTTCTTCCCGAATCCCACCGTCATCAAGCTCGAGGAGAACTACCGCTGCACTAAGCAGGTCCTTGATTGCGCCAACATTCTCATCCGCAACAACGCAGGCCGCAGAGAAAAAACGCTGCGCACCAACAAGGTAGGCGAATATCCCGTGCGACTCATGGCCATGCCCGGCTCGCAGGAGGAGGCCGAGTTCATTGCCGATGAGATTGACCAGTTCCGCGCCCGCCAGAGCCTGCCCTGGGAGGCATTTGCCATCCTCTTCCGAGCCAATGCTCAGAGCCGTGCGTTGGAAATGGCTCTGCGCGAGCGACACATCCCCTACCGCATGGTGGGCACCAAGAGCTTCTTCGACCGCCGCGAGGTAAAAGACCTCATCAGCTACCTGCAGATGATGGATAACCCCGATGCCGACCTGCACCTGCTGCGCGTGCTGAATACCCCGCCCCGCGGCATCTCGCCCACCACCGCCTCCTTCGCCATCGACTGGAGCCGCGACAACAAGAAGAGTCTGTGGGCCACGCTGGTGGATATCTCGTTCCTGTCTGAATGCTCCACCCGCTCGCAGAACAGTATCGAGGCATTCACCGAGCTCGTCACCCGCTACGGCACCGAGTTCACCGCCAGCGAACGACCCTTTGTCGATATCCTCCAGGATTTCCTGAATGAAACAGGCTACGAGGAATACATTGCCAAGAACTGCAAGACCGAGGAGGAGAAGATGCGCCGCCAGGCCGCCATTGATGACATCAAGGTTGCCCTGCGCCAGTTCTGGCTTCCCGGCCACAAGCTCACCGATTTCCTCGCCGGCATCTGTCTCGATGACAGCCGCGAGGAGGACGATATCGAAAGCAAGAGCGGCGTGTGCCTCATCACCATGCACGCCGCCAAGGGGCTGGAGTTCCCGCAGGTCTACATCGTAGGCGTTGAGGAAGGACTGCTGCCCCACACCCGCTCGGTGGACGAAGGCAGCCTGGACGAGGAACGCCGCCTGTTCTATGTGGGTATCACCCGCGCCCGCGAACGCCTGACCATGACCTACTGCGCCAAACGCAGCCGCTACGGCCAGGAAGAACGCTGCCAGCCCTCCAGCTTCATCCACGAAATACCTAAGCACATGTACGAGTTCGTGGACTACGACAAGCTCATGAAATCCCCCGCATCCGAGGACGAATGCGCCGATTTCTTCTCCTCCATGCGCGACCTGCTGGCGGATGACTGATAACAGCAGCAGAGAGTAATATGTATCCGGGCTTCCTCCTCATTCTCGCGTATCCGATAATCGCGCTTGTTGTGCTTATCATCATGGCCCTCAAACGTGAATGGACAATTGTCACATTGATTATTGCGGTGCATTTGCTGCTGTTGTTCGCAGGCTACGCCCTGTACCACGAGTAGTAGAGACCTGGTTCTATTCGAGCACGGGACATTTGACGCGTTCATGTTTTCGGGACTAAAGTCCCGTGCCCCGACAGCCTTGCACCTCTCAACTTCCAAAACATCCCGTTTTTGCGTAACATTATGTGTCAGCCTGCGTGTGATGTTATTTTCATAATGTACCTTTATTGAAATATCAGCAAGAAATTTCCCTTCTAACAGAAATAACATTGCAATTAAATAGGAATTGACACTTTCCACGGGTCTTCCTAGAATGTCGGCATGTTCTCTATACAACAGATTGTCACCCCCAGTAAGACCGACGGCAACGGCAACATGAAGTTGTTCTCCGCCGTCCAGTTAATGCAGGATTGCTCTGAGATGTGGAAGTATTCAGAACCTGCATTTCTCCGCTTTCTATTGGAAGAACAAGCCGCGCAGCTGCTCAATTTCCGCCGTCTGGATATCGTGCGCGTACCCTCGCTGAACGAACAACTCACCTGCTGTACGAGTGTCTATGACTCGCAGGGTGCCTTCGGCTACCGCAACACCGCTATTTACGATGCAGCCGGAAAACCCTGCTACCTTTCGTGGAGCATCGGTGCCATCGTGAGCGCCAGAACCGGCCGCCCCGTGCGCATGCCCCAGGAATTGGTCGATAACATGACAATTGATCAGCAGCTGCCCATGCAGTACGGCAGCCGCAAGATTGCCCTGCCCGAGGCCTCTCCCATCCCCCTGCCGGAAATCAAGGTTCAGCGCAACGACATCGACTACAACCGCCACGTCAATAACGCCCACTACATCCGCATGGCTCTGGAGTGCATCCCGGAAGAGTTCGAGCCCACCTCCCTGCGCGTGGAATACAAGCGCCCCGTTCCTCCGGGTTCCACGCTCACACCCTCGCTCATCCTCGAACCCACCGCTGCCTACGTCCTCCTGCACATGGGTACCACCCTCTGCACCGTGGTGGAGTTTACGAGGTAAGCGGGGGTGATGCGCTGATATAGTCAGAGCCAGAGACTTCTTGCCCCCTCAGCACCATTCGAACATGAGTGCTTTGCCGGGGGGGATGGTGATGGGCAGGCCGGAGGTGAGGAGCTGTTCCTGATTAGCCTTGAGAATAGGGCCGGTAGTATCCAGCAGGGGGACAAAGCAATATTCGCCGGTCTTCTTGCCAGCCCATTCGCAGGCATTGGCTGGGATGTGAACGCTTGTTTCGAAGGTTTCGGCAGGGCTGAAATTGCAGACGACGAGGACGGTGGATTTTGACTTTCGGTAGTGGCGGAGGAAGGCATAGAGCCAATGCCCTGAAACGGATTCCCCTGCCCGGCTGCCGAAGGCGGGTGTCTCGCGGTTTGCCCAGTTCAGCCCGTAGAAGGAGCCCTGCGAAAGCGCGGGATGCTGCAGCATGGTGAGCAGGCGCGCGGTGAAGGAACGCAGTTCGCGTTCCTCCGCGGTAAGGAGGGCACCATCGTAGCGACCGGAATTGGTCCAATGCTGGAAGCGCGGCAGCGAGGTGTAGTCGAATATGCTGGTGCGGCCATTGTCGCCACCGTAGCCGCCGGGTCCTTCGGCTCGTTCTCCGACTTCCTGGCCATTGTACACCAGCACGGGGCCGCAGGTGGTGCAATACTGCGCCACCATGGCAGCCTGCGCCACCGCAGAACCGACACCGCCCCAGTATTGCGGCGCTGCGAGTCTGGGTTCATCGTGGTTCTCAATGTAACGCACCCCGCCGCGGGCCATGGGCGATTCCGACTGATGGAGGCGGTCCAGGTCATTAGCCCATGAGCCGCCCTCGTAAATCTGACGCAGGGCTTCGTAGGAAACGCCGTCGTATACGCCGTTGAAACCGGCAGAAAGCAAGGCGGCATGCACCGGGCCGTCTATCAGCTTCAGGTGGTCATCGTATCCCTCTGCCATGAAGAAGACAGAGGAATCGCGCAGGCGGGCATGGGCAATCATCCACCGCCAGAACGGCAGCGGAATCATGTGCGCCATATCGCAGCGGAAACCACCCACGCCCATATCCTGCCAATAGGCCAGCACCTCGTTCATGAGACGCCAGGTTCGGGGAATGGCGTACTCGGGCGCGAGCAGGCCGGGCAAGGCATCGGCAGCGGGCGAGCCGTGGCGATAATCCGTGCCGTAGTTAAGTTTCACGGTTTCATACCAGTCATATTCACCGGGCGTCCAGCTGGCCACATTGTTCCCCGTCACGCGACCGCAGCCGAGCTCGGGCTCGAACTCGCCACCCGGCAGCCGCAACTCATTTCCCTGATGGTGAGGCTCTAAGTAATAAAAGGAATTATCGCGGGCGAAGAAGCGCAGCGTATCATCCCCTGCACCGAAACTGCTTCCGGGGCGTATGGTAGAGCTATAACTGCGCGACACATGGTTCGGCACAAAGTCGATGATGGGCACCATCCCCCAGCGACGGCAACGCTGCAGCAGCGCGGAAAACTCCTCAAGCCGATGCTCCGTGTTTTCAGCAAGGTCGGGGTCCACGTCGAAATAATCCTTTACCGCGTAGGGGCTGCCGGCAATCCCCTTCACGATGCAGGCGGGGTCGGCAGGCAGACCGGGGTGAGCAGTCTGCGAGGCATGCCGCAGCACGCCCGTGAGCCAGAGGTGCGTCACCCCCATGCGGGCAATCTGCTCCAGAGCAGCATCAGTGATGCCATTGAACGAGCCGCAGCCATTTGTCTCGCGCGAGCCCCAGGGCTCCCCTCCCGTGTGGAAATTGGAGAAATGGCGGACAAAGAGCTGGTAAATGACGGGCCTCATGGTGTTATTCCCGCATACTACCACGCACCGCCGCACTTTTCAAGAAGAAAGCACAAACCGTTCTTATCCGGAACAACACTGCAGCACAATTAAAAAAAGCTGCAGGCATCAGGGGGCATCCACCAGCACTTCGCGGGCGCGGGTGGCCCCGGAGGGGGGTGAGATGATGCCGTTCTCCTCCATCATGTCCATGATCTTGGCGGCGCGGCTGTAGCCGATGCTGAAACGGCGCTGCAGGAGGGAGGTGCTGGCCTTGCGCTCGGTGACCACGAGGTTCACGCAGCGGGTGTAGAGTTCGGCATCCTCGTCGTTCATGCCCTTGGTGCCGATGCGGCCACCGTTATCGGCATTGGGAGCAGAGCCATCTGCATTGTCCATTTCTGCGGCCACCCCCTGCTCGAACTTCTGCTTGGCATGAGCGGCGCAGTGGGCAATAATCTTGGCGATTTCGCCATCGCTCACAAAGGCGCCCTGCACGCGGGTCATCTTGGTGATACCATCGGGCGGCAGGAAGAGGCTGTCACCCTTGCCAAGGAGGTTCTCAGCACCGGCAGTATCGAGAATGATGCGGCTATCCAGCGGGCTGGCCACGCGGAAGGCGATACGGCTGGGGATGTTGGCCTTGATGACACCCGTCACAACGTTGGAACGCGGGGTCTGGGTGGCAGCCACCAGGTGGATACCGGCAGCTCGGGCCTTCTGCGTGAGACGGGCAATGTAGTTCTCCAGGTCTTCCTTCACGACCATCATGAGGTCAGCGAGCTCATCGATGATGATGACCACATAGGGCAGACGCAGCGGGATGGGCTCGGGGTCGTTGAAATCGAACTCGTCCTGCTCTTCCTCGCCCAGCTCCACTTCCTCCTCGGCCTGGCGCTCGATTTCGCTGGCCCAGGCTTCCACAGCAGCGTAGTCGATGGGGCTGTCCTCGAGCTCTTCCTCGGGCTCGTCGACGGGACCATCGTCCTCACGGTTGTTAAAGTCCTCGAAGTTGCGTACACCCACCTGGCTGAAGAGGCGGTAGCGGCGCTCCATTTCATTCACTGCCCAGCGCAGGGCTCCAATGACACGACCGGGCTGGGTAACCACGGGGCAGATGAGGTGCGGCAGCTTGCGGTAAGGCTGCATTTCCACCACCTTGGGGTCTACCAGGATGAGCTTCAACTCCTCGGGGCGGAACTTATAGAGCATGGAAAGAATCATGCTGTTGATACACACCGACTTACCGGAACCGGTGGTACCGGCCACAAGGGTGTGAGGCATGGCCGCGAGGTCACCGATGACGGCGTTACCGTACACATCCTTACCCAGAGCCACTGGGATGCGCAGCTTCGGGTTGTTGAAGTTGTCGGACTGGAGCAGCTCGCGCAGGTAGACGGGAGATTTCTGGGTATTCTCCAGCTCGAAGCCCACGGTGTTCTTGCCGGGAATGGGCGCCAGGATATTCACCGATTTCGAACTGGTAGCCAGCATGATATCGCTGCTCATGGAGGCGATGCGCTTCACGCTGAGACCGCGGGGGGGATAGAACTCGTAGCGGGTGATACTCGGGCCGCGGGTGATATCACCTGGCTCCAGAGTAATACGGAAGGTCTCCATCGTTTCAATGATGCGCTGCTGCACCTCCATCATCTCGCGCTGGGCGGCACCGCTGAGTTCATCGGAAACAGGCTCGTATTTCAGCAGCTCGTAGGGCGGCAGGGGGTAATCATCGTACTGCACGCGGGTGTCCTTCTTTTCCACCTTGGGGGCGGGCTTCTTAGAGGCCGGAGCAGGAGCAGGTCTGGCTGCGGCAGGAGCCTTGGCTGGAGCTGGTGCAGGACGCGGAGTCTGGCGCGGCGGCAGCTGGGCACGCTGCTGGCGCGGCTGGGGCATGGGCTCAATATCTGCCCCGGGAGCGTTGCGCAGGGCAATCGCCTCCTCCACAGGGGCCATGAGGTCAAGCAGGTTATCGCGGCTGCGAGAGGGCGCATACTGGCGGCCACGCCCCGTGGGCGGACGCTGGGTATCCACACGCTGGGCCTCGCGCTGGCGGCTGGCAGCCATCTGCTGCTCTATGGACTGCACAGGGGGATAATCAGGCTCTTCGTAAGTAGTCTCCATCTGGCGGCGCCCCTGCAGAGGAGAACGCTGGCGGCCAGGCAGCCCGGTGGCGGGTTCTTCGCCAAACAAATCACCACTCTCCTGCACCCGGCCCGAACGGCGGGCCACAGCTGCTGCCACCTCGGCATCGGCAGCCGCGGCTTCCTGCGCTGCGGCCAGTTCTCGGTCAAGCTGGGCCTGGCGCTCAAGCATCATGCGCTCGCGTGCCTCGCGGCGCTGCTCGCGGCGCATGGCGCAGCGTTCGCGCCAGCGGCACCACAGGCCGGACATATCATACCACACATCCCGCCAGAAGGCAATGAAGGTAAAGCGAGCAAAGTAAATCCATGCGGTGGCGTGCAGCAGCAGGAAAACCACCAGCGACCAGCGGGTGCCGATGAGCGGCTCCACCGAGCAGCTGCCATCCAGATAGCCCAGCAGGCCACCCACGGAATACAGGTTGTGTGCGCGCTGCCAGCTGCCCAGGAACCAAGGCTGCAGCGCCAGAATGGCACAGGCAAAGATGACCAGGCAGATCATGGCCACCATCTGCAGAATATACGGTCGGCGAGGCCAGATGACCAGCCCGGCGGAGAAAACACACAGCAGCGCCATGGCATACAGGGAGGCCGCGCCGAGCATCCAGTTGCACAGGCCGGCCAGATACAGCCCCGGGAGCCCCAGCCAGTTAGTGCACGGAGCCTCCTCGGCAGCAGTGCCGCCATTGGGATTCAGGAAATCCCACCCCATCTCGGAGTGATTGTAGCTCAACAGACTGGCAGAAAGCAGCAGAGCCAGCGCAACAAGGCACGAACCTGTAAGCCGGGTAGGCCAGGTACGGGCTTCGCGCTTGGGCAGCTGGGGTTCAGTCTCGTAGTCCATCATGACGCGCGGGTATCATACTACTTTGCCCCCACTCCCGCAAGAGCAAAGTATGTACTAATAGGCTATGCCGGCATTCGCACCGCAGAAGTCAAGTCAGATTATCATCCCCGCGGTATCCTGCCAAATCAGGACTTCTTAATCTGCTTGCGGACGAAATAGGACAAGCTGTACCCCGTAAGAGCAAAACAGAGGATACTGAGCACACCACACACCATGGGCGGCCCCCACATTTCACTGGCATTGTCGATGGCATGGCATTCCGGATTATCTGCCATATAGAGAACCGACACAGCCTTTCCGCGGAGGTAATGCGCCGCATTGGCATCCAGCTCCACCAGCACACCGTCCAGCAGCTCTACAGATGCAGACATATTGAAACTGGTGCTATCCTTGATGACGCGACCATCCTTCGTTGTGAAGCTATAAAGGTACTCTACATCATCAGGGTCACTGGTATCCGCGTACCTGCAACCGGTAATATGGGCGGGAACTTCCACACCTTCATTCATCAGCGTAAAGCTCTGGTGCGTCATGAATACGCTCGCTCCGCCGAGCAGGAGTGCCAATTCACAAAACAGGGAGATAATCAGGAGTGTTGTAATCTTCCCGCCGGACTTACCGTCCTTGATATTCCACCAGCTGTTGAAAGCCATGACACCAAAGAACAGGACGCCCAGCTGGGAGAGCACCAGGGGATATCCCACATCGCCCCAGCTCACACTTTCCGTACCCAGCTGCCAGACCTGACAACCGAACACAACCAGACATGCCAGAGCCAGCAACCCGGTAACGACGCCGCAAATATATTGTTTATACATACTATAAGCAAAATACGATTATACCAACTACTACAATAATAAGAATAAACAGCACCCACGCCCAAATCCTGTTGCCCAGCAATTTTTCCAGGAGGTGGGTAAAAAGAGATTCTATGAGTTCAACCAGCATAGTAAGAGAAATCAGTAAGGCCTGCCCCCCATGAAAGCCGGTGCGAGCACCATGACGGTACGCGGCAGGAGATAAAGGGAAAGGTTCTGCCCTTTATCGGTGAAATGATGAACGCTGTAGTCCTGGCGGGCAAGGCCGCCAAATCGGGATTCATCTGAATCGAGCACCACCTTCCACTCCCCTGCCTTGGGGGCGGGTAACTTGTAATCCGGGATAGCACGCGTGCCGCTCCAGTTGAACACGAACAACAGGCCGCCTCGCTCAAAGGCCATCACCTGATTTGCCTCATCCATATTCAGCGGGCGGGCCGATGCAGCAGCCAGCAGGTCGCGGCGCTTTGCCAGCTCCACCATGGCGCGGTCAAACTCATTCAGGAAGCGGTAGCGCAGCAGCTTATTATCCACCAGACTCCACTGGCGCCGGCAATACTGGTAGGAATTACCATTACCCTCGCGGGGGAAGTCAATCCACTCAGGGTGACCGAACTCATTGCCCATAAAGTTGAGCCAGCCCTCGCCGCCCGCAGCCAGCGTAGCAAGGCGAATCATCTTGTGCAGTGCCATGCCGCGGTCGATGATGACGCTGGGCAGCTCGCAGCTCATGTGGGTGTACATCTCCGCATCCATGAGGCGGAAGGCTATCGTCTTATCCCCCACAAGCGCCTGGTCGTGGCTTTCGGCGTAGGCTATGTTGGCCTCGCCGTAACGTCGGTTGATAAGCGTATACCAGATATCGCCCACGCTCCATTCCTCATCCTTCTTCTCCTTGAGCAGCTTAATCCAGTAATCCGGCAGGCCCATGGCGAGGCGGTGGGTGAAGCCGAAACCGCCTTCGTCCACCGGGCGGCAGAGGCCGGGCATACCGCTCATATCCTCGGCAATGGCCAGAGCCCCGGGGCATGCCTGCTGCACCAGCGTAGCGGCCAGCTGGAGATAGGTCACGGCATTCAGGTTCACCTGGGTGTTGAAATAGCAGCCCAGGTCGGTGAAAGGTTCGTGCCCGTGGTGCAGGTAGAGCATGCTGGTCACGCCATCGAAGCGGAAGCCGTCGAAGTGGAACTCATCGAGCCACCAGCGCAAGTTGCTGAGCAGGAACTGCAGCACCTCCTCGCGGCCATAATCAAAGAGGCAGCTGTCCCAGTCGGGGTGGGTGCTGTCGCGCTCGCCGGCGCAGAAGTACTGACCGCCCGAACCGTCGAAATTATTCAGCCCCTCGGCTACATTCTTCACAGCGTGGGAGTGCACCACATCCAGCAGCACGGCAATACCGAGACCGTGGGCGGTATCAATGAGATATTTCAAATCCTCGGGAGTGCCGAAACGGTTGCAGGGAGCAAAGAACGAGGAAACATGGTAGCCGAAGGAGCCGTAATACGGGTGCTCCTGAATGGCCATTATCTGCACCACATTGTACCCCATCCTGGCCACACGAGGCAGCACGTTGTCCGCAAACTCGCGGTAGCTGTGGATGCGTTCCTCCTCACCAGCCATGCCAACGTGGGTCTCGTAGATGAAGGGAGTCTTCACGGTGGCAGGATTCCAGCGCGTATTCTTCCAGCAGTACGGCTCCGACGGTTCCCAGATGACGCCGCTGTAGTCAAAGGTGGCGGCATCCTGCGCAGTGTAGCGAATCCAGGCCGGCACGCGATCCTTGTGCTCATTATCAGCCCCCACCACATGCACCTTCACGCGCTGACCGTGTTTCAGCGCATCGGCAGGCAGGCGCAGCTCCCATACGCCATCCGCCCCGCGCTGCATGGGATTCACCACGCGGTTCCAGTAATTGAAATCGCCGATGAGATACAGCTGGCGCGCACCCGGCGCCCACTCGCGGTATACCCATTCGCCCGTGGCGGCATCGCGGTTAAAGCCCATGCGGGTGTAGGCGTGGGCAAACTCCATGAGCGAACCATGCCGGCGGCAGATGCGCTCCAACTGCGCGTCAAACAAGCGGAGCCGCCCCTTGATATCATTTTCAAAGGGTGCCAACCAGCCATCTGCCAGCACAAGTCCGGGTATAGGGGCGCGTCTCATACCCGTATTCTACACCACATTACCCGGAAAGGCAATTTTGAAATTCCGATTTCTCGCTCCCTCAAAACAAAAAAAACGGCACTGTGCCCGCGTGGGGGATTCACAGTGCCGTGAAAAGAACAGCGTCGCTTGCGGACGTGGCCTAAGCGCGCAGCTTAGGACTTGTAACGCAAACGCTTCTTGTGGCGGTTCTGGCGCATGCGCTTGCTGCGCTTGTGCTTGTTGATCTTGGCCTTACGTCTCTTCTTAAGCGATCCCATAATGGTTTATGTGTCGTTTGTGGTTTTCCCGTTTGGGAGAATTGTCGACAGCCCTGTGGGCTAACGGGGAAATATGTAACTATCTTTTGACCGAAAAGTCAAGCCGAAAGCGAATTTTAAGACGGATTTTGTCCGGATACTGACGCGACAGTCGCATGCCAGGTGCTCAGTATGTCCATGACGCCGGGTTCAGAGGAGACATATCCGCCATGGCGGCTGAGCCAGTCGCGCACATCGGGATGCGCCGTGGCAGGAGCCCCGCAGAATGCCGCCGGAAACAGGCGGAAGGCATGCAGATCATTATGACCATCGCCCAGCATCGCCCAGCGGCACTCCGGCACCTGCCAGCTTTCCGCCACTGTACGCAGGGCGGTTCCCTTGCAATAACGGTTATCAGCCAGACGCATATAACGCCCTGCCCGCTGCGCCGCCACACCAGACAGCGTCTCAATGAAAGGCGCAAGGAACGCCATGATGCGGTCCATTGTAGCTGAATCCTCAGCTTCCACTGAAAGAGGGTCTTCTGCAGCAATTATCCAACGCAATTCCGGAAGCTCTGCACGCAGGCGGTTCAGTTGCGCATGCAGGCCGGGGCGAACGCGTTCACGCACTTCCATATTGTGTTCATGGCAGCGGGCATTGTGTTCAACCAACGGTCGCAGCACACCATCCTCTCCGGCAAGATAGACAAACCGCTCACAGGTACAAATGAAATCCGGCAGGAATGGAGATGCAGGCAGCAGCTCCTGACAGAGATACGGCAAGGTGCGCCCAGTGTTGATACCCCAGCGGATGCCGAGAGGCCGCCAGGAGCGCATCAGCTCAAAAAAAGCAGCAGGCACGGGCTCTGCAGGTGGCGTCTGGCGCAGGGTCTCATCATAATCCAGTGAGATGAGCCAGCGGCATTCCCCCTCAAAGGGCAGCGCCCTGCCCGGCAGCACCTGCCCTTCCTCAACGACCATTGCGGGCTTTCTTGTTGGCGGGCCTGGCTGCAGCCTTATTTGCCTCGGCAGCCTTGCGCTCTGCCTGGCTTGCACCCACGGGCAGACGGAACGAAGGAGTCTGCGGCACCTTCACACCGGCAGCCAGCTGCTGGCTTACAGGCGTGGTGAGATTCACCTGGTACTTATAATCACAGGCACCTGCGGGCAATTCCTCGCCACCGGCGCGCATGTGAATCTCCACTCGGCGGTTCAGAGCCTGAGCTTCGCGTGTGCCATTGGTAGGTGCCAGCGGCATGGAGCTGCCGCAGGAACGGATGTAGACAAACTCAACAGGCACACCATTGCCCACCAGCCAGGCGCGCACAGCAGCAGCACGCTGCAGGCCCAGCAGAGCATTGTAGGCAGCGCCACCGATGCTGTCGGTGTGACCTTCAATCACGAAGTAGGTCTCGGGGTTCTTCTGAATGAGTGCCGCCAGCTGCAGCATGGTGATGCGGGCAGAGTTCTTGAGCTGGGATTCGTTGAAACCAAAGAGCACGTCAGCACCAAGACGGGCCACACCCGATTTGGAACCCAGATTCTCCTCACCCATCAGCTGAGCCAGGCTGCGCGTATCGCTGGGCAGATTCGTATTCCCTGCCTCGCTGGCGGCCTTGCGCAGATCCTGCTCCATGAGTGAGGAAGCATCTTCCAGCACCTCGCTCTGGGCAGTGGCGTTGGCAATGACATCATTGCTGTTCACGGGAGTGGGTTCAGGAATGGCCAGCGCCTCCTCGGTGAGGTCATGCGACTCCAGAGCCGCCATATCCAGCTGGGCGGGCGGTATTTCGCTCACCGGGCTCACATCCTCAGCCTCCACCACAGGTTCTGCCACGGACAGCTCCGTGGGACCGGGAGCCATCACCAGCTCAGGCACATCGACATCCAGGATATCTATTTCCTCAGGCTCGTGGGCAATTTCCTCAATCTCCTGCTTCGGCTCCACAATTTCCTGCGGCGGGGCCTCCTGAATTTCCTCCTCCTTGGGCGGTTCCTTCACCACCACGCGGATATCCTCATGCGGCTTGACCACAGGCGGCACATCGGTAAGATTGCCTAATCCCAGCACCGAAAGCGACGGGAAATAAACCCAGAGCAAGGCATGCATAACCACCGCTGCGCAGGCAGCCCCCATGGCAATGGGCACCATATCGCGCTGGCGTGTAAGCTCATACCCGTTGCGGCGGCGATTACCGACGCGCTGGGGTATGTTTGTCTCCTCGTGCTGGTTCATGTAGGAATCCATGTCGTAAAATTGGTTCAGCGGCGTATATCTGAAGAGGTAAGATTCGGTCTGGCAGGGTCCATCACCCGCGGTGCTTCCACAGCATCCACCACAAAATCATTCAGCCAGAGCACCATGGAACTCATGATACTCTCTTCGTCGTTCATCAGCCCTACCTGCACTACTTCGCGGCGGCGTCCGAACTTCAGCGCGCGGTGCGTCGCGCCGGTCGGATCCTTCTCCGAGCGCAGCGTCCACACATCGCGCTGGTCGCTGGGCAGGCGGCGGTAAATGGTCACCGCATCAGAAAGGGTACTCACAGGGCTATCCTGCGCCAGGTTCACCACCAGCACCGGCACATTGCGGTCCATGTAGGCGGCCCGTTCCACAGGAGCCACATCAAAACTTTCCATACCGGCCGTGCGGTTGATGCGCTGGTCCATGAGCCACAGGAGCACAGGGCGCAGCACACCGCCGGGCATCGTGCGCTCTACCGACTGGCGCAGCGAGGCATAGGCATCAATGGAAACAAGCCCGCGGATGCGGGGCTCGCTCGCAGCAGCCTGCAGCAGAAGGCCTGCACCATAACCCTGCCCTACAGCCGCAAAAACAGGTGCAGATTTGCCGGAGCGCTGCGTCACCGCATCCAGCAGCAAGGGCACATCGCGGCATTCCTTAAGTCCGTGAGTGCAGTATGCGCGGCGGTCATCCACCCCACGGGGATTCCAGAGCACACAGGTGAGGCCGGCCGCCGTAAGCGATTCCGCCAACGGCAGAGCCGAGCGGATACCGTGGTCCCAATCGACGCAGACCAGCACATAGTCAATCTGGTGCAGACGGTCGGCGGGGTTATTCATCAGATCACCGATAACACTGAGCTGGCGGGAGGATTCCTCACCCTCCTTCACAGCGATGACAGCCTGAAGCTCGCCACCGTCCCATCCCTTGAAGGAAAAAGGCTCCATACGCAGGCCCGGGGCCTTGCGCGGCACGTTCGCATAGCCCACGTATGACTGGTTCACCGGCTGCAGCACCGGCTGCACCAAGTCATTGATATAGAACCAGCAGGCAACAGCTCCCCACACCGCTGCAATCAGCACGGTGCAAGTCAGGTATTTTCTGGAGCTGCGTCTTCTCATCGTCTGCGCGCAGAGTATACCAGACCACTCCCCCGCCCGCAATTGCAAAGTAAGGCATGGACTCAAAAAAGCGAAATAGAAGCCATCCTTTCAAAATAACACAATTTTCCTGCCATAAATTCAAGATTGGGGGTAGACGACACGGCTCTTTGGGTGTAGTATATCGAACGTGAGCGTAAAATGGAATGTCAAGGAAGTAGACGAATGTGAGTCTACATTCAACGTAGCCCGCAAGCTGCCGGCGTGGACTGTGGTGAGCTGCCAGAGCCAGACTCGTGGCCGCGGCCGCTTCAACCGCACCTGGTATGGCACGGAAGGCGGGCTTTGGGCTACCTATAACCTGCCGCTCGACCCGGGCGTGAACAGGCACTGGGGCGTACTGCCCCTGGTGGCCGGCGCTGCGGTCATCGAAGCGCTCAAGTCATACCATATCGAAGGCCTGCGCCTGCGCTGGCCGAACGATGTACTCGTAGGCCGCTCCAAGCTGGCCGGCATTCTGGTGGAGCGTCCGTCTTCGACCATGGCCTCCATCGGCATCGGCATCAACATGTTCAACGACATCGAAAAACTTCCCGGTGCCACTTCCGACCCCGTTACCCGCATGTGCGACCTGCTGCCCTCCTGCCCGTCGGTCAAGAAGTTCCGCACCATGCTTGGCGATGTGCTGGCAGAGATGTTCGATTACTTCGTGGAAAGCGGCCTTGAAGGTGTGCAGACCATGCTCGAATCCGCCTGGGGCGAACCGCGTCCTGTGGTGGCTATCACCGATACTGAGCGTCACACCGGCTACTTTGACGGCGTTGATTATGATGGCTCACCCATTCTGCGCAAGGCAGACGGCAGCACCTACACCGTGCCCGGCATCACCGTGAACCGCCTCAAGGAGCTCATCTGAGCCACAGCATCTTCCTGAACCCACCCCGACGACTGCGGCCGCCGGGGTATTTATTTTTTCTTCCGGCACGGTTCCCTGCCCGTGAAAACAAAGATGACGCCACAAACAGATATGCCGCGAGTATTTCTGTTTTTGAGTGGACAAGCGGAGTGAGTACAGCTATAATGTGGCAGCCATATGTTGAAGCGCAGTTTCAGTACACAGGAGAGCCTTGCTCGCTATTGGGCGATGCAGGCGGTGGAACTGTGCAATGATATCGACGGCGCTGATTTTGAAGAGCAGAAACTTCCTGTACTTGAAGCCATTGCAGCTTTGGAAACTGAGCGTCGCGTGGTACTCATCGGTGCCGCGGATTGCGGCAAGGAAGTCCTGCTGGCCGGCATGATAGGGCGCCCTGTCATAGCCCGTGTGGCCATGCCGCACCACTACCTGCGCTGGCGTTATCTGAATAGCAATGGGGATACCGAATACAGCCGCTTCATTGATGATGAAAACCTCTTCGGATTAGAGGTTGTAAATACCCGCGATTGCAGCATTCCCGAAGTCGCCGAAGCTGTGGCTCCGCTACTGCCGGCGGCTGATGCCGTGGTTGCCGTGGTGAACGCAACCCACCCCGGAGATTCTCCCGTGTGGGATATGCTGGCCGCCTTGCCGGAGGAAGGAGGCCCGGCCTGTGTGCTGGCGCTGACCCAGGCAGAAAAGATGGATGCTGCGCACGCAGTCACCCTTGGTGAAACAGTCCGCGAGCTTTGTACCCAGCGTCTCGGGCGCGTGCTGCCCCTGTACCAGGTGGATGTGAACAATGCCGCGCTGACGGATGAGTTCGGCAGCCGCGTGGTTGCTGCCATGGAAAGCTCCGGCACCGGTCTGCGCACCGCTATCCGCGAGGTAATGCGCCGAGGTTCAGATTTGCTTTACAAGCAAGGCAGTGTGCTCAAGGCACGCGATGCCGTGGCTCGCACAAACAGTGGTTTCCTGCAGGGCGTTGACCAGGAAATTGATAATTTCCAGGCTCGCCAGATAGAAGGTGGGCGCAACTGCGTGCTGAATTATGCAGCCGCAGCCCAGCGCAGCATGTCCAGGCTCGCGCAGCAGCTTCGCCGCCACCTGGGCTGGTTCCTTTCACCTGTCGTACTCATTCGCCTGGAGAGCTACGGAGCAGCCTGCGAAAACCTGTACTACCGTCTCGTGCTCGATGACATTGACACCCAGCAGGAAGAACTTGATAAGCAGTTTGTCGTCTCCTGCACCGGGCATTGGCGCAGCGTGCGTCCGCGTGTCATGCAGGCCCTCCATTTCGAAATAGGCGATTTCCCGGCGGAATCCCTTGAACTGGATTTGCAGCAGCTGCGCCAGCGTCTGCAGTCGTCCTTGTACGAACCTTTCCGCGAGATGAAGCTGCGCAGCACCTACGGTTCCTTGTTCAAGCGCCAGGTGGATTGGATGCGCTTCATGATTTACAGCATCTGCGCAGCCATTGTGCTGGCCGGAGTGCTGGGCTTCCTTGCTCAGGAAAGCTTCGCCTTTATCCTGCTTGGGGTGGCCGCCGTTCTGTGGGTGCTGGGTTCAGCGCTGCATATGCTGGTCATGCGAAAGCTCTGCTTCATTGTACGCACCTCTGCAGAGCCCATGCGCGAATGCCTACTGAAGTATCTGGAGAACATTGTTCACGATATCATTGTTTCCCGGGTAGCGGCATACCGCAGGCTCTACACCGGCCCGCGTACGGAGGTAGAGGAAAATGAGAAGAAGTTGCAACCCCTGCAGCAGCGTCAGAGCGAAATCTTCCGTCAGCTGCGTTCCTCTGTTCCCCGCATGTAACCCGCCATGCAGTACGATTTGTTCACTCCCCACGGCGAAAGCCCGAGCACGCCCGAGACAGAGCAGCAGCAAATGCCGCTCGCGGCTCGCATGCGCCCGGAATCTCTCGAGGAAGTGGCTGGGCAGAAACACCTGCTGGCCGAAGGAAAACTACTGCGCCGTGCGATTGAGACAGACCGTTTCTCCTCACTTATCTTCTACGGTCCGCCCGGTGTCGGCAAAACCACCCTGGCCTACGTCATTGCCCGCAGCACAAGTGCCTTCTTTGTGATGCTCAACGGCGTGGAATCCAATGTAAGCGAAATCCGCACCAAGATTGAAGAAGCCCGCACACGCATGGCCATACACGGACAGAAGACCATCCTGTTTGTGGACGAGCTTCACCGCTTCAACAAGGCTCAGCAGGATGTGCTGCTGCCGCATCTTGAAAAAGGAACGGTCCGCTTCATCGGCGCCACCACGGAAAACCCGTATTTTGCCATCAATTCCGCCATGCTCAGCCGCTCGCAGGTATTCCCGCTGGAGTCGGTGCCGGATGATGAAATTGTGGCACTGCTGCGCCGTGCTGCGGCAGATGAGCAACGCGGGTTAGGTAAGCTGCCCCTGCAGCTGGACGATGATGCGCTTGCACACCTGGCGCTGAAAGCTGACGGCGATGCCCGCAAGGCACTCACCGCTCTCGAAGTGGCCGTGCTTTCCACTGCTCCCTGCGAAGATGGAACCGTTCACGTTACCCTGGAAGTAGCGGAAGAGTCTATCCAGAAAAAGGCGGTGAAGTATGACCGCGCCGGCGATGCCCACTACGATACCATCTCTGCCTTCATCAAATCCATGCGAGGCAGCGATCCGGACGCTGCCCTCTACTGGCTGGCCTTCATGCTGAATGCAGGCGAAGACATCCGCTTCATTGCCCGCCGTCTGGTCATCTGCGCAAGCGAAGACGTGGGACTGGCAGATTCGAATGCCCTCCGCGTGGCGCTGGACGCAGCCCGGGCAGCCGAAATGCTGGGCATGCCCGAAGCCCGCATACCTCTGGCGCATGCTACGGTCTACATAGCTACAGCACCCAAGAGCAATTCTGCCTACATGGGGGTGAACACCGCTCTCAAGGATGTGAAGGAAGGCCGCACCCTGGCAGTGCCCGATCATCTTGCCACACCTACCCGCAAGAAGCTTGCCAGACTCAGAGGTGTCTCTGAAGAAGACACCCAGTACAAGTACGCCCACGATTTCGACGATAATTTCGTGCCCCAGGCATACCTCCCGGAAGGCCGCGTGTACTACCACCCCACCACCAACGGCCTCGAGCTCCGCATTTCCGAGCGCATGCAGTACCTCCGCCAGCGCCGGGAACAGGGAAATCAATGAGGAGCTGTCGTGTAATTCGGTTCCGGAATATCCTCCAATACAGGAACAGTCGGCACTGGCTTGTTTTTTGGCGCAGCCGGCACAGCAGGCTTGGCCGGAGCAACAGTTTTCTCCTGTTTCACCACTTCAAACGCTTTCGGGAAGAATGCTTCAGCGCGCTTGCGAGCCTCGGTTATCCCCTGGGCGGTAGGCTTCACACCCGCCTCGCCATCGAAGTTGACGGCACGGCGGAAAATACGCGAATCCGTACCGAACACCATGTAGCGGTGCACAAGCATGGGATCTTCCAGCGTGGTGACCTTCTGCTCCAGCACGGTGAAGGCCGCACGCACGCCACTGGCGCGCAGAATCTCCAGCATGGGCGCTGTATTATAACCACCGGGGTAACAGTAGGTGCTACAGTTTCCGAACAGCGCCTTGAGTTTCTCCACAGAATCCGGCAATTCTTTCTGCAGCTGGGCAGCGTATTCAGGCGAATCCTCTGCAAAGCGCTTCCACTGGCTGGGGTAAAGGTGTGTGGTGGAATGGCTGCCGATGGTGGCACCGGATGCCATCATCTCCTGAATCATCTCGGGCGACATCGACTGCCCCCTGCCGCTGATGTAGGTAGTATAAAGGAAAAGGGTGAACGGATAGCCGTATGCCTTGAGTACGGGAAACGCATCGGTATACACGCTGCGCCAGCCATCATCGATGGTGATGAGCACGCAGCGCTCTGGCAGGCAGCGGTTGCCCAGCAGCCACTCCAGAAAATCCTGCATGGAGATGACCGTAAGCCCCGCATCCTTGATATACTGCATCTGCTGGCAGAACTCCGAGGTGCGCATGCGCATATCGCTCACCGGTTTGGTGTTGCTGAAGTTGTGATACCCCAGCACCGCCACGCGGGTCTGCTCGCGCGGCACCTCGGGCTGCGGGAACTCACGGGTGACCCAGTCACCGGTAGCCGAGCGCTTCACCAGTACACCCGCCGCAGGCAGGGTGCTGACGGGGCGCGGAGTCAGCTCGGGCACCTTGATGGTGGTCCAGGCCTCTTCATTCAGCACGGGCATGGGAATGGGCACGGCATCTGCTGCCGGCGCATCATTCTCCACCTCATGGTCGGCCACAGGATTCAGCGCAGGAGGCAGCGGCGGCAGCTCTGCTGCATCGGCTGCGGCATTCTTAGCGTTTGAAGATACAAGCGGGGCATTGTCCGGGGCTACGACTTCCACCGGCTGGGAAACGGGGAGATGTTTCGCCGCAGCTGAACGCACCAGATGCAGCACCCGGGAATCATCCACATCGCTGCCGAAGTTCACCGCGTGGGCAAAGCCCGGCATGTCATTCACCATGTAGCGGGGGAGCAGATAGGCCGGCGTGTCACGCTGCACCTTACCCTCCACACTTCCGAACGCAACCTTGTAGCCATAGATGGCGAGGTTCTCCACCATCAACTCATTGGCATAGCCACGAGGGTAGGAAAAGGCATCGCAACTACCGAAATTCGCCGTGATACGCTGTGCAGAAAGCCCAAGCTCCCGCTCGGCCATCTTCTGAGCCGCATCCGGGCCGGCCTGCAGGGCATACTGCCAGTCGCAGGTCTGCGGGCGGGTCATGGTGCGGCTGCCTATGGCTCCACCGGCCTGCTGCATTTCAGTGAGCTGTGCGGAGCTCAGACTCGCGCTGCCCGACTTGAAGTTCCGACCATCGGCAAACACCACAAAGGGGAATCCATACTCCCGCAGCACAGGAAAGGCCACGGAATACGCGGCCACATCGGCCTCATCCAGAGTTATCAGCACGCAGCGCTCAGGCAAAGTCTCCTGCCCCTGGTGCCAGGCGATGAACTCCTGCAGGGATACGGGCTTAATCCCCTGCTCCTTCAGATATTCCATCTGGGCGCGGAATGTCGTGGCGGTGATACCGCGCATACCCTCCGACACGGCAAAACTGCCATAGCCGAGCACCGCCACCTGCACAGGAGACGCAGGCGCAGGAGTCGGCGCTTCTGCCACCGGCTGCGGCTCAGGCTGCTGCGCAGGCAGCGCCGTTGTCAGCAGCGCTGCACCCAGAGGCAGATACCAGAAGCGGAACCGATTCATGCGCCGTATGCTTGAATTCTTTAGCGCCCGGGAACCATCTCGAAGGTGAAGCCTTTGAGATACTCCGTCTCGGGAATGTTGAGCAGAATCGGGTGGTCAGGGCTCTGGCCGTGCACATGCGTCTGGCGCAGCGTGCAGTGGCCGTCCACTGCGGCATCGCAGATAGTCTGCTTGAAAAGATTGGAGCTGATGTGGTGCGAGCAGCTGAAGGTAGAAAGCACACCGCCCACGGGCAGCATCTGCATGGCGCGCAGGTGAATTTCCTTGTAGCCGCGCAGGGCACCGTTAAGGCTCTTCTTGTTGCGCGTGAAGCTGGGCGGGTCGAGAATAATCATATCCCACTTCGGGTCGGCGCCGTTGCGCACCTTGTCGCTCTCGCGCTTCAGGAAGTCAAAGGCATTCTCCGCCACGGCTTCAATCTCCACGCCGTTCAGCTCGGCATTCTTGCGCACAGAGGCAATCGCATCCTCGGAAATATCCACTGCCGTCACGCTGGCGGCACCGGCCTTGGCGCAGGCCAGCGCAAAACCGCCCTGGTTGCAGAAGCAGTCGAGCACGCGGCGTCCGCGGGCCAGACGGGCCACCTCCTGGTAGTTCTGCAGCTGGTCAAGATACAGGCCTGTCTTCTGGCCGGTGGCCAGGTCCACCATAAACTTGATACCGCGGCCGGAGGCCACGAAAGGCTCGGGCTGCTCACCCAGCGCCACATAGGTCTCCTGCTCGATTCCCTCTGCCACCAGCATGGGGGAATCATTGCGCACAATAATGCTGCGGGGCTGGAACAAATCTCCCAGAATATCCTTGATAAGCCCCAGACGCTGGTACATAGCCATGGTGAGCGTCTGCACCACCAGCACATCGGCATAGCGGTCGATGATGAGGCCGGGCAGTCCATCGCTCTCGCTCCACACCAGGCGCATCATTTCCTCACCGGGCAGCCAGCGCTCGCGCAGCGTAGCGGCCTGGGAAATGCGGCGGGCAAAGAAATCGCGATCCAGATCCTGCTTGCGGCGGGAGAAGCGGCGGGCCACAATCTGCGAATGAGGGTTGTACATGGCAGAACCCAGATAATGGTCGCGCTGGTCCTTCAGCAGCACCACATCGCCGGGCTGCGGATTTCCGAATACTGTGCGCACCTCTGTGCCGTACACCCAATCGTGACCGTGGAATATGCGCGCCTTGGGCGCTATGATGAGTCCTGCCATAACGCGCGTTACCATACAGCAAACACGGCGGCATGTCAAGTTTTTCAAAACCCGCCAAATGCCCATTTTTCGCCTGTTTTTTCACCATTTTCCACGTTTTTCTCCTTTTCTTCCGCAGGAAATCAAAAAAATGCCTCTGTTAGGCCATAATTCACCCAACAGTTAATATACTACCATACATATAGCCTTGACAGTTGAAAAGCTCTTAGTAAAATGGAGACGTTCCAACAGGGACACAGACGGCGCGGGCCCGGCCCGCGGGCATGAAGTTAGCTGTATCGCAGCTAATATGAATTGCAACCGGCACCACGAACAAATAGAATCCAAGCGCTATGAATCTGCGTCACATAACACGATTCACCTATACGTTCACCAACTTCCAGGGTTGGAGAGTTGCCATCAGCCGCCAAGGCACCACCATGGCGCGCTATTTCTCCGACAAACAGTTCGGAAGCGAGGAGGAGGCCAGAGAAGAGGCCATCCGATTCCGCGATGAAGTACTGGAGGAGTTGAACCGTCACCCGGAGCGGACCAGAGAAATACTGGACCGGTACCGGGTACCGCAGCCCAAGAAGCTGTACCCCGCCGGCTTGAAGCCCTGCACTTCGCAGGCCGAGCTTCAGCCTACCTGCACAGAGCAGAAAGTACCCGCCTGCAGTATCCGCAGCAATCAGGTCATGCACAATATCCTGAAGAACGTGTGCAACCGCCTGCAGCTGGATACCGCCAGTGTACTCAAGCTCTCATTATATGTGTTCGCCACCCAGTGCGGCGAAACACTGGCCCAGAACCAGCCACAACCCGGAACCAGGGTTTACATGCAGACCACGGCCAATCCCCCCGAAGATGAAGTATGCATGCCGGAAGTCAACCTGCAGCATCTCATCAACCACCTGGAGAGTCTCGCCCAGCATGCCGGACTGCCCAGTTTTGAAGAATTCTCCACAGGGAAGCGCCGCTTTGTTCCCCTGCCGGAGGAAGCAGACATGCACAACACCTCACCACCATCCACCATGCACACACTCCACATGAATCCGCATGTGACCCAGCCTCCACCGGCTTCTCCACACGCACCACTCGACCCGGCTTTTCTCTCTCAACCTCTTACTGCAGCCCCTCAGCATTCGCTCACTGCATTTTCTCCTGCTCCTATTGCCACCGGCGTCGCGCACTTGAATCACCAGCCCACCACTTTTGCCCAGGGCCACGCGCATTCCCATTCGCAGCAGACTTACCCCATTTAGACCTTGAAAGCGCATCTTTGCGCTGCGAATTCCCCTTTCCTCACCAGTCACGGTAACCGACGCCTGTCCTCAGACCGCGTTTTCTTACCGAGCCCACTGACTGCCGGTACCAGGTAAGCACCTGAATCACACAAGCACTGTGCCGATTCACCGGCCCCACTGTGCCCAGGCAGTACCCTACCCGAATAACAAGGAATCCCCAGCTCCACGCGGCGCTGGGGATCCCTGTTGTGTCTCTTTCGCTGCAGCTCAACAAGAGCTGCAATAAACAGGTAATATCAAGCACACCTCGACATTCACATTTCCAGCTGTCGGTACCCCTTTCCGCACGGAACGAGGAATCTGCGCATGGTATGTTCTCGCAATTCTCTCATACACCTGTATATTGCGGAATGCCTGATGCAACCCATCAGGCATGAAAAACCATGAATGATACGCAAACAACACTTACTGGCATTGCCCGCAGTGGCAATGAAGGCAGCGCTGGCACCTACACCGCCATTCTCGCCCAGAGAACGCCGCTTAATATCATCCCCTCGAACAAGAAAGACTACGAGGAAGAGTTGCACAATCTCGACTCCTTCACCATTGAATCCGGTGGAGCCATGGTCCGTGCCCGTATCACCGTTGACGACAGCGGTGAACTCTTTATCACGCCTGCCGGCGCATCCTCCCCGGTCATGACAGTGCAAGGCCGCGTGGGTGATTGGCAAAAAACTACCGATCCTACATACTGGAACGGAGGAACCACCCGATTTCTGGAGGCCGGCACTTACAACATCAGCGCCAGGGTTTCCAATATCCACATGGATTATCCGGAGCACAACCGCACTTACCTTCGCTACGAAGTAGAGGCGCAGTACTCCACCCCACGCGGGAATCAGGATCCGGATATTGTGATTGAACCTCCCGTCTGCAACCCCTGCGGCTGCTGCAGCGAGGAAGGTAACAACGTCAGCGGGCCTGCCGACTCCACCCCCGGCTCTTCTGCGGAGGAATGCGGTGGTTCTGTGAGCCCCGGCACCACCACCGCCGCCCGCACGCGCTCGGGCAGCTCTGCCGCTGGCATGATGTATGACTCCGTCTGGGCCTGGAACGCCAATCTGCAGGAAAACACCCTCACCATCCTGCCCAGCTCCGGCCGCCGCCTCTGTTTCACCGTGGTGCCGGGCGAATCCGCCGCCGTGCCCACCGAGCTTACCCGCCATTGCGATGTGCGCGTGGAGCTGCAGAATGCCGACCTCTCGCCCTGCACCTCCGGCACCCCCGCTTTCTGGACGCTCACCGAGGCCAGCGGTCGCCGCGTGCGTTTCGATGCGCAGTCCGGTACCGTGGCTGCCGTGGTAGCGGCCTCGGGCAAGGTAAGCACCGCCGCTGACCACGCCGCGCAGGTGCAGGAGAAGTTCGATGCCGCAGGCAATCTCATTTCCTGCTATTCGCCCACCGAAGGTCTCATGCTCTCTGAGGTGAATGCCGGGGGCGCCACGGTTCTTTCCTGGTTTGCACCCGCTCAGGTCACGGTGGATGATGCCGGCAACTATGTGACCACAGGCGAGCCCTACAAGACCTCCACCTACGTGACCACCGTGACCGATGGCGTGGAAACCACCACTGTCACGCGTCAGCAGGCCGGCTTGCCCGCCCACAGCAGCTCCCGCGTGGTCAGCGGCAACACCGTGACCGTCACCAAGGGCACGGGCGAGGATGCCATCATCCACACCTGGGAAACCACCTACCCCGAGGTGGGCCTCATGCAGATTGTCGAGACGCTGCGAAAGGGCAGCGCCGATGCCTTGCCCGCCACCTGCACCTGCGAGCAGCGCAAGCTCACTGCCGGCGGCTGGCTCACCATCAGCGAAACCGAGGCCTACGGCACCCCGCTGGCCCGCACCACCACCTACGACTACAGCGAAAACTTCCGCGTCTCCCGCATCAACCGCCCCGATGGCGGCTACACCGAATACGCGTACGATGATGAAGGCCGCGTCACCTCCGAAATCTCGCCCTGGGCACAGGGTGGGCGCCAGCGCACGCGCTATGTCTACGCCTCCGCTTCGGCCCGCTTCTACGATACCCGCCCCGTGAAGGTCTACACCGATTATCAGGCCGCGGGCTCTTCCTCCTGGCTCAATATCAAGGTGGTGGACTACAGCTATGAGAAATCCGCCGAGGCAGAGCGCACCACCGCCCGCACCTACGCGGCAGGCGTAAGCCACCAGCAGGTCAGCATTGAGGAAATGTTCGGCGAAGCCCCCGCCTATGCCTACGCCGCGGGCAAGCCGAAGTTCAGTCAGGATGCCGCCGGTGTGCAGACGCTGCATGAATACACCGCCACCACCGCCCACGGCGCCGTGCACCTGCACACCACCACCACGCAGGCCGCCGGTTCCCCCGTGGCCGGCCAGAGCCGCCGCACGGAGGAGTTCATCGCGGCAGATGACACCGTCACCTTCGAGCAGGAAAGCATCTGGGACGGCACACAGTGGCTGCTGCTCAGCTCCGCGGCCTATGAATACGACGAGCAGAAGCGTGTGGTGAAGACCACCCGCGGCAATGGCCGTGTATCGACCACCACCTGGATGTGCTGCGGCAAGCTCAGCGAGACGGATGAGGACGGCATCACCACCTCCTACGGCTACGATTCCGCCCACCAGCTCGTGGAAATCATCCGCGCCGAGGTGAAGGATGGCGCGGTGGTCATCACGCCCGAAACCATCACCTCCTACACCCGCGATGCCGCAGGCCGCATCCTGAGCACCCGCCGCGACACCGGCGCCATGACCACCACCGAATCCACCGCCTACGATGCCCTGGGCCGCGTAATCAGCCGGACGGATATTCTCGGCCGAGTGACCACCACCACCTACAGCGGGGATGGCCTTACCACTACGGAAACCACCCCCGCCGGTGCCACCCGCATCACACAGCACAATGCCGATGGCACCACCGCCCGCATCTCCGGCACCGCCCAGCGCGAGCAGGTGCACATGCAGAGCATCAGCGGCAATCACCTCTGCACCGAGCTGCAGCTGGCAGATGGTACCGTGATTTCCCGCACGCTGACCAACGGCTTCGGAGAAACTGCCGTGCAGGCGCAGCCGAATACCCTCGGGGGCTTCATCTGCACCTACTCCGAGTTCAATTCCCACGGTCAGCTGGTGAAGACCTGGAGCGATACCGGGGCAGATTCCACCCCCACCGCCGCCACGCTGTATGAATACGATTCCATGGGCAATGTGGTGAAGCAGACCCTCGCTCTGGCTGAGAATCCCACGCCGGAAAACTCGTCCATCACGGAGACGGCCTACAGCACCGAATCCCTGGAGGATGGTGTGTACAGCCTTACCACCACCACGCGCTACAATGCAGCAGGCCAGCCCCTCACCGGCGTGCAGAAACAGCTCATCTCGCAGCTTTCGCCCACGTTGGAGAGCAAATCTGTTTTTGTCAGCGAACGCGGCTTGACTTCCACGCAGTGGTCGGAGTATGGTGGGTATACGAAACGTATTCAGTACAGTGCTGTTCCCACATCCGACATCACCGCCGAAGCGGTGACGGTGGATGGCGTTGCGCTCTCTCAGAAGGATACGGCAGGTGTGGTGACCACCGCTACGCGCAGCTACACGATGAATGGGATGGTGCTCACGCAGACAGATGGCCGCGGCAATACCACCACCACGGTGGCCGATAAGGCAGGCCGCGCTCTCATGGTAACGGACGCAACCGGCAACACGACCACCACGGTCTACTGCGATTGCTGTGACCAGCCCGCCACCATCACAGATGCCCAGGGGAACACTACCTGCTACCGCTACGATGAACGTGGTCGCAAGGTCGCCGAGTGGGGTACGGGGATTCAGCCCGCCAGCTTCGGCTACGATGATGCTGACCGACTGCTCACGCTCACCACTTTCCGCAACCCGGGTGCAGTACTCAACACCGACCCGGGCGAGCTTGCGGGCGATGAAACCACCTGGGCCTACGATCCCGCTACCGGTCAGGAGCTCAGCAAGACCTATGCAGACAACAGCTCCGTGGTGAAGACCTATGATGCCTTCAACCGCCCGGAGACCGAGACGAACGCCCGAGGCACGGTGAAGCGCCACACCTACGAACCAGCCCGAGGCCTGCTGCTGGGTACCACCTGGTACCACCCTGCACAGGAGGGCGAGGAAGCTGTGGTGGATAGCTCAAGTCCAGCCCAGAGCTTCGCCTACAACCACCTCGGCCAGCTCACGCAGGTGACAGACGCCGCAGGTGTTCGCACCATCGGCTATAATTACTACGGCGAGCAGGAGTCCGATTCTCTGGTGGTGGATGGCGATACCCACCTCATCACCGAAACGCGCGATACCCTGGGCCGCTCCACGGGCTATGTGTACAGCAGGAACGGCGCCACTCAGCAGACCGTCAGCACGGGCTACGGCACCGATGGCCGCATCAATAGCGCCGGCTTCCTGCACGGCGGAGCCGAGAAGCAGTTCAGCTACGAGTATCTGTCCGGCACCCACCTGCTGCAGAAGCTTACGCTGCCCAGCAATATGACGCTCACCCAGAGCTACGAACCGCAGCGCGACCTGCTCACGGGCATGTGTTACAAGCGCAGCAATACCACCGTGGCCGAGCGTACCTACACCTACGATGCCCTGGGCCATCCGCTTACCCGCACCACCGCCCGCAATGGACAGACCGTGACCGACAGCTTCGGCTATAACAACCGCAGCGAACTCACCACCGCCACGGTGAGCGGCGGCGCCTATGCCTATGACTACGACAACATCGGCAATAGAAAAACGTCGCAGGAATTGACGGAGGAAGTGACCGGCTACGCAGCTAACGAACTCAACCAGTACACCTTGCTCTCGGTGGATGGACTGGCCGACTTCCAGCCGGAGTACGATGCAGACGGCAACCAGACACGCGTGAAGACCAGCACGGGTATCTGGGCTGTCATCTACAACGCTGAGAACCGCCCCACTGATTTCTACAAAATTGATGAGTCGGGCAGCACCACGGTGAAGTGCACCTACGACCACATGGGCCGCCGCGCCACCAAGCACGTCACGGTAAATGGCAATGTAACCCTCCACCAGCGTTACATCTACCGTGGTTACCTGCAGATTGCCTGCATCGACCTCACCCGCGCTGCTCACCCGGCGCTCTGGTATATTATGTGGGATGCCACCCAGCCTGTAGGCACCCGACCGCTGGCTATCCAGAAGGATGCCACCTGGTACACCTATGGCTGGGACCTCACCAAGAACATCTGCGAGCTCTACGGCCAGCACGGCTACATCCGCACCGCCTATACCTACACCCCCTACGGCCTGGTAACGGCAGAAGGAGATGTAACCCAGCCCATCCAGTGGTCCAGCGAGTTCAATGACACCGAGCTCGGCCTCATCTACTACAACTACCGCCACTATAACCCGGCGGATGGTCGGTGGATTGGGAGGGATTTAATTCTTATCAAAAATAAATACCATTTTCTCGATAATAATCCTTTATCTAATTTTGATTATATTGGAAAAAGCGTTTTGGGAATAACAACAATTATTTTATTAGGAGCAGTCCTTTCTGGGGTTATTCTACAAGAATACATAAAAATGTACAACAATCTAGAAAAAGGAGAAATCAATATTTATTCGAGAGATTTAATATCTCGCGGAAATTTTATTGATTATTGGAGAGAAACCAACACGGGAATACGCTATTACGATGAAACTGTCTCTTCTATAGAGGAGCTCGAATCAGTCATAAAATACATGCAAGAGGAAACACCATGTAAATGCGTTAGTAAACTAAAAATTGCAGCACATGGATTCTATGATGACTATTCAGATGAAGCGCGCCTTATCATAGGGAAAAAGAGATATTATGAATCTAAAAAGCATAAAGAAATCTCATCTCTATTCAAAAATGTAAACTTCTGTCAAAAATGCACGATAGAACTTGTAGTGTGCCATATTGGAAGTAGTAAATTATTGTATGAAAGCTTATTGCAATACAAATGCGAAGTTAAACTTTACGATGATTTGATATCTCCAACAGTTTAAAAGTCAATAAAATGTAGTAGTGGAGTTTAACATGATATCACACTCCTTCTGTACGAGATACATAACATGAAATGTGTATTTAATTATCATGAGTACGAAATATCCCTACCTTACATATCCAGACGGTATAAAGCAGCAGGGAGCATTCGGATTTGTGCACAGACGAAGTGAAAAAATAACTACGTGAAGGTGTGTCTGTTGTATGGACGGCGTAGTCTGCAAGAGCGGACTACGCCGTCCCAAGCAATCTGGTCTGCCTCTGAAACCTACAATACTTTTGCCGCATCAGAGATAGTAAGAAAGAGAGGGAGGCGCTTTCGAATCTTCCCAATCAGTTGTTAAACATTAAATAAGATTGTTAAAAATGAATATTATATATGAATGAACGTCTACTCAATTATGGAAAACGGAGTCTTAATGTGCTGTTTTAGATGTACCAATGATGGTAGTTTTAAGAAGATGAGTATTTGTTATGGATGCACTTTACTTGGCTGTATTTGAATTAGAAATGTGGGATGCAACAACATCGTAACCTAATGAGACCATTAGTTCTGTAAAATTTTGACGAAAATATTGATAATAGACAAGTCTTGCGTTTGCATCTTCAATAACTGGTTCGATTTTTGAAAGTCTTTCGTCTTTTATCTTTGATGTCTGATCAGAAAACTCAACAACAAAATCAAGAAACTCCCATCTTAAATAATCGGGGAATGTTTTCTTTCTCAATTCCACACAATAACCATCCTCAAAAGTAATTAGTAGAAGTTCTTCCCTTTCAAAAAATACGTTTTTTAATTGGTATATATAAGCTATTCTTGGTACATCGCATACGTATACTATCGATATGTCATCATCTGATTTATACTGACTGAAGTTTTTATTCTTGGCAATATCCAATATTTTATATTTATTTTTTTTGAAATAATTGAAATTAAAAAAAGTATGCCCCTCTTCCATAAGATCTATAACAAGAAATGTATTGAAATTAAAAAAACAAAATAAAATAATACCAATTAAAGCGCTAGCAATAAATGAAATAATTTCTCTTTGGATTGTTGATTTCATAACAAATCGGCCACTTAAATGAGGAATTAAAAAGGAATCTTTCTATAAAATAGTTATTTAGGCGAAAATCAAAAATCGCACCATGCATGATTAAACTAACGCCTTTTTCTTTTTGTTGTTTAATTGTTGATATTCTATACCTGAATTAATGGATGAAGGCTGCAAGAAATTACTTTTCTTGAAGTTTTTATACGATGCTTGATTTTAATATAAAGTACAGATTTTCATATTAATTGTCAATCATTAATTTTATCGTGTCGTATTATTTTCTAGGGGTAGGGTTAGGAGTCGCGACCGAATCTCAGGCCCCCATCTTCGAGAACAGAGCTTTCCTACCGAGTGCAGAAGCAGCTCATCTCGCAGCTGTCGCCCGTGCTGGAGAGCAAATCCGTTTTTGTCAGCGAACGCGGCTTGACTTCCACGCAGTGGTCGGAGTATAGTGAGAATACGAAACGTATTCAGTACAGCGCTGTTCCCACATCCGACATCACTGCCGAAGCGGTGACGGTGGATGGCTTTGTGCTCTCGCAGAAGGATACGGCAGGTGTGGTGACCTCCTCCACCCGCAGCTACACCGCAAGCGGCATGCTGCTCACGCAGACCGATGGGCGAGGCAATACCACCACCACCATCACCGATACCGCAGGCCGCCCGCTCGTGGTGACCGATGCCAACGGGCATTCTGCCACCACCCTCTACTGCGACTGCTGCGACCAACCCGCCTTGGTGACGGACGCCTTGGGCAACACCACCAACTACCGCTACGACCTCCGCGGTCGCAAGGTGGCCGAGTGGGGGACCGCGGTGCAGCCCGTGGTCTATGGCTATGACGATGCCGACCACCTGGTAAGCCTCACCACCTACCGCAACCCGGGGACCGTCATCAGCTCCGACCCCGCAGCCCTGTCTGGCGACACTACTACCTGGGCCTACGACCCCGCCACCGGGCTGGAGCTCAGCAAGACCTATGCAGACAACAGCTCCGTGGTGAAGACCTATGATGCCTTCAACCGCCTGGAGACCGAGACGAACGCCCGCGGCACGGTGAAGCGCTACACCTACGAACCAGCCCGAAGCCTGCTGCTGGGTACCACCTGGTACCACCCTGCACAGGAGGGCGAGGAAGCTGTGGTGGATAGCTCAAGTCCAGCCCAGAGCTTCGCCTACAACCACCTCGGCCAGCTCACGCAGGTGACAGACGCCGCCGGAATCCGCACCATCGGCTATAATCACTACGGCGAGCAGGAGACGGATTCGCTGGTGGTGGATGATGATACCCACCTCATCACCGAAACGAGCGATGCCCTGGGCCGCTCCACGGGCTATGTGTACAGCAGGAACGGAGCCACTCAGCAGACGGTGACCACGGGCTACGGCATGGATGGCCGCATCAATAGCGCCGGCTTCCTGCACGGGGGAGCTGAGAAGCAGTTCAGCTACGAGTATCTGCCCGGCACCCACCTGCTGCAGAAGCTTACGCTGCCCAGCAACATGACGCTCACCCAGAGCTACGAACCGCACCGCGACCTGCTCACGGGCATGTGCTACAAGCGCAGCAATACCACCGTGGCCGAGCGTACCTACACCTACGATGCCCTGGGCCGTCCGCTCACCCGCACCACCGCCCGCAATGGACAGACCGTGACCGACAGCTTCGGTTATAATAACCGCAGCGAACTCACCACCGCCACGGTGAGCGGCGGCGCCTATGCCTATAACTACGACAACATCGGCAACCGCGCCGCCGCTGTCGAAGACAGCTCCGGCGTGGCAAGCCGAACAACATACACGGCTAATGAGCTCAACCAGTATACCCTGCTTTCCGTGGATGGACTGGCCGACTTCCAGCCGGAGTACGATGCAGACGGCAACCAGACACGAGTGAAGACCAGCACGGGTATCTGGGCTGTCATCTACAACGCCGAGAATCGCCCCACCGATTTCTACAAAATCGATGAGTCGGGCAGCACCACGGTGAAGTGCACCTACGACCAGCTGGGCCGTCGCGCCACCAGGCACGTCACGGTGAATGGCAATGTAACCCTCCACCAGCGTTATATCTACCGAGGTTACCTGCAGATTGCCTGCATCGACCTCACCCGCGCTGCTCACCCGGCGCTCTGGTATATTATGTGGGATGCCACCCAGCCCGTAGCTACCCGTCCGCTGGCTATCCAGAAGGACGGCACCTGGTACACCTACGGCTGGGACCTCACCAAGAACATCTGCGAGCTCTACGGCCAGCACGGCTACATCCGCACCGCCTATACCTACACCCCCTACGGCCAGGTAACGGCGACCGGCGACACCGAGCAACCCATCCAGTGGTCCAGCGAGTTCAACGACACCGAGCTCGGTCTGGTCTACTACAACTACCGCCACTATAACCCGGTGGAGGGGCGATGGACAGGGAGGGATGTTATTGAAGAAATATTCGAGAATAATATTTATATATATATTAACAAGAATATTATGGGTAGCGTGGATGCTATGGGATTAGCTCAAGTTTCACGGTTTTCATATTGGCATACTTGGCAGTCGGAAACTTTTGGTAAAAACATCACGGAAGCAAATATAGAAAAAATTGCAAAAGAGGCTTCAGAAGTAACAGGAAAACACATATACGATGTTTCTCTCTCAATCCTTTCCATTACTAACACATCCCATCCCATACAAGGTCAACAGATAAGGCATTATTTCTATGCATCATGCGAATGTGATGACGGATGTCGTTTTTTGAATAATTGGGGAGCTACATTTTCTATAAGAGTAGAACATTTTGTTGTTACTCCCTCAAGATTAGGCGTCGGAGGATTTGATAAGAATAGAGGATTCAGCGCTTTTTTACCTATACCAATAGAAAAGTATAGTGAATTCGTTGAAGCAAAGAGTAGAGATAAAATTGCTAAACTTAATAGATGGTGTGTGAACCTATGTTCAAAGGCTGAAAAGTAATTAATCATATGATATTGTCATATCCTTGTGTCAACACATTGGCACAAGGATATGGGTTATAAATAATGACATTATACAATATTACATTATACAAAATTAATGAATTTAAAAAATAAAACAATATTTTTCGCTTTAATGATGGTTTTGGTATTATTCATTGCCATATTATATTACTATCTATATTTTCCACGATTTTCATTAGGTTATGGGAATGTTCGAGTGAGTAAATCGGTATGGGATTTTGCAATGAGCGGCTGTCAAGATTCTTTCACTGGATTGTATTATAAAAGGCATCAAAACGACTATAATTATAAAGCATATATGCTGTACAGGTATTACGATTTTGTAGCCTTTATGAGAGGAAAATATCAGCCTCCGTTACATCATCAGAATTGCATAGAACGCATAACTGATGGGAATATTGATGACAACGATAAGCAAGTAATCGATACGCTTGAGGTTGCGTATCGTATGTTATTTTTAGAAACTCTATCCTCTTATCAGCCGGACAACAAGGAGAAACAATACTTCATTCAACATCTGCTGGCGTTTTATTTTATTGTGTATTATAACCATACGTACAATGGTTTTGAAATGAACGAAAATGAAACCATAAATGTTGTGAATTGGATAAAGAAAAACTATAATGATATTGAAATTGACAATATCGATCCTCTTGGATTAAGACAATCGGATTTTACGATTATGCAAAACGAAAAGATGCTGCGTAATTATTTTTTGCTTAGTGTTGACGCAGAATGGATACGGAATATTAAGTTATATGAACAAGTTTGTGAGGAGTATCAGATCTTCTTGAGACATCGAATCAAATAAACACGTTGATAATTAACTGTAACAGACCGTGTGCTCTCGGCTACAAAGCCCCCCCCGAGGACTCGGAGGGGATTGGACAAACCGCGCAGCGAGTTTTCCCCAACGGGGCGAGCAGGCAATGAAACTAAACGGACAAATTCTCATCTCTTTATCAGATAAAACCTGATTTATGAAATATATTCTACCAGTTGCTCTATTATTTTTTTCGTTTTCGCACGCTGGCGAATACTTGAATGAGCATAGAGATTCATATGAAGTAATATTATGCTCTTCAAATTTCTCGTTTGCAGAAAAAACACTGTTCCAAGTAATGTTCAATCAATGCATATTGAAAGATCAACTTTTATGTATCTTGGAAAATGCTTCGGAAAAACAGATTCACAACGAAAAGACAAAGGAAATAGAGCAACTGGTAGCCATGATAGATGAGCAAACAAGGGTAAAGAATAGGTTGTAGCAACAACTTTCTTTGTCAGACCGAAAAAAGGCAAAAATAATTGATAATATAGCTGCTGCATATGAATATGTGGAAGACTTAGATTTCGAAATTAAGCTTCACAGAATCAGAAATTGGAATGCAGCAAAGTTAGGGAGATTCTTCCATGATATCTATAAATACACAACCAGGTTCACTTTTTACGGGGGTATAGAAAAAGAATACGAAAACATTATAATTCTAGAAGGGTTTCAATATAGCAGTGTTCAGATTCAAAACGAACGATTTGAAACATCCCGCAAAGAAGATAGCGTAGAGATGAATGAACGATAATACCCAAGAGCCTTTACTTGGAGTATCTGGCCTTTTTTCTATTAATTGACATGAGTCAGCCTCGTGTTCCAATGAAACACGCTGTAGGTAGTCATCGCGTAGGAGTCAACGCTACTCACGATTCCCTGGGACGCTCCACGGGCTATGTGTACAGCAAAAACGGCGCCACGCAGCAGACGGTGACCACGGGCTACGGCACCGATGGCCGCATCAATAGCGCCGGCTTCCTGCACGGCGGCGCAGAGAAGCAGTTCAGCTACGAGTATCTGCCCGGCACCCACCTGCTGCAGGAGCTCACGCTGCCCAGCAACATGACGCTCACCCAGAGCTACGAGCCGCAGCGCGACCTGCTCACCGACATGTGTTACAAGCGCAGCAATACCACCGTGGCCGAGCGTACCTACACCTACGATGCCCTGGGCCGTCCGCTCACCCGCACCACCGCCCGCAATGGACAGACCGTGACCGACAGCTTCGGCTATAATAACCGCAGCGAACTCACCACCGCCACTGTCAATAACGGCAGCTATGCCTACGAATACGATAATATCGGCAATAGAAAAACGTCGCAGGAAGTGACGGAGGAAGTGACCGGCTACACAGCTAATGAGCTCAACCAGTACACTTCGATCTCAGTGGATGGAGACATCGACTTCCAGCCGGAGTACGATGCGGACGGCAACCAGACGCGTGTGAAGACAAGCACGGGTATCTGGGCTGTCATCTACAACGCTGAGAATCGACCCACGGATTTCTACAAAATTGATGAGTCGGGCAGCACCACGGTGAAGTGCACCTACGACCACATGGGTCGCCGCGCCACCAGGCTCGTCACGGTGAATGGCAATGTAACCCTCCACCAGCGTTACATCTACCGCGGTTACCTCCAGATTGCCTGCATCGACCTCACCCGAGCTGCTCACCCGGCGCTCTGGTATATTATGTGGGATGCCACCCAGCCCGTAGCTACCCGTCCGCTGGCTATCCAGAAGGATGCCACCTGGTACACCTACGGCTGGGATCTCACCAAGAACATCTGCGAAGTCTACGGCCAGCACGGCTACCTCCGCACCGCCTATACCTACACCCCCTACGGCCAGGTAACGGCAGAAGGTGATGTAGAGCAGAATATCCAGTGGTCCAGCGAGTTCAATGACACCGAACTTGGTCTGGTCTACTACAACTACCGCCACTATAACCCGGTGGATGGCCGGTGGATTGGACGGGATACTCTTGAGGATACAAATCATTTGGTGTTTGTTGCCAACAATCCCGTAGATTATATGGATATATTGGGCCAGCGCCCCAATATAAATCTTCTTCCAGATAAGAAAGTGACTACGGATGGTAAAACTGAATATATGCTAGCAGAAAATTGTATTAATATGTCATCTTCTTTTGTCATAGTTGCACACGGCAATCCTCACTACATTGTTGATAAAAATGGAGCGGAGCTTTATCCTGGCGATTTGACCAACTTAATGATATCAAAAGGATACAAGTTCGATAAGCCGGTATTAGCCAAGCATGTGTTCATCACAGGAGTAATAATAAGCATAGTAATTAGCAATGTATTGGTATGAAATATTTTGAATTGTTCTTTTTTGCCTTGCAGTGTACAATATTGATATGGCAAAAGGATTTTAATATATATCGGGGGTATGATACACTACGTTTTAATATTGTCCGTGATTTAATCGTGCCAGTAGATGATGAATTTCCTATATATGTTCATAAACCTTCTGCTTGTGATTTTCGTCCTAGAATTATCACCAAATTTACACAAGAATGGAAGGAGGCTTTCTTTGAACGGTGTAATGTAAAAATGAATTCATTTCCAAGCAAATATGACATCATTTTAAATAAACAATGGGTGGACAGAAATATACGTGATATTATATCCATCCCTGGAGATGCTACATTTTGGGACGGCTTGGGAATCTTGTATGATGAAAACACTCATGCAAAAATTAATATTTATTTGCTCATGTGTGAAACAGAAAGGATAATTATCATTATTCCTACTGGGGGTGAAAATGAAGAAGCTCGTGAACGTTATAAAGGTCATGATTATGCCACTGGTGCAGGATTTTTCTTATGAAAGAGACGCTCTCCCTGCCCTGCAACATGACGCAAGTGGAGTGGACCTATCTGATCACCAGGTTATGGATATGGTCGATTTAAGGTTTAGGCAATTCAAGGCAAAAAAATGCTGCAATAAGCCTATGCGTATTCAGGTAGTTAGTGATTCACTCAACAAATATACCTTCACTGAAAAAAATTAGTGATGATTAATAGCTCCGCTCTTTCTTATGATAATAGCGCTATGAAACATGTAATTAGTAATATGTCATTGTTAGATTTAACTTTGCGAACTGTTGATTGCTTGCAGGGCACTCATAAGAAGGAGCGGAGTTTGAAAATGGCTTTTTATAAAGTTGTTAATCCACTTTGCAAGGTAGTGTTGTTTAGCATTTTATTTCATCTATGTATGGGAATGGAGGAACCCGCAGACTTGCATGTGAGCAGTTGTTATAAATACAGCACTTTTTGCGAGCAGGTAATCAATCTTATAAAAGATAACGACAGGGTCAGAAATAAAAGAAATGTTGTTATTCAAAATGATTCGACAAACGAGGAAGTAAAAATCCATTTTTTCCCAGCTCATGAAGAAGATGAGGAAAAAATAGTTGAATACTACTGTTTCTGGACGAAAACAGGGGTGTATGTTGCGCAAATAAAGGAAGGTCAACTTGAGCATTTGGCAAGAGGTGACGACATTATGCTATTTGAGATTGAAGGAAATCTACAGCGTTTATCATGGGAAGCGTTTTCAAGTTGGTTGCATGAAATCAGGCAGAGGCATGCTTCTCATATGGAACAGGTTTACATCAGGTTTACTGTAACAGATGATTGTTATTTGGACCGATATTGGTCGTTCTTCGCCGAGTTACACAGGATGCATCCCTGCTATATTGTGCATGATTATTTTGTATATCCATACGGAGTATATACACCACTGCCGATTCACCCCGATATGAATAAGGAATTGGTCTATTCCCTTATCAGAGAAATTGAGCGTTTCAGCAGAGTATGCAATACCACGTCTAGATTGCGTGATGATATAAAAAAGGAATATCAGGACTTCATGGATAAAATAAAACTTTATTCGAAAATTTATCCGGATGAGTTTATTCAGGTTACCAGCATGGTGGGAGACGAATTACATGAAATCAGATGTCGTTGCTGTCAACTCTGAAAGCAATGAAAACCACTACTAGAGGTCTGCTCCATAATTCTACCCAGCAGGGTCCCACGCTTAAGGGCGAGAATAAAGGGGAGAATTGCTCCAACCCAGAGCTTTGCCTAACCATCACTATGCGCTATAATGCCGACGGGCAACCCCTCAGCAGCGTGCAGAAGCAGCTTATTTCTGAGCTTTCGCCCACGTTGGAGAGTAAATCCGTTTTTGTTAGCGAACGCGGCTTGACTTCCACGCAGTGGACGGAGTATAGTGAGAATACGAAACGTATTCAGTACAGCGCTGTTCCCACCTCCGACATCACCGCCGAAACGGTGACGGTGGATGGCTTTGCGCTCACGCAGAAGGATACGGCAGGTGTGGTGACCTCCGCTACGTGTCCGCTGGCCATCCAGAAGGATGCCACCTGGTACGCCTACGGCTGGGACCTCTCCAAGAACATCTGCGAAGTCTACGGCCAGCACCGGCTACATCCGCACCGCCTATACCTACACCCCCTACGGTCAGGTAATTACAGATACACTTGTGAAATAAACAGCATCGACGATAACATAAGTATGGCTGCTAATACTCGGCTGTATTTTTTGATGAGCCTAAATATGAAAACCGCCATTTACTTGTTTTTCTTGTTATTTGCATTTCGTGGGCTGGCTGCGGAAAAATATTACATCAGGGTGGATTCTAAAACAAGCTACGCTGAAGTGTATGATGAGTATGTACGAATCAATTCGGAAAAGGGCAATGACTGCAATATACAAATCAAAAAAGCAGGCTTGCCGCCATTCGAGTTACATGCAAGTATATTATGTCCTGCATCACACAGATTCTGCTTATATATCCGCAAGAATTATACAGTGCTTTGCTGGCTTGAATACATCAATGAGGAGCCTCTAGTGTATGATGGATACTACAACCCAGGAAAGATAATGAAAAGCATTAGAGAAGTGGTCAGAAGAAAGAATTATGATGTTGGTGAGGCAATCGAATTTATTGTATATCCGGAGAGTATCGATATGCCTGTAGAGCAGCATGCTGAGCTGTTGCATCAGTTATCTGTATTATCCCGGAACAGGGTTACATACGTTCAGATTAGAGCGTATCCGAGGAAATTGTGATGTGCTCCCGGCATGCGCCACCTTAAGAGTGCAATCGCCTTACCTGCATGTAGAGGCAGCACATCTCGCAGCTTTCGTCCACACTGGAGAGCAAATCTGTTTTTGTCAGCGAACGCGGCTTGACTTCCACGCAGTGGACGGAGTATAGTGAGAATACGAAACGTATTCAGTACAGCGCTGTTCCCACCTCCGACATCACCGCCGAAGCCGTGACGGTGGATGGCGTTGTGCTTTCGCAGAAGGATACGGCAGGTGTGGTGACCACCGCTACACGCCCGCTGGCCATCCAGAAGGATGCCACCTGGTACACCTACGGCTGGGACCTCTCCAAGAACATGATTGGTCATGGAATAAAAATAGATGGCAAAGACTATGTCGAAATGAAAGACGGGCGGATATGCGTGAATAATATGAATATTAAGGGTAAAATATGCAAAGGATTTGGTTGTAATATTGGAAATCAGCGTTCTATTGTTTCGCAGTCAGGCGCTCTAAATCAATTGACAAACAACTTAAAAGCCTTGGCTTTGTCGAATCGCTGTACTGGTACTAGAGCATGTGTATTTTCGGGGTCTGTTGATACAAGTATATAAATTATGAAGATATTAAAATTGTTCTTAATGCTGTTTTTATCGTGCTTGGCATGTGGAGAAACTCATCATATCCATTTTTCGGATGACGATAAATGGGGAGATTTGCTTAGCATAATAAAGGAAGAGTTTCGAAAGGGTGTGTATGATATGGCATTGAAGAATAACGAAAAGGAATTACCTGTTTCACCGAATGGCTTCGATTGGAAACTCCTGCGCAGGCATGAAGAGATTAAGACCGGAAAGGATGGCATCAGCCTGATACATTTCGAAGGGACAAAGGAAAGATATATTATGTTCGTGGCTAATCTTTTCAATGATAGTTCCCACAATAGACACAATCTTAGTTTACCTCTTTTCACTGGATGTAAAGGCGTAGTGCTTTTGATGTATGCTCCGCCTGAAATGCGGATGCGTGACATATACACGGCGTATGGGAAATGTGTAAAAAGCGTCGAACCTTATTCTGTTTTGGGGGTGTTGCTTTTAGAAACGCAACCATGACCAGAATCAAATCTGAAGGGCACCAGTTTAGATTATACAGTGCACTTTCGTATATGAATGACGTGTTGCTTATACATTCCTATCTGCGTGATAAATTCAAGTTGTTATGGTGAGTTGTCTGTACTGATAATCGGTACTTTTACAGTAACCATCTTCGGAGTATACAAACCGAGCCGTGAGGGCCAGCCCCTCACCGGCGTGCAGAGGCAGCACATCTCGCAGCTTTCGCCCACGTTGGAGAGTAAATCCGTTTTTGTTAGCGAACGCGGCTTGACTTCCACGCAGTGGTCGGCAACCAGCCCCGTGTACAGAGCAGTACAGATATCCGGATCGCCGTCCAGTAATACAAAGCGAGCAAAGACTCGGAGGAGGATTAGAATTCCTTATGGGAAAACGATGATTAATGCTGGATATCCACCGCGATAGTTTGCCCAGACTAAATAAAGGCCCTCGGTCTTCATTTTTTTTGATATTTCGTTATATTCTTTTCCGTTTTTAAGTTCCTGTGCATCAAGTAATTCTTCTGATCTTTTAAGAAAGTCGTGTTTATCAACTGATATCAGGGATTCAGATGCTAATTTCTGACTTAGTTTTCTGGCTTTTGATTGAAAGGCTGCGGGTTGCTGAGAATTGAAATAAGGATTATTCAACAACAGCCCCAGATGTATATAGTTAGCATAATACATGTGTTCGATATGCTCTATGATGCTGGCTCGAACGCGTGGAGACTTTTCTATCCATGATGAGCTATTATTTAATCTTTCCCTCATGGCAGCAAATGAAGCATGTGGATGATTTAGAAAATCCTGCGAAAAAAAGATTCGATATTTTGTAATTTACGATTTTACGATGCTTTGTTCTATGAAATGATGCATGAGTATAGTATTCCTTTCTTCATCTTCAACTATCTGCAGAACACATTCCAACATGGAAGGGACAGATTCGGTAAAAATGGTAACTAGTTCCAATCTTCGCAAATACAATAATAACCGGAACTTTGTCTCGCAAAAATTGTGTGTAGGGATTGGAGCGAAGTATAGAGCATTTTCATCGTACTTAAAACCAACGGATGATAAATGGCGGTCGATGCTCAATTTGTAATATTCGTATTTATCATCTATCGACAATGTCGTGTCTTCTGCGCTCTTTAAATCATTGATGAGATTTGAAAGGCCGTTCTTAAACAGCGTTATCTCATGGTGTTCTGGAAGCACAAATTCCTTTGTTTCTCCGGGGCTTGCGTATGCGGAAGTAATATAGCATATACAAGCGACAAACAGATAATAGAATATTTTCATCATTTGTTGAAGAATCGCAGAAAGTTGTTCTCAAACGACGGATTAAGGCACACGATTGTGCATTTGGATTCTTATATCATCCGGTATCCCTTAATGTCAATCCCTCTTTGCGTGATGTCCTGTGCCGCGAATCGAACCGGCGTCTGCCCGGCAAACCGCGTATTTATCAGGCCTCGAAACAAAAAGCGGAGCGCACAGGCGAACCTGTGCGCTCCGGTATAGAAAGGAGGGATTGAGAAGATTTATTCCTTACAGAGCAGCCTTGATGATGGCGGCGAAGGAATCAGCCTTCAGAGCGGCACCACCCACGAGGGCGCCGTCGATGTCGGGCTGGCTCATGAGCTCGGCAGCGTTGTCGGGCTTCACGGAACCACCGTACTGCAGGCGCACGGCCTCAGCAGCAGCAGCACCGAAGGCCTCGGCCACCACGCCACGGATGAAGGCGTGAGCGTCCTGAGCGTCGGCGGAAGAAGCGGTCACGCCAGTGCCGATAGCCCACACGGGCTCGTAAGCGATCACCAGACCGGCAACCTCTTCAGCGGTCAGGCCCTCGAGGCCTTCCACCACCTGGCTCTTGAGCACAGCCTCAAGCTCGCCACCCTGGCGCTGCTCGAGGGTCTCGCCGATGCAGTAAATCGGGCAGATGCCGGCGGCAAGAGCCTTCTTGATCTTCTTGTTGATGTAAGCGTTGGTTTCGCCATGGTACTGGCGGCGCTCGCTGTGGCCAAGCACCACATACTTGCAGCCCAGCTCGTTAAGCATGGCAGTGGAAATTTCGCCGGTGAAAGCACCGTTGTCGCGGTCGCTCACGTCCTGAGCGCCCACACCGATGCAGGTGCAACCGTTCAGCGTCTCCATGACGGCAGGAATCGTCACGAAGGGAGGCACGATTACCTTGTCAACAGCCTTGCACTCGCAAGTAAGCTCATCCTTAAGGGCGGCGAGGAATTCCTTGGCTTCCTTCGGGCCCTTGTTCATCTTCCAGTTAGCGGCAATGATGGGGGTACGGGACATAATAATATAGACGTCTTGTTTTAGACGGCCACTACCCTACCCTAAATCCCTCCGCAAGTCAAGATTAAAACAGTTACTCCGCCAACAATGCGCGCAAGTGCGGCAGCACATCCACATCTGCCGGCAGCCAGCGTACTGAATCCAGTTCATCGGCTGCCAGCCAACGGGAATCGGTATGCTCGTGCAGCTGCAGAGTGCCGCTGAGCAGGCGGCAGACAAAGCACTGCATACTGAGATGGAAGTCGGGATAATCCATCTCTACAGTATACACGAGCTGCTCCACGGAAATATGAACCTCCAGCTCCTCGGCAATCTCGCGAGCCAGGGCCACCTGCGGAGATTCGCCCGGCTCAATCTTGCCGCCGGGGAACTCCCAGCCGCCATTGAACTTGGAATCAGCGCATTTCACCGCCAGCACGCGCTTTTCATCATTCAGAATGAGCGCGGCAACCACATTAACTGTTCTGAGTGCAGACTGAGCCATATCCGGCGGCATGGTAGCACAAATCCCCGCCAAAGGCAAACGCATACTGACACAGCGGAGCGGTTTTCTGGCTTGCAACGCCGGGGGAAAAGCGTAGAATAGCCGCATTATCACGTTTTCACCATGAGCGCACTCGAATTCATCCGTAAAAACTCGCTTCTCGTACTCATCGTAGTAGCCGGCGTAGGCCTTGGTCTGCTGATGATGGACTACGGTGATCGCGGCAGCATGTTTGTCAAAGACTACTACATCCAGGTGAACGGCACCGGCTACACCTACCCCGATGCAGCTGCACTGGGCGAAAACGGCGAGGCCTATGTCAAGGAACTGCACGGCGCCACCACCGGCAAGCTCCGCTCCATGTTCGACAAGGATGACAACGATGAGCTCAGCGAGACCGAAATGGCCGAAATGCAGGCCTGGGTTTCCCAGCACCCTGAGTACGATTCCTTCGTTCAGTTCCTGAGCGGTATCTACCAGAGCTGGAACTACGGCTTTGCCGAGGACGGCGCCGTGAACACCGCCGTGAACCGCGCAGTCATCCAGGCTCAGGCCGAGGAACTGGGTATTTCCCCCTCCAAGGAGCAGATTGACACCTACCTGCAGGCCATGCCCGTGTTCAAGAAGAAGGACGGCAGCTTCGACCAGGAGCTCTACCAGCGCCTGACGGGCTTCCGCAACGGTGCCGCCAACAACCAGCAGGAGAAAGCTTTCCGCAGCGTGATTTCCGACATGATGGTCTGGGAAGCCCTGGGCAACCTGATGACCGAGGGGCTGCAGCTCCAGAACAAGAACAACAGCGAGCTGGTGGACGTGATGAACCAGCAGATGCGCGGCAAGACCGCATGGCTCGCCAAGGACCGCCTGCCCGCCCCTGCCGCCGCCACGGAAGAGGAAATCAAGGCCTACTGGGAGCAGAACAAGGATAAATACATGAGCGAGGAGCGCCGCATTGTCTCCGTCTACACCCTGACCCCCGGCAAGGATTCCTCCATCGATGCCCTCATGGCCACGGCCGACATCATCATGCAGGACCTGTCCCAGGCCAACGGCAAGGGATTCGACCAGAAGCTGGCCGCCGCTGCAGAGAATCCTGAAAATGAGGAGTTCACCTACCTGAACGCCGAAGGCAAGAGCCACACCACCTACGCCCTGTGCACCAAGGCCGCTGCTCCCGAGGGGCTGCAGCTCCAGGTGGAGCACAACGGCAACACCGTTTCCCTGGCTGATATCGCTTTCGACGAAGTGGACTCCGCCCCCGCTGTGGCAGAGTTTGAAGCCGCGCAGGCCGCCGGCAAGGATGACGAGCTGGCCACCATCCGCCAGGTGCGCGGCTACTTCCCCACCCGCGATGGCAAAATTGCCTTCATCCGCGTGGAAGCTATTGAGCAGCCTACCGTTCTGGCTTACGAGCAGGCTCGCGATGCTGCTGCTGCCGACCTGCAGGTGGAGCGCCTGAGCACCGCCCTGACCGATGCCGCCAACAAACTTTACGAAGACATGACCGCCGCCTGCAATGAAGGTGGTATCGATGCTGCCTTTGCCAAGGCTGCTGAGGCCGGCGCCATCGTGGAAGACTTCGGCCCGGTGGGTCTCGGATTCAGCCACAAGGGGCTGCCCATGGGTCTTGAAACCCAGGCTCTCATCAGCGTGCCCAGCGGCAAGCTGGCCCCCATGGTCACCCTCAGCACGGGTGCCCGCATTTCCGGCGTGACGGGCCGCACGGTGGAGAACTCCGCCGAGTACGCCGCCATGAAGTCCTTCATGCACATTCCTGCGCTCAATGCCCGCATGCGCAGCGACGTGCTGCGCGACTGGCTGCACGATACTTACACCCGCTACAACGTCCGCTTCTCCGAGCACATCAAACTTCACCAATAAACTAACCGTAAACACGATTCGTCATGGCCCTGCCTGCACAGACCAAATACATCGTGGGCAATGAGGCCTGCGAACGATTCAGCTTCTACGGAATGCGGAGCATCCTCGTCGCCTACATGACGGGGATGCTCCTCATGTCTAAGAACGAAGCCACCGAGGTAGTGCACCTCTTCATTGCCTGCACCTACCTCATGCCCCTGCTTGGTGCCTGGGTGGCCGACCGCTTCCTGGGCCGCTACCGCACCATCATCTCCATTTCCCTGCTTTACTGCCTGGGCAACGCGGTGCTCGCCATGGCAGATTTTGCGGGCGACGTAGAATCCCGCAAGTGGGTACTCTTCGCGGGTCTCACCATCATCGCCATCGGCTCCGGCGGTATCAAACCCTGCGTTTCTGCCTTTGTGGGCGACCAGGTGCCTGCCGATGAAAAGGACGGCCCGACCATGACGCGACTCTATGCCGCTTTCTACTGGTCCATCAACCTGGGTTCCTTCTTTTCTTTCCTCGTTATTCCCTGGGTGCGCCAGAACTGGGGCTACAGCTGGGCTTTCGGCATTCCCGGCATCTTCATGGCGCTGGCCACGCTCATCTTCTGGCTGGGACGCAACAAATACAGCCACGTCCCCCCTACCCAGCCTGAGTTCCTGAAGGCTCTCTTCAGCCGTATCTTCCAGGGTGCAGCACGCGCCTGCGAACGCTTCGGCGGCGAAGTGGTGGCCCGCACCACCAGCACGGCCATCAGCATTGCCGCGTTCATCGTCATTGCGCCCATTGTGGTGCTGCTGGGCGTGTGGGCACACAACGGTGCTGAGCGTCTTGCCAGCCTGAGTGGCGCCGGTGAAACCATCGCTGCACTCTGTGGTCTGGTATCGCTGCTGCTCTACATTGCGGCGCTTATTCTGGCCGGGCTCAAGCTGGCCGCCGTTTCCGGCATGAAGGGCTTCCTCGGAGTCACTGGCAGCATGATTTTCAACAGCAAGGAGGAGACCTCCGCCCGCTTCAGCGAAAGCGAGCAGCGCGGCGTGCGCAACCTCGCGCGCGTGCTTGTGGTCTTCCTCATGATTATCCCCTTCTGGAGTCTGTATGACCAGACCGCCTCCACCTGGGTGCTGCAGGGCAAGGAAATGCAGAGCATCGACATGAGCTGGGGCGGGCTTCAGTTCTGCTTCGGTGCAGAAGAAATGCAGAGCTTCAATCCTCTGCTCATCATGATTTTCGTTCCTTTAGTCACCCTTTTCGTGTATCCCTACATCGGCCGCTGGGGAGCACCGCTCAAGCGCATGGGTCTCGGTATCCTGATGGCGGGCATCGCCTATGGCACCGTGGCTGCCCTGGAATACCGCATCAACACGGGTGCCCACCTCAGCATCCTCTGGCAGTGCATTCCCTACTTCCTGCTCACCCTTTCTGAAATCCTGGTAAGCACCACGGGGCTTGAGTATGCTTACACCGCCGCCGGCAAGAACCTGAAGAGCATTGTATCGAGCTTCTGGCTGCTCACCAGCACACTGGGCAACCTGCTCGTTGTGTTCCTTTCCTCGCTGGTGGATGACCCGGCCAGTGTGAACGCCTTCGTTCTCTACGGTGTCATGTCGCTCTGCGTAGGCCTGGTATTCCTCTTCGTCACATCGCGCCCCAACTTCAAGGCAGAGGAAGAATGAAGCCCCGCCTCACATTCTTGTTCACACTTATGGCCGTGCTGCTGGTGGGGCTGTCGCTGCACCGCCTCACCACGGCCCCGGCACCTGCCAACGCTGAGAGAATAGCGGAAACAACACCCGCAGAGGCCATATACGCCACGGTACAATTCACGGGAAAGCCCACCAGTCTGGTGCTGCGCCACGGCAGTAGGGAATGGACGGTTGATACCACCCTGCAGCCGGCAGAAATCGAACTGGAGCTCCCGAGCCGAAAGAATATCGATATAGAAGTGGAAGCTCAGTGGGAGGAGGAGGATTTCCGCTGCATCACCCTCACGCTGGAGCCCGATGGGCGGGAATCCCGCAGCGTCACCCACTGGGCCGAAACCAGCAGCAATACCCTGCACAACGTCTATACCTTCACATGGTGAGCCATACACATGACCACATCTGCTGGGGCGGCGGGCACCACCACCCTGCCCACCATCACCTGCAGTTGCGCCATGTGACCGCGGGCTACGGCACAGAGCCGGCGCTGGAAGATATCAGCTTTGAAGCATCCTGTGGCAGCACCCTCGCCCTCATCGGCCCCAACGGCGCAGGCAAATCCACCCTGCTCAATGCGCTGGCAGGGCTCCTCCCCACCTGGAGCGGTGAAGTTCTGTGGAATGGCGTGCCGCTCGACCAGCAACGCCGCGAAATTGCCTACCTGCCCCAGCGCAGCGAGGTGAACTGGCAGTTCCCCATCACCGTGCGCCAGCTGGTGGAAATGGGGCGTTACCCTTCCGTTGGCATCTGGGGTTCCCTGAGCAGCCACGACAAGGACATCGTGGACAAAGCGCTCTGCACACTGAACCTGCAGGACCTGCAGCACCGGCAGATCGGCGCGCTGAGCGGCGGCCAGCAGCAGCGCAGCTTCCTCGCCCGGGCGCTCGCGCAGGAAGCGCACATCCTCCTGCTGGATGAACCATTTACAGGGCTGGATGTTCCCGGCACTGAGGCTCTTTCCTCCCTGCTTCGTTCTCTGGCCGCAGAGGGGCGTTTAGTCATTGCCTCCCACCACGATTTAGCCACCGCACCGAAGATATTCGACCAGGCCATGCTGCTTCGCCGCCAGCTCCTGGCCGCAGGAGCCGTTGCAGATGTCCTTACACCCGAAAACCTTTCCCTGGCCTTTAATCGTGCATGAATGAGTTTATCCAGTTCCTGGGCGAGCCCCTGGCCCAGCGCAGCCTGTGGGCATGCGGAGTCATCGGGTTTTCGAATGGTTTTGTGAGCGCGCTGGTGGTGCTGCGCCGTTCCTCGCTGCAGATAGGCACACTTTCCTGCGCGCTGCTGCCGGGCATTGCACTCGCCATCCTGATTTTCGGGTTATTCCAGCTGAGCATCCTGCTGGGCGCGGTCATGGCCGGGCTTCTCGTGGGCCTGGGGTCGCTTTTCGTTTCCCGCACCTCGCGCATGGACCATGATACGGCCCTCTCCGTGCTGCACACCACAGCCTTTGCCCTCGGCTATATCATCCTCATCGGCCTCGGCCTGCAGCAGAAGGTAGACGACTGGCTTTTCGGCAACATCATGAGCATGGGCGATGCCGACCTCTGGATTGCCTACGGCATCGGCGCCATTGCCGTGCTCAGCATCACCGCTCTGCAGCGGCCCCTGCTCATCACCCTGTTCGACCCGCGGGCTGCGGCTACCATGGGGATTCCGACCCGTGCTTTCAACTACGGCATCTTTGCCCTCATCATTCTGGTGCTGGTTTCCTCCCTGCAGGCTGTGGGGGCTTTCCTCACCCTGGGGCTGCTGGTGGCACCTGCCGCCACCATGTACCTGCTCACCGACCGCGCCACCTGGCTTTTCTGGGGAGGCGGACTCATCGGCGGCCTCGGCGCCATTGCCGCGTTCTTCCTGTCCTATCCGCTGGGCTGGCATCTGGGCGCCACCATCATTGTGGTGCTGGGCACGCTTTTCCTGCTGGCCTACATCTTCTCGCCGCGCTACGGACTGCTCCGCCGTGGCGGAAAATAATCCCGTCTCCGCCGGGAGCGTACCCTTTTTCTGCTTGCACAGGCAGGGGGCTGTGTGTTAGTATGATGCTCGTATGAAAATCTCGCTTTCTCCCCGCTCCCGCAAGGGTTTCACCCTTATTGAGCTGATTATCGTAATCGCCATTCTGGCCACTCTGGCCGGTATCGCTTATCCTACCTATATGTCCATCCAGACCAACGCAGCCCGCACAGCCGCCAAGAAGGTCTGCACCGACATCGTTTCTGCTGTGGATAGTTTCAAGCAGGACAACAACGGTCTCATGCCCTACGACTCCGAACAGGCTGAGCCCGATGACAAGGACCAGATTCACCTCACCACCATCTCCGGCGAAGATGCCGGCATGATTAAGATTCTCACCAACCGCGAGGATGACGAAGACCGCCGCTTCAACTCCACCCGCGACGTCTACCTGCGCTCCGACGAGCAGGAGAAGCCCATGGACGGCCTCTATGTGAACGACGCCAACGAGGTGAGCTTCTACGACCCCTGGGGCAAGCCCTACTACATCACCATCTGTGAGGAAGATGAAGGCGCCATCGATCCCTTCACCAAGCGTCGCTACCGCGGCAAGAACTGCCTTGTGTACAGCACCGGCCCCGACCAGGAAGGCGTAGCCGACACGACCACCACCACCAAGAAGCCCAAGGGCGCCAAGCCCTCTGCCGCCGCAGCTGATGAAGCAGAGGAGGCTCTTGAGGACAACGTATACTCCTGGAAGAACCAGAAATAATTAATGAACCAATACATCACAGACGACGTACGTCTCACGGGCATTCGCCCGCTGATATCTCCCGCCATTCTCATGGAGGATTTCCCGGCTTCCCCGGAATCCACCCGCATGGTGTTTGAGACCCGCCACGCCTTTCAGGATATCCTGACGGGTAAGGACGACCGACTGGCCGTCATTGTGGGACCCTGCTCCATTCACGACACCGAAGCCGCCATCGAATATGCCGGATTGCTGGCCGAGGCAGCCAAGAAGTATGAGAAGGATCTGCTGCTCGTCATGCGAGTCTATTTTGAGAAGCCCCGCACCACCGTTGGCTGGAAGGGGCTCATCAATGACCCGTTCATGGATGAGACCTATAACATCAATAGCGGCCTCCGCATGGCCCGCGGCCTCCTGGTGCGACTTGCCGAAATGGGAGTACCCGCCGCCACGGAGTTCCTCGATGTGATTACCCCGCAGTATATCAGCGACCTCATCGTCTGGGGTGCCATTGGTGCCCGCACCACCGAAAGCCAGGTGCACCGCGAACTGGCCAGCGGTCTTTCCATGCCCATCGGTTTCAAGAACGGCACCACGGGCTGCGTGCAGATTGCGGTGGATGCCATCGTCTCCGCCGAGCACCCCCACTGCTTCCTCTCTGTGACCAAGCAGGGCGTGTCCGCCATTGTCTCCACCAAGGGCAACGAAGGCTGCCACCTCATCCTGCGCGGTTCCACCGATGGCCCGAACTACAGCCCCGAGCATGTAGCTGATGCCTGGGCCACCCAGCAGAAGGCCGGCATTGCCAACCGCATCATGATTGACTGCTCCCACGGCAACAGCCACAAGAAGTGGCAGGAGCAGCCTGCTGTGGCCTGCAGCGTAGCCGAGCAGCTTGCTGCCGGTTGCGACCACATCGGCGCCGTCATGATTGAGAGCAACCTCTGCTCCGGCAACCAGAAGTGCGGCCCCGATATGAAGTACGGCGTGAGCATCACCGATGCCTGCATCGACTGGAACGGTACCCTCGGCATGTTCGATATCCTTGCAGCCGGTGTCCGCGCCCGCCGCACCAAGCTGGCTAAGTAAATCACCTATCTTCCCCGATAGCAAAAATCCCCGGAGCCAACTCCGGGGATTTTTTGTGTGTTGCGCCAGGTCATTTACCACGCAACGCGGTAATAGTGATTTGGGAAGGTGCAAATCTGTCAGGGCATGGGACTTTAATCCCGTGCTTCGAATAGAAGCTCAAGCCTCTCAAAATCCAGAATCTGGTTGCAATATTCAGGAATTGGTGCTAGAATGACAGCAGTATGAAAAAGTTCAAAATCGGCTTAGTGGGCCGCATCATCATTGCCATGATTCTGGGTATGCTGCTGGGCGGCTACCTGCCGGTCAAGGTCATCCGCGCGTTCTCCACCTTCAACGGGCTGTTCAGCCAGTTCCTCGGCTTCATCATTCCCCTGCTCATCCTGGGGCTGGTAGCGCCTGCCATTGCCGATATCGGCAAGAAGGCAGGCCGCATGCTGCTGGGCACCACCGCCCTGGCCTACACCGCCACCATCATCTCGGGTTTTGCGGCCTATTTCACCGCCAGCGGTATCTTCCCCTCGCTTATTGAGGCCGGCACGCTGAGCACCGCCACCGCCCAGGGGCAGGACGCCGCGCCCTACTTCAGCATCGAGATTGCGCCGCTCATGGGCGTGATGACGGCGCTCATCCTCGCCTTTGTGCTCGGGCTGGGCATGGCCAACCTGCGCGGCATGGCACTGCACGCCGCGTTCAATGACTTCCGCGACATCATCTACCGCACCATCGGCAAGGTGATTATCCCGCTGCTCCCCATCTTCATCTTCGGCATCGTGCTGAACATGTCGTACTCCGGCCAGGCGCTGAGCATCCTGAACGTATTCATCAAGATTATCGGCATCATTTTCCTGCTGCATATCGGGGTGCTGCTGTTCCAGTACTGCGTGGCGGGGCTCATTGCCCGCCAGAATCCGCTGCTCATGCTCTGGCGCATGCTGCCCGCCTATATCACCGCCCTGGGCACCCAGTCCAGCGCCGCCACCATCCCCGTGACCCTGCGCCAGACCATTGCCAACGGCGTGAACAAGGACGTGGCCGGCTTTGTGGTGCCGCTCTGCGCCACCATCCACCTCTCGGGCAGCACGCTCAAGATTGTGGCCTGTGCCATTGCGCTCATGCTCATGCAGGGTAACCCTGTGGAGTTCACCCACCTGGCCGGATTCATCCTGATGCTCGGCGTGGTCATGGTCGCCGCCCCCGGTGTACCCGGCGGCGCCATCATGGCAGCCCTCGGTGTGCTGCACTCCATGCTTGGCTTCGGCGACAACGAGCAGGCACTCATGATTGCCCTCTACATCACCATGGACAACTTCGGCACTGCCTGCAACGTGACCGGCGACGGCGCGCTTGCCGTCATCATCAACCGCTTCTATAAACCCGACCAGGCCTGAGCCGGCATATGCCCGAGCAATAAGGCGGGCCCCGGCTTCTGACGCATTAACAAACAGGGCACTGCTGAATCATCAGCAGTGCCCTGTTATCGGCTCTTCTGCAATAATTGTGGAATGAGCCCCGCGAGGAAGAAAAGACAAAGGAGAAAACTATTAAGAAAGTGCAGAAAAACATTGAGCATGGAGGAGATAACTCCTACCATGCCCTGTGTTATGTATTTGAAGTACTT
>JAZRHL010000041.1:0-5042 GCA_045644745.1 Akkermansia sp.
GGTGGTCGCCGAAGAGGTTGTCGAGCACGTTGTAGCGGATGGAGGGCTGCACCATGCTGTAGGCCTTGGCTTCGTTGGGGAAGCGGGCCCAGAGGGCGGTGCGCCAGGGCCAGGTCCAGCTGCGGCGGTTGTCCTGGGTGAGGCCGCGCAGCTCCAGGCTCTTCATGGCTGCTTTGGCGAAGTCCGGCGTGCGCTCCATGGAAATGGTGGTGCCGGGGAACACGCCGATGAGGTGCGAGGTGTGGCGCTGCCCTGAAACCATGTTGGGGCGGTCCACAATCCATTCCTGCAGGTAGCCATCGCGTCCGATGCGGTTACCGACCAGACGGTCACGCTTGGCGGTGAGCTCGGCGGCCCATTCGGTATCTACGCCGAGAATGGCTGCAGCTTTGGCCGTGTTGTCGAAAAGCTCCCAGATGAGCTGCTGGTCATGTGCGCAGCCGTCCTCCAGAGGACCCCATTCATGAGACCAGCCCATGGGGCAGACGAGGGCGCCTTCCTTGATTTCTGCCAGTTCGGGGTGCTGGGCTACTGTCAGGTCGTGGATGGGCGAACCTTCATTTTTTCTCGTCTGAAGGCCTTTGCCTTGTGCGCCGACGGCCTTGAGCTCATCTTCCCAGAAGTGGCAGATGTTCTTGAGCAGGGGGTAAGCCACGGTGCGGAGGTATTCCTTGTCCTGTGAGTACAGATAGCGGTCCCAGATGTGCAGGGCATACCAGGCGTTGACGGGCGGGTTCCACTTGACCCAGCCACCGGCACCCCAGGGGTTCTGCGAAATACGGGTGGTCCAACCGCGTACATGTTCGCCGAAATGCTGCCTGGTGCTGATAGCGAGCGGCTTTTCCATGGCGCGGATGAAATCGATAAGCGGCTGGTGGCATTCGGAGAGGTTGGCGACCTCGGCACCCCAGTAGCACATCTGGAGGTTGATGTTGTTGTGATAGTCACAGGCCCAGGGGGCGTGTACCTTGTTGTTCCAGATGCCCTGCAGTGTGACGGGCAGATTGCCCGGCTGGGAGCCGGAGATGAGGACGTAGCGCCCGTAGTTGTAGATAAGTTCCTCCAGGTCCGGGTCGCAGGTGCGCAGACCGTTGTCATAGCGCAGACGGTAGGTCATCAGGCGCACGTCGGTGGGGGTGTCGGCAAGCATGTCCGCAGATTTGCCCAGGTCGAGGCTCATGCGGTCATAGTATGAGGCGAAATCCTGACGGTGGTCGCGGCGGATGGCGTCGACGCCTTTGTTCATGGCCTTGTCCAGTACTAGCTTGTTGTGCTGGGCGGGGTCTTCGCCTTTCCATCCGTCCTCATAGCTCATCTTGTAGTCAGTAGCCAGAGATACGTAAATGGTCACGGCATCGGCGTTTTTTACCTGGATGTAGGGTACCTGCGCCGGGGCGAAGGCGGGCTTCAGGTTGTTACCCCTGCCGTGGTAGTTCACGGGTACGTCCTGACCTGAGATGTGGAGTTTAGCCGTGCCGCCTTTGGCAACAACGTGCATACGGCCTTCGAATACCTCTCCGTTGGCCAGCGTGCCGCGCATGATGAGGGTTTCACCATCCTGCGAGTAGTACACGTTGTGGTAGGGGGTGAGGGCGATATGTCCGTTCAGCGACCCCGGTTTGTCGGCCTCGGCGGTGTATACCAGTACGTCATCCGGGCGGCTCACAAAGCAGCTGCGCTTGTACGAGACATCATTAGTCTTGAAGCTGCTTACAGCTTCTGCCTGCCGTAAATCCAGCGCGCGGGTGTAATCTGTGGTCTGACCGGGGATGTCTAAGGAAACAAGCAGGTCGGCGAAGGGCTGGTAGCTGCCGAACTGATTCTGCCCGGATTTAGGGCCATAGGCATAACCGGAACCATTCCCGGGTTTATTGGCACCACCGGACCAGAGACTCACTTCGTTGAGCACCACACAGTCCAGACGGTCGCCGCCGTATACCGTGCCGCCAATGCGGCCGTTACCCACGGGCAGGGTCTGGCTTTCCCAGGTATCCTTGTTATTTCTGCCGGGCAGGTTCTTGTGGGTATGGGACTGTGGAGCCCAAGGGAGAGCCGTACTGGGGAGAACGGCCGGTTGTTTGTACCATAAATGGTCGGATGGAGAATAATCTGCTGCTGCGGCCAGTGTGGTGCACGACAGGCAGATGCATGCAAGTGTGTGTTTCATAAATCTGTTATGTTGGGTGTGGCTGGTTTAATTCAGCATTTACTCAGTACATACTAACATGAAATCAGATTTAATACAATGAAAATCGACAGCGGAGCAAAAACGAGCGGAACTTAATTTTCTCGTTGACCATGGCGGTATATATGGTAATATCACACATATGAGTACTCAATCCCAGAAAGATTTGACGCCGGTGGTGCCTCGCAAGTACCGCGCCATATTCTTCATGCTGGTCAGCTGCTTCGCTTTGTGGGGCCTGCTGAATAACATGACGGACAATCTGGTGCCCGCCTTCAAGAATATTTTCACCATTCCGCAGGAGAAAGCTGCGCTGGTGCAGGTGGCGTTCTACGGCGCCTACGCTGTGCTGGCTATCTTTGCTTCCATTCTTATCGAGGAGTTCTCGTATAAGAAGGGCGTACTGATTGGCCTGGGTGTGTATATTCTGGGTGCGCTCTGCTACATTCCCGCCTGTATCAACCAGAGCTTTGAGATTTACTTCATCGCCATCTTTGTGGTGGCCTGTGGTTGCTCGGTGCTGGAAACAACCTGCAATCCCTATGTGATTTCCCTGGGGCCGGAGCAGACGGCTGTGCGTCGTCTGAACTTTGCTCAGGCATTCAACCCCGTGGGGTCCATTGCGGGTATTTTCCTGGCTCAGCAGCTGATTCTGAGCAACCTGAACCCCGCCACGGCTGATGAGCGTGCCGCTATGCCTGCCGAGCAACTCAAGGAAATCGTGCACAGCGAGCTGTTCTGGGTGTGTGCCCCGTATGTGGGCCTTTGCGCCATTGCCTTCTTTATCTGGCTGTTCTTCCTGCGTGCCAAGGAAACACAGGATTCTGCCGCTCAGGGCTCTCAGGGCAGTGGCCTGCGTGTGTTCGTGGCGGCTCTTTTCGCCATTGTGCCTCTTACTGTGCTCTATTTCCTCTTCCCGGACATGGATAAGGTGACCTGGGTGCTTTGCGGTACGCTGGGCCCGATTGCCTACCTGTTCCTGGTGGGTGACTACCGAGCCATGCTGTTCTCCCTGCTGAGCCAGCCCCGCTACTGGTGCGGTGTGATTGCCCAGTTCTTCTATGTGGGTGTGCAGATTGCTGCCTGGACCTACCTGAACGTCTACTGCTGCAAGGAGCTGGGTGTTACCCCCGCCACCGCTGCTACCTACTACCTGATTTCTATCATTCTTTTCATCGTCTGCCGCTGGATTGCCACCTACTACATGAAGAAGTTCAACCCCGCCAGCATGATGAGCCTGTTCGCCATTGGCGCTATCGCTACCTGTATGGGTACTATCTACCTGCCCAGCACGGTGCTCTTCACCATCGGTGGCCTTGATTTCTCGGCCAACGTGCTCTGCCTTATCGCTATGTCCGGCTGCATGAGCCTTATGTTCCCGACCATCTACGGCATTGCCCTCGGTGGTCTGAACCAGCGCGACGTGAAGCTGGGTGCTGCCGGCCTCATCATGGCTATTCTGGGTGGCGCTCTCATCACCCCGTGGATGGCCGGCATCATCGGCGATGCCGATTCCTGCTGGCTGTGCCTTACTGCCGGTATGGATAACACCTGGGATACGAACCTGGGCACTTCTCACGCTGCGGTGCGCGCCTCTTTCATCGTTCCCGCTATCTGCTTTGCGGTGGTGCTGGTGTACAGCCTTATCTTCCGCAAGCCCACCACTTCCTCTGATAAATAAATAACCATTTAACCCAAACCAAACGTATATGAAGTACGATACATTGCCCACTATCGGGATCCGTCCCACGATTGACGGCCGCCGCCTCGGTGTCCGTGAGTCTCTGGAGGATCAGACCATGAACATGGCCAAGGCCGCCGCTGCCCTCATCGAGGCCAACGTGACGCATGCCAACGGCCAGCCCGTGAAGTGCATCATCGCCGATACCACCATCGGTGGTCCGGCCGAGGCCGCTGCCTGCAACCAGAAGTTCGCTGAGAACAACGTGGGCTGCTCCCTTATCGTGACTCCCTGCTGGTGCTACATCACCGAAACTTTCGAGACCGATGCCACCACGCCCAAGGCTATCTGGGGCTTCAACGGCACCGAGCGCCCCGGCGCTGTGTACCTGGCCGCTGCTCTGGCCGGCTACGCTCAGAAGGGTGTACCCGCATTCTCCATCTACGGTCACGACGTGCAGGACGCTGACGATACCTCCATCCCCGAGGACGTGGCTGAGAAGATTCTGCGCTTCGCTCGCGCCGGTCTTACCGTGGCTACCCTGCGTGGCAAGGGCTACCTCTCCATCGGTGGCTGCTCCATGGGTATCGCCGGTTCCATCGTTGACCAGAACTTCTGGGAAAGCTACATGGGCATGCGCGTGCAGGCTGTCGACATGACCGAAGTGCGCCGCCGCATGGAGCTCGGCATCTACGACAAGGCCGAGTTCGACCTGGCCATGGAGTGGGCCAAGAAGTATGTGAAGATTGGTCCGGACCGCAACCGTCCCGACCTCGTTCTTTCCCCCGAGGAGAAGGAGCGCACCCTGCGCGAGTCCATCCTCATGACCATCATCTTCCGCGACATGATGCACGGCAACCCCTACCTCAAGACTATCGACCGCGAGGAAGAAGGTCTGGGCTTCAATGCTATCTGCGGTGGTTTCCAGGGTCAGCGTCACTGGACGGATTTCTACCCCAACGGCGATATGGCCGAGTCCATCCTGAACAGCACCTTCGACTGGAACGGTCCGCGTGAGGCTATTCCCTTTGCTACGGAAAACGACGCCATGAACGGTGTGTGCATGCTCCTGCTGCACCAGCTCACCGGCCGCGCTGCCTGCTTCTCCGATATCCGCACCTACTGGAGCCCCGCCGCTGTGAAGCGCGTGACCGGCTACACCATGGAAGGTCTGGC
>JAZRHL010000042.1:0-3038 GCA_045644745.1 Akkermansia sp.
CCCTACTTCCCGACTCTCTACTCCGGTGCCAACGGCCTGGTGGCTCACGAGTGCATTCTCGACACCCGCCCCATGCTGGCCAAGAGCCACCTGAGCGTGGATGATATGGCCAAGCGTCTCATGGACTACGGCTTCCACGCCCCCACCATGAGCTTCCCCGTGCACGACACCCTCATGGTCGAGCCCACGGAGTCTGAGAGCAAGTACGAGCTGGATCGCTTCATCGATGCCATGATTGGCATCTACAACGAGATGAACGCCGTGGCAGAAGGTACTGTGCCCGCAGACGACAACGTGATGGTGAACGCTCCGCACACCGCCCTGAGCGTCTGTGCCGATGAGTGAACACACGCCTACACCCGTGAGCAGGCCGCATTCCCGGCCTCCTGCCTGAAGCTGCATAAGTTCTGGCCCGGTTGCTCCCGTGTGGACAACACCTACGGTGACCGCAACTTCTGCTGCACCTGCGATACGCTCTGCAAGGCAGAAGAAGCCTGATAACGCGCATTAGTAGAAACTCATCAACCGCCCCGGTGTAACCCATCGGGGCGGTTTTTTATGCAGAAAAAAGCAGGAAAATCTGAATTCACTTGTACACAGCGCTTGCAGAAGGTATAGTGAGCGCAATCATGTTTATCGCCCACTTGCCGTCCGGTTATGTAATAGCCCGTGGTTTTCACCGCTGCGGGACAATGGTTCGCGGCGGTATGGCGGCCTGCTTGCTTGGTTCCCTGTTTCCGGATATTGATTTACTGTGGTTTTACCTGGTAGATGGGTGCCGGTATCACCACCACAGCTATGTGACGCATTGGCCCGTGGTGTGGCTGTTGCTGTTGGCCGCGGCGGGAATAGGCTGGATGTGCCGTCGGCGCAACATGGCTGTTCCGGTATTCTTTTTTGCCTTCAGTGGGCTGGTGCATGTGTTGCTGGACGGCGTAGTGGGAGACATTCAGCTCTTCGCTCCATGGAGCGATACCTATTATGCACTGGCGACTGTCCCGGCAAGGGTGCAGCCCTGGTGGCTGAATTTCTTCCTGCACTGGTCCATGTTGGTGGAACTGCTCATCTGTGCCGCAGCCGTATGGCTGCTGCTGAGCAGACGGAGCAGGGGAAAACACACAAATCAGAGCGTTCGGTAGAAATACTCCTCATCCCGCTCTCGGGAGATACGGCCCTCATCCTTCATCCGGTCAATGATACGCGCCGCCATCCCGTAACCAATTTCAAAGACCTTCTCCAGCATCTCTTCATTGATTCTCTCCTGAGTTTTCGCAAACACGCACACCTTGTCGTACAGCTCCCGGTGCTCCGGAAACGCCGGAAAATCCATCGTAACATCCTCCGTCTGCAGAGCCTGCTCACCCTCCTCCGTATCATCCGGCGTGACCATTTCCAGCATGATATTCATCATCTCCCTGAGCTCAGGCGTCATCTCATCCTTTTCCATGAGGCCATTCTAGCCCCAATTCTTCTCTCAAACAACAAAAAAGTTTGCCTAAAAAATAAATTTAGCTTGCCAAGAGCAGGGCTGACGTGTATAATGCGCGCGTCCTGCAAGGGATGACATACAACGGGGTATTAGCTCAGTTGGTAGAGCGCTTCAATGGCATTGAAGAGGTCAGCGGTTCGAACCCGCTATGCTCCACTTCACTAAAGGTCGGGCAGCTAACATAAGGTTGGCTGCCCGATTTCTTTTTACCTAATTATCAACGTATCACGCGCACGTGCGCAGCGTGGTGACGGCGGGCCCGGCGGGCAAAATGAAGGGCCAAACTCCGGGTCAAGCCCAAACAATGTGGAATTTGAATTTTCATATCACGATGTGCCCACATTCAATTAGCACTCTTAATCGGTAGTTCTGAAAGTTGCGATAGCCATAGGCACGGCGTTGAATTAATTTCATTTTTCGGTGGAATCCTTCGGTGATTCCGTTGCTCTTTGTGAAGCGCCACATGCGGATGATAGGTTCAAACCATTGACGAATGGTGCGTCCCAGCTTCTTAAATATCTCAGGCGCATCGTGAAGCATCTGCCACATCATTTCCTTGAGCCTTGCGAGTAAGGGTACACAATTGATGCGTTTTCTCTCCTTTATGCTCAATAAGGTACACAACTCTTCCTTGAACTCGTAGGCGGTCTGAATAGCCGGATGCCGGTTGAATTCTTTTTCCAGTAGCAGCCTCTGTGCAGGTCTCAAATTGGCACCCTTTGTACGCAGGGCACAGGTAATGCCCCTCTTCCATTTTATCTCAGGATCGGCGGCCTTGCAGAACTCATGGAACGTATCAATAATGAGCCTTATTACATGAAATCTATCCGCTACTATTTTGGCACGAGGAAAAAGGCGCTGCACAATGCTGCGAAAGGGCGAGCTTAAATCCATGCAAATGACTTTTACTTTCTCCCGCCCTTTCAGTCGCCTCAAATTTGCTTCTAGCACCTTACTATTCTTACCCTCAAAGACTTCATAAACGCGATGATGATGCAAATCTGCCAGTGTAACAGCAAATTTGTGCCCCTTTGTCCGCCCTCGGTGAATGCTGTGTTCATCTATTCCCATCACCAGAGGACATGGGTACTGCAGCTGCTCGCGAAGAAGCTCTTCATGATTTCTGTGTAGCTGACGTTCTACGGTACTGGTGCTGATTTGATACTTCTGCGCTATTTTCTTATTGCTTACTCCGTCGGCACATTCGCGTGAGAGTGTATCATTGAGCCTGGCATTGCGCCTCTGCCATTTCCCTATGCCTATGCGGTTACAGGATTGTGAAAAGCTTATGCCGCAGCTCCGGCATTTATATCGTTTCAACTTAATCCTGAGTCGCTTCCTTGCCTCATCCCGCCCTATGACTTTTGCATTACGGTGGTAGTAACCATGCGCGTAAAGCTTATGGCTACCACAGCGAGGACATATAGGTGCCTCCACTTCGTCACACGTGGCATAAGCAAATTTGCCTTGACTATCCACGCCCTCTCCTGTAATCTTCAAGTACTTCAAGAACACAACACTGGGCATGGTAGGAGTTTTCTCCTCCATG
>JAZRHL010000043.1:0-13723 GCA_045644745.1 Akkermansia sp.
CGTGTTCATGGTATCCGCCCGTGGCACCATGCAAATTGCCATTCTGGTAGAGCAAATGCGCCGCGAAAATTACGAGGTGCTGGTTTCCCGCCCCAAGGTGATTGTGCGCGAGATTGACGGTGTGAATTGCGAGCCGTTTGAGACGGTGTTCATTGAAGTGCCGGATGAGTGCGCCAATGGAACGGTGCGCATCCTGGGCAACCGCCGCGGCATCCTCGAAAACATGGAGGCCAACGGCAGCGGCCGCACCACCATCCAGGCCACCATCCCCACCCGCGGCCTTATCGGCTTCGAGTTCGAGCTGGTGAACCTCACCAGCGGCCACGGTATCTTCTCCCACCTCTTCAAGGAATACGCCCCCTACGCCGGCGAAATCACCACCCGCCAGACCAGCACCCTCATCTCCATGGAAAACGGTATCGCCCGCCCCTACGCCCTGCAGGCCATGGAAGAGCGCGGCTCCCTCTTCATTGCCCCCGGCGATGAGGTGTACGAAGGCATGATTGTGGGCGAAAACCCGAAGAATATCGATATTCCGGTGAACCCGACCCGTGAGAAGCACCTCACCAACCACCGCTCAGCCACCAAGAACGATTCCATCCAGCTCACCCCGCCCCGCATCTTCTCGCTGGAGCGCGCCATCGAATACATCGAACCCGATGAGCTGGTGGAAGCCACGCCGCACTTCATCCGCATGCGCAAGCGCATTCTGGACGCCACCGCCCGCAAGCGCGCCGGCATCCAGGAAGCCAACATGGGATAATCACAAGGATTACTTTCGCATATGTTCCAGGATATCATGAATTGGTATGCGGGGCTGGATTTCTTCACAGCCTTCATGTATGTGGCCGCGGTGGTGCTTTTCATCGCGGGCTTCCTGGGAGCGGTGCTGCCTTATCCCGGCTGCCTGGTGGCGCTGGGGGGCAGCGTATGCTACGCTGTGGCTGCAGGAGATCCCTACCCCGCCTGGTGGTTCTGGGTTATCCTGCTGGCGCTGGCCGTCTTCGGCACCTTGGTGGACAACATTACCACCGCCATGGGTGCCCGCAAGTTCGGCGGCAGTAAGCACGCCTTCTGGGGCAGCATGATTGGCCTTTTCGTGGGCGCATTCTTCGTCTTCCCCTTCGGCATCATCATCGGCCCCTTCCTCGGCGCCTTCATTGCCGAGCTCAAGTTCCAGAAGAAGAACACTAAAGAATCAGCAAAATCCGGTCTCGGCGCCACGCTCGGCCTGCTGGCCGGCGTGCTGGGCAAAATCATCGTCGTAAGCATCATGCTGGTGCTCACCTTGCTGTAAGGCGAGCAAGTGGCTGCCCCAATCGGCCACTTATATTTTACGGGACTTAAGTCACGTACTCCGACAGATTGCCCCCCTGATTTGTCAATCGTCAATGGTCAATTGTCAATCGCATCGAGGCTCTGGCGGCAGAGGGCGGCGGACCACTGGCCGGGGGCGGTGGGGGTGTCGCCCAGATAGCCGTAGACCAGACAGGCGCCGTGCTGGGCGTAGAGAAGACGGCTCACAGCACCCAACGGGCCCATGCCCATGACCGTGGTGATGCCGGAGGCACGGCGCAGGAGTTCCACGCCGGCCATCATGTCCTCTGCACGGTGCAGGCGGAAGGCAAACTTGGCCACATCCGCCCCAAGGGCGCGGGCGCGTTGTTCTTTTTCCAGCAGGGTTTCCAGAGAGGGAGTCTTTTCAAAATCGTGAGCGGAGGCAATGATGGACACCCCGGCAGCGTGAGCCTTGGTCACCAGTTCCTGCACTTCGGGAAGATGGGCAATCTCCCAATCCAGCGCAGAGGCCAGGGGCAGCAGCGCGCGGGCTATATGCAGGCGCTCCTCCGTACTCATGGGGCGCAGGCCGCCCTCGCTCTCGTGGCGCACGGTGACCAGCACGGGGCGGCAGCAGCGCATCTGCGCCAGCGCGGCCCAATCTGTATCGGCAGGCAAGCCATCGGCCCGCAGCTCCACCAAATCGCAAGGCAGCGTCTCAGCGGCACAGGCGGCACTCCAGGCATCAGCAGAGGAGACAGAGCCCACCACCAGCGGGCGGGTAAAGGAAAGGCGGGGCTGCGCGTTCATACGCGGCGTATTCTATACCAAACAGCCACAGGTAGCAAGCGAATATGCATCTATTTGCTATTGCGCTGACAGGTAGAACATGGTAGCATGCAGCCATGGCATATAGTTTTGAGGATGCAGTAGACAAGATTCTGCAGAAGAATGATGATTACCCGGCGGATGCTTATTATTTCATCCGCGCGGCGCTGGATGCCACGGTGGAGCAATGCCGCAAGCCTGCAGAGAATCCTCATCTGAGTGCCGAAGAGCTCTATTTCGGCTTCTGCGCCTATGCGCTGGAAGAATACGGCCCGCTGGCTCTGGCGGTGATGGAGCAATGGGGCATCACCGAATCCACCCATGTGGGCGACTTGGTGTATAACCTGATTGAGGTAGGAGTCTTCGGCAAGCAGGAAGGCGACCGCCGCGAGCAGTTCGATGGTCTCACCCCCGTGGCTGTGCTGCTGAATGCCCCCTACGAAACGATCAACGAATAAGTGAACACCATGAGCAACGACGCAATGCAGGGAACAGAGCTGCGCTGGCCGGCCGAATGGGAACCGATGGAGGCTGTGTGGCTCTCGTGGCCGCACCGAGATGATCTCTGGCAGGGAGGCCTGCAGGAACTGCATGGCCGATATGCCGAGCTGGCCGCCGCTATAGCCGATGAGGCAGAGGTACGCATCAACGCCGCCGCACCTCTGCATGCAGGTATCGAGAAGCTGCTGCGCTCCCGCGGGGTGCAGCGTTTCCGCCTGTATGACCACCCCACCAATGATGTGTGGTGCCGCGACCATGGCCCCATCTTCACCAAGCGCAAGGATGGCGGCATGCAGCTGGCCAACTGGACCTTCAACGCCTGGGGCGGCAAGTTCGCCCCCTGGAATCTGGACAATGAAGTACCCGCCCGCATAGCCGCCAGCCTGGGGCTGCCGCAGCTCTGCAGCGATATCATTCTGGAAGGCGGCGCCATCGAAGGCAACGGCGAGGGGCTGGTGCTCACCACCGAGGCGGTGCTGCTGAACCCGAACCGCAACCCGGGCTGCACCAAGGCCGATATCGAGGCCGAGATGCACCGTCTGCTGGGCACCACGCACGTGTTCTGGCTGGGCAGTGGTATCGAGGGCGATGACACCGACGGCCACATCGACGACATGGTGCGCTTTGTGAACCCCGAGGCGGTGGTTTCCATCGTGGAACCCGACCCGCACTCCCCCCACTACCGTGCCTTGGCAGAAAACAACGAGCGCCTGCAGGATCTGCGCACTCCCTCCGGCCACCGCGTGGAGATTATTCCCCTGCCCATGCCGCAGCCGCTGGTGGCGCAGGACTGGCGCCTGGAGCAGCTGCCCGCCAGCTATGCCAATTTCCTCATCTGCAACGGCAGCGTGATTGTGCCCATCTTCATGCAGGATAAGGAAGACGACCGCGCACTCGGCATTCTGCGCGAGGCTTTCCCCGGCCGCCGAGTGGTGGGCATCGATGCCCGTCGGCTCGTGATTGAAGGCGGCGCCATCCACTGCATCACTCAGCAGCAACCCAAATAGAATTCAAAATGATTAATTAAATAGTCAATTGTCATTAGTCAATCGTCAATAAAAAAGGGCTCCGAATGGAGCCCTTTCTGCTTGTTAATATCCCTGCCACATCTGGTCGGGATTCGTCAGGGGAATGACATCGTCCTTCTTCAGGGTGGACCAGTCGAACACGGTGCGCCAGCGGTAGCGGTTGCCGTTCTTCTGCATCAGCAGGATGTCGATACCCTGCTCGGCCTTGCCGGTGTTCCTGCGGGCGGCGAGCTCTGCCACGGGGATGGTGAGCGTGTAGGTGCAGAAGCCTTCTGCCGCAGGCTGAGCCTCGGTGCAGAACGCCACGGCATCATAGTCCTGGTTCACCTGATAGGGCGGGTCCTGCACCAGCACGTTCACGTACTCGCAGTTGCTGCAGGTCACGGAGAGCTTCAGGGTATCACCCTCCCACTTGAAAGCGGAGGCCTTCACGCGGGGTGCGGGGCACTCGGCGTAGAACTCGGTCTTATCCCCCGCGGGGGCAAATACCTGGCAGCGGTCGAGCAGGCGGGCTGAGTTCAGCGTGAGGTAGGTGGGACGCATGCCGAAGGTGTAATTGCCGGCGCCCATGAGCGGCGTACCCAGGGCAGCCTTCTCGCTCACCGTGCCTTCGTTGTGCGGCAGGTTGAGCCCATGCCCCAGCTCGTGAGCCAGCCCACCCAGCCACTTGGTGAGCAAGCGGCCTTCGTGCGTACTCTGACCAATATGGCGCAGGTCGAAATGTGCGTAGTCCAGGGCAAAACAGTTACGGCCCAGACCATAGAACGGCACGCCGCCCGGATTCAGGTCATTGTACTCCGCGTTCCGGAAGGTGGGCATGATGACCAGCGTATGGCCGCTGCAGATGGCGCCGGGATTTGCCTTGGCATACTCAGCGATATCTTCCAGGCACTTGCCGTGGCCTGCGCCATAGGAATAGTCGGTGGCGGGGTACTTGCCACGCACCACATGAATCTTCACGTTGCCGTTCTCCAGACGCTGGAGGCCAAAGGTGCGGCCGGGGAATCCCAGGCGGGTCATTTCCTTGGCGTAGTACTGCTGCACATAGAGCATGAGCTCGCTGATACGGCGTTCGAAATCGGCGGAAGGTTCGTTATCATTCCCCAGGAAATAGACCACGTTGAGCGGGTGTTCTGTGGGCACAATCTGCACTTCCTCAGCGAGGAGTTCCTTGGCCCGGTCAGAGAAATGAGCAGGCACAGCGGCCATGCTCAGCGGGGGCATCAACAGCGCGGCGGCTACATAAGTCATCGCATTCATGCGCGGGAGTATACCACAAAAGCACCCGCCGGGCAAGAAAAAGAGCACTACCGCTTCAGCAGTAGTGCTCAGCAAATGCTTTACCGATTATGCAATCAGGCAGCCTTGATGGCGGCGATGAGCTTGTCCTTGGTGGTCATGCCGGTGATGGTGGTCACGGCCTCGCCACCCTTGAAAATGATGAAGGTCGGCAGGGAGCGCACGCCATAGCGCACGGCGATGGCCTGACCGGCGGGCTGGCCGGCGTCCACCTTCACCACCTTGGCCTCAGCGCCCAGGGCAGTACCCACCTGCTCCACAGCAGGCATCATCATCTTGCAGGTGCCGCACCAGGTGGCCCAGAAATCCACCAGAACGGGAACGGGGGAATTGAGGACCTCTGCCTCAAACGTGCTCTCAGTTACTTCTTTGAGTGCCATATTCGTATGTATGTGTTTGTTGTTGTGATATAAAAAGCACCGCCAGGGGCTTGGCCACCGGCGGTGCTGCTTTTTTCAGATATTCATGCGGTGGCGGTTGCGTTACATGCAGGCTCGCAGACGAGCCACCAGATTTTCCTTGGAAGTGGCACCTACCACAGTATCCACCAGCTCCCCGCCGCGGAAGAACATGAGCGTGGGAATGGAGCGGATATTGAAGCGGTTGCAGAGCTCCTGGGTGGAGTCCTCATCCACATTCACCTTGCAGACCTTGGCCTGCCCGGCGAGTTCCACCGCAATCTGATCCACAATGGGAGAAATCATCTTGCAGGGTCCACACCAGGGAGCCCAGAAATCCACCAGCACGGGCACGGGGCTTTCGAGTACCTCCGTGACGAAATCGCTGTCTGTAATCTGTAATGCCATGGTGAGGGGTGAGATGCCGCAGGAGCCGATTCCGTTGAAAAATTTATTCTTCTTCTTCGGCTTCCTCTTCTTCGCCACCTTCGGCATCAGAGGATTCCTCTGCAGCACCCTCTTCGGATGCTTCTTCCTCGGTAGCTTCCTCCTCATCGGCAGCCACATCACCACCGGCTGCGGAATCATCAGCGGGCCAGCCGAAGGTCGGCTCGGTCACGCGGCCATAGGTGGTATCGATGGTATACTGCTGGTAGCAGAGGAACAGAACAGCGAGCAGAGCGATGATGGTAACCACCAGCACCGTGGGGTGCGTGGGCTTGGTCTCCTCTTCTTCGAGGATTTCTTCCACCACCTTCTTCTTGGCAGCGCCGGTCTTGGCACCGGGCTTCTTAGCACCGGGGGTCTTGGCACCGGCCTTGGCAGAACCCACAGGAGCAGTCTTAGCACCGGGAGCCTTGGGCAGCGGAGCTGTGGCGGTGGGCATAGCGGCGGTCACCGTAGGAGCTGCGGCAGGAGCCACAGGAGCAGAAGCGGGCACTGCAGCAGGAGCCGGAGCAGCAGGAGCAGCGGGGGCTGCGGGGGCAGCAGGGGCTGCGGGTGCGCCGGGCACGGCAGGACGGGTGGGAACCTGCAGCGGCATGGTCGGAGTCATGCGCGGAGCAGTGGGAGGAACGGGTGCAGCAGGTGCTGCAGGGCGGGCAGGAGCTGCAGGAGCCAGCGGCACTGTAGCTGCAGGGCGCGGAGCAGTAGGAGGCACAGGAGCACCAGGAGCCACGGGACGCGGGGGCATAGGAGCCGTGGGAGCTGCCGGCATGGCAGGGCGCGGAGCCGTGGGGGGAACGGGACGGGGAGCCGTAGGAGCTGCCGGCATGGCAGGGCGCGGAGGAGTCGGAGGAAGAGGAGGATTGCTCATAACGTCAGTAAAGTCTGGTGCCGCTAACGCGGATTTCTTCTTATATTGCATTTTTTTCGTGCTTTTGCAAGCGGAAAACACTCACGCACGATATTTTTTTCGTTTTACAGGTGAATAATGGGTTTATTTCCGTTTTTTACTGAGCATCGACTGGTACAGAGCAGGTTTACCCCCCGGTGTGTAGGGCTGCTTCCAGGAGTCATCAGGCTGCGTACCGATGGTTCGCAGCATACGGACGTCCAGCTTGCAGTTCTTCATCATTTTCCGTAATCCCGGTTTGATACCGCCTTGCTTTTTCCAGGGCTGGGGCCCACTTCGCCAGATAGGATTAAAATGCACGTAATTCACGGCGTCCATGGCGAGAGCATATTCCAACAGGGAAAGAGCCTTACCATGATTACCATTCCTCATTTCATTCCGTCCCCAGAGAAGCAGATTATACGCATAATATGCAGGCCAGTTATTCAAGCCGGAAGCAGGCATGGAATCGCCGACATAATTCTCACGCATCAGGCGATCTGCTTCTTCGAACTTCTGCTCAGCCCCCAGCACATCGACCAGCATGGTGAGTGTAAATAGTTGTCGGGGATTCGCTGCCAGAGCCTGCTTGAGCAACTGTTCGCGCAAGGGCAGGTTCTGTTCATGCGTAGGGGGCAGCATGAAATATGTATCCATCAGAGCAGGAGATGGGTATAGCGGCAACAGATCTGCGATTAACGCCCGGCGGGCATCGCCACTGTCATCTACCCCAGGGGCGCACAATTTCTGGTATTCCCACTGGGCATTCCAGGCAGGGTAAAGAATTCTTCCCATGTAACAGAACCCTCCACACAGTCCCGCTGCCAGCACCAGCAACACGAACTTTCCCACCCATTTCTGAGCGCGCACCCGCACAACCGGAGCCGAGCCGCCCACCCACTGCCGCCCACCAAAAAGAGCAGACCGTGAAAAGTCAAACGGCGATGCCAACACCCCACATGTAAAGGCGCAAAGCGCCACCAACGCAAAGGAATGCCACGGAAAATCCACAGCAGCATACGCCGCTACGAGCATCAGTACCAGCATAGACAGGCCAGCCAGCACCCTGCGGGCTGGGCTCACACATTCGGAAACCGCACACCTCACACCCTGGACCACATGAAACAACAACACCCCCAACATAAGCAGCAGGCCCAGGAGGCCATAGTCCACCCATACCTGCAAGTATTCGTTGTGCGCATAATTCGGCAACTGCCATTCGTTATACCAAGGCACAATCTCCCACTGAAGCACATTTGCCCCACATCCATAAATGGGCACAGAGGGCAATACATCACACACCGTTAACCAGATATAATAGCGCAGGTGAGAATCCACCTCTCCCAACAAATCCGACACGTGCCCACCAAACAGAAAGCTGTAGATGAACACCCCCAGTCCGACAAGCAGCGCGCCGCCCACCACAACGTTCAGGCCGCCGATACGGCGGTTCGAACAGAACAGAACAAGCAGATTCACCCCCCATAGCCCCACCAGGCCCAAGGGCAACAACAGATACACCGAACGGGTACCACACGTGAACGAAACAGCAACAGCAACCAGTGCCAGCATCGTCCCCATGACACGCCGCAAACCGCTCAGCATCCACGCAGACCATGCCCCCAGCACGCAACCACCGACACACAGAAACGCACCAGCAAAATTCTTGTACACAAACAACGTGGTGGGGTGCGAATTACCACCGGCAGGTGTCTGTTCAGCCCGCCCGGTCCACATTAAGTCAAACTCCGGCAGTTCCACCAGCCAGTATGCCAGCACATTGAGCAGCAAAGCCACGGCAAGCACCACAACCACTCCCCGGTAACTCCGGCTCTGAGCCGCATAGACGCCAGCCACATAATAAACCACCGCACCCATGATGAGCACCGCCTCGCACCATGAATCCACCACCGCATAACTGCACACACACCGGGTCAGAAAATACCCCCCCGCCAGCAAAGAGCACCAGCCCAGCCAGCTCATGCGCACTATCTTATATCCCCGCAACAATCCATATGCCACCACCAGCAGCACTAGTGACATTCCGATACACACCGGGTATGAGCTGAAAGCATGTGCATCCACACCCGACATGGAGAAGACCCACAGCAAAGCAAGCAGTACCCCGGCCACACGGCCAGGGACGCTTTCCGTAAATCTGGGCACTGATTGACTATCTGCCATGCCACACATGATACCAGATATCCCACCACCCCGCAAGGCACAGAGCCGAAAAATCTTGACAGCCAGCCGAAAGTATGCCAGATTGCACCCACAGATTATGAAAATTCTGCTTTCGCTCACAGACCAAAGCTTTGCCGCCACAAAATCGGTAGGCATCTTCAATGTCTCCATGGGACTGGCCCGTGGGCTCATGCAGATTCCGGAAGTGAGTGAACTACATATACTTGGCAACGAGGAATGCGCCGGGCAATTTGCCAATCTGCCGACCCACGTGCACCTGCACCTGGCAGACAAACCGGTACCGCGACGCTTTGGCCGTGTATGGTGGGACCAGGCAGGCGTGTGCGCCGCCATCCGCCGCATCCAGCCGGACTGGGCCATTCTGCCAAAAGGCTTCCCCCCCTTCTTCCCACGGCTAGGCAAAACAAAACTGGCCTGTTACCTGCACGATGTGAACTGGGAATATTACGAACTGCATAAAGGCGAGGGCGATACCCCCTTCCCCCGCCATGAGCTGCTCTACTTCCGCACCCTGGGCTTGCGCTGCCTGCAGGTCTCTGACCTCGTGCTCACCTCCACCCAGTTCAACAAAAGCCGCTATGAACACTACTGCCCCGGCTGCCGCACGGCGGTGGTAGGCATCGGGTTCGATGATACCCCCCGCTCCTATACCCCTGCAACCGGGCGGGATATTCTGTTCTATGCTTCCCCCTTCCCGCACAAGCTCACCGCCCTTGGTATACGCCGCGTAGAAAGCTGGCTAAGCCAGCGCGCAGATACCGGCAGTATCCGAATCCACCTCATCGGACGCCCGCCTCAGGGGCTTACCCTACCCGGCCCGCACTGGGTGCAGCACGGGCGACTACCCTTTGAAGAGCTACAGCAGCTCATGCAGCGCGACTGCCGCTGCGCCATCTACTTCTCCGACTACGAGGGCTTCGGCATGCCCCCCGTGGAGTGTCTGCGCACCGGCATGCCCTGCATTGCCAGCGCCCTGCCCCCCATCTGCGAAAACATTCCCGCGCGCTTCACCTTTGATAACGCTGATGAATCCGATTTCATCCGCACGCTCAACGCAGCATACAGCGCCCCCGACATGACCAACCTACCCGCCTACCCCACCTGGCAGGAGGTCGCCCGCCGCTGCGTGGCCGCCATGTGGTGATGCATTTACCGCATGCCACGGCAAGCTTCCTTTCTTAAACACGAAAAGGGACAAGCCTTTCAGCTTGTCCTTTTTCAAAAACTTTCCCGAACTTCAGGATTTAGGCCTCAACAGCGGGGGTCACGGCAGCAGCCGGAATCTCCTCCTTGTTGGTGAAGTGCCACTTCACCTTGTTGCGCTTGCTGGCGGAACGGGCCTTGCGGCGCTTCTCATCCATGGGGCTCTCGAAAGCGCGACGACGGCGCATCTCCTCGAGGATACCCTCGGTGTCGAGCTTGGTCTTAAGGCGCTTCAGAGCGCGATCGATCGGTTCTCCTTTACGTACAGATACGGAACGCATGATTTTTCTTTCGTTGTTGATAGATTGTTCGGGAACGGGCAGGCAAGATACAGCAATTAGACCTTCCTGTCAAGTTTTTTGTCACAGTTTTTGTGAATTTTGATACCAATTTATTTATTGACCCGACCATATTACTGAAAAAACAGCATTTGCACGCAAGCAGGATACCGTGCACACACAACGCACTTGCCAAATAGCGCGCGAGCGTGTACAATGCGCGCGTGACTGCGCCCCACCATCCGCCGATGTGCAATTTTGCCGAACGCCCGTTCATCCTCTTCTGGGAGGTGACGCGAGCCTGCGCCCTGGCCTGCCAGCATTGCCGCGCCATTGCCCAGCCAAAGGCCCACCCGGAGGAGCTGAGCCATGAGGAAGCCCTGGCTCTGGTGGATGAGATTGCCGAGCTGGCACCGCCCATGCTGGTGCTCACCGGCGGCGACCCGATGATGCGCCGCGACATTTTCGACATCATCGAACGCGCTGCAGGCAAAGGCCTGCGTGTGGCACTGAGCCCCGCCGCCACTAACCGCCTGCTCAACACCGATTTCCACAAGCTCCGCCAGGCCGGCGTGGTGAGCATGAGCCTGAGTCTGGACGGCGCTACCCGCGAAACGCATGATGCATTCCGTCGCGTGCCGCACACCTTCGAGCGCACCCTGCAGGCCGCGCGCATGGCCAGGGAAGCCGGCATCCAGCTGCAGATTAACACCACCATTTCCCGCACCACCCTGCCCGAGCTGGAAGGATTCGTGAAACTACTCAAGGAAATTCAGCCCGATGTATGGAGCGTCTTCCTTCTGGTACCCACAGGACGCGCCACGCGGGAGGAACTGCCGGACGCCGAAGAACTGGAGGCACTCTGGCAGCGCCTGCTCGAGTTGCGCAGCGAGCTCCCCTTCGCCATCAAGACCACAGAAGGGCACCACTACCGCCGCGCCATGATGCAGGCTGCCCGCGGACAGGGTTCCCCCGCCCCGCGCCACATGGTACCCACCCGCGATGGCAAGGGCGTGGCCTTCATCTCGCACGTGGGCGAGATTCAGCCCAGCGGTTTCCTGCCGATTACCGCAGGCAACGTGCGCACCGACAAGCTGGCCGATATCTACCGCAACCACCCGCTCTTTGTGCAGCTGCGCGACGACAACGCGCTGGGCGGCAAGTGCGGCAAGTGCGAATACCGCCGCGTGTGCGGTGGCTCCCGTGCCCGAGCCTATGGCAGCAATGGCGACATGATGGCCGCCGAACCCCTTTGCAACTATATTCCCGCCGCCCTGCGCGGTGAAACTCCCCAGCCATGATCAATATCACCAAACTCTGGACCGGTGCCGCCCAGCCCGCTGACCACATCCGCTACGGTCTCGGCCACGGCAGCCACATGCCCAACAGCAGCACCGCAGCCTGCATGCCTGCTTCCTCCCGCACCCGCAAGCCCATCGTGGTGTGGAATATCACCCGCACCTGCAACCTGCGGTGCGTGCATTGCTATGCCGACTCCCATGCAGAACGCTACCCGGGCGAGCTGAGCTGGGAGCAGTGCTGCGCCGTAATTGACGACCTGGCTGATTACAAGGTAAACGCCCTGCTGCTTTCCGGCGGTGAGCCTTTGCTGCACCCTCAGCTTCCGCAGATTCTGCAGCGCGCCACCGACAAGGGGCTCAAAGTAACCATCTCCACCAACGGCACCCGCATCACCCCCGACATGGCCCGCATGTTCAAGGACCTGGGCGTAGCCTATGTGGGCATCTCGCTGGACGGCATCGGCGCCGTGCATGATAAGTTCCGCGGCGTGCAGGGCGCATTCGATGGCGCTATCCGCGGCTTCAAGCTCTGCGAAGAGGTAGGCCAGAAGACCGGCCTGCGTCTCACGCTCACCCGTAACAATGTGCAGAGCATGGAGCAGATTCTCAACTTCATTGAGCAGGAAGGTATCCAGCGCGTGTGCTCCTACCACCTGGTACCCACCGGCCGAGGGGTGGATGTAGCCAGCCTCAGGCCGGAGGAAGCCCGCGCCGCGCTCGATATGCTCATCGCCCGCGCAGAGGCCTGGCACGCCGCAGGCCAGACCCGCGAGCTACTCACGGTGACCCAGCCTGCAGACGGCATCTACCTGCTGCTGCGCCAGCTGCGTGAAGGGCATCCCCAGGCAGCAGAAACCCTGCGTCTGCTCACCTGGAACGGCGGCGGTGCCAACAGTTCCGGCCGAGGCATCGCCAACATCGACACACAGGGCAACATTCACCCCGACCAGTTCTGGCAGGGTGTCACCCTGGGCAATGTAAAGACCCAGAAGTTCTCCGACGTATGGGAAGCTGCCCAGGAACCCAGCGCCGCCGTGCTGCAGGAACTGCGAGGCTGCGATGACCCGCTGGAGCGCCAGAAGAAACTGAGCGGCCGCTGCGCCACCTGCAAGCACTTCGCCCTCTGCGGCGGTGGCTTCCGCACCCGCGCAGCCTTTGCCAATGGTCACTGGTACGGCTCCGACCCCGGCTGCTACCTGACCGATGATGAGACACAAATGGACATTTCTGAGCTTTTGAAGTAATTTTTTTCCTTTCCTGCCGCAAAACCACATTTTTTTGCTTGCAGGAAACGAGATGATATGATATTCCTGATTACGTCATGAAGCGCTTACTCCTTTCTACTATTCTCCTGGCAATGGTCGGCACGACGTACGCCGACATTCAGGCTCCTCCCGCCTCTGAGTACACGGCCACCCGCAAGCTGGGCCGTGCTATCAGCAATGTTCTCTTCGCTGTAGAGGAACTCCCCACCACCATGATCCGCTGGACCAGCGCTGAAGGTGACAACGCCGGTTTCACCGTAGGCGTTGTGGACGGCGTCGGCCGCACCCTCACCCGCGTAGGCTATGGTTTCTATGAGCTGGTAACTTTCTGGGCTCCCACCTACAAGTGCACCTACAAGCCCTGCTACCAGGACTCCTGCGGCCGCAGCGGCGACAAGGCTTACAACGTATGGGGCGGTTTCTCCGAATTCCCCGAGGAACTCGGCTACCAGAGCAAGTATGATTACTGCCGCACTACCCGCGACTAATCATCTGCACACATCAGTTTAACAGGAACCCCGGCTTGCAAACAAGCCGGGGTTCTTCTTTTTGCGGAGTGCTATAGCCCTCAAATTGCGATTTGTGGGGCTCTGCTTTCACGTTAGTGGAAGCAGAGTGTGCGGCACAACGTGCCGCTTTCGTACCGCCGCAGGCTGTAAATTCATGTGCGGCCTTAGCCGCGCTTTCATACGCCCTTGGGCGTATTTCATCCACAGGCCTGCCCATGGATTTCATTGAGCGACCTGTCTCGGCAAAGCCCGTAGGGCGGAGACGGAAGCGACAGGTTTCCGCTGCATCAGCAGCGG
>JAZRHL010000044.1:0-24693 GCA_045644745.1 Akkermansia sp.
GATGCCAAACATCAACCATCCGCCATCCGAGTTCAGGAATGCACATGCCGTTTCCATACCACGATGAAGCTCACCGGTAGTCTTCTTCAACTCCAGCGTGCGCGTTTCATCCTTCGCTATCAGCTTCTTTATCTCATCTATGGTCATACGGTTACGCCTTCCTTTCCCTGATACGGTAGTATTGTAACATTTGGACGGAGTAAGTCAAGCAACCAGCAGTTGTTATACCGTCATATTGTACGCACGAAAAACTTAAAAGCGGCGGCTATACTGAGCCGTCCGAAGCTCAGGAAAAGACCATCCGCGTGCTGTCCGAGATGTCTGTCCGCTTGCAGACTATCGAGCACCGGATGGAGGTGCTTCACATGCAGCCGCCCCCGGTGACGAAGCAATCTCCACCAGCGGAATGACAGCCAAAGAAGACAAAAAGACACCCGCAAGGGTAGGACGAGTGCCGGGGCTCATTCTTGGCCAGCTTTGGGGACGTCCTAGTCTTGCGGGTGGTGTTTTTAGGCATTCCTATAATGAAACTTCACTTCGTTGAGCTACCATTCCTTGCATTTACGAGAATGTCTCGTGTGCTGGGAGACATTGAACCAGATTGTTACTTTGTAAAATTTCTTTGACTTTTTGTTGCGAATCTCAATGTCACCCGGTCGTAACAAATACGGGGTGCCATCCGCATCCTGATGATATTCTAACGACTCGTAACATTCATAGCCAGGCAAGCAATCCAGAATGTCATCTTCATTCACGTTTTCAGGAAGAATCCACGCTGTTTCTTTGGTAAATCCCGGTCCTCCTTCTAATATAAATCCTGCCTTTTTAAGTTTTCTTCTGAACTTTTTTATAATGCTCGTTTGCGTTTTAGTCGGCATGACGTTGGCGTCCGCTGTATCAAGGGATGACTGTTTGTTCAGCCTTAGCGGAGCTGCAACCGTATCCGGTGTAGCATGGCACACGCACGCCGCCGCCGCAAGGCAGAGGGATGTGGTGGCAAGGATTTTACGGAAGATGGACATAACTCTAAGCGTGTATCTGTTACGGGTATTATATCAATTCCCGCCCCTCAGTTCAAGCGTGAAGGGGCATTTTCTTCTTTTTTGCCATTTTCCGCGAATGCTGTATTTCATTTTGCCTGACCTCTTACAAGCGATGTGAGAGTCTCCCAAATTGCGAAGCAGATTTCATAAAACGTCTATATCCAATATATTATAATGTGATTCCATATTTGCTTTGGCTGAACGTAGGAAAAACGGAAAAAGCGAATTCCGGGCTCAGTTTTTCCAAGCTGATGGCGTATTAACTCCAGTCTTCGTAAAACAGCGTATCAGGTCACCTGATACGCTGTTTTTCTACGCCACCCGTGTGGGCGTAGCAAGGGAGGCTTGCGACACGCGAAGCCCCAAGGCAGGCCAGAATGGTTTCCTTCCCGGTTGACATGGATGTGCATCTATGGTATACGAAACTAGCGTTTTTCATCTCATGATTAATCCGGATATTTTCAAAGACTGGTTTGCCAGATACAACACCGCGTGCGAAGCAGGTCGGAAGAGCAACATCGCGAGCCTGCTGGCGGCGCAGGATGCGTTCCGCGAGGCCTGGGGGCAGTGGTCACTGGCGCCTGAAAAATCGGAAGGGTTGTTTGGCTGCATCAAGGCGCTGAAATGCGCCATCGATATTTTCAGCGGCATTTTCAACCACACTTATGTGTTCGGCGGGAAACGCGGCAAGCACAGCTACGGCATGCTGGGAGTGATGGCCACGGATCTGGATGACGAAGCTCCCGGAACCGGCGCCCGGGCGGTGTATGAGATGTTTTCCGCCCTGTATGCAGATGGCGATATTCAGGAGCGCTACAGACAATTCGATGCTCTGGCAGAGGAGCGCGTGACCAAACAGAAGGAGCATGGCGAATTGAACGAGGACGCCAACCACCTGCAAGGGCCGCATCCGGCCACTGTCTATTGCTGGCTGCACGACCCGCTGCAGAACTACTACTTCTTCACCAATGAAATCGTGAAACTGTGTGCACAGCAGCTGTCGGGCGACACAGTGGTGGGCAGGAAAGAGATTTTCCTGCAGAATGCGTACACCTTCATGCGCGATGTCAAAGAGGCCATCCGCCAGGCATCGACCACAACGCTCTCGGACCAGGAGCTGAGCGCCATCACCTGCGATTTTGTGGATTTCACCGGCACGCAGATACGCGAGGAGCAGAAGCAGCCGAAGGTCGCCCAGCACTGGCTTCTGGTGGCAAAACCGAGCGTATGGTCATTTGAGCAGATTAAGGTCGATGAAGAAATCCCGTACACCCTGTACAACGAGGATGGAAATAAACGCAATATCTTTTCCAACTTCGAGAAAGTCCGGGAGGGAGACCTGGTGGTATGCTACGAATCAAGCCCCACACGTGCCGTAGTGGCTCTGGCCGAGATTTCCGCAGCAGCCGATGGAAGCTGCATCCGCATCCGCAAGACGCAGCAACTGGACACGCCGCTGCCGCTGGACGAATTGACAAAGCACCCTGAAACCAAGGAAAGATTCGAGCATATTCAAGGAAGCCTGTTCGACATGACCCATGCGCAGTACGATGCCGTTCTCCGCCTCACAAAGCTCCACACCAGCAAGAAAGAGTGGCACCCCAAGGGGAACCTGATTAGATTCGGCGCCCCCGGCACAGGCAAAAGCTACCTGCTGAACCAGGAGGCCGAATCGTACTTCGCCCCTGAGAACACAGAGCGCGTGACCTTCCACCCGGAATACACCAGCTTCGATTTCATCGGTTCGTTCAAGCCGGTTGTCATTTTCGCAGGAACGAGCAATGAGCGCGTGAGTTACGGCTTTGTTCCCGGGCCCTTTGCCCGCATACTGAAAGCCGCCAGGAGCAATCCGGCCATCCCCCACCTGCTTATCATCGAGGAAATCAACCGAGCTAACGCCGCCGCCGTGTTTGCCGACATGTTCCAGCTGCTGGACCGCCGCAAAACGCGTGAAAGCCGGTACAGCGTGGCGGTGTCGGAAGAGTTTGCCGCCTATCTGGGGCTGCAGGAGGGCGAACGTCTGGTTATTCCACACAACATGTATATCTGGGCCACCATGAACAGCGCGGACCAGGGCGTCTACCCCATGGACACCGCCTTCAAACGCCGCTGGCACTTTGCCTATTGCGATATCGATGAGGCCCGGAGCGCCCTGCTCGACTGCGGCGGCTACGCGGCAGATTGGAACAAGCTCCGCGAGCGCGCGAACAAATTGCTTCAGAAAGCAGGCGTGAACGAAGACAAACAGATGGGGCCCTTCTTCCTGTCTCCCGAGGAGCTGCAGAACGAGAGCGATTTCACTGCGGCCATCTGCAACAAGGTGCTGATGTATCTGCATGAAGACGCCGCCCGCCATAAGCGCAGCGCACTGTTCGCCAAGGCATCACTGCGCTATTCGCAGCTGTGCTCAGAATTCATGACTGCCTACAGCGAAGGCGGCCTGGAAGCTGCCATCGACGAAATCTTCATTCAGGGGTCATAAATGAGTCCGCAGAAGCCTCGCAGAGCATGTGTGCGCTCTCTCGCCTGGGTGAGAGAGCGCGTGGGCTACTCTGCCGAAAGCATCTGCAGCATCTTCCATATCGCACCGGAACGCCGGGATGTCTTTCTGAACAGGCTGCAGGCACAGCACATCATACGCCGCAGAAGCACCCCCGGAGCCGCCGAAGCAAATGACGATGAGGTGTTCGAGAACTACCTCAGCCAGGCGGAATACGCTTTCTGCTACGTCGGTATGTACGCCTGCAATGATTGCATGGTGTACATACTGCCCAAATATGCAGATACACAGAAGCTGGCCATACCAGAGCTCTCGGGGGATAATTTCATCAATTCTCCGGAACGCCGGGAATTATTCACCCAGGTGCTGAAAGCCATACGGCGCTACCACAGCAGGCGCCTTGTAAGCGAGCAGCATGCCGAGCAGGAAAATCCCATCAGCAACGATCTGGCCCTGCTGGTCACCATCGTCTCCGACTTTGCGGAACACGGGGAATACCGCGATGAGCACCAGGTTGAACAGGTGAACGGCCCCGGCCGCCACATGTGGTCGCACACCATCAATAAGAAGCTCTCGCTCATTCAGCACGAATCCCCCATCTACACCGATATCATCACCCGCCAGCGCACCCGGGAGCACAACAACCCGATTACCCTGCTGCACCGCAGAATCGTGAGCGAATGTTACGCCTCTCTGGCACAATTCGGACTCACGGAACTATTGGATTTACCGGCAAACAGCGTGGAGGAATCCCCTGCACCGGAAAACAACAGCGAGGATTACCTGCTGTATCTGGTGGAATCTGAACTCTCCCGGCAGTTTGACTCACGCCGCCGCCACATTCTGAATTTACTGAAAGCCTATCTTTCCTGCCAGTCCTCCCGGCAGAAGGATTCGGAACCGGAATACGCCTTCGGCTGCTCCTCCTTCCACATGCTGTGGGAAGATGCCTGCCGGACCGTGCTGGGCGATGATATTTCCGGGCAGCTGCAGATAAAATCCCCCGTGTGGAGCATGAAGCAGCAGGTACATGAAGCCCCCTCTTCGCTGATTCCCGACATGATTTTCAGCACGGAGCATGGCACCTGGATTATGGATGCCAAGTACTACCTGCCCCTGCCCGGCCGTGCCGGCAACCTGCCTCTGGGGCTGCCGGGCACAAGCGACATCACCAAGCAATTCCTGTACCAGCAAGCCCTGCAGAGGCCGGAAGCCCACCACAACAGCGGCAGAAGCATCAGACAGCCGGTGCACAATGCCTTCCTGATGCCCGCGCCTCTTTCTGCTCCGGCAGACCAGGTGCATCACTATGCCACAGTGTCCATGCCGCTGTTTCCCCAGCTGAAAATCGAGGTGCTGCTGGTCGCCCCGCATGCCCTGTTTGCGTGCTACACCGGGCAGACTTCCCCCGCCCTGCTCAGGTCGCAGCTTGCCCGGCTGCTGGCATAGGACCTCAGTCCCCATCGCTTCCGTTTCAAGACAGAAGGAATCCCGTGAAGGGAACATCACTTCCCCAGGCAGAAGGTCGAGAACACGCGGGTGAGGATATCGTCGATATCGATACGGCCGGTGATGGAGCCCAGGGCATCGAGCGCGGCGCGGAGGTCAACATCCACAAACTCGGGGGATACACCTGCCAGCAGGGCCGCGCGGGAGGCGGCCAGGTAATCCAGAGCCTGCACCAGCGCGTGGCGGTGGCGGGTGTTGATGGCAGCCAGGGAATCGCGCTCGCCGCTTTCGCGCAGGAAGAGCTGCTCCACCGCGGCTTCCAGCGCCTCGCGACCCGTGCCGGCAGCACAGGAAATACGGATAGCGGCGGTCTCCCCTGCCCAATCGGGGTGGGCGGGGAGGTCACACTTATTAAGCACCAGCAGGTGGTGGGCACCGGTGGCAGATATGTCAACCGGGCAGCGGGGGGCGGTCACATCGGCCACTTCGAGCAGCAGATCGGCCTCTGCCCCTGCGCGGCGGCTGCGCTCCATGCCCGCGCATTCAATGGCATCGGCACTCTCGTGGAGCCCCGCAGTATCTATAAGACGCAGGCGCAGGCCACCCAGCGCCACACTCTCCTCGATGGTGTCTCGCGTAGTGCCCGCCGTGCTGCTCACAATGGCGCGCTCGTAACCCAGCAGCATATTCAGCAGGCTGGATTTACCGACATTCGGCGCACCCACGATGGCGGTGCGCACACCTTCGCGCAGCAGGCGGCCTTCATCTGCCGTGGCCAGCAGGCGCCGCAGCATGACCTCCACCTCATCCAGCTGGGCCAGCAGTGTTTCCGTGGTATCGGGCGCAATGTCTTCCTCCGGGAAATCGATATAGGCCTCCACATGGGCGGCCACGTTGATGAGCACATCTGCCGCGGCCTCCACCTGCGAACCGATGGCGCCCTGCAGCTGGTTCTGCGCAGCGCGCAGCGCCAGATCACTACCGGCAGAGATGATATCCATGACCGCCTCGGCCTGGGTCAGATCGAGCTTGCCGTTCTCAAACGCGCGGCGGGAGAATTCCCCCGGCTCGGCCGGGCGGGCACCACACTCGAGCAGGCGCTCGAGCACGCGGCGGGTCACCAGCATGCCGCCGTGGCAGCAGAGCTCCACCGTATCCTCGCCCGTGAAGCTCGCGGGGCCAGCAAACCAGGTGGCCACGCACTCATCCACCACGGCGCCGTGGGCGTTGCGCACGCGCACCAGCGTGGCCAGGCGCGGCTGCAGCGCGCGGCTGCCGATGCAGCCCTGCACCACGCAGAGCGCCTCCGGGCCGCTCACACGAATAACCGCCAGTGCCCCTGTGCCGGGGGCAGTAGCCAGAGCTGCAATGGTATCATTCTGCATGCGCCGTATTGTTCCACAGATTCCCTCCACACGCAATCCCAAAAAGGCACACCTGGCATTTCACATGCACATTTCCGGTCATTTTTCTGCCCATCTGTTTTATTATCAAGAGCAAAAAATTCACTTTAGGCTTGCAATATTCAGAATTCATGGTATATTCCCTGCCGAATTGCTGGGTCATCCTGCCCGGTATCATTCGAAACAACATCAAAACCAAGATAATCATTATGAAGAAGATTGCTATCCTCGCCCTTACGGCCGCTGCTTTCGTTTCCTGCCAGCAGCAGCAGCAGCAGCAGACCACCGAGGTTGTGCCCCCCGCACCCCAGGTGGAAGTTGTGAAGGGCAAGTAAGTGATACCTGAAAGGGAAATTCCCTTTCACATTTTCACTTCAATTCCTCAAGATGCACCCGTCCAATCTGGGCGGGTGTACTTTTTTCTGCCGTCTGACAACCTATTTTTTATACTTTAGGCTTGATTTATCAAGCAAGGGTGTTATATTGATTCTAGCCAGTCTAGCTATCCTTGCTCGATTGGTGCATCAAACAACATCAAAACTAGTAAGATAATTATGAAGAAGATCGCTATCCTCGCTCTTACGGCCGCCGCTTTCGTTTCCTGCCAGCAGCAGCAGCAGCAGCAGGTTCCCGCCGAGCCCGTTGCTCCCGCTCCCGTGGTGGAACCCGTTAAGGGCAAGTAAGTGATTTCGGAAAGTATCTCTTTCCTATCACACAATCAAGAGACGCGTCTGGCTCTGCCGGATGCGTTTCTTGCTTTTTTTGAGATACCCTGCGGGCATTCAGGAATGGCCAGGCCTGTGGGCTTCTGAACCGCAGCAGAAATAGTTGGGCTGCAGAAGGGGGATGAGGCGGGAAATGTCACAAGACAGGGGTTGACCAAAAGCCCTGCATATCGTATGATAAGCGCATGAGCGAAGAAGAAACAAAGCCAACACCCGAGGAAGAAAACATCGAAACGCCCGAAACCCAGGCAGAAGAGACTGCTGAGGAGCAGCAGCCTGTGGATGAGCTCACCAAATGGCGCGAAATGGCGCTGCGCACCGCTGCGGAATACGACAACTACCGCAAGCGCTGCGTGAAGGACCGCGAAGATTTCACCAAGTACGCCAACCGCAGCCTGCTTGAGGAGCTGCTGCCCGTGATTGATAACTTTGAGATGGGCATGCAGATGGCCCAGCAGGACACCAGCTCCATGATCTACATCGGCATGAGCATGGTGCAGAAGCAGCTGGCTGATTTCCTTGCCTCGCAGGGCGTGGAGGCCATCGAGGCCGCACCCGGTCAGGAGTTCGACCACAATGTGCACGAGGCCATCATGAGCGAACCGAGCGATGAACCGGAGGGCACCATCATCCGTATTCTGCGCAAGGGCTACATCCTGCGCGGCCGTCTGCTGCGCCCCGTGAATGTGGTGACCGCCGCCCCTCGCGAAGAAGCCGCCCCCGAGGCCTGATAACACCCCTTTACCTTTTTCAGACACAATGGCACAGGATTACTACGAGGTGCTGGGCATCGACCGCAATGCCGATGACGCCACCATCAAGAAGGCCTACCGCAAGCTGGCCATGAAGTACCACCCCGACCGCAACCCCGACAACAAGGAAGCGGAGGAGAAGTTCAAGGAACTGGGTGAGGCTTACGAAGTGCTGAGCGATGCCGACAAGCGCGCCGCCTACGATCGCATGGGGCACGAGGCATTCAAGAACGGCGGTATGGGAGGCCCCGGCGGCATGGGCGGTTTCGGTGGCTTCACCGACCCCTCCGACCTGTTCTCGCAGATTTTCGGCAGCGCCTTTGGTGGTTTCGGAGGCATGGGTGGCATGGGAGGCCGCGGCGCCCGCCGCAAGGCAGACCCCCGCCGTCCCGGGTCCGACCTGCGCACCGACCTCGAAATCACACTCGAGGAAGCAGCTGAGGGCTGCACCAAGAATCTGGAGGTAGAGCGCATGGTGCCTTGCGAGCACTGCAACGCCACGGGCTCCAAGGATGGCCGCGCCGGCTTCCAGGACTGCCCCACCTGCCATGGTTCCGGCGTGGTCACGCGCCAGAGCGGCTTCTTTGTGCAGCAGAGCACCTGCCCCACCTGCCGCGGCGCCGGCCAGACCATCAGCAACCCCTGCCCGCACTGCCACGGCGAAGGCCGCGTGCACAAGGATGTGCAGATTGCCCTGCGTGTGCCCGCCGGTGTGGATTCCGACACCCAGCTGCGCTCCACCGGCAACGGCGATGCCGGCGTGCACGGCGGCGAGACCGGTGACCTCTATGTGCACATCGAGGTGAAGCCGCACGATATCTTTACCCGCGATGGCATGGACCTGCACTGCACCATGCCCGTGCCCTTCATCGATGCCGCGCTGGGCGGTGAAATGACGGTGCCCACGCTCGAAGGCCCCACCAAGCTCAAGCTGCCCACCGGCACCCAGAGCAACACCATCTTCCGCGTGCGCGGCAAGGGCATGCCCAGCCTGAAGGGCAGCCGCCGCGGCGACCTCATGGTCGAGGTGCAGGTGGAGACCCCCACCAAGCTCTCCTCCGGCCAGGAAAAGGCGCTCAAGAAGTTCTGCGAGGAGCTCAAGGACTCCAACCAGCCCGAGGTGGCCGATTTCCGCAAGCGCGCTGCCCGCTATCTCAAGTAAACCCCACCACCACACCGCCATGCACAGGTGCTACGCCCCGGGAGCCGATCTGCAGGCCGCCACTACCCTCGATATCGAGGGTGAGGAGGCAAAGCATGCGCTCAAGGTCATGCGCCTGCGCGTGGGTGATGCGTGCGAGGTGTTCAACGGCTGCGGCCAGGCTGCCACAGGCCGCATAGCCGCCACCAGCGGCAGCAGCCACATGACCCTGGCAGAGCTCACCCCCCTGCCTGCCCTGCCCCCCGTGGCGGGTATCACCCTGGCGCTGGCCATACCGAAGGGGTCCAACATGGACCTCATCGTCCAGAAAGCGGTGGAAATGGGCGTGCAGCGCATCATCCCGCTCATTACCGAGCGCACCATCGTGCGCATCGATGCCAGGGATGCCGCCGCCAAGACCGCCAAGTGGAGCCGCACCGTGCTCGAGGCCTGCAAGCAGTGCGGTGTGAATACCCTGCCGGTGGTGGAGCAGCCGCAGAGCTACTCCGCCTTCCTGCAGCGCAGTGACCTGCCGGCGCTCAAGCTCCAGTGCGCCATTGTGCCGCATGCGCGCCCCATGCGCGAGCTGCTCGAAGCCGCCCGCGCCGCCCACCAGGGCGAATGCGTGCTACTTATCGGACCCGAGGGCGATTTCTCCCCCGATGAATACGCCGCCGGTGAAGCTGCCGGCTACCTGCCTACCAGCCTGGGCCCCATCATCCTGCGCGTGGAAACCGCCGTGTTCCTGGCTGTGGCTGCCACGCGCTACGCGCTGGACACAGACGAATCCTGACCCACGGGCTGCCACACATGATGCACCAGGAGCCGACCATACAGGACCCCTTCGCCTACCGCCGCCTGTTTAATCTCTCCATGAGTTATGGCGGCGTTGTCTTTGCCTTCCTGTGCTACGAGCCGCTGCACCAGCTGGCGGGCGAGAGCATCACCCCCGAGCGCCTGCGCGAAACCGCCGGTGCCATCGGCGCCCTGCTGCCTGTGGGCATGGCCGTAGCCGCCGCGGTGGCAGCGCTGGTGCGCCGCGTCCTGTTCTGCAGCGGGGGCATCAACCGCCGCAGCCTGGGCATCATCACCCTGCTGGGCGTTTTCTGGCACCTGCCGCTCACCCTGCCCCTGGCCCATGCCGCCGCCGCGCACGATGCCGATGCCTGGCAACTGCCCCTGTATTTCACCGGCGTAGCCCTGGTTGCCAGCCTGGCCCTGCTCATCACCCTGCTGCGCCACGGCCGCCAGATGAGGAACAGCAGCCCGTTCTAAGCCGGCGCCCAGACACGCCGGATTGCGATTCATGTGGCGCAAATCTGTCGGGGCACGGGGCAAATGCCCCAAGCTTCGAATAGAATACCAGAACCGGCTCGCCAAATCCCAGATTACCAACTGTAATGTTTAAATCCCCGCAGTTCACAAATCCTCAACTATTTGCTTGCAGCGGCATTCTGAATAGGCTACCATATGGCCATGATTCGCATTACTTCATGCCTCAGCCTCCTGCTCTGCGCCGCCGCACTGGGAGCTGACCTTGCCGAAAGCATCAAATCAGGCGATTTCTGGAAAAAGGATGTCAACACCACCATGGAGGGCGTACCTGTGCAGCGCCCGGATGCCGAGCACATGCGCGCCCGCGCCGGCTCCGTCAGCTTCGGTTCTCTCACGGCCGGTGAAGTCATCTTCGTCATGGATGGCAACACTCCCAAATCCTTGCAGGCCATGATTTACAACAAGGGCGATGACGGCACCATCAGCGCCGAAGATTTCAACACCCAGCTGGAAGACGCCAAAACTGCCATCGAGGAACTCACCGGCGTGCGCGGCAAGCTGCGCCGCGCAGCCAAAGGCGACTCAGCCGTGAAGCTCAAGTCCTGGGAATGGAAATGGGACACCGGCGTCATCCGCCTGGAGGCCAATTCCTCCGGCAAGAAAAAGGATTTCGAGGCTGAGTTCATCCGACTCAATGCCGGCCCCGATGCCAAAGCCCTGGGCGGCGGCGGTGCCCGCGACACCGTGCGCAAGGGCGAACTGCGCGACAACATCACCACCGAGGACGACGGCACCGTGTGGCTCAAGGGGCTGCCCATGGTGGATCAGGGCGATAAGGGCTACTGCGTTCCCGCCACCCTGGCCCGCGTCTTCGCCTACTACGGCATGGACAAGGTAGACCAGCACGCCCTGGCCGCAGTGTGCGACAGCAGCGCCGATGGCGGCACCTCCTCCCGCGGCATGGAGCAGGCCATGCGCGATGTCTGCAAGCAGTTCCGCACCAAGTTCATTGTGCTCGATGACTACTCCACCAACCTCAAATCCGTCATCGAACCCTACAACAAGATAGCCAAGCGCGAAGACAAGGCCCCCCTCACCCCCATGGGCGATGTATTCGCCACGGCAGATGCCGGCGTGCTGCGCCAGGCCCGCGCCGGCAAGCCCACCCAGGTAACCAAGTGGATGAAGGACATCAAGAAGAGCATCGACTCCGGCACCCCCGTCATCTGGATGGTCATGCTCGGCATCTACAAGGAGGAAATCGGCCTGCCCCAGTCCCGCGGCGGCCACGCCCGCCTCATCATCGGCTACAACCTCAAGAAGAAGACCATCATCTACACCGATTCCTGGGGTGCCGCACACGCCCGCAAGACCATCAAGGCTGCCGATGCCGCCGCCATGACCACCGGCCGCTACATCATCAAGCTCCGCTGATTCACCAGCCTCCCTTCCCCTAATTCCGCAGCGCCTGCCCCACCCCCGGAGCAGGCGCTGCTGGTTTCCCGCCGTGATAAAGGAATTGAGGGGTGGTAATTGCCATGCACCTGCAGATTTGCGGCTCACGCGGGGCGTTTGTAGTTGCAAAAACATTAGGCAATATGCTAGAATGAGGTCGGCCTATACCGCCGCAGGTTGTGCGGCATTATCATTTTCAATTATATCATGAAGCTCCGTCATTTCGCCTTATCCCTACTACTGGCCGCGGGCCAGATGGTGAGCGCCGCCGATAAGCCCAACATCATCCTCGTGCTGGTGGATGACATGGGCTGGGGCGACCTCAATATCAATGTGCCCGCCACCTGTGCCGATGGCACGGTGCGCCCGCCCGTCATCAGCACTCCGAGCCTGGCCAAGATGGCCCAGCAGGGTGTGCAGCTGCGCCGCCACTACACTGCCGCGCCCGTGTGCGCACCGGCGCGTGCCTCCATCTTCAGCGGCACCCACCAGGGGCACACCGAGGTTATCCGCAACAACAGCTTCGACGCCGCCCTGGAGAACTCCCACACGCTTGCCAGTGTGCTGCGCGAGGCCGGCTACGCCACTGCCCTCATCGGCAAATGGGGCATAGGCGGCGGCATGGAGAGCGGCGGCACCCCCACCACAGCTGCCGCCTGGCCCACCCGCCGCGGATTCGACTACTTCTTCGGCTACAATAACCACCTGGCCGGCCACCGCCACTACGCCAAGGAGGAAAGCAACGCCGACCCCGAAACCCACATGAACGCCGTGTGGGATGGCGATGTGCTCATCACCCCCGGGCTGGACACATGCTACAGCACCGACCTCTACACCGCCCGCAGTAAGAAGTGGATTACCGACCACATGAAGGCCACGCCCGAGAAACCTTTCTTCCTGGCGCTCACGCTCATTGCGCCGCATGCCCGCCTGGCCGTTCCCAGTGCACCCTACCCCGCCGGTGGCGGCCTGAAGGGCGGCGTGCAGTGGCTCGGCACCCCCGGCAAGATGATTAACACCGCCACGGGCAAGTGGGATTCCTACATCTACCCCCAGTACCGCGACAACGCCGAATGGAAGGAATACGCAGCCAAGCGCTTCGGCGGCGGTGCCCAGGGTGCCATAACCGCTGCCCAGCGCCACGCCACCATGATTACCCGCGTGGACGACGCCATGGGCGACCTCATGCAGCTGCTGCAAGACCTCAACATCGACCAGAACACCTTCGTGGTGTTCACCAGCGACAACGGCCCCCACAATGAACCCGGCGCCGTGTGGGGATTCAAGGACCACCCTGCCCCCGCCCAGAACCCCGCCTTCTTCCGCAGCTACGGGCCCATGGACGGCATCAAGCGCGACCTCTGGGAAGGCGGCCTGCGCGTGCCCTGCCTGGTGTACGCCCCCGGCTACATCAAGCAGAACCACAACAGCGACTTCCCCAGCCAGTTCCACGACTGGATGGCCACCTTTGCCGACCTGGCCGGCATGCCCAAGCCCATGCGCTGCGACGGCGTCTCGCTGCTGCCCACGCTGCAGGGCAACGATGCTGCCCAGAAGGACGGCGTGGTATACTCCGAATACTGCTTCGGCGGCGGCATGGCCCAGTACCAGGACTATGCGCCCAACAAGAAGGGCCGCAGCCGTGGCGAGCAGCAGGTCATCGTCTTCCGCGCCGATGACGGCCGCTACCTCAAGGCCATCCGCACGAATATGAATAGTGCCCAGGATGATTTCGAGGTGTACGATGTGGAGGCCGACTCCCACGAAACCACCAACATCGCCGCCCAGCTCCCCGGCATCCAGGACAAGCTGAAAGCCGCAGTGCTGCACACCCGCCGCGCCTACGACTACACCCGCGACCCCGCCGCCGGCCGCCGCAACAACGGCTGCGGTGGTTTCCGCCACTACGATATGGCCCTGGTGCCCGCCGATGCACCCGCCGCCACCCAGCCCGGCCTGGCCATGCGCCGCGTGAGCGCCACCTGCCCCTGGGTGCCGGAGTTCGATACCCTGCCCGCAGCCGCCCAGGCCACCACAGGCACGGTGACCGCCCCCACGGCTGAGCAGCTGCCCGCCGGCAGCATCACCGAGTTCAAGGGCTATATCAACATCCCCGACGATGGCAACCACTGGCACTTCTACCTCACCCTCAGCGACGTGCCCGGCACCAAGGCCTACATCAAGATGCACAACTTCCAGCTCATTGATGCCGACTTCAACTACACCCCCGGCAGCACGGTGAATGAATCCGCCGCCATCAATACCGATGAGGCCATCGCAGACCAAACCGGCAAGAAGGGCATTCCGCTCAAGGCAGGCAAGCACGCCATCACCATCACCGTGGTGCAGGGTCCCACTGCCCCCGGCACCATGCGCCTGCAGTGGAACCGCGGCCCGCAGCATGGCACCCAGACCCCGGTGACCGATATCCCCGCCGAGGCATTCTCGCATTAAAACAGACTCCGGATATTCACAGCGCCCCCGCTCCACGCCCCACCGGCCGGAGCGGGGGCGATTTTTTGTTTACATCCCGCCAACCTGGGATTTGGCGGGGTGCAAATCTGTCGGGGCACGGGACTTCAGTCCCGAAAACACAAGCATTGGGGGGGAGGGACTGAAGTCCCCCGCTCCGGATTAAACTTTCGCCCCGCCAATTGCCGATTTAACGCGGATTAGCTCATTATTCAACGCGTATTTTTCCATTTGCGGGCCGCTGGGAGATTATTTTACGCCAGCGGTCATTTTGACCTTGCCATACCGCGGGGCTTTTGGTAGAGTGTGGAATGAGCGGTATCCCCGTTCCTCACCTTCGAAATATTTCCAAGAAAAATCCTACAATATGAAACTCCACCTCCCGAAAGGACTTCGTGCTGCCCTGCTGGCAGTGATAACAGCCAGCGCTGCACTCACCACCACGGTTCAGGCTGCTGCAGAATACAGAGCTGATGCCTGTACGTATACCGAACAAAAGTATTACCTGGAAGAGAACTGGGCTTCCTACGAGGAAGGCACCGTAACCTCACTGACTCAGCTCGGCGGCCCGAGCAATGGCATCCGGCTCCAGGAGATGGAAAACGTCAACAAACGCGACTGGATCCTCTCCATCGATGCCTACAACGTCCTGCCCCTCAACCTTACTGAGGAAAACCCCGGCTGTGTATTCCTTTACGGCACCGCTGAGGCTACTATCGACGAAGACGGCAAGGTAAGCCTGGGCACCCCGAATGCCATGAGCATCTTCATCACCCCCACGGGCAGAATCATGCTGGCCGCCACCGGTGATACCGTAGAAAAGCTCGTTACAAAGGAAATCGGCTTCCTGGATCGCGACTGGGATGAAGACAACGAGGATCCTGCCGTCAGCCTCCGCCTCATCCTGAAGTGGGACGCCGATGGCGGCCTCACCAACTTTGAGGAAGACGGCCGCTATGGCTCGCTTACATTGCTGGGAATCAAGGAGCTTTCCAACGAAGCCGACCACGCCATCATCGGCGATGTCAAATCCTTCGTCAACAACGGTTCTGAGATTATGGAGAATCTTGAACTGCCCAAACACCTGTTCGGCAAAGGCCAGGATATACCCGCCACCAGCCACATGTATTCCGGCCAGGTCAAGTTCACCCTTTACCATTTGGGCGACGACCGTACCGACAAGTGGGCACCCAATGCCACATGGCGCGTCACGGGCAGAACCAGCATCAATGACCTCGTGGACGGCGGCACCTATGTGGACGAAGTGCTCACCACCGATTCCCCCACTGCGACCAAGCGAGAGCTCGGCCACAGAACCTACGTAAACCTGCCTGACAAGACCGATACAAAATACGTTGCAGACACCATCACCTTCACCGGAACCCAGGGCGCCCTGGTTCTGACTGAGACCGCTAACACTGCACTCTCAACGCTTGACGGCAATGCCGTGCATAGTGTATACAAGGAGTACACGGGTGCAGCGCACGAAGAAATAGTACGCTACGAGAATGAATTCCAGCTTTCCAACTACTACGAGATCGGGTACCAGATTGACCCGGAAAGCGACACTCCCGAAGTCGTAGCCGGTTTCGGCGCAGAGGAAAACCTCTCCATGCGCGTGGACATTGGCGTGATGGAGAACACCGCCCTGGCCGACAGCGCCTGCGGTCTCAGCATCGTAGGTAAAGGCACCACCATTCTGGAAATCGACAACACCGGCATGAAGCGTCTTGGTGCGCTCGGTGGTGAACTTTTCCGTGAAGACCTTCATTACGATATCAACAGCGGCAAGGCATTCACAGATGTACTTGACGACTATAAGGATCAACTTGCGGCAATAGGCATCAACAGAGCAGGACTCCGTATTGAGGCAGTAAACGTGAATGGCCAGCTTGTGGGTCATTTCGCCGTTGATGATAGCGACTCCGAGTGTTTCATCACCTTCGCTGCTACAGAAGATAGTAATATCATTCTTTCCCCGAAGGGCAGAGGTGATATCAACCTCAACCTGCACTCCAGCGATATCCATAGCCAGAGCCACATCACCCTGGTGGACGAAGCTGCGGAAAAGGTGACCGAAGTCCGGGATGTGACAGTAAATGTTAAGCGACCGAATTTCACATGGGGCTCAGCCACAGATATAACCCTCCCTGCAGGTTCTCCCTATTTCGATACTAACGGTAACCCTATCTACCGAGCATACACGATAGATGAGAACGGCCAGAAACAGGACTTCAACATCAATACAGGTGAATATACGAACGAAGACTTCACTAAAGCTGACAGTCCGAAACTCATTTTCGACTACCAAAAGGACCAATCTGGCGCCGATGTACCTTGGACAGAAGAAGACTGGGATGAAACCTGGACAAATGAAGAAAAAGAAGGAAATTACAGGCTCTACAAAGTCCTGAAGGGCGATGGCTCAGTGGCATTCATCATCAAGCTGACCCACAAGCCCGTTGAAACCGACCTTCTGGCAGCGGTTCCGACCGGTCCCGATAATATTGTTACTCCGGTAAACGGCGCATACCAGACCAAAGTCGTCACCAAGGTTCTGAAGGACCAGGAAGTTGAAGTCTGGCGCAGCTGGAATGAGCACAACGCCATCGAAAAATCTGTGGCAGAAAAATACACCGCCGTCAACGCTGTTGCCCACCAGATTACCAATACCGGAAACAGCACCAATGACGGTGTGCTCCTGAAACTTAACCTGTATACCTCGGTAGACGAAGAGGGTCGCATCTGCAAGACTGGTTTTGTAGAGAACACCACAACCCGTGGTCGCTTCATCGTCAATGGCCGTAAGGATATCAAGGGCAAGGACGACGGCGACAACCCTGTAACTGTAGGCGGTATCCTTTCAACCCTTTACGCCTCCGGCCTGAAGTCTGCCTACACCATGGAAATAGACGGCAACGTGATTGTGGATGGTGATATTGAATCCGCTGAAGGACTGAATATCAACTCCGGTTTCACTCATGCCAAGAACGTCACCGTCGAATCCGGTTCGCTTCATGTCGGCATCCAGCGCCTGACCATCGACGAATTCGACCCCCACACAGCTACGCTGATGGTGGATGGCGTACTGACGCTGGTGCGCCAGGAGCCCGAAGTTGACGTGGAAACTCCCGGCGATGAAATCGTGCCCCCTGAAGGCGAAGGCGGCACTGAGGACACTCCTGTGGTACAGGGCACGGCACCCCAGTTATCCATCAGCGGCGGCGCCTGCATCAGGCACCTCAAAGCCGACAACCTCGTATACCTGGGCACCGATTCCCTCGGTTCCTATGCTACTCCCGAGGCATGGCTGTCTGTAGAGACAGCTGAGACTCCGGAAATCCGCGCCACCTGGATCAACCTGCGCAGCAACATGCAGGAAGAAGATATCCTGGCCGAGGGAACACCCACTCTGGTGAGCGGCTGGACCCACTTCTACTACGACAAGGCCGCAACTGTGGAAGGCTCTGACTTCCACAAGACAATGCTTGGTGAGCTCCCCACCAGCTATTCGGGCAATCGCATCATGTACTCTGAGCACGTGAATAACAACACCGTTATCGACCTCATTGATGACGATGTTACCCTCATCGTGAAGGAGATGGATGGTTCCGATGTCTTCCTGGGTGACTCACTCAACGGCACCGCCCCCCTGCTTGCCAGCAATCTCGGCCACCAAGTCGGCGAAAACGAGGAAAAGCTGATGGTCGTGACCTACACGGGCACCACGGCAGAGGGTAAGCTGACTGCAACCGACTTCTACATGCCGGAAGGTTACTCGATCAGAGCAGCCGAGCTGCATGTCGCGGGCACACTGATGGCAACAGCCTCGACCGAAGCCTCCACCTTTGCGCTGACCCGCGCTGTCCCCGGAGCCGACACCGAGTTCACGAATGTGCAGATGAAGGACGCCGTGATAACCGCCACCGGCACATCGGCCTCAAGCATCACCGCTGACTCCATCTCCCTGGGTACCGGCCATGTGCTGAGCGATGCCACCATCTCCACCACGGACGGCCTGGTTGCCGGCAACAATACCTGGCTGATTAACATCACCCTGGCAGACGGTGACCTGACCACCTATGACGACGTGGTCATCTACAACATGTCCATGACCGGTGGTAAGTTCATGACTGAGGGCGATGTAAGCTTCAACAACGTATCACTTGCCAGCATGCAGGCATTCGGTGGCAGCGACGGCAAGGCTTTCACCCCCGCTGGCGGTGATAAGGCTGAGATTACCTTCGATGGCGATTTGATCAAGACAGGAGACGATGCCTTTACACTGAGCCTCACCAATGTAACTATCGATGCCTCCGGTCATGACTTTGGCAAGGATGCCGTAGTAGAAGTTCTCAAGGCCAATGATGGAAGCAAGATTTCCATTGACGACCTCCAGAGCATCAGCTTTGAGGTACAGCCCTATACCTATGCCTCTTACGATATCACGGAAGACGGTCAGCTTTACCTGATCGGCGATAAGAATGAGGCCAAGGCCAAGGCAGAGCTCGTGAATGGCAGCGAAAACCGCCAGAAGACCATGGATGCTTTCGAGGAAGCCCTCAAGTCTACCCCCGGTGGTGAACTTGCCGCCCTGCGTGACGCCATGGGTATGGTCATGGCGTCCTCCACCAAGGCCCGCCGCGACATTCTCGACTCCATCTCCGGTGCTTCCATCACCGCTCTGGCTGATTCCCAGCGCCGCGGTGTGCAGAATGTGCAGAACAGCCTGCGCAACCGCATCATCCAGATGGGTGGCAACGCCGACTGGGAGAACGCCGGCATCCAGGCCTGGGCTCAGGCTGATGGCAGCTTCTCTACCACGAAGTCCTCTGAAGATGCTCCCGGCTACGACTACACCACCTGGGGTGCTACCGTGGGCGCCAATATCGACCTCGCAGAGACTGTCACCGCCGGTATGTCCTTCTCGGCTTCCTATGGTGAAATCAAGTCCGACCATGCCGACAAGGCCACCGGCGACAACAACGCCTACTACGTGAACCTGTTTGCCCGCCACCAGGCCGGCCGCTGGACTCAGATGCTCATCCTCACCGCCGGCCAGAACGACATGACTCTGGAACGCACCGTGGGCAGCTACACCGCCGAAGGCGACACCTCCGGTTCCAGCTTCTCTGCGTACTACGAGGTGGGCTACACGCTGGGTCTGAATGAGGAGTTCACGCACATCCTCCAGCCCATCGTCAGCGCCCGCATCACCTCTGCCAAGGTCGATGGCTACGATGAAAAGGGCAGCATCGGCAACGCTGCACTCAGCTACGACGGTGGCTCTTACACCTACGGCTCCGTGAGCGCCGGTCTCCGCTACCAGGGTGTGCTCTACGAGAGCGTGTTCGAACGCAACTGTGTGCTCGAAGCTCGCGCCATGGTGGTCTCCGACTTCGGTGATACCACCGACACCGCCAAGGTGGCCCTGGGTCAGAACACGATGCGCGAGGTCAAGGGTGTGGACACCTCCGGCTTCGGCTTCGACCTGGGCGTGGGCCTCTCCGTCCCCATGGAGATGCAGACCACCCTGTTCTTCGATGCTGACCTGAATGTGCGCCCCGACTACACCGGCGCCAGCGCCAACATCGGTCTCCGCTACGACTTCTAAAAATCAACCCTCCCCCACCGTTCACCCGGTGGGGAAGTTTCCTTTCCATCGCCACCGCCCCACCGCGGTGGCGATTTTCTTTGAAAGGATAAATGGAAAGCCCCGCTCCCCGATTTATCTGTGTCCCCCTCCCTCTCCCCAGAAATTAACCTCGTTCCAAATTCACACCAAACATTATAACTTCGCATAATATTTTTGAACAAGTGGCCGACTGATGGCATCAAAGCTGCATGATGAACAATAATCTTACTACAAAATTCATGGAAGGCCTGCAGGCCGCGCAGAAGGCAGCACAGTCTGCCGGGCGTGCGCAGATTTACCCGGCAGAGCTGCTGCTGGCGCTGGTGCAGCAGGAAGGCGGCGTGCTGAGCGCTGTGCTGACCCGCGCAGGGGTGGATAGTGCCCGTCTGCAGCGCGAGCTTGGGCAGCAGCTGGAGCGCCAGCCGCGCCAGCGCGGCGGGGTGGCCCAGAGTCCCGGCATCGGCCCGGAGCTGGACCGTGTGCTGACAGCCGCTGAGCAGCAGCGCAAGGCCATGGGCGATGACTACCTGAGCGTGGAGCACTTTGTGCTGGGCGTATTCGAGGCAGACAGCAACCTCTCCCCCATTCTCGAGAACTGTGGGCTGAGCAAGGCCAGGTATCTGGAAGCGCTCAAGGATGTGCGCGGCAACCAGCGCATCACCGACCAGGACCCCGAGCAGAAGTACCAGACATTGGAGAAATACGGCACCGACCTGACCGCCCGCGCCCGCCAGGGGAAGATTGACCCCGTCATCGGCCGCGATGCAGAGATCCGCCGCGTGCTGCAGATTCTTTCCCGCCGCACCAAGAACAACCCCGTGCTCATCGGCGAACCCGGCGTGGGCAAGACCGCCATTGCGGAGGGGCTGGCCCGCCGCATCGTGAACGGCGATGTGCCCGAAAGCATGAAGGGCAAGCGCCTGGTGAGCCTGAACATCGGCTCCATGCTGGCCGGCGCCAAATACCGCGGCGAGTTCGAGGAGCGCCTCAAGGCCTTCATCAAGGAAGTGACGGCGAGCAACGGCGAAATCATCCTCTTCATCGATGAGCTGCACACCCTGGTGGGTGCAGGCGCCGGCGGCGAGGGCTCCATGGATGCCGCCAACCTGCTCAAGCCTGCCCTGGCGCGTGGCGAGCTGCGCACCATAGGCGCCACCACGCTGGATGAATACCGCAAGTATATCGAGAAGGATGCCGCGCTGGAGCGCCGCTTCCAGCCCGTCTATGTGGCCGAACCCAGCGTGGAGGACACCATCGCCATTCTCCGCGGGCTCAAGGAGCGCTACGAGGTGCACCACGGCGTGCATACCACCGACGGCGCCCTGGTGGCAGCCGCCACGCTGAGCAACCGCTACATCACCGACCGCTTCCTGCCCGACAAGGCCGTGGACCTGGTGGACGAAGCCGCAGCCCGTCTCAAGATTGAGCTGGACTCCATGCCCAGCGAAATCGATGAGCTGAACCGCAGCGCCATGCAGCTGGAAATGGAGCGCCAGGCACTGGCCAAGGAGAAGGACGACGACTCGAAGGCCCGACTGGAGAAGATTACCCGCGAACTGGCCGACACCCGCGAAAAGGTAGATGCCATGGTGGCCCAGTGGAAGAGCGAGAAAGACGTGGTGCTGAAGGCCCGCGACGCCCAGAAGAAGATTGATACCCTGCGCACCGAGGCCGAACAGGCCCAGCGCAAGGGCGACCTGGGCCGAGCATCCGCCATTCTCTACGGCGAAATCCCCGCCGCTGAAGCCGCAGCCAAGGAAGCCCGCGAGGCCCTGGCCGCCCTGCAGAAGAGCGGCACCGGCCTGCTCAAGGAGGAAGTGACCGAGGCCGACATCGCCAAGGTGGTCTCCACCTGGACCGGCATTCCTGCCGCCCGCATGGCCGAAGGCGAGCGCGAAAAACTCCTGCACATGGAGGAGCGCCTGGGCCAGCGACTCATCGGCCAGAAGGAGGCCGTGAAAGCCGTGGCCGATGCCGTGCGCCGCTCCCGCGCCGGCCTGCAGGACGAAAACCGCCCGCTGGGTTCCTTCATCTTCCTGGGTCCCACAGGCGTGGGCAAGACCGAGCTGGCCAAAGCGCTGGCCGAGTTCCTCTTCGATGACGAAGCCGCCATGGTGCGCATCGACATGAGCGAATACATGGAGAAGCACAGCGTCTCCCGCCTCATCGGTGCGCCTCCAGGCTACGTGGGCTATGATGAAGGCGGCCAGCTCACCGAGGCCGTGCGCCGCAGGCCGTACAGCGTGGTGCTTTTCGATGAGATTGAGAAGGCCCACCCGGATGTGTTCAACGTGCTGCTGCAGGTGCTGGATGATGGCCGCATCACCGATGGCCAGGGTCGCACGGTGGATTTCACCAACACGGTGCTCATCATGACCAGCAACATCGGCAGCCAGTTCATCCTGAACGAAACCGATGCCGCCACCCGCAACACCCGTGCCCTGGATGCGCTGCGCGGCCATTTCCGCCCCGAGTTCCTCAACCGAATCGACGAGATTATCATCTTCGACCGCCTGCAGGGCGAGGACCTCAAGCACATCGTGGGCATCCAGCTCCGCCGCGTGCTCAAGCGCCTCGAAAACCGCGGGCTCAAGATGCAGCTCAGCGATGCCGCTGCCGCCCTCGTGGCTGAGCACGGCTATGACCCCGTCTACGGCGCCCGCCCGCTCAAACGCGCCATTCAGCACGATATCCTCGACCCGCTCAGCATGGCGATTCTCGAGGGCAGATATCCCGAAGGCAGCACGATTCTCGTTGATGCGGAAGATGGGAAAATTATTTTTAAATAATTTTTCCATCCATCCCCCGGGCCGCCAGGTCCGGGGGATTTCGTACTTTGCGCAGCAAAGTATTTCATACGCTGCAGAGCAGCGTAATTCATGCGGGGCGAAGCTCCGCTTTCATACGCCCGCAGGGCGTAATTCATTGAGGGCCGAAGGCCCGACTGGTTACCGCTGCATCAGCAGCGGTACTTCCATTTCAGAGAAAAGGTGCGGATATACGTACATTGGGAAACAGCAAGCCGCGACAGGAAACATTACTTCTTCCAATCAGACCGAGCTTTCAATGTATTAAGCGATTGAATCAGCATGCGCATAATATTGCCGTTCAATCGTTTCATCTTCTTGAGCAGTTCACCCTGTTCCTCGTTTTCAGGCACAAAAAGCTCCAGCCAGAACTTGGTTTCATTGCACTCTTTCAGAGCCGTGTGCATCTTGTTGGCAAAATCCGCGTGGCCATTACCATATTTCGCTTCGGCGATATTGGCGCCTATGGCGGAAGAGGCTCGCAGGAACTGGTCTTTCTTGGCGCCATAGCCTCGCATAACACTGCCGTATTCCATGGCAAGTTTAGCGAGTTCAAGAGAGTAATCAGCCAGTTTATCCTGTTTCATGATAGTGGGATGATATATTGATAGCAGAGGTTTTGCAAGGATAATGTTTCCTGGCGAAGCCGCGAGTTTCCCAAATCCTGCCTGAATTTACCATTTGGTTTATCGGCAGTACCGCTGCTGATGCAGCGGTAACCAGTCGCTTCGCTCAATGAATTACACTGGCTGTGCCAGTGTATGAAATACGCCCCATGCAGGGTCGTATGAAAGCGGGGCAGAGCCCCGCATGAAATACCGCTGCTGCGCAGCGGTACGATAATCACCACTCGCTGGGGCTCGTGGTGATTATGCTTGCAACGCGTAGACCTATCTGCTAGAATGACGCCAGCATTATGACACCCAAACACATTGTTGCCGTTATCGACTATGGCTCACAGTACACGCAGCTGATTGTGCGCCGCGTGCGTGAGCTGGGCTTCCTCGCCAAGCTTTATGCGCTGGAGGATCTGCACGAAATCAGCGAGCCGGGCGCCATCATTCTTTCGGGCGGCCCCCGCAGCACGTCGGAACCGGATGCTCCGGATATTGATTTTGAATGGCTCACGTCCTTCGGCGTACCTGTTCTGGGTGTATGCTACGGCATGCAGCTGCTGAACATCAAGACCGGCGGCACGGTGCGCCCCAGCAACAAGCGCGAGTACGGCCCCGCCGCCCTGGTGCCCGAGAAGCTGGAAGGCCTGTATGCTGACATGAGCCCCTCTTCCCAGGTGTGGATGAGCCACTCTGACACGGTGGACCACCTGGCCGACAACTGCCGCGTCATCGCCCGCAACAGCGACGGCGTGCCCGTTTCCCTGCAGTGGGGCGAGCAGATGTTCGGTATCCAGTTCCACCCGGAGGTGACCCACTCCCACGAGGGCCGCACCATCCTCAAGAATTTCCTTTCCTACGCCAAGGACCTGGCTAAGTTCGACATCGGTGACTTCAAGCGCGAGCTCATCGAGGACATCCGCGCCAAGGTGGGCGACAAGCAGGTGGTCTGCGGTGTTTCCGGCGGTGTGGACAGCACCGTGCTGGCTGTGCTGCTGCACGAAGCCGGCGTGAATGTGCGCTGCATCTTCGTAGACAACGGTCTGCTGCGCAAGGACGAAGCCAAGGAAGTGCAGGCCAACTTCGCCCGCATGGGTGTGGAGATTGAGACTGTGGACGCCAGCGAGCGTTTCCTGGCTGCTCTGGCCGGCGAGACCGCTCCGGAGAAGAAGCGCCGCATCATCGGCAACCTGTTCATCGACGTGTTCTGGGATGCCGTGGGCGACGCCGAGATGCTGGCCCAGGGTACCCTGTACCCCGACGTGATTGAGAGCGCCTCCAACGCCAAGAGCAAGGCTTCCGTCATCAAGACCCACCACAACCGCGTGGAGCGCGTGCTCAAGATGCAGGAAGAAGGCAAGGTGATTGAGCCGCTGGCCTTCCTGTTCAAGGACGAAGTGCGCGAGCTGGGTGCCTCCATGG
>JAZRHL010000045.1:0-6125 GCA_045644745.1 Akkermansia sp.
CCTTGACTATCAAAGCTATATCCTGTAATTTTCAAGTACTTCAAATACATAACACAGGGCATGGTAGGAGTTATCTCCTCCATGCTCAATGTTTTTCTGCACTTTCTTAATAGTTTTCTCCTTTGTCTTTTCTTCCTCGCGGGGCTCATTCCACAATTATTGCAGAAGAGCCCTGGTTTTCAGCTATGTTGCTTGGTGTAGTGTTGTCCCACTTTTTCGGCTCGGCTCGCGATGCCGGGTGCGGGTGTCTGAATATCGCAGTGCCGTTTCTGGGGCTGGGGCATCTGGTGAGCCGTTCCTATATCATGTGGGTGCTGCAGCTGGCGCTTTGCATGGGAGTGCCTTTCATGCTGTGGCCGGGGCATGACCAGTTCTGGTACGCCATTGGGGTGTCCTATGCCCTGGGAATTCTATTGAATCTTCTCTCGTTTTTTGTGTTGAAGAAAATTGCCTTCGTGCTGCACTGGCTGCACTTGGCGCGCAAGGTGCGCCGCGGGCTTGCCGGCCTGTATGCCGGCGCCCGGGAGCTGGTGCGACCATTCTTTGCAAAGGAGGCGGAGTATACTGCATTCTGCGCCGAACTGGATACTCGTGAAGTCTGGTATAACCATTTGCTGCAATCCATTTGTCCCGGAAAAATTGATGAACTCAGACCATGAGGGGCTGCCGGGGGCGCGGGTTTTGCGGCTGTGGTCCCTGCTGCTTGCAGAATTTGTGTCACACGGGTATCTCGTGTGACACATGTAATAAAATGGTGATATACAATACATTACGGCAGAGACAAAAGAACGAAATGGAATCTGGCAAGCAGAATTCCGGCTCGTCGCTATATGCGTGGGGACAGCAGCGTTTCTACAGAGTTTACCTCGTTGCTCAAAGTATGGTGTATTGTGAAGGTCTCTACAGAGAAGAAGGCTTTGAAAGGTAATCGCAGAAACGTATCGCCGAAGTCATTCCACTCCTTCCGTCATTCTGTGGTGACAGCTTTGCGCACTAATGCCGCTATCACCGCAGATATCGCGTGAGCAATAGTAGGCCACGATTCAGAAGAGATAGAACGCCAGTATTGCACTGCCAGCCGGGCCGATAAGATGCGAGGGCTTGATATCATTGCCCAGGCTATCTCTGAACCGGTGGCGTCATCCGCGACTCCGTATCCTGCACGTACCGCCTGATGTTTTGTTGTCAGCAATCCCAGTCTTGGCATTAGTATGCCTTGACAGGGATTGCCGGGGTTTTGAAAATTATGGGAAAAGAGGTATTTTGTCCTACATCTGAGTAAAAACTCTTACTTTTTACTCAGATATGAGACATGACATGCATAATGAATGAGAGGTGGCCACTTTATCCGAAATCCGCAAATGCCCTGAAAAAGGTTGGAAATGATTTGCGAGATGCCTGGAGGCGTTGGCGTATAGACCGGGCTGTATCAGGCTGGCGAAGCATTGCAACAAATATGGGAATCCCTGCAGCGCAACAAGAGGAAATGTCAGGAGCCTTTGAACATGCAGCCAGGTATAATTCGGTGCTTAAGCCATAAGGCAGTTTGTTTTCACGATGTGATTTCCCGATTCTCACCGCGCTGTTTTTACTAGCTACCCTCTATTGATGCCAATGTGTGCAGATGTTTTTACTTATGCTCCGGGTACGGCTCGACTCTTACATCATGAAGACGGGGGGCCTCGCGTTTTTCAGAACATCGCTCCAACAATGTCGCTGATCAGGAACAGGGTGACGCTGGCGACGTTGAATGGCGCTTCTACCGCAAAGCAGACTGCCGATGCCGGCAGAGCGTAGAGAGCTCGCCAGGTAAGGTGTCGGTCTTCAGTCAGGTCTGTTATGTACACGTTCTGAAGCAGTTGTTTGTTCTCGCTCGGCGTGAATCTATCATCCGGAGCGCTAAACCATTCCGCATCATCAGCGAACTTCAGTCTGCCCTTTGAATCCTTTTTCAACTCATGGTATACAATGTCACCTTCAGTACCGGGGATGGGTTTCATCTCCCAGCCTTCGTGGTAATACCATTCGTGAAAGTTCTCCCATGAGCGGTAGCGTACATTGCGCAACTGGGTGCGTTGCCCTTTGGCGTACTCCTTTTCGTTGCTGTGATATACGGCGTCCGGGCTGCAGTATACACCCTCAGTTGCGAAAGCGTGTTCGTAGCAGCGTTGGTAGGTCCTCATGCATGAGGTGAGGCTTAGGCACGCCACAACCAGAGGGAATGCTAACCGGGCTATATGCAGGCGGTTTACCATGTGTGCATATTTGTCGCTAGCCATCATAATGAAATGTTCGCTTTATTTTGTCTCCTTCTCTGGATAGGCGAGCCAGCCTATGGGGGTGGCGATGATGGAGAGGGGGATATCGAGAATGTGAGCCCCGATACTGATGGGGGTGAGGCAGTAGTGGTACCAGGTGCAGCGGTCCGGTACGGGGAAGGAACTGCGGTAAAAGTGAATGTGCGGTACGCCTTGGGGGGCGGGTTCGTTGCCGTGCACATCGAGCAGGGGTTCCCAGTCGGCCAGCGATACCTCATCTGCCGTCAGGATACGGATGTTGCGGAGGTCTTTTGTCCTGTCGTATTTGCGTATTCTGAGGAGCTGGCGGTAGGTGTGAGCCGCCATTTCGGCGTAGAAGTATTCGGCGGGGTAGCTGCGGAGCTCCTGCTGAAGCTCAGCCATGCTGCGGCGTTTGGTGTGACGCGTGTTGTAAATCAGCGGGTTCCGGGCGGGCAGGTAGGTGATGGGTAGCTGTATGAGGTAGCGCTCATCCTTTTTCCAGACCCGTATACGTATATCGGAATCGGGCGCGCTGATGTGCGGGGGACGCGGTTTTCTGCCGGGGGGCAGGGGTTCTTCGCGCAGGTGTGGCTCGGCAAGGCCTATGTTGTTCACCGCTCCGCCGAGGTCGACGATGGTGAAGTTCCCCTTGCGCACGGCTGTGCAGGAAATCAAAGCCCCCACCAGCGCGGTTGCCAGAACGGTGCATACTCTGCGCAGGTGGGGGCTCATGTGTTGAGAGGCGGGTGAGAAATCAGTAGTTCAGCTCGCCGGCAAGTACGCGGCGCTCGAACTCCTTGATGTCGACCACTTCGCCGGTGCGGCGGGCGTGCTCCACGGCAAAGGCGATGACGTGGGAGTGGGCGCTGGCCTGGATGGGGGTGGTCATGAGGGTGGTGTCCTCCACCACGCGCATATCGTTGTACAGGTTGCTCACCAGACCCCAGTCGCCGCCGCCGTGGCCGGCATAGCCGCCGTCGGCTTCCTCGATATCGACCTTACGCATCTTCTTGGAGAAATGCTCGGTGATGGTGATTTCACCGGGGCCGTTTTCCTTGTAGAATGCGCCGGCGCGGAGCTTGGCCTTGGTGCCGTAGATTTCGATGTGGCGGCCTTCTTCGAAGGCAGTCATGGTGAAAGTGCCGGTAATGCCGCCCATGTAGCGCAGAATGGCCACGAGGTGGTCGGGCTGGTCGTTGTCCTCGCACTGGAAGGCATCGCGACCCCAGGGGGAGGTCTTGAGCCACTCGGTAATCTGCTCGGGGGTGGCTTCATCCACGCCGTCCATCACCATCTTGAGCCAGCGGCGGCAGGAGTCATCGGTGATGTACTTGCGGGCGTCCCACGGATCTTCGCCGATGGGGGTGGTCCAGTCGGTGCAGCGGGCAGGGCGGGGTTCGGTGAGAGTTTCCTTGCGGAAGAAGGAGAGCTCGCCGAAGCTGGAGACCTGCTCGCAGGGGCGGTTGAGCAGCCAGTAGAGAATGTCCATATCGTGGCAGCACTTGGCCACAATCATGGGGGTGGATTTGGTGCTGTTGCCCCAGTGGCCGCGCACGAAGGAGTGGCCGAAATGCCAGGCACCCACGCCTTCGTTGGCATTGAAGGTCATGATTTCGCCCAGTTCACCGCTGCGGATGACATTGCGGATGGCGTTGTAGAACGGAGTGTAGCGCAGCACGTGGCAGATGGCCACGCGGCGTCCCAGTTTCTCGGCCAGGTCGCGCAGCTCGAGAGTCTCGCGCAGGGTCTTGGAAATGGGCTTTTCGAGCAGCAGGTCATAGCCCAGCTCCAGAGCGCGCTTGGCGGGCTCGAAGTGGTAGTCGTCCTGCGTGCCGATGATGGCCACATCGGCCAGCTTCGGCTGCGAGAGCAGCTCGTCGGCATTGGCAAACAGGCGGATGCTGCTGCGCTCTTCCTCGGGGGCAAAATCGCGCACCTGCTCGGCGCGCACGGTCACCGGGTCAGCCGCCGCCACGATGCGGAACTTATCCGGGTATTCCATTGCCAGTTTCATGTAAGTGCGCGTGCGGGAGCCGCAGCCGATGCCTGCCAGGGTGATTCTTCCGTTTTCCATGATAAGGGGGAAATAATAATGTGCGCAGAGTGTACTCTTTCCGCGCTGTGATTTCAAGCCTAATGTTTACGGGATTTCCGTCTGCACCATGCGGACACGGATCTGCCGTATCCTTCGTCTTTATGGCCTCGCCAATTTCAATTTCGTAAATCGTAAATCCAAAATCGTAAATCAGAAGCTCCCTTTTCGTATTTTTGTGTCGCCTGTCGCAGTCCTGTGTGGTAGGATGACCGCATGAGCATTTTAGACTGGGGACTGAAGCCTCGTGAAATCAATCATGTGCGAGCTGTTCTGAAGGAGGACGAGCAGGTGCTGCTGGTGCTTCGGCCTGAGACGCCTATGGACCCGATGCTGCGTTGGCATGCGTTGAGTATCGTGGCTGTTGTGCTGCTCATCACCTTCTGCCCGCCTTCGGCAGGGGGCTTTTACCATGAAATTGAGTATTGGCAGACCTTTCTAGTGGCGCTGCTACTCTGCATTCCCTCCGCATGTTTTCTGTTCAGCCGCTGGCGGAAATCGCATGCCCGGTGCCATGCCTTCTACCTGCTCACCAGCAAACGCGCCATAGTGATGGAAGCCACGCCGCTCGGATTCCGCCCCTGCGTGTTCCCTCTGCAGTGGGAGCTGGTGGAAACTGTAGCCGTGCGGGGCGATGGCAGCGGCAATATTGTCTTTGCTGAGCGGAAGGGCTGGTATATCGATAAACGCGTGCGGGACGAGGTGCAGCAGATTGGTTTCATGGATATCCCGCAGGTGAAACACGTGCAGCAGGTGCTCGAGCAGGCGATTGAAGCCTGCACAAAATGCAAAAAGCCCCGCGGCTGGTGATTTGCCGCGGGGCGGGAAAGTGAGATGCGTTCAGCCGAGCATCTGCAGGTGCTCTACCAGTCGGCGGGCGTGATGCTCTGCCTTGGCGGTGATTTCGGCCAGCATCTGCGGGTCGTTGCGCAGCTGGTAGGAGACCCCGCCTGTGCCTACGCAGCCGCCCCACTGCATGCCCGTGAACCGGCAGGTGCCCCGCAGGTTGGTGAAGAATGTTTCCCAATCCATGGCTTCGGCAGGGGCACCGGTGGTGTAGGAAACGACCAGCAGCTTGTCGCGCAGTTTGTCGCCTGTGGAGCCGTGGGAGAAGCCGTGCAGGAATACCTGCTCCATCCAGCGGTGCAGAATCGAAGGCATGGAGAACCAGAACACGGGGAACTGCAGCACAATCGTATCCGCCCACAGGAGCTTTTCCTGCTCGGCCTGCACGTCAATCTGGAAATCGGGGTACAGACGGTCGAGGTACACCGTGCGGCTGCCGGGGAGCAGTGTTTCGAGCTGTTCCAGTATGGTCTTGTTGGCCACGGAATCGTGCTGCGTATCGGTGTGGCCGGAGATGATGAGGATGTTTTTCATGGCGGAGAAAGGAGTGGCTCTTTATGTGATTATAGCCGCTTTCCTTCACGAATCAAGAGGATAATGTAACAGCTTTCAAGTTGTCGCTGACATAGTTGTTCTTATGCAGGTCGGATAGCTGTATATCACAAGGTGCCCGTCTGATAGTCACTTGTTCTATTTGATGAAAATTTATTTTCGCCTCTAACCCACACGAAAATGCGTAGGTTAGGGCATGGGTGAACAAAATCATAAAACTTTTTTTCAAAAATGAGCTTGACGTGAAACGGCGGTTGTGATAAGCTTTGCCCCGCACCCCGCTACGGGGTTGCCCGAAAGGAAAGCGAGCACAGCGCTTACTTCTCCCACCGGGCGAGGCAATTTTCCAAGTATGA
>JAZRHL010000046.1:0-20086 GCA_045644745.1 Akkermansia sp.
AAGTACTTCAAATACATAACACAGGGCATGGTAGGAGTTATCTCCTCCATGCTCAATGTTTTTCTGCACTTTCTTAATAGTTTTCTCCTTTGTCTTTTCTTCCTCGCGGGGCTCATTCCACAATTATTGCAGAAGAGCCGAATCCCATCGTCCACCCTTGAAGAAAAAGCCCCGTACCTGACTAGGTGCGGGGCTTTTTGTTGTGCATTAGCGTGGCGGAATTCGAAGCCACGACAACCGCTCGCGGTTGTTGTGGGGATGAACTGCCGGTGGCAGTTCATCCGGCAGAGCCGCAGGGACTCCTCACTGCGGGCACCTTTGCGCCAGCAAAGGCTCTGCCGCGGCCCCAGAGGGGGAAACCAGCCGACGGCCGTAAGGCTGGTTGGACAAACGGGTATACTGTTTGCCCCTTCCAAGGGGTGAGGATGCAATGGGGTGCATCCGAATCAATCCCATCGTCCACCCTGTCCCCTTTCGTGAATCTCACGAAAGGGGACATTTTCTTTATATCTCTCTAGTGCCTTATATTACAGCTAGTTGTGAAAATTGCACAGCTTTATCAACCTGTTCAGTTTTGATTAAAAATTGATAATATTTTTGCCGTTTTTTGCCCACTTTTACCCCCTCGGGACTCCCCGGGACTCGTGTGGGTTCTACCCCCTTGAAGAACCCTTGGAGGGGGGTAAAACTATATGCTAATTATTAAGAACCGGTATTTTGTGTTTTTTACAAACAGGCAATTAGGCAGAAGAAAAACGCTTTTATAGCATGAAAAAAGTTCGACAAAAGTCATAAGTCCTACCCTGTTCCTCAGTTACGTAGATTACATACCCTTAAGGGGGTGTTGATGGGGGTCAAACTTTTGCCGTTAGTTGAAATCGTGTCGCATATTGGTAATAAAGTACATACAGATTTTTAACGCGAGGCGGTGTATAATTCATCAGGCAAAGGCCTTGTCTGATTTGTGACAAGAACGAGGATTTGTTTCGACTGCCATCAGGACTTCGCGTTATAAAAAGCGTTAAAACAGTTTTATCGATCCTTTTCAAGCTCTCTTTTGTATTCATCGAAGCAAGCTTCACCATCCAAAGCACAGGTGAGCACAAGACCATTGAGGTAAAGATTAACGAAGACCTCATCCCCTGGGGCGTGAGCAAGTTTCTCGTCCAACGCTACGGCGAAATCACGGGGCTATGCTTCCACTTCACACGAGAAGCCAACGCCTAAAGGCTCAGCCGCCCGCAAGGCGGCTTTTTCTTTGCTTGGCTCCAGCATTCTGAATGCTGTTGCAAGCGCAAAATCTAATAATCTTTGAAAATAATGCACTTTTGCAGTTTTTATTGAATCGGCATAACGGATATTTACGCTTCCTCGTCTCCATAAAGGACTCATCTCTCTCAATTATACCGGGCATCAGCATTCAGAATGCTGTAATATGAGCGGGCTGAGTTGTATGAGGGACTCATCCTTTCTTATAATCTCACTTCATCACTACGTTCAATTTTACTTCAACAACAATACGTTCTCTCGTTATATGAAAAAAACATACATGCTGATAGCGCTGCTGGCCGCAGCCTCTTCTCCGGCTATGGCGCAGGATAAAACTCTCTCATTAGATATTAGCGATGGCACTAAATTTGTGCGCACCCCGGAAAATGAGATTCGCACTATCGATACCTTCACTGCAACAAATGCCTACAATACTGATTCCACCTGTCTAATCGAGTTCAAAGGCGCGATGGAAACAGGAACTGGGAAAGAACTTCCGGCCGGTACAGTTATCAATAATGCTGAAATTAAGCACGAGCAAATTACGCTTTCCCTCGTGCAAGGTGTCCATTTCACCAACAATAGCACCATCGATTTAAGCTCAAAGCTCTACGCTTACCACACCATCAACCTTCAAGAAAGTGCCACCTTTGTTAACAACGGCAGCGTTACTGCAAGCCTTTTTGCCCAAAATGATTCTGAAATCATCGCATCAGATGGTAGTGAATTTTTCGGCAAAATTCAATTGGGCTATGCAGGAAACGGTTCCCAAGCCTCCCTGGTGGTAGATGGAGCTGTGACAATGAGCCTGAGCGAAGCTCTGATCGTAAATAATGGTTCCCTCATCTTTACAGAAGGCAGCACGCTTGACATGATGGGCAGTGCTATTACACTCAGCGACACGTCCTCTATCGTCTATCGGGTAGATGGCAGCGTAAGTGAAAACGACCCCATTGAGGTTTCCAATTTTATCCTCAATGCCAAGAGTGATACTGACTGGATGGTGACGGTTTTAGGGTCTGATGGCTCGTCTTACACAACCACCATGTCTCAGTTGGTCGTTCCTGAACCGACCACAGCCACTCTTTCCCTGCTGGCTTTGGCTGGTCTTGCTGCCCGTCGTCGTCGCAAGTAATAAAGCCTACACAATTCTTCAAAAAGCCGCTGCTTCTATCATGAGGCAGCGGCTTTTTCTTTGCTTGGCTCCAGCATTGCCGATGCTGATGCCCTCATGAAGTCGGCTTTCTCAATAATTGAGAAAAGTCATCCATCGGAATATTTGTTGCTTCCGAGCCTCAAAAAAGAACGAAAAGTGCATAATTTTAAGCATTTTGGTGTTTTTTCGCTTGCATCAGCATCGGCAATGCTGTATATTTTTTTTCATCGGCTTAGGAGCAGGTCTCTCAGCCTCCCGTCGCGTGTGGGAAAGGGTATCCCTGCACGAGCCGCTCGAAACACTTAATAATCACAAATCTTACAAACATGAAGAAGACAATCTTTGCTTTCTTTGCATTTTTAGCGGCTCCCGTTGTTACTGCGGCCTCCATCAGTAACGATGATTATCTGTATAACCAAAACGACACCCAGTTTGACCTTATTGATGCTTCAACATTTGCGGAAGATGGAAATTTCGCGGTTCTTATTGACATTGGAACGCCTCTTTATCAAGCTGGTATGGTTGATTTTCATTTTGGATTTGGAGAAGGCGAGAAGGATCTTCCGAGCACATACATAGCATTTATGAGTTCACCTGACACGAAGGTTGCTTGGGATGAGCAGTTTAATATTATTGATGCACCTAATGGTATTTTCGCTGTAGGCCTCGACGGGCGTCAAACGATTACCCTAGGTTATGAGACAGAGATATATGCCTCCACACTGCTTTTTCAAATTCGCGGTCTCTTCAGTGATGCTCCTACGGCCTCGATTTCTTATTACGAAGATGCCACATTACATGAGATTTACTCTACATCCCTCACGGATAAAAGCCTACCGTCAATAGTAAATGTGGCAAATCTCCGAATACGTTCAGAAAATCTGACGATGAATGATGAACAAGGAGTCAACATTACAACCTGGCAAGGTGAAGTTAGCGCAGAGGATATCAAGAATCCTACCTATCTGGAACCAACTCCCTCTGTCCCCGAGCCGACCACAGCCACGCTGAGCTTGCTGGCTCTTGCCGGTTTGGCTGCCCGCCGCCGCCGTCGCTAAAGCTTCCGCCTGCGCTGAAGCTTCGGCGTGATAAATTGGCGTGACAAGCCGCCGCCGGGCTTCTCGATGATAAGGGGCTTCTCTACGATACGCCCACTCGGGCTGCCCAGACAGGCCGCAAGTAAGGAACAACAAATTCGAGTGGGGTAACCAAGCCCCGCATTGCGCACCCGCCCTAGGTTTCCAGACCGATGGGCGGGACTTTTTTCTTTCTCTTTTGACACGCCCTCACAGGTCGCCCGCTGACGCGGGCTTACCCCTGCCTGTTCTCTGGCGTCGCATACGGGACTCAAGCTTCCACTCGCCTGCGGCTCGACAATCTCGCAGAGGTCGAGTAGAAGAACAGGGTCTGTCTAATTATGCCAACGCGTCATCGAACTATCTACCACCTGTTGAGGGCAGATAGAAGGCAATGTTCATCTCCTGCGATTCAGGCGACTATCAACCAGGTGCATGCTGCCGCCTTCTTTCTCCTTGATTTACCAATGAAAATTTGATATTTTGCACAGCATGTACAGAAAATATTTACTTGCACTGGGTTGTCTGATGGGGACATTATCTGCCGCTACAGAGCCGGTGCCTTATGGTACTCTTCCTACAGAGCAACAAGTAAATTGGCTGCGCATGGAGTGGTATGCTTTTGTTCACTTCGGCCTTAACACATACACCAATCGCGAATGGGGCTATGGCGATGAATCGCCCCGTATGTTCAACCCCGGCGATTTTGATGCCGAGGCCATCGTGCGCACGTTCAAGGGGGCCGGCATGAACGGCATGATCTACACCGCCAAGCATCACGATGGCTTCTGCACCTGGCCGACTCTTTCTACGGGGCACAACATCACACAGGCCCCGTGGAAAGGCGGACAAGGTGACGTGGTAAGAGAGTTTGCGGCCGCTTGTCAGAAACACAACTTCCCGTTCGGCACCTATCTTTCACCCTGGGATAGAAACTGCGCAGAATATGGCCGCAAGGGCTACATCGACGTCTACTACAAGCAGATTGAAGAGCTGTTGACGCAGTATGGCCCTATATTCGAAATCTGGTTCGATGGCGCCATGGGTGGCGATGGCTACTACGGTGGCGCACGCCAGAACCGCAACATCGGCAAGGCCGATACGTACTACAACTACGAACAGGTTGTTAAAAATATCCGCCAGCTGCAGCCCGACTGCATCATCTGGGGCGCAGCGCAGCGAGGTGATGTGAAGTGGGGTGGTTCGGAGAAGGGCTTTGTGAAATACCCGCTCTGGAATATTCAGAACAACAAGTGGATTTCCCTGGAGGGCGATACCCCTATCAACGGACGTGGCTGGTTCTGGCATCCCGGGCAGGCAAGCCATGTGAAGAGCCCCGAGCACCTCATGCAGGTCTACATGGCGAGTGTCGGCCGCGGTGCCAATCTCATTCTTAACCTTGCCCCGAATCGGGATGGCCGGTTGGATGCCGCCGATGTAGCCTCACTGGAAGCATTTGGCAGAATGCGCACCCGCCTGCTTGCCACGGACTACGCGTTGAACGCCACGGTCAAGGCATCTCAGGTTCGTGGAAACGATACCCGATTCGCCGGCAACGCTCTGACAGATGGCGATATAGAAAGCTATTGGTGCCCGGAGGATGGCACAACAACGCCCAGCGCTGAGATTGAGCTGCCGGAGCCGACCACATTCGATGTAGTCCGCCTGCGCGAGCAGATCAGACTGGGCCAGCGAGTCGAAGCATTCAAGGTGGAAGCCTGGGTGGATGGCCAGTGGAAAACGATTGTGGCGCCGGGCAATCCCGGCGAAGTGGAGTCACAGTTCAATCTGCGTGGCGGCAAGGGCCACACCATCGGGAATCAGGTGATGCGCTGGCTGAAAGAGCCTGTTACTACCGACAAGCTGCGCCTCACCATTACCCGTGCCAAGGCTTGCCCCTGCCTCTCCGAGTTCTCCCTCCTCCGCATGCCCTCTGCCGAAGTAGCTCAGAATATAGCCGCAAGCGATGGTGCAGATAAGCCGCTCAGCCCGCAGGGCTGGACCTACAGCGGTTTTGCGGCAAATAAGGCACCGCTCGCATTCGATGGCAAGGCCGACACAATGTGGAGCATTGGCCGCACGCCCTCTCATTTCGTCGTGAACATGCAGCAGCCCGCCATGGTAAGCGGCATTTCCTACCTGCCCCGCCAGGATGGCAAGACCCAGGGGATGACCTCCCGATACCGCATCGAAATCAGCATGGACGGCTCCAACTGGAAGAACGTGGCCGAGGGCGAGTTCGGCAATCTCCGCGCCAACCCGGTAGAACAGTATGTGACCTTCACTCCTCAAAAGGCCCGCTACATCCGCTTCTTCTCCACTGCCGCTCTCGATGGCGTAGGCAGCAGCGTAGCCGAAATGAAGGTCTATGGGCGACCGGCGAATAAATAAAGGCGGTAAAGCACATGCCCCACTAGCCAAAGCACATTACAATATTCGCCCCTCCTCCAAGAACAAGCCACTCCATGAGTGGCTTGTTCTTATGCTCGTGTACAACATTGTCAAAGCAGTTGCTTTACTTCGCATTGAAGCTCTGCCTATTAGGTATGTATAAGCATCTCTCACTCTCACTGCTTGTTATGCGTGATGATGTCCTAACTCGTAAAATTCTAATCTTTTACGGACTATTTGCTTGCAACTGCTTTGACAATGCTGTAAATTAGGCTCAGCCGCTTAGGGGCAAGACTCTCAATCTTCCGACGCGCGCGGGAACGAGAACCCTTCACGAGCTGCAAAAAAATCTTTAAATATCGATTCTTAAATTCATGAAAAAAACACTTATCGCACTGATGGCTTTGGCAGGCGTGGCTACTGCTGATGAGTACATCGGTACTTTCGATGGCAAGACGTTTATTTTTTCAAACGGCCCGATTACTCTGGAAAACATACAATGTTCTCCTGACGATTACAAAACACCGACTTATCTCGGAGATAATGTGGGCACTGAAACAACCTACATTGCCCCCAATATCAACATGAATGCAGGTAGTTGGACTATATCCTGCAAGGTGAAAAACAATAGTGACATAGCTATCACCCTCGGCTCCGTTACTCTTGACGCATTCATGTTCACCGGTGCTGGCATTCAGCATGAAGACGATGGGAAGGTTCGTGACGTTTCTTTCACGTTGGGTGGAGATTTTGATGGTAGCGTTGTAGAAACTTTTACAGGAAAAGATAATGAAGTAAAATTCCGAAATACAGATACAGATGCGACCATTTCTTTTACTGCACCAGTAACGATAGACGCAGGCAAGGATGTAAGCTTTACTCTGACGGTTGCTAATGGTGGTGAGAATGGAGGCTCCTTCGTTGGGTTAAAGGGTGCTACTTTTACCTCGGTTACAATCCCCGAGCCCGCCACGGCTACGCTTTCCCTGCTTGCCCTCGCTGGCCTGGCTGCACGTCGCCGCCGCTAAGGCTGCCCGGACAGACCGCAAGTAAGGAACACCTAGTTCGAGTGGGGTAACCAAGCCCCGCATTGCGCACCCGCCCAAGGTTTCATACTAATGGGCGGGATTTCTTTTTTGACACGAGGCCACTAGTCCGGATGAAGACTCGTTTTTTTACTGGACGCCAGGGTGAGCCGGGAGTAAACTAATGAGCATATGCAGGACATGATGGGCGGATTTTTCGGGCTGGAGCTGCCTGATTTCGATAATTTTCCCTACCGGGAAGGCCCGGGCTGTGCCTATCTGAGCAGCGGGCGGGCAGCCTTTGAATGCATACTGATGAATATTCCCCGCCCCGCGTGCGTGTGGATGCCGCGTTTCCTCTGCGACACGATGCTGCAGGCGCCGGCCAGGCTGGGCATCCCCGTGAAGCGGTATGGCTGCACCGGTCAGCTCGCGCCCATACTGCCGGAGGTGCAGGGAAATGAGCTGGTGCTGCTGGTCAACTATTTCGGGCTCACGGGTGAGGCCGTGGCCAAGGCCGCCGCGCAGCTGCCGGGCCGCTGTGTGGTGGATGCCACCACCGCGCTATATGCCCCGCCCCTGCCCGGAGTGCCCACCATTTACAGCCCGCGTAAGTTTGCCGGCCTGCCCGATGGCGGGGTACTCTGCGCCCCCTTCCCCATATCCCACCTTCCCGCAGGGGCACAGCTCAGCGCACCGCACAGCCTGCACCTGCTGGAGCGGCTTGAAAGCGGCGCAGCGGCAGCCACCCACAGCTGCGATGCCGCAGAGGACGCCCTGGATGCCCCTGCCCGGCGCATGAGCCCGCTGACACGGCTGCTGCTCCGCAGTATCGATTTCGAAACCGCGGCAGAGCGGCGGCTGGAAAACTACACCACCCTGCACCAGGCTCTGGGAAGCATCAACCGTCTGCTGCTGCCCGCAGCGCCGGCCCACGCCCCCATGTGCTACCCGCTGGTGAGCGGAATTCCCGGTCTGCGGGATGCACTCATCGATGCCGGGATTGCCCTGCCGCTCTACTGGCCCGAGGTCATTGAAGAAACCGAAGCCGGCGATGAGGAAAACCGCCTGGCGCGCACGCTTCTGCCGCTTCCGCTCGACCAGAGGTATAAAAAATGTGACATGGAGCGGCTTCTGCACCTGATTCTGGGCTGATTTGGGCTATTTGTGAGGGAAGCGAGGCTTTTTTAGCTTGAAGCACAGCAGCAGACGCGCTATATTTAAGTAAATAATAGCATTCATGAGTTATTCCACGCGTTTATCCCAGCTTCTGATTACGGCAGGGCTGCCCCTTTTGGTGGTGCCGGCAGCTGCCGTGCCCGAATCTGCCCCGGCTACCTCGGTGCAGGCCATAGCGTCGCCGGATTTAATCAGAGCGGCGGCAGACGGCAAGCTGACCAAAGCGCAGGCAGTGCTGCAGAGCACACCCTCCCTGTTGAATGTGAACGACACCAACGGGGTAACCCCGCTCATGGCCGCCGCCACCAACGGGCACCTGCCCGTGGTGCAGATGCTGCTGGCCGCCAAGGCTGACCTGGAGAAAACCAGCAAGCAGGGCGAAACCGCACTCATGTTTGCCGCTTTCAACGGCCACAACGACATTGTGCAGGCTCTCATTGCCGCCGGTGCCAAGGTGAATACCGCCCTGCCCACAGGAGAAACCGCCATGTATCTGGCGGTGAAAGCCGGCCACCTCGATGTGGTGCGCACCCTGCTGAATGCGAAGACCTATCTGAACCCGCGCGACCACACGGGCTGGACCCCGCTGCTGCATGCCGCAGGCTCCGGCCAGGTGGAGATGGTGCGCTTGCTGCTCAGCGTGGGGGCCGACAAGAATGCCCGCATGAAGGAAGGCGGCACCCCGCTGCTGATGGCCGCCGCCCGCGGCGCCACAGAGATTGTGGAGATGCTCATTCAGGCCGGCGCCTCCCCCGACACGCGCAGCTACACCGGCGAAAGCGCCCTGCACTTTGCCGCTGCCAATGGCGATGCCGAAACCATCCAGGCCCTGCTGAAAGCCGAACCCGCGCTGGAGTGCAAGCTGCGCACCGGCGAGACCCCGCTGCTCGTGGCGGCAGCAAAGGGCCACGATGACGTGGTGGCACTGTTGCTGGCAGCCGGTGCCGATAAGGAAGCCACCCTGCCCTCCGGTGACACGGCGCTGATGACAGCTGCCTTCAACGGCCACGAAGATGTGGTGAAGGTGCTGCTGGCCGCTAAGGTGAATGCCCTTGCCAAGGACAAGAAGGGCAACACGGCGCTCGACTACGCCAAGGCCCAGGGCAACACCGATGTGATGGCCCTGCTGCCCGGTGGTAAGATTGTGGTGCACGAAGGCGTGGAACAGGCCCGCGATATCCTGGATGCCGCCGCCCATGGCGACACGGCCCACGTGCTCGCATTCCTGAAGGATGACCCGTCCAGCATCCGCGATACGGATGGCGATGGCGCCACCCCGCTCATCTATGCCGCAGCCAACGGCCACGTGGAGGTGGTGCGCACACTGCTGGCCAACAAGGCCGATATCGAGGCAAAGGACAAGGCTGGGCTCACCGCGCTTTCCCACGCCGCCAAGGAAGGTGAAGTGGCCACGCTCAAGGTGCTGCTTGAAGCCGGCGCCAACATCGAGACCCGCGGTCGCCGCTGGCGCACCCCGCTCTCCCACGCCGCCGAGGCAGGCAAGTCTGAAACAGTCAAGGTGCTGCTTGAAGCCGGCGCACGCAAGGAAATCCCCAGCAAGGACAAGGAAACCGCCCTTACCTACGCCGTGATGAGCGAGGACAAGAAGACGGTGGACACCCTGCTGGCCGCAGGCGCCCAGCGCGACCCGAAGTCCCGCACAGGCTGGACCCCGCTCATTGTAGCCGCAATCAACGGTCACACCGAAATCGTGAAATCCCTCATCGCCGCCGGAGCCGATGTGAACGCCAAGGATGAGGACGACTGGACACCGCTGATGCAGGCTGTGCAGGGCGGCCACACCGACACGGTAAAGGTACTGCTCAAGGCCGGCGCCACCGGCACCGCTGAGGCCGCAGCCCTGACCACCGACCCGTCCATGCTCAAGCTGCTGCAGACACCCACCCGCTGAGAACCCCACTGTTCCCGACCATGAAGAAGCTCCTCCTGCTCCTGCCGCTTGCGCTCTGCACCGCCTGCCTGTGGCAGCAGCCGGTAAGGAACACCGACCTGCCCGACTCGCGGAACCTGCCCTTCCCCACCCGCGTCGGCAAAGCCACCTCCACCACCTGGTTCTGGATATGGGAAACGGGCGATTCCTCGATAAAGCAGGCGCAGGAAAACGGAGGCATCACAGAGGTGAGCTCCATCACCAACAGCACGAACAACTATTTCGGCATTATTAAACGCCACATCACTACCGTGCGCGGAAATTAAGCCGCCGCACAGCCACTTTTCACCCCCGGATGCCCCGCATCCGGGGGATTTTTTATGCACTCTGGAAAAAAATTAACAAAAAATCGCTGTCAGGGATTGACCTTGACCAAAGATATGGTATCATGTCATTCACGTATGCATGCCGACCTTGAAAAACTAGTAAACGCTGGTAAGATTCCTGCCGATTTTGCAGCTCGTCTGGACCAGTTCGCCCCTGGCAAATATGTAATGCACCAGGACCATGGCGTGGGCAAGGTAGCCGCCTGGTCGCTGGTTAAGAATAAAGTTAAGATTGATTTTGAGAAGGGTAACGAAGGCCGCATCCTGGGTCTGAAGCTCGCCTATAATCAGCTTACCCCCATCCCCACCGGCCACTTCCTCATCACCTGTTTTGATGACCCCGCCGGCTGCGCCAAGCAGGCAGAGGAGTCTCCGCTGGAGTTCATCCGCATGGTGCTCACCTCCAATATCTCCCTGCGCGAAGGCATCAACGATGTACTGCCCATGCAGCCCGAGGATCTGGAGAAGTTCCTGAGCGGCCGCGTGATTGAAACCGCCAACTGGAAGAACTGGTGGGAGAAGGCCCGCGCCGCCATGCGCGACAATCCCGGTTTCCGTCTGCCCACCAAGCGTGGTGAGGCCATCGCCCTGCGCACCGCCACTTCCGCAGCCGAGGCTCTGCTGGCCGACTACACCGATGCCACCTCCCTTGAATCCTGCGTCCGCATCCTGGACCAGTCCCGTCTCGATGTGCTCAAGGGCGAGTTCGAACTTGTAGGCAAGCTGGTGAAGGCCATGGAGGAAGACATTGCCCGCGGTTTCACTGAGCCCCAGCACGTGCTTGAGCTCATCATCATCCGCGACGACATCCTTGAGACCGTGGCCGACACGCCCGAGAACAAGGAAGCCATGGATGCTGCCCTGACTGCCGCCGGTGTGGAATCCATCACCACCCTGGCCGACAAGCTCAAGACCATTACCTCCGAGGAGCTCGTGGGTTACATCGGCGAGATTTCTGCTGCCCGCCAGAACGAAGTATACACCGCCCTGCCCGAAGCCATGGGTGACAGCTGGCTGCCCTACGCCACCAACATCTTCCTGTTTGGTGGTGCCAAGGTGACCGCCCCCGCCGCCGACTTCATCATCGGCAAGGGTGCCAAGGAACAGCTCTTCAACGACATCGCCAACGGCATCTCCCGCCAGAGCCTGAGCCCCGAAGTGCTCATCTGGATCTGCAAGGAGCGCAATGGCCTGGCCGCAGACGTGGTGAACAAGAACCGCATGCCCCTTGGTGCTGCCATCATCAGCTCCATCGAAAGCGCCAGCTCTGAAGGCGGCCCCAACAAGGCCCTGCGTCTCCGCAACCTGCTGCTGGACGACAAGGACCTGGCCCCGGACCTCGTAGGCGGCCTCTCCGAGCTGGAAGCCCGCCCCTTCGCCAAGGCCCTGTACGATTCCTCCGTGCTGCCTGACCTGGACCGCAACCTGCTGCTTGCCAACATGATGAAGGTGCACCCCTCCCTGCAGGAGATTGCCCTCACCCGCCGCAGCGGCAAGGAGAAGCAGAGCATGTTCGTTTCCCTGCGCTCCTATGCTGCCCGCAAGGCTGAGCTCGACGACATCATCAATGTGCGTCTGCCCAAGAACAAGCACGACCTCGAAATCACCCGCGCTGAAGGCGACCTTCGTGAGAACGGAGGTTACCAGGACGCCCGCGCCACGCAGCGCGTGCTGCTGCGCCGCAGCGAGGAGCTTTCCCGTATGCTGGCCCAGGCCGACCCCACCGATTTCAGCAACGTGGACTGCTCCACCACCGGCATGGGCACTCAGGTGACCTTCTCTGCACCCAAGGGCCGCAGCGTGGTGTACACCATCCTGGGTGCCTGGGACTCCGTGCCCGAGGAAAACATCGTGGCCTACAGCTCCAAGCTGGGCGCCAAGCTCATCGGCCACTCCGTGGGCGACAAGCTCCGCCTGCCGCTTGAGATGGGCGGCACCCCGGTGATGATGACCATCAAGTCCATCACCCCCGCTCCCAAGGAGCTCATCTTCCCCGATGGAGAAGTTCCCCAGAACTAAGTTCTGAGCAAAATATCATTCTGATTCACGCCCGCAGTGCCCTACTCAGCGCTGCGGGTGTTCTCTTTTCAGATATCAATCCAGGGTATCGGCTTTCGCAAATCCGAACACAGGTGCCAGCAGGCGGGCCGAAGGCACAGCCAGGGCGGTATTATACTCCCGCGCCGCGCGATTGAACAAGGCCGCAAGCTGGTCCTGCTGGAACATGGCGGCAGAAACGCCGCTGGTCAGGCGCTGCATGTGCTCATGGTCGCGCATGCGGGGTGTATCCTCCACGGTGCATACAGAATCCGCCACCGCCTGCCGCAGCACTTTTTCCGCGCCGCCCATAAAGCCCGGAGCCTTCCCCCAGCGTGGCTCGAGCGCCAGCGCTATGGCATATTCAGAATCCTCTGCAAGCCGCTGCAGATGCAGGGGCATAGGGGCATTCTCCGGGAAAAAGGCAGCAAAAGCGGCAGCGTAGTCCTTCAGGCAGACATTGCGCCGATGCGTGGCACCCAGCCACTGCGACCAGCTGTTGCACACCTGCCCCCGCAGATGTGCCAGTTGGTTATACACCCCCACCATCCAGGCAGCCAGAGCCACCAGCAAAGAAAATGCTACAAGGTACTGCATGCGGCCATTCTGCCGCAGCTCCCCCTGACAGGCAAGAGGATAGAGCCAACAATTACAAGTACGCCGGCAGGCGGAAATACATAGATTCGCCTCACTCCAGAATATCGTGGTGCGAAACCGCGTTCTGGGGCTTGGAGGCGATATCGAGCGCGCGGTCTGCCACGGCGGAGGGATTGGTATCAAAGCGGTAGGCCAGGCAATCCGGGCAGGTCGGGGATGACTTGTCCACAATGGCTCCGCACACCATGCAGAGCTTGTAGCTGGTGGGGTCATTCACCACGGTGGTGGCAATTTCTTTATAATCCTGGCGCATGGAAAATTCAGGGGGAAAGACAGGCGGAGCACCGGCTGCAACCGATACTCCGCCATAATCAAAAACGGAAAACCTGAAAAGGAACTCAGGCGATAGTGGCCAGGGCCTTCGCAGCCTTGCTCTTGTAGTTGGAGGCGCGGTTGGCCGGCACGGTGCCCTTCTTGGCAGCCTTGTCGATGGCGGAAGCGAAGTTGTTGTAAGCAACAGCGGCGGCAGCGGCATCCTTGGACTCCACAGCCTCAGCAACCTTCTTGCGAAGGGTACGAACGCGGGACATGATGGAGCGGTTGATAGCGGTGCGCTTGATGGTCTGGCGGATGCGCTTCTTAGCGGACTGAGTGTGAGCCATAATTCAGATGAAAAGTAATTTGGTTTTTCGTTTTGGTGGCAAGAGTTTACTCACTTCCGACAAAATGTCAAGAGAATTGCATAGAAATGGCGCATTTTTTCGTCATGTGGTCATCTTGGGACTTGCGCGCGACAGGAATAGTGCTTGCCACGCGCGGGGGTGCATGATAGTATACCCGCGAATGAAACAGATTGGTACCATTTCATGCATAGGCTCTATGATTCTGCTGAGCTCATGCACCCTGACCCAGCAGCAGCCCCCGGTAAACCAGGAGGACGCCGCCGCGCAGCTTCTCGCGGCGCAGGAGCTCGATTTGGCACTTGAGCAGGAGCAGCAGACCATTCTCAAAGAAGCCCGAGAGGCCGCCGAGGCTGCCGAAAAGGCAAGATTAGAAGCTGAAGCCCGCGAAGCTGCAGAAGAAAAGGCCCGCGAAGAGGCTGAAGCACTGGCCAAGGCACAGGAAGAAGCCGAGGAGCGCGCCCGGGAGGAAGCAGAAGCAGCTGAAGAGGAAGCCCGCCGCAAAGCCGAGGCTGCCGAAGAAGAAGCCCGCCGCAAAGCAGAAGAACAGGCTGCACAGAAGAGCCGCGAAGAAGAAGAAAAGGCCGAACAGACGGCAGACGACAATGAGCCCCACCTGCTCAACAGCCGCCGCAAAGGCAAACGGAATCTCACCAGAAAGGAAGAGGCAATCACCCCCACAGCAGAGCAGCAGGAAGCCGCCCGCAAGCTGATGCAGGAGCAGAAACGCCAGGCTGAAGCCAAGGCTGCCAAGGCCCGCGAAACCAAGAAGCAGGCCCCTGCCCCCCAGCCTGAGCCAGAGGCAGAAGAAAGCCATGACCTGCGCAGCACACTCCGCATGCGCCGCTTTGCCCCGCCCGAAGAAGAAATCAGCCGCAGCGATAACGACGAGCCCCTGCCCAACAGCGTAGAGCTGCGCGGGTTCCGCTCGCCGACCATGAAGGGCAAGCTGCCTATGAATATTGACGGTAAAATCATCAAGGAAGACTAAATCGCCATGGATACACCTCCCCGCAAGTTTGTACCTCATCCCTTTGCCTACCACCAGGAAATTGAGCTCACCATCGACAACCTCTCCAACCAGGGGCACGGCGTGGGCCGCATCGACAACTGGGTGGTCTTTGTGCCTTTCACCCTGCCCGGCGAGCGAGTGAAGGCTCGCGTGTACCGCAACGAGAAGAACTGCTCCCTGGCCGATCTGGTTGAAGTGCTGGAGCCCTCGCCCCAGCGTGTGCAGCCCCTCTGCCCTGTGTATGGCTACTGCGGCGGCTGCCAGTACCAGCACCTGGAATACCAGGCCCAGCTGGAGTGGAAGACTTCCCAGGTGGCTGAGCTCCTGCGCCTGCAGGCAGGACTGGAGCTGCCCGTGCTGCCCGCCATTGCCTCGCCGGAAACCTACGGCTACCGCAGCAAGATTACCCCGCACTTCCACAAACCGAAGGACGCCAGGATGGGCAATATCGGTTTCCTGCGCACCGGCTCCCGCAGCGATGTGTGCGACGTGAAGCAATGCCCCATCGCCATGGCAGAGCTCAACGAGGCCCTGCCCGTGGTGCGCAAGGCTGTGCACCAGGCCGCTGCCCAGTACAAGCGCGGTGCCACCCTGCTCATGCGCGTGAGCGAGGGCAGCGTGATTACCAACAACAACGCTGTGTGCACCGAAAAGGTGGGCGACCTCACCTTCAACTTCCTGGCCGGCGACTTCTTCCAGAACAATCCCTTCATCCTGCCCGCCTTCACGGAATACGTGGGCAGGCAGGCCTGCGCCGATGGCGCCCGCTACCTGGTGGATGCCTACTGCGGCAGCGGCCTCTTCGCCCTCACCCTTGCCCGCCACTTCGAGAAGGTGCTGGGTGTGGAAGTGAGCGAAACCAGCGCCGACTGGGCACGAGCCAATGCCCGCAGCAACGGCATCAACCACGCCAGCTTCCTGGCCGCCAGCGCCGAGGCTATTTTCGAGCAGGTGGATTTCCCCGCCGAGGAAAGCGCCGTGGTCATCGTCCCGCCCCGCAAGGGCTGCGACATGGCTTTCCTGAACCAGCTCTTCGCCTTCGGCCCCGCCCGCGTGGTCTATGTTTCCTGCAACCCCGCCACACAGATCCGCGACCTGGCCGAGTTCGACAAGGCCGGTTACGAGGTGGTGGAGGTGCAGCCCTTTGACCTCTTCCCGCAGACCAAGCACCTGGAGTGCGTGGCCACCCTCCGCAAGAAAAAGGCATGAGCAGCAACGTCACACGCCTGAGCCGCAGCGCAGAGGATTATCTGGAAGCCATCGGCCACCTGTGCCGCGAAAACGGCCGCGCCCAGGTGAGCGATGTGGCTGCCATGCTCAACGTGAAGAAGCCGAGCGTAACCGCCGCCGTGCACCAGCTGGCGGCAGAAGGGCTCATCACCTACAAGCGCTACGCGCCCATTGAGCTCACCGACAAGGGTCGCCAATATGCCGACCTGGTCATCCGCGCCCATGGCATCCTGCACCGCTTCCTGGTGGAGTCTGCCGGGCTGGCACCTGAACGGGCAGACGAAGTGGCCTGCCACATGGAGCACCTGCTGAGCATCGAGGAGATTGAAAGCATCGGCAGCAGGCTGAATTGAACCGACATTGAACAGGCGCAACCCCGCCGGCATCTAACACCGCAGATATGTACGACCGCAGATTAACCGTCACCAAGGCCCTCATCATCATCAACGTGGTGGTATTCATGGTTGGGCTCATGGTGCAGAGGGAAGCCATGCTGGGCATTTCCTTCCCGCAGGCGCCCAAGACCTCCGTCTTCGAAATCACCTGTGCGTATTCCTGGTTCACCTGCTTCCTGGAGGGGCAGTTCTGGCGCATGGTGACTTACCAGTTTGTGCATGCCAACTTCGGCCACATCCTGTTCAACATGTGGGCACTGTTCTTCTTCGGCCCCGCAGTGGAGAATGCCATGGGGCCGCGCCGCTTCCTGCTCTTCTATCTGGTATGCGGCATTGCCGGCGCGCTCTTCTCCTCGCTGCTGGCCGGCATGGGGCTCTACACCTCCATTCCCGATACGGCGCAGAATGAGTTCATCTGCAACCAGCTGGCCACTTTCGCCGGATTCGAGGGCTATGTGCACTGCTGGCAGATGATTCCGCTGGTGGGCGCTTCCGCCTCCATCTATGGTGTCATGGTGGCCTGCGCCTTCATGTACCCCGATGTGCAGATTTCTCTGCTCTTCCCGCCTGTCACGCTGCGTCTGCGCACCTTTGCGCTCATCATCATCGGCATTGCCTCTGCCACCATCCTCTTCAACCTGGGGAATGCAGGCGGCGAAGCCGGCCATCTGGGTGGCATCATCATGGGTGCCATCATCATGGCCGTGTGGAAATACCGCAGCCGCTATAACCAACCCTGGTAATTCCTTATGACCGCTCTGTTCGACATGGACGGCACGCTCTTTGCCGGTGACTCCCAGCTGCGCTTTGCGCGCTGGATTCTGCGCCGCCACGGCTGGCGCCGCCTCTACCTGCTCTGGCTGCTGCCCATGGGACTGCTGCGTGGGCTGCACATCATCAACACCCAGCGCATGAAACGCGCCTTCCTTGCCTACGCATGGGGTATGAAGCGCGAAGCCCTGCAGGCAGAGTGCGAACAGTTTGTACAGCAGGAAATCCTGCAGGTTCTCTATCCCCCCGTGCTGGAAAAGCTCCGAGCCCACCAGACCGCAGGCGACACCACGGTTCTCTGCTCCGCCTCGCCGGACTGGTGGACCCAGCTGGTAGGTAAGGCCTTGGGCTTTACCCACACCATCGGCACCCCTACCGCACTTGCAGAGCGTGTGGAGCTCATGCCCGCCATCCCCGCGCCGGGCAACAACAAGGGGGCGAATAAGCTCATCCGACTGGCGGCCATCGGCATAGAACACGCCGAAATCGGCTACACTGACAGCGCAGCAGACCTGCCCATGCTCTCCATCTGCGATAAGGCCGTGCTGGTCAACCCGAAGGAATCACTCATCCGCCAGGTTCCCGGCGCCGAGGTCCTTACCCCACCCAAGGGGCTGCGCCCCCTGCCCTTTACCCTGTGCTGCCTGCTGGGAATCTGAAACTTTCCCGTTAACAAATCGGGATTTTTTTTGGGGGGCTATGGTTTCAACGCCGTGAGTCCCGGCTCCGGCAGATTTGCATACGGTCTCACATCTCGAGGCGTGCTTTCCAGTCGCGCATCATGACGGCAAACGGCTCATTGCTATCTGCCTGAGATGCATGGGGATCTGAACGGAACGCTGCAGCATAATCGCCCTGCAGCAAAAGTGCAAGTGCATTCAACTCAGCCGCCAGGTGGGTGTTTCCCTTCAAACCGGCAGCCATCTCACTCAACTGCGAGGGAGATGCTTCAGCATCAGCAGCGCAGAGTCCCTGCTTTTCCAGAGTCTCGCGCAGCACCAGCGCAATATCGGCAGCCTCGCCCAGCACGCGCATTTCTTCGCGCTCCAGGCGGGTCAGTTTCTGCTTGAGCACTTCATCCACCTGGGCGCGGCCTTCGGTAAGCTGACCTTCGCGCAGGTATTTCTTTGTTTCCGCCAGCATGATGCGGGCCGTGCGGCGCGGCACAGCCACGCGGTAGGCTTCCAGCTTCTCGTTCAAAGCCCGTGCTTCGTGAGCACTGAGCACAGCAGCAGCCTGATTCAGCAGCTCTTCTGCCACCTCTCGCTGACTGGCGCCCACGTAAACATCTGCCGCCAACACCAGGGCCGCAGCCTTCAGAAGCGGATTCTCCAGCCCGCCGGCATGAGTGGCCACGCTTGCATCCTTCATCCGGAGAGAGGCCATGAGCGCCAGCATCTTCTCAAACTCCGTAGCACCCAGAGGGCTCACAGTCGCTGCATTGGCCGTCACTGAATCAAAGCGCTCATATCCCTTGGTCGTTTCACGGTTCTCGAGGGCATCGATACAGGTGCGCAGCAGCGTAGCCGAGGCAGCAATCGTGAGTTCCACATCGTTCTGAGCCAGCTGCACCAGCAGCTCGGAGGCCTGTTCTGTATTTCCCTCACGCATAAGGCGCTCTGCCTCGCGGTAGGTATCGCGTTCTTCCCACTGCAGCACCTCGGCGTCCAGCGCTTCGTGCACATAGGAGGAAGGGGTCATCCAGGATACCAGAAAGGCCCCTGCCAGACCGGCAGCCACCACACCAAGTCCACCGCAGGCGGTCATCAACTTGCTACGGCGACGGCGGGCGCGTTCTTCCGGCGTGGCGGCAAGCACAAGTGCCTGCTGCACTTCCTCCACCTCAAGCAGCAAATCTGCATAACTCGCAGGGCGGTCAGCAGGGTCATAGGCCGTCATGTGATCCGCCAGCTCACATAGGGAGGACTCGAGATGCGGAGCAATGCTGGCAAGCCGCGGCAGCGTCCTCTTGGAAACGAGCATATCCGCAATCGTATGCGGATCCTGCGGCAGCTTGGCTTCGCCCGTGAGCAGGTTGCGCAAGGCCATACCCAGGGCATAAATGTCGGTCTGCACGCTCTCCTCCTCGCGGCGCAGCGTCTCGGGGGGCACATAGTAGGGAGTGGCCCAGATGATGTCCTCTGTCTCCACCCCGGGCTTATCCTCCAGCGACAAGCCGAAATCCAGCACGCGGGCCATGCCCTCAGGGGTAATCAGTACGTTGCCGGGCTTCACATCGCGGTGCAACAGGCCGGATTCATTGGCCGACTGCAGGCCAAGCGCCACCTGGCGCACGATTTCCAGCGCATCTGTCGGCAGCAGGAATCCGCGTTCCTCTACAATCAGCTCCAGGTTGCGGCCATCCACCAGCTCCATGGCTATGTAGAACTGCCCGCGCGCCCAGCCCGCGGAATAGACGGAGACCACGTTCTCATGGCGCACCTTGGCCATGAGCGAACACTCGTTTTCAAACTGGGCAATGCGCTCCGGGGCATCGCGGTAGGCATCATTCAGCACCTTGATGGCCACAGGCCGCCCCAGCACCAGGTCGCGGGCGCGGAACACCACGCTCATGCCGCCGATACCCAGCACCGACTCGATGCGGTAATTGGCCAGCTGGGTGTGCACTACGGTCTCTGCCGCGCATTCCGGGCAGGCGATGCGCGTGTAGAACCCGAGCTGGGAGATATCGGACCTCCCGCCACAATGCGGGCAAATCCAGATTTCGGCGTGGTCACTCATGAGCAGGTGGAGCAGAAAAAGAAAAAGGGGCAGAGGAGAACATCCGGCCTCCCCTGCCCCCTGGACATCATTTCACTCAGCCCAGCTTGGGCAGAGAAGCGGCGGCTACAGCCTGACCATGGCGCTTGGTCTTTTCATCCGGCACGCAAAGCGTGATGGACAGTTCCGGGAACTCAGTCTTGAGCACCTCATTGGCCTTGTCGATAATAATCTGACCGCCTTCACCGGTAGCCACGCGGCCCAGGGACA
>JAZRHL010000047.1:0-33509 GCA_045644745.1 Akkermansia sp.
CGTCTGCTGCCGGGCAGGGGGATCTTTTTGAAACCGGACAGATATTGGCCGGTGAGACTTCTGGGTTCGGCAATGATATCTTCCAGTGTGCCCTGGGCCACCACTTCACCGCCATGGACACCGGCACCGGGGCCAATGTCCACAATGTGATCGGCAGCCCGCATGGTGTCCTCATCGTGCTCCACCACAAGCAGGGTATTGCCGCGGTGCTTCAGGTCGGCCAGGGTGCTGAGCAGGCGCTCGTTGTCCTGCGGGTGCAGGCCGATGGTGGGTTCATCGAGCACATAGAGCACGCCGCGCAGCTCCGACCCCAGCTGAGCAGCCAGGCGGATGCGCTGCGTCTCGCCGCCCGAGAGGGTGGTGGCAGCGCGGTCGAGCGACAGGTAGCCGAGGCCCACGCGCTGCAGGAAACGCAGGCGCGGCGCGATTTCGGCCATCACGTTGCGGGCAATCTCGGCCTCGCGCCCCTCGAACTTCCAGGACTCCACCACAGGCAGCGCATCATCTGCCGACAGGGCGCCAACCTCCGCGATATTCCGCCCGAAGAGCGTGACCCCCATGGCAAAGGGATTGAGGCGCGAGCCGTGGCACACGGGGCAGAGCACGCTTTCCTCCTCGCGGGCGGCGGCGCGCTCCACATCGCGGTCGTACTTGAGCTCCACCTCCAGCTGGCTGAGCTTGTCCTCGGGCTTGGCGCCGGATTTCACCTTGCCCACGCGTCCATGGCCCATGCAGTGCGGGCACCAGCCACGCGGCGAGTTGAACGAGAAGGTGGACGGCTCGGGCTCGGCAAAGGATTCGCCGCAGGAGGGACAGGTGAGACGCGTGCCGATGAGCTGGTCGGCCTCTCCCTTGAGCAAGCGGATGAAGCCATCGCCCATTTCGAGCGCGCGGGAAACGGTCTCCATAATGCCCGCGTAGTCGGCCTCCTGGCCGTTCACGGTGATGCGGTTGTCCTTCACGCAGATTTCCGCCAGCACCACGTCCACATCGTGGTTCGAGTAGCGATCCAGCGGGGTGAAGGCATCCGGCGCCACCAGCACGCCATCCGCGCGCAGGTAGGGGTATTTCTTCTTGGCCGCCCAGCGGGCGAGGTCGGCATAGTGGCCCTTGCGGTTGCGCACCACGGGAGCGGCAATCATGAGACTGGCGGGGCGGGCGGCAATCTCCTGCTGCACCAGCTCCTGAATCTCGGCGGGCGAGCGGCGCCCCACGGGCACGCGGCATTTCGGGCAATGCGGCTGCCCCAGCTTGGCATAGAGCAGGCGCAGGAACTGCCACACCTCGGTCACTGTGCCCACGGTGGACTTGCAGCCGCCGCGCGAGCGGTTCTGCTCGATGGCCACGGTGGGCGGCAGCCCCGTGAGGCGGTCGATATCGGGCGTTTCCATCTGCTCGGTGAACTGGCGGGCGTAGGGGCTCATCACGTCCATGAAGCGCTTCTGCCCCTCGGCAAAGATGATATCGAAGGCCAGCGTGCTCTTGCCGCTGCCGGAAAGGCCGGTCACCACGGTCATGGCATCGCGGGGGATGTCCACATCGATATTCTTGAGCTGGTGGTGGCGTGCCCCGCGCAGGGCGATGACGCCCTCGGGCACGCTGGAATCGTGGTCCTCCGCGGCCATGAGCGGCAGCGCGTCGTACTCCATCTGCAGCGCCTCGGCCAGGAAATGCGAGGTGAAGCCTGCGCCCGTAGCGGCCACCTCCTCCGGTGTGCCCTGGGCCACCAGCAGGCCGCCCCCGGTGCCGCCCTCCGGACCGAGGTCGATGACGTGGTCGGCGCATTTGATAAGTTCGAGGTTGTGCTCGATGACGAGCAGCGTGTTCCCCTGCTCCACCAGGCGGTCGAACACGCGGAGCAGCACCTCGAGGTCGCGGAAGTGAAGGCCGGTGCCGGGTTCATCCAGAATCAGCAGGCGGCCCTTGCCCTGCTTCTCGCCCGTGAGCGAATCCACCAGGATGTGTGCGAGCTTCAGGCGCTGGTTCTCGCCGCCCGAGAGGGTGTTGAGCGGCTGGCCGAGGCCCAGGTGGCCCAGGCCCACATCCACCAGCACCTGCAGGCGCGCGGCAATGCGGCGGGCGCGGGCGTTCATCTCGCGGGCAAAGAGGCGCTGGGCGTGGGTGATGTCCAGCGCGAGCATTTCGGCCATGTTGTAGCCCAGCAGGGTGATGGTGAGCGCCTGCTCGGTGTAGCGCGTGCCGTGGCACAGGGCGCAAGGCACAAAGATATCGGAAAGGAACTGCATTTCCACCTTTTCCTGCCCCAGACCGGAGCAGCGCGGGCAGCGGCCATCGCCGCTGTTGAAGGAGAAATAGCCGGGCTTCAGGCCGCGTGCCTGGGCGGCGGGCTCGGCCACGAAGAGCGCGCGGATATCCTCGAACACGCCGATATACACCGCAGGGGTGCTGCGCGGGGTGCGCACAATGGGGCTCTGATCCACCAGCACCACTTCCTCCACGGCATCCAGCCCGGAGATGCGGCGCACCTGCACCTCGTCCTCGTCGTCCAGCTCATCGGGGTGCACCGAGCCGAAGAGCACCTGGCAGGCCAGCGTGCTCTTGCCGCTGCCGGAGACGCCCGTGAGGCAGTTGTACACGCCCAGCGGAATCTCCACCGAGAAATCGTGCAGGTTGTGGCACTCAGCCCCCTCGATGCGGATGCTCCCCTTTCCCCTGCGGCGGCGCGGCGGCACGGGGATGCAGCGGCTGCCACTGAGGAACTGCCCCGTGAGCGAATCTGCCTGCTGCGAAATGCCCGCAGGCTCGCCGGCATACACCAGCTTGCCGCCCGCAGTACCGCTGCCTGGGCCCATATCCACCAGGTAATCGGCAGCGCGCATCACGGCTTCCTCGTGCTCCACCACCACCAGCGTGTTGCCGCGGTGGGCCAGGCGGCGCATGGCGGAGATGAGGCGGGCGGTGTCGCGAGCGTGGAGACCGACGGTGGGTTCATCGAGCACAAAGAGGGTCTCGGTGAGCGCGGCGCCCAGACAGGTGGTGAGGCTCACACGCTCAATCTCGCCGCCGGAAAGCGAGCGGGTGAGGCGACTGGCGGAGATGTAGCCCAGCCCCACCTCGCAGAGGTAGGCCACGCGGCTGCGGAACTCCTTCACGGCCTGCTCCAGCGAGCGGTCTGCGCCCGTGTGGCCCAGCACATTCGCATCCAGCCAGGGCAGCAGCTCATCCATGGGCAGCGCCTGGACCTGCGGCACGGTGAGCCCGCCGATGGTGAAGGCCAGCGCCTCGGGGCGCAGGCGGCCGCCGTGGCACTCGGGGCACACGCTGTACACGCGGTAGAACGAGAGAAACACGCGCACGCTCATCTTGTGCGCATGCTTCTCCATGTCGTCGAAAATCCCCTTGTAGCCATACCACAGGCCGCGATCCCAGGCCTCCCAGGGGTCCATGTCGCCGCATTCGCCGTAGAGCACCCAGTCCTGCTCCTGCGGGCTGAGCTCGTTCCACGGCACATCCATGCGCACGGCGCGGCGGGCCTTGTTGGCCTTCACGAAATCCTTGTAGCAGGCGGAAAGCGTGGCGGAGGAAAGCATCTTCAGGGCGCCGTCCGCAATCGATTTGTCGGGGATGATGCCGCGGTTGTAGTCGTAGGTGATGCTGCGGCCATAGCCCTTGCAGGCGGGGCATGCGCCCAGCGGGGAATTGCCGCTGAAGAGGCCGGGGCGCGGCTCCTGCAGCGGGTACCAGTCGCTGCGGAACTCGCGGGGCTCCTGCCAGCTGCCATCTGCCGCGGGGAGGGCGACCTGCGCCACATCCTGCCCCAGGTGCAGGGCGGTTTCCAGCGCCTCCATGAGGCGCGCGCGGGAATCGGGCACCAGTTTCACGCGGTCCTGCACCACCAGCCAGCGCTCCATGCCCAGCTCTTCTTCCGTGGCATCTGAAAGCCTCAGTACTGCACCGCCCGCCAGCACGCGCAAATAGCCCTGAGCCTCGAGCGCCTGCACCATTTCCGCAAAAGTGCCCACGGGGCGCACCGCAAAGCACACCAGCGCGGATGCACCGGGATGCGCGGCTATCAGCTCATCGGCCACGCCCTGCGGCGTGGCGGGGCGCACCACGTTGCCCGCGGCATCGCGCCCCACGGCCAGGCGGGAGAAAATGAGCTTCAGGTACTCATTCATGCCCGTCATGGTACCCACGGTGGAGCGGGAGTTCTTCACGCTGTTGCGCTGGCCCAGGGCAATGGCGGGCGGCACATTCTCCACCGCCTCCACATCCGGGCGGTCCATGCGGTCCATGAACTGGCGCACATAGGGCGAGAAGGTCTCCACATAGCGCCGCTGGCCCTCGGCATACAAGGTACTCATGGCCAGCGAGGTCTTGCCGCTGCCGCTCGGGCCCGTCACCACCGTGATGCCGCCCAGCGGTATATCCACATCCACCCCCTTCAGGTTGTGCTCCCTTGCACCCCGAATGTGAATCTCCTTGTCCTCACCTCGCTTATTCATGGAATCATTCTAAACTTGATTCCCACCCGACACAAGCCGAAAGTGTGTCCTGACACAGAATTCAGACCTCAGAACAGGGGCTAGGGCTTTCACCCCCGACCTCAGGGCACAAGGGCGGCATTTGTATTGACATGGAAAGTGGCCTCGGCCTGCAGACCGGAAGGAGACAGGGCGTAGATGGTATGCGTACCCGGGCGCAGATGGGCATACCATCTGCCGCGGCGCTGCTCCAGACGCAGGGTGGCGCATTGCCACCTGGTGGAAGCGGGCGGCAGAGTCGATTTGAGCTCCACCAGGGCGCCACCACCGGGCAAGGTGGGTTCCAGCGTAAAGGTACTGCCCTCGGCCGGAATCAGAATAGCCGGCACACGGGCATCCGCCTGATGACCGGCCAGAGCATACAGGTGCTTGAGCGGGCTTCCGGCATACCATTCAGTGTAACGGGCATCCAGAATGGCGCGGCCATCGGCATCGAACGAGCCGGCGGGGAGGCGCTGTAAATCCGCATTGGCAGCCAGTTCCAGCTGCCGACAAGTGGGCGGGGTTTCCGGGGTGGCCAGGCTGCCCGTGCGGCGGTCAATCTCCACCTGGCGCAGGGTTTCCGGCATCTGCGGGAAGGAGGCAGAGTCCTCGCGATACAAAGTCTCAAACACGCGGTGGAAGATGGGGCCGGCCCCGCTCACGCCGGAGATTTCCTGCATGGGCGACTGGTCAAAATTCCCCACCCAGACCCCCACGGTGTATTCTGCGGTGAAACCCACGCACCAGTTATCTCGGAAGTTGGATGAAGTTCCCGTCTTGGCCGCCACGCGGAAGGGAAAGCGAAGGTTCGGCGCCGCCCCGAAGGAGGGGACACGGGCTTCCGAATCACTCAGCACATCGGCCAGGCGATAGCAATCCTCTGCCGGCAGCAGGGTTGCAGGTTCTGCCGACAGCAAGGGGAGGCGATACTGCAGGGGCACCAGGGAACCGTTCCTCGCCAGCACAGAATACGCCTGCACCAATTCCCGCAGGGTGATGTGCGCATTGCCGATAGCCAGCCCCAGGCCGTAATCCGCTGCTTCGCCCGGAATTTCAAATCCGAGCGAGCGCAGCAGCTTCATGCATTCCTCCACGCTGCCGAAGCGGTTCAGCGCTTCCATAGCCGGAATATTCTGCGAACAGGCCAGAGCCTGGCGTATGGAGACGGGGCCCATGTAGCGCTCATCATAATTGCCGGGAGCCTGCACACCGTCCATGCTCCGGTACAGCGTGGGCACATCCGGCAGCACTGTGCCGGGCCAGGCACCATGCCGGAAGGCCAGGAGATACACAAAGGGCTTGAGCGTGGAACCAGCCGAGCGCGGAGCGGCCGTACCATCCAGCGCGCCACCTCGCGGACTTTCCGGGAAAGCAGTCGGCAGCGCTACCAGAACCTCCCCTGTGCGATTATCGGCCACCACCACCGCAGCCTGGGAGACATTGCGACTGCGGAGCTTCTCCACCTCCTCGCGCGCAATGGCGGCGCAGCGGGACTGCAGCGCCGCATCCAGCGTAAGCTGACCGGGCACCCCGCCGGCAGCCGCGGGAGCATTGATACTGCGAGGCAGTATCCCCAGCGGAGCCTCCACGGCCTCCCCCATGCGGAGCAGAATCAGATTCCGCCGCTTCAGGGCAGCCGCAGGATGCCGCACGGGGTTGAGCTGCGTGGGCGATTTCACCAGGGCCACCAGCAGAGCAGACTCCGGCGCCGTCAGTTCCCCTGCCCCCTTGCCGAAATAAAATCGCGCAGCGGTTTCCGCGCCCCGGCACATATTGCTGAAATCCGCGCGATTCAGGTAAGCGAGCAGCAATTCCTCCTTGCTGTACTGCATCTCCAGGCGCCGGGCCTGCAGCATCTCGCGGAGCTTGGTGCGCCAGGTGCGGGGTGCAGGCGGGCTGTACATCTTGGCCACCTGCATGCTGATGGTACTGGCACCGGATTTTCCCTGCCCTCTCACCTGCTGCCAGACCGTCCGCAGCAGCGCCAGCGCATCCACCCCGCCATGGGCATAAAATCGCTTATCCTCTGCTGCCAGCAAAGCCCGCACCAGCTGCGGCTGCAGCGTCTCCAGCGACTGGCTGCGGTAGCCATCTGCCCCCGGCACATAGCCCAGCAGCTCGCCGTGGCGGTCACTCACCCGCGACTCCGGCGGCGGCGTGAGCTGCGGCAGCGACACACAGAACGGCAGCAGGTAATACACCACCGCAGCAGCAGCCAGCAGCCCGCCCGCTGCCGCCAGCACTTTGAATCGGAGCTTCACCGGGACTGCACCTCAAATTGCTGCGGAATGCTCAGGCCGTGAACCTCCGGGCGGTACATCAGCTCCACCTTGGCACCGGGAGCCGTCACGCGGCCACTGCGCACCACACGGGCCACATAGCGGACCTCCAGACTCCTGCGCATGCCCCAGTTATCGACAAACACACGCACGCGGTCCTTCAGGAACTCGCGGTGGCTCACATCGGAAGACTGCCACCAGAGACGCCCGGAATCCCCGCTCACGCCTGCGGGTAATCCCTGGCTGCCCAGCACCGGGTCCACCGCCTCGAAAGCCGCAGGCAGACGATCCTCCAGCACTACATAGCGCAGATTATCCCCGGCGGAGGTAGCCTCGGCGCTCAGCGTCACGCGCACCACGTCCCCCACGCGGAAGGATGCCGTGGGTTTCCAGCTGCCATCCGGCTGCAGGGCTTCATAAACACGCTGCACGGCAAATCCCTGATCCACCACGCTGGTGGGCTGTACCTCGTTCAGGAAGCCCTCCACCTGGCCGTACACATACACGGGGTTCTTCTCTACCTTGAACGGAACCATGGTGGAGCTGGCCAGCAGCGAGTACTTCTGCGGGGCAGCCGCCGTCACCGGCTCGCCATTCAGCAGGGCCCTGGTTTCTCGTTGCTTGCTGGCCTTGACATAGCGGGCCACGCTCAGCACCATCCAGGCATTGCGCCAGGAGGAATGCTGTCCGCCCTCGTCCAGCACATAGCGGCGAAGCATCTCTGCCGTGGCAGAGGATTTCGGAGACTCAGCCACCGCCAGCAGGCACTGCAGAGCCCGTACCGGCGGCAGGTGGTAATCCCCGTATTTCGAAGGTTCAGCCGCCCCGGCCTTTTTCTTGAGCCCGGCAGCCTGGTCATGGTCAGCCATGCGGGCGCAGAGCGCCAGTGCCCACAGTTCCTGTGCAGAAAGGGAATCGCGGCGTTTCTCCAGGCGCTCCAGCACGGTATCCACAGCAGATTTCGTTATCTCATCCGTCAGAGCAAGTGCGACCAGCGCCAGCACGGGCTGCCCGTGCTCGGCCTTCAGCTCATCGTACAGGAGACGGCTGTGCCAGTACTTGCTGCCGCTCTGATTCATCATCAGACGCACCATGGCCACATAGGGCGAGAACCCGCACGGCTCCGTACCGCCATCCCAATAGCTGTACCCTGCACCGGATGCGCGGTATTCGCCACTGCTCAACAGACGGCGCGCCAGGCGGGCATCCACATCTGCCAGCACGGCAGCGGTATCCTTATCCTCCGGGAAACTGATACCCAGAGCCGATTCGAGTTCCTCCCGGAAAATCCAGGGAATAACCGTGGAGGAAAGCTGCTCACTGCACCCGTAGGGATAGGTGAAGAGATACTGCATGGGATAGCCGATGCCACCCAGAGGTGAGGTCGTGAAATTCACATCCACCCTGGATGCAGGCTGGAAATCGCCGCGCATCCACTGCCCGATATTCCCGGTCTGTCCGGGCTGCAGCACTGCGGTGAAATTCTCGCGGATGTAGGGCATGGGCGGCACGACATCGACCCCCAACTGCACCGCATCGCTGCAGCGCTCCAGCACACTGCCGTGAGTGGCGGTCTCCGCCTGCACCGACCATTGCAGTTTCACCGTGCCGGTGCGGTTCACCTGCACCGGGAAATGCACCGTGACCGGAGCATCGCCCTGCAGGGTGACAATCTGGTGCCGCTGCGGCAACTTCACATTCTGTCCACCCATGACCACCAGCCAGCGGATGGGCGCACCGCCGGCGGCATCGGGCAATTCGCCCGGCAGCATGCTCAGCGTGACCGGCAGCATGAGTTCATCCCCCTGTGTGGCACTCATGGGGGCGGCGGGCTCCAGCATAACCGGCTTGGTGACATGGTAGGCCGCTTCCCCGGAGCCGAACTTATCACCGGCGGCAGCCACCGCCATGAGCCGGTAGCGCGTCAGAGTGTCCGGGTTGGCGTAGGTGGCCGAGAACCGCCCCTGGGCATCGGTCTTCACGGAAGAAAGCCAGAGCGCGCAGGGATTGAAATTGTGCCGCAGGCAGGAAGTGGCCACATCCGTCAGGGCAGCCCCGTACTCATCCTCACCACCACCACCGATGAACACACCCTTATTGCCGAAGAACCGGCTGCCCAGGTTCTCGCTCACCAGCTGACCGAGACCGGATAAGGTGCTCACGCAGTGTGACTTGTAGCGCAGCTTGTGGAAATAACGGCCAGGCTCCGGCAGGTCATAGCCCATCACCTGCAGGGTTCCTTCATCCTCAGCAAACAGCGTCACCTCTGCATTGGCCACAGGCTTACCGGCAGCATCCGTAATCACACCGCTCACCCGGCAGGGCTCACCCGGCAGCAGGGACTGCTGCGGAGCCTGCAGCTGCACGTTCAGTTTCCTGGCTGCAGCCTCCACATGCACTTCGCAGGCACCCATCTTGAGCAAAGGCTTACCATCTGCACCGCGGGCACCTGCATTCTGCACCAGGCTCACGCTCACATACACACCAGGGGCGTCATCCTCCACCAGCGGCACCTCAATCACCGGGTCCGCCACAGTCACCTTGCGGCGGTAGTGGCGAAGCACCTTGCCGCGCTCCACCGTGACCAGCAGCTCGGCGTCCACCGGCGTCTGCACCAGTATACGGGCTGTCTCACCGGGCTGATAAAGTGCTTTTTCCGGCAGCAGACGCAGCCCGGTATCATTCAGATACTCCCAGGGCGAAACATCATCGCCCCACACATAGTGGCGGGTGGCGCTGCAGAACTCGCGGCCATCGGCATCGCGCCCACGCAGCTCCACATCATAGTGGCCTGCACCTTCCAGCGGGATTTCGAGTCTCTGGGGAGAACCGGTCAGGCTCACGGGAATTTTCCGCTCCGTATCCTCATCCTCCACATTGCGGATGGAAGACTTGAACACAGAACCATAACGATACGGCCGGAACACGGTCCGCGTCACCGTGAGTTCCGCCGCCAGGGGAGCACCATTCCAGGCAGAGCCATCGGGTTTCACGGCCACCAGTTCCACGGGCAGCGTTGAACCGACCTGAGCCAGGACAGATTCCGGGCGGATACCGCCGTACACCGCAGCGGGGTGCACCAGCTGTTCCTGCACACTGCGAACACTCTGCTCGTTACCATTCGTCACGGTAGTGGTGGCCACCACGCGCAATGCACCGGGTTTATCCGGCTTAGGCAGATGGAAGGTGACGGTGCCCTGCCCCGCATCGTTCAGCGTGCCGCTCTGTGATTCGCGCTGGCGGTCATCGCAGCCTGTGAATTCCCCATAGCATTCATCATAATAGGACCATGGCGCATCTGTGTAGTCGGCAAAGCGGAAACCGGCCCACTGCGGCTGACCGGGGTGGAAATGCCGCTGCTCCGTGAGCAGATTCCATTCCACCTTTCCCTGGGCCACCGGTGTGGTGGTCAGATTCACAGCCGTGGCCGACACCTGCACCTCGCCCTTTGCGGCATCCACGCTCAACCGGCTTTCCACCTCGAATTCATTGCGGCGGAACTCTCTACAGGTCAGACAAATACTATCTGACCGGTTCAGGTAGAAGGAAGGCAGGTCCTTCCCCTTCAGCACGGCTTTATCCGGGCTCTCGTCATCCTTATCGCCCTTGTATACCAGGCGGAAATGTACAGAATAATCCCCCACGGCCGGAAGGGCGGCATCCAGCGTGAAGCTGCCGCTGCTCTCCATGCGGACGGGAAGCTCTGCCACCTTTTCGCCACGGCAGTGCAGCTCGGCGGTGATGCTTTCAATCTCCGGCATCAGAAGCTCATTTTCCTTCACCCAGCGCATGATGCCCTTGATATGCGCCGTTTCACCCGGGCGGTACAGGGAGCGGTCGCTGAAAAGATACACCAGCGGCTCCGGGATATCTGCCGGGCAGATTCCTTCTGCCAGCAGCTGCCGGTTCTGCCATGTGGAGCCAGGAGTATCCGCCCATTCCAGCTTGGCCGGGTCATGGCGCAACACCACGCGGTCATCAGCCGTGCAGAGCTGCAGGTAGCGGGTTCCAGCGGGGAAATCGCCCTGCACCAGGCCATTCTTCACCGGCAGCTCCGCGAGGGTGTCTCCCTCGGCATCCAGCATGCGGAGCCGCGCTTCCTTCACCTCGGCAGCGGTGCTCAGATGATAAGCCCAGCCGAAGAGATGACGGCCATTCGTCTTCCAGAGCAGGCCCAGGTCCGTGACCTGCACAAGACCCTGATTGATGCAGGGATACTTGCTGTCACGCATCGGCGTACCCTCCACCTCCACCATGTAGAAACCACCTACCGGCTGGCCGGGGAACAACTCTGCAAGCGGCAAATTGATTTCCGATGCCATGGAACCCGGCAATTCCCGCTCCACGGAGGCCTGCACCCCGGGCAGGTCTGATGCATCGATGCGGTTGTCCTCGAAGTCCTTATCATTCAGCTTTGCCGTTCCTCGGGCTTCCTTGCGGGCCTGTTCATCATCCCAGTCAAGGTGCTCGCCGGTGTAGCGGACACCGTATGCCTCCAGCAGTTCCGCTGTATCCTCGGCCTCGCCCTCCAGCTTCCAGATGCGGATTTTTCCGTTCTTCACCCGTCCGTACCGGCAGCGGATGGTGGTGCTGCCACGCAGCTGCATCTGGCTGGCGCACACATCGGTATAAATGTACGGAGCCCTGGGGCGAAGCGCCGTCACATCTTCCGACACCTCCGGGGGATTGTCCTCATCATAGGCCACCAGGCCTTTGTAGAGCCCCACGGTGCGCAGTTTAAGCTCCTGCCCGCCGGTTTCATCCATCAGGGTAAGGCCGATGCACCCCTGCTTCACGCTGCCATCCATCATGCGGATATCGCGCAGGTGCAGCTTCTGCGGCACAATGACCACCTCCTTCTCCTTCACCCTGGCGCGCAACGCGCCATCCCGCCATTCCATCTTCTGATAATCCGGCGCTGTGGAATCTGCCGGCATGACTCCCCACTCAAACTGGCTGATAAGCTCTTCTGCCGTTGTGGCGGCAGCAGGCATATCCAGCTTCAGCTCCAGCACGTACTTACCGGATTCCTGGTAGGTATTGGTCACCACATGCGACCACTCGCGCTGCTCAATATTCGTGATATCCCCGGGGACAAAGGACTGGCTCTCCTCATCCCAGCGAAGGCGGGGCATGCGGACCCCGACACCATATTCCGTGGCGCACCCGGGCAGCTCCAGCACCCAGGTATTCGGCACCAGTTCATCCTGCGGCAGACGGGTGGCGGCTGCGCGGTCCTCATCGCTCACGTCATGGTATACACAGGATTTGAAGGCATCCCAGTTTGCCAGCACATCTGCCACCGTGGCAGGGCGGCTCGCCACCAGGTAGCGCTTCCCCTTCATCTCGTAGAAAACTTCTCTGATGCGGTCTTTCAGGATTTTGACATAATCCTCTCTGTCTGCACGCAGAAGGATATCGCCATTCTCGCAACGGCCAACGGAATAGCCATAGAAATAAACGCATGTAGCCATCTTTTTTTGCAGCGGGGAAATCGCTTCCCCCTTCAGGCCCTTCACTCCCTCCGGCACCTCCAGGGTGAATACCTCCAGACGCGGCAGCTCGCACGTGGGCTTCAGCAGAAGACGCGACTGGCTCAGCCACACCATGGAAATGGCATCCGAATGGCTCACCTTCACCACGCCCGGCTCTGCCGGTTTCCCCACGGCTGATTCCGGCACCATAGGCACAGGGAAATCCACCGTCATCTCGAAATGCTCCGACATGGCGTAATAATACTGAGGCACCTTCACCACCGGAGCAGGCAATTCGGAAGTTGCCGCAGCCGCAGGAGCCTCCGCTGCCAGGCAAGGCACCACCCCACCCAGGGCAAGCAGAGAAAGAGCATAGGGGATTGTGTTCTTCATGCGTAATGAGATATTGCTACCTTCTTACTCTACCAAAGCGCCATTCTGCTCACAAGCTTAAAAGCAATAAAACATTGTCAGGCCGGCCCGGAAATAGTATAATGCGCCTATGTTCTGTTCGGTGGGAGCAAGCGAATTCATCAGGCGCTGGGGCGGTGGTCTTGATGCTATGGATGATAATGGCTGCAATCTGGTAACCTGGCTGGCAGGATATGGACGCAGCAAGGGTGACCTGGTCAGTCTGGAAAGCGCCATACGCCACGGGTATAAACCAGATGTGGAGGGCGATGTATGGCAAAGCGCACTGCACGAGGCGGTGGACATGCACCACTGGGCAGCGGTGGATGTGCTGCTGCGTTTTCCGATTTCGCGGGAACATGTGCTGATGGCGCTGTGCACCCTGCTCTCGCATGCCGAACCGCTTGCCGAGACCAAACACAGGGCGAGGGATGAATACCGCTACGCCCTGATTCTCTTCCAACGGCTCGAGGGCGCCACGCTGGAGGAATGCCGCAGGCTGCTCTGCGCGGCTTTCAATGGTTCTGCCCTGGCCTGGTTCATCCCCCTCATGAGCATGGGGGTGAATATTCCGCCGCAGGAGGAATGGGACTGCCGAACAGGTGATTTATGGTGGTACGCAGACCTTGAGGACAACGATATCTTCAGCCAGCTGATGCGCAGCTTCTTCCTTGAGCGTCTGCCGCAGCTGTTTGATAAACACCGCCACCGATTCCCTGATTTTGAGATTCGCGCCAATCGGCTCTACTTCACCGGCAACCCGGCTGCCAAATTGCCGCTTCTCTGCACACGCCGCAGCCGCGAACGCATGAAAGACATCGAACGCTCCGCCCTCCTGTTTGCCCGGTAAAGAGGGGGACTGGTCACAGGTGTGGCGGCAGCGGATTGCTTCAACCGATTCTTCTTTTACCGGAATACAGGAGTGAAGCAGCTAAGCAGGAGCAACAGACTGAGAACCCAGCAAACGGTCGTGAACCAAGGGCGGCCGTGACCAAAATTGCGTGCCATATACACGCCGAGAACAGGCCATGTGAAATAAGCGAAGCCGCCCATAACCAGTGCAGAGAGAGAATTCAGTGCAGAGTATGGCGGCAGCAGAGCCATGGGCAGATGCCACTGCGTCACTACGCAGAGCAGCAGTATGTATTTGCCCCAGTTAGAAATCGACATATATTCAAATATCCACAGCGCAATGATGGTAATGATAAACGAGATTATCAACACCGCGAATACAGCCAGCAGGCAAACACCCAGCGACCAGCCAGGCGCGATAGCTGAATAGGTTACCAGAGTCATGCACAGGCAGACACCAGTGAATACGGCACTGTATACCGGCGGCTGCTCAGTTCTTCCCCCTGCAAGTGGTATCTGTTGCTGCGCATCGGGTATTTCCATAGGAGGCATTCTAAACCAAGGAACGGGACAAGACAAGATAAAATCCCCGCTGCGGGCATCTGTACCGCAGCGGGGATTGAAACGATTTACGCTGAACCGAGTTTAATCCTCGTCCTTTTCAGGTGCGAGCCAGCGCATGAAGAGGCGGCTGGTGGCGGGGATAACGAGGAGGTTCAGGATGGTGGCGGAAACCAGGCCACCGAACTGCACAATGGCCAGCGGAGCCAGCAGCTCGCCACCCGGCTGGTCCTTCGCCCACACGAGGGGAAGCAGGCCGAGAATGGTGGTGAGCGAAGTCATCATGATGGGGATGACGCGCTCGCGGGAGCCGTCGCGGATGGCATCGATGGTGCTCACCCCCTGCTCTTCGAGCGCGCGGTAGCGGTTCAGCAGGATGAGGCCGGAGCGGATGGCAAAGCCAATCACCGTCACAAAGCCCACAATGGAGCTCACGGACAGGATGGGCGGAATGTAAGCCTCACCGCTCAGCACGGATTTCACCGTATCGGGCGAAGCGAGGAACACGGCCACAATGCCACCCACGAGGCAGAGCGGAATGTTGATGAGTGTGACCAGAGCGCGGCGCACGCTGCCCAGCGAGCTGGAAAGCAGCAGCACAATGAGCACGCACACGATACCGCCCAGGATATACAGGCGGCGGCCCGCCTCCTCGCGGCTCTTGATGGTGCCGGCGTAGTCCACCGAACAGCCCATGGCGTTCATGACGGGGTCAAGCTTCTCGCGGCAGGCATCGGCCAGGTCACCCAGGTTGGAATCGATGGACGGGTTGCAGGAAATCATGGCCTTGCGGCGGGTGTTATCGCGCAGAATGAGGTTGGTAGCCTCGGCGCGGTACACATGGGCTGCATCACCCAGACGCAGCATGCGGCCACCGGGAGCCACAAGCTGCAGGTTGCTCACATCGTCCATGCTCATGCGCAGCTCGGGGTCGAGGCGCAGCATGATGTTCCAGTGGTCGAGGTTGCGGATGATTTCACCGGCCTTGTAACCATGCATGGCAGCGGACACCTGCTCGGCAGCATCGGCCACGGTGAGGCCGTAGGTCGCCAGAATCTCGCGGTTGTAATCCACACAGATGGTGTCGACCATCACTTCGCGGTTGGCGCGGGCATCGGCCACCTGGGGCAGCGTGCTGAGAATCTCGGCTGCCTTCTTGGCAGCATTGCGAATCTGGGGCAGCTCCGAGCCGTAGATATTGATGGCGATTTCCGAGTTGGAACCCGAAAGAGCCGAGGAAATGCGGTGCGCCAGCGGGTAGCCGATCATACCACCCATGCCGGGCATGCCGGAAATCACCTTGCGGATATCCTCGCGAATCTTGCGCTGGTCGTGGTTCAGATCCACACGAACCACAAGCTCAGAAGCACTCACGGGCTCGGCGTGTTCGTCATTCTCGGCGCGACCGGTGCGCTGGGTCACAGTCTTCACGCCCTCAATCTTCTCCAGCTCGCCCATCACCTGACGGGAGACTCTCTCCGTCTCCGCCAGCGAGGTACCCGGCACGGCATTCACGAACACCGTGTAGCAGTCCTCGTTGAAGGGCGGCAGGAAGCTGGTGCCGTAGGTACTGCCCAGCCAGAGCGCACCACCTGTAATCACCATGAGGAAGCTGAACACCCAGCCCGCGCGGCGCAGGCAGAAATCGAGCACGGGGGCATACAGGAGCTTGATAAGGCGGGCGGTAGCGGAGTCGCCATCCTCCTTGATATTCTTCGGCGCCTTGAACCAGATATAGCAGAGCACCGGCACCAGCGTGAGCGCCACCAGCAGGGAGGCGGCCAGCGCAAGCATGTACGAAATGCCCAGCGGACGGTAGAACTGCCCCTCCAGACCGCTCAGGAAGAGCACGGGGGCAAACACCAGCAGAATGATGACCGTGGAGTAGGAAATGGAGGAGACAATCTCGCCCTTGGCCTCCAGCAGCACGGCAAAGCGGCTGCGGCGCTGCTCCGGCGGCAGGGCGGCATTGCGCGTCAGGTTGCGCCAGGCCACTTCCACGAACACGATGGCGTTGTCCACCACATCGCCCACGGCCACAGCCAGACCACCCAGCGTCATGATGTTCACGGCCAGTCCGAAAAGCGGGAAGCAGGCCATGCCCAGCAGCACGGAAAGCGGCATGGTGATGAGGGTGATGATGGCAGTGCGCAGGTTCAGCAGGGTGAGCACGATAACGAGCATCACCACGATACCGGCGATGATGAGGGTTTCCTTGCCGTTTTCAAGCGAAAGGTTGATGAAATCGGCCTGGCGGTAGGCATCGGCCCGCAGGGTGATATTGCCCGGCAGGCGACTCTGGGCAAACTCCTTCACGGCGGCATCTACCTGCTCCGTGAGAGCCAGCGTATTGGCTCCCGGCACCTTCTGCACCGAAAGCACCACGCACTCGCGCCCCGCAAAGCCGGCATTGCCGCGGCGGGGAGCGCCGTCAATCTTCACCTCGGCCACGTCCTCCACACGCAGCACTCCGCTGGGGTGGGCAGGAACGAGGGCACGCTTGATTTCCTCGGGAGTGAACGCACGGGAAGCCTGCTGCACCGGCAGCTCCAGGCCTGCCACGTCCTCGATATAACCGGCAGGGATGGTACTCTGGGCATTTTCCACGCTCTCCTTGAGGTCATTGAGCGTGATACCGGCCTGGCGCATCTTCTCAGGGTCATACAACACCTGGTACTCAGGCATGCGCCCGCCCAGCACGGTGACCTGCCCCACACCGGGGATGGACAACAGGCGGTTGCGCAGCTCAAACTGCCCCACACGGCGCACCTCGAGCGGGTCGGCAGTCTCATCACCCAACAGAGCAATAAGCATGATTTCACCCGTCACGGACACGATGGGCGCCATCTCCGTCTCGACATGCGAGGGGAGGTTCTCACGCACCGTGGAAAGGCGTTCGGAAACAATCTGGCGGGCCAGGTAGATATCCGTATCCCAGTCGAAGTCGACCCACACAAACGAAAGGCCGCTGCCGCTGGAGCTGCGCACACTCTGCACACCTGGGGTGCCGGAAAGCGCGGATTCGAGGGGAATGGAGACATACTGCTCCACCTCCTCGGCGGTGAGGCCGCCTGCTTCGGTCTGAATAGTGACACGCGGCACGTAGAGCTCGGGGAATACGTCCACGGGCGTGCGCATGATGCCCACAATACTCAGCGCCGTAAGCACCAGCGTGATGATAATCACGGTGATACGATTGTGCAGGCAGAACGAAATGAGTTTCTCCAGCATCAGTGATCCTCCCCTTCGTGGAACTTACCATCGGCGTGGAAATGGCCGGCCTTCTTCTGCTGGCTGCCATCGGCGGGCAGCAGGTAGCGCAGCTCGTAGCCACCCTTCACCACCAGCTTCTGGCCGGGAATGAGGCCCTTCACAGGGGTCATGCCGCGGCGGCTGGTGCCGGCCTGCACTTTCACCATGGCAAAGGTACCTTCCTTGATTTCGAGGAACACCACATCATCGATACCTACCTTCACCAGGGCGGAATCAGGGATGTTCACATAGCCCTGCTCACCGCCATCGGCATACATATCGAGGCGGCAGAGCTGGCCGGGGCGGGCATCGGCAGGCAGCGCATCAGGAGTAAAGAAGAGGTTGCGGGTCTGCTTTTCGGGGTCCACCTGCTCAGCCATGCGCCAGGTGCCGGTGAGCTCCTGCTGGTTGCGCCCGCTCAGGCGGGTGGCACGGATGGTGGAGAAATCGGGTACATCGTTGCCATACAGCGTGCCGACCACTTCCATGGAGGCCAGATTACTCATGGTGACCACGGGAGCCCCCTGCTCACCCCAGCTGCCCTGGGTGATGCCTACGTTGCGCACAATGCCATCGTTTGCGGCACGCACCACGAGGGTGGGCATGCCGTTCTCGGGGGTAATCTCGGCACCCATCACCAGGATTTTGAGCTTGGTCTGGGTCACTTCCAGCTCACGCTGCAGCTGGCGCTTCTCGGCGTTTTTGAAATTGAGCTGTTCCGTGAGGTCGCTGCTGGTGGTGCCGGCAGACTGGAGGCGGACCAGACGCTGGCTGATGGAGTCGATTTCCTCGCTGCAGCGGGTGATGGCGGCTTCCTGCTTCTTGATATCTGCCACCAGCTCGCTTACCTCAGGAGAAATCACGGTGTAGAGCACCTCGCCCTTCTTCACGCTCTGGGCGGATTTGACACGCAGGGAAATGCGGCCACCGCAGGGGAGCGAGTAGGTCTCGAGACCATGGCTCGGCACGGTGAGATAACCATACAGGCTATGCTGCAGCGCCAGACCGGCGGCGGGCACGGCCTCAATCTTCATGGCCGAAATGTGGCGGGCGTGGGCATCTGCCGTGACCAGCACAGGGGCATCGCCGCCGCTGCAGGAGCCGCCATGGTCGTGTGAACAACCGGCTCCGTGCTCGTGTCCATGGTCATGGGAGCAGCTGTCACCATGGGCGTGACCGTGGTCGTGGGTGCAGGCTTCGCCGTGCTCATGCTTATGCTCGGTGGCTTCAGCTCCGTGGTCATGCGTGCAACCTTCGCCGTGTTCATGCTCGTGCTGGTGTTCGGTAGCTTCAGCGCCATGGTCGTGTGTGCAACCTTCGCCGTGCTCATGCTCGTGCTGGTGCTCGGTGGCTTCAGCTCCGTGGTCGTGTGTGCAACCTTCGCCGTGCTCATGCTGGTGTTCGGTTGCTTCAGCTCCGTGGTCATGCGGGCAACCTTCGCCATGTACATGCTCGTGCTGGTGCTCGGCAGCGTGGTCATGCGTACAGCCCTCACCATGAACATGCTGGTGGGTAGATTCCTCCGCATATGCCGCAGAATACGACAGAGCGGCAACAAAGCCTAAAAACAGATTCAGTTTCATTTACTTAGCAATAAAATCGGGGTTAAGGTACTGGAGTTCCACCTGGGTGGTCAGCAGTTTGGTAAGACATTCAAGGTAATTCAGGCGGCGGAGATAGGCCTCCTGGCGGGCATCGGCAACAGCGGGCAGCTTGGTTTCGCCGATGGCGTAGAGCTGCTCCTGCTTCTTCTCTGCATCGCTCAGCTGAGCCACGCGTTCCTGCTCGGCGCGGCAATGCTTGAGCAACAGAGTCTGCATATCCGAAAGAGCAACAGCCTGCTGCTGCAGGTGGCGCCAAGTCTGCAGGGCCTGATATTCCTTGATATCGCGCTCGCCATAAGCCTGGGCAATGCCCTGCTGGTTGCGGTTCCAGAGCGGCAGGCTGATGCCCACGCCGATACCCACCTTACTGTTGCCATCCTCATGCTCAAAGCCAGGGCTCACGGAAAGCTCGGGATACTGCTTGCGGATTTCGCGCTGCAGCTCAGCCTCGCTGGTATCGTGCGCCGCAAGGGAAGCCTTGAGCTCGGGGTGCTTCAGCAGCTGCTCATGTGTAGGAGTGGCCACGGCAGCAGGCAGCGACTTCGGCAGGCTTCCGGCCATTTCCACCTCGCGCATGTCGGGGTGCAGGCCCAGCAGGTTCAGCATCTGCAGGTGCAGCTCGAGGTGCTGCTGCTCCATTTCCTGCAGTTCCTTCTGGCCATCGTTCAGGCGGCGGCAGATAACCTGGAAATCGGCAAACTCCATTTCGCCGAGGTCATGCATGCGCCGCGCGCTCTGCTGCTCCTCGGTCATCTGCCTGACGCGAGCCTGCATGAGGTGCAGGCGGTCATGCGTGGCCATCACCTGGTAGCGCAGCGTATCCAGCTGCACCAGGTAGGCGCGTTCCTTTGCCTGCATGGTCAGGTAGTCGGCCTCCTTGTAGCACTCGGCAATCTTCTCTGCCAGGCCGGGCAGGCCTGTGACAGGCAGGGTGAGTTCCAGCCCGATGCCGCGGTTGGTGATATCGGCCTCGCGTATCTGCCGCACTTCTGCGGAAAGGGAGGGATCCTCCCACAGGCCGGCAAACTCAGCCACAGCGGTGCTTCGGGCATAGCCAAGGCGGGCAAGGTTCAGCTCCGGATTCAGCATGAGGCCAATCTCGTGCAGCGACTGCAGCGTGAGCGGATTGGAGCTCTGGCACATCTTGGCGGAAAGCTGCCGCCATTCAACAGAATCCCGCTGCAAATCAACAGGCATGGGCGTATACACAGCACAGGCCGCAAACGCCAGCGGAAACACACAGCTTCCCCAGAATCGTAATTTCATGTTCAATTTCAAATGGTGTAAGGTAAAATCTTCGCGCGTCGCGCGCATGTATCATTGGTATCTATATAGCCCCGCAGGGGCTCCATGTAAAGCAAAAAGCTTCCTTTTCCCCGCTTTTTAAGCAGAGGACGAAGGCACAGGAACACGGATTCAACAACGCTGCGGCACCAGGTATCCCAGATACGGTGGCGGAGCGGCCAGCAGCGGCAACGAACAACGCACCTGTTCCACCAGGAGCTTGCCGTACATCATCGGCTTTTCCGTCTGAGCAGCAAAAGAGGTCACAGTGGGTGCTGCATCCCGCAATCCGGCATCGCTCAACAGCAGTATGCGCTCGTGGGCATGGCGGTGGTGATGGTGGTCATGCGCAGCCGGTGCATCTTCCGCCTCGTGGGCATGGCAGGCCGCCACCACGCAGCAATTTCCCGCATGGCACCCTGCCCCCGGCAGCTCCAGAGCAGCTCCGGTCATTATCACCGGCAGCAGCAGAAGCACCACCACCAGCATCATGCGGGACAAGGTTCTCACGGCGCGCTATGTACCAGCTTTGCATCTCTTTGTCAAGAATAACGAGATATTTCAGCCTCAGGCGCTCAACTTATGGCTTGCGTTCTTGTTTTTTTCTGTTACCATGGCAAGCGAGTGCAGCCAGAAGATTCCATCACCAACCCCAGCGACAACGAGCTTGAACAGCTCGCTGCCCGCACGCGCCGCAGCCTCATCATGCGTCTGGGCGACTGGAAGGACCAGCGCAGCTGGGATGAATTCTACCGCACCTACTGGCGCCTCATCTATTCCGTGGCCATCAAGGCAGGGCTGCGCGAGGACGAGGCATGGGACGTGGTGCAGGAAACCGTGCTCACCATCGCCAAACAGAGCCTCAAGAACACCTACGACCCCGAGCGAGGCTCGTTCAAGATGTGGCTCTGGAATGTGACCCGCTGGCGCATCAACGACCAGTTCCGCATGCGCGGCAAAGCCCCTGCCCCCGCCACGTCCACCGGCGAAGCTACCCCCACACGCGAACCCGTGGAAAACCTGCCCGACACCTCCTCGAACAACTTCACCGAAATCTGGGAGCGCGAATGGCAGCAGAACGTGATGAAAGCCGCACTGGAACGCGTGAAAATCCGCGTTTCCCCCCGACAGTTCCAGATTTTTGACTACAATGTGCTTCAGGGCATGAACGCCACTGAAGTGCGCCGCCGCCTCGGCGTGAGCATGGCTCAGGTATACCTCGCCAAACACCGCGTCGGCAGCATCCTTAAAAAGGAAATTGCCTATATCCGCGACCAGGAAAAATAAATTTTCGCATTTTCCGCTGCGATTTTCTTATTTTAGAATTATTCTACTTGACAAAACCCACCCAACGGTTAGAATAAGCCTGTACGAAAAGCAGAACACCTGCTAAAAATCGGTTAAAGGCAGTCGAATCCCTCTTGACTTATCACTAACAGGGGTATAGAATAACCACATTGGTGAAGACGAGAGAGGCGAAGCCCCACCCGGCTAAACATCAACACCAAACTATGCTAATTTTATGACTGATACTACTACTCCCCAGGATTGCACCTGCACGGATCCGTGGCAGGGCTTCAAGGGCGGCGTGTGGACAGAGTCCATCAACGTACGCGATTTCATTCAGCAGAACTACACCCCCTACACCGGCGAGGGCGATTTCCTGGCCGGCCCCACTGAGGACACTACTGCCCTCTGGGACGAGGTGAAGGACCTGATGAAGAAGGAGATTGAAGCGGGTGGCCTGCTCGGTGCTGACACCGAGGTTGTTTCCACCATCGTTTCCCACGGCCCCGGCTATATCGACCAGGCCCGCGAAAAGATTGTTGGTCTGCAGACTGATGCTCCGCTGAAGCGCGCCCTCATGCCCTTCGGTGGCCTGCGCATGGCCCAGAAGGCTCTCGAATCCTACGGCCTCGAGATGTGCCCCCACACCGCTGAGTTCTTCGGCCGCATCCGCAAGACTCACAACGAGGGTGTGTTCGATGCCTACACCAGCGACATCCGCGCTGCACGTTCCGCCGGTATCATCACCGGTCTGCCCGATGCCTACGGCCGCGGCCGTATCATCGGCGACTACCGCCGCGTGGCCCTCTACGGCACCGACAAGCTCATCGCCGCCCGCCGCAAGGACCTGAAGGACCGCGAAGCCGGCGCCATGACCGACGCCACCATCCGCCTGCGCGAAGAACTCAACGAGCAGATCCGCGCCCTGGCCGAGCTAGCTGAGATGGGCAAGAGCTACGGCTGCGACCTGACCCGCCCCGCCACCAACTCCCGCGAGGCTGTGCAGTGGACCTACCTCGGCTACCTCGCCGCTGTGAAGGAGCAGAACGGCGCCGCTATGTCCCTGGGCCGTGTTTCCACCTTCCTCGACATCTACTTCGAACGCGACCTGGCCGCAGGCACCATCACGGAAGCCGAAATCCAGGAACTCATGGACCAGTTCGTGATGAAGCTGCGCATGGTGCGCTTCATCCGTACCCCCGAGTACAACAGCCTGTTCTCCGGCGACCCCACCTGGGTAACCGAATCCATCGGCGGTATGGGCGAAGACGGCCGCACCCTGGTGACCCGCAGCTCCTTCCGTATGCTGCAGACCCTGTACAACCTGGGACCGGCTCCCGAGCCGAACCTGACTGTGCTGTGGTCCACCTCCCTGCCCGAAGGCTTCAAGAAGTACTGCGCCAAGGTTTCCATCGAGACCTCCTCTGTGCAGTATGAGAACGACGACCTGATGCGCCCGTACTGGGGCGATGACTACGGCATTGCCTGCTGTGTGTCCGCCATGCGCATCGGCAAGCAGATGCAGTTCTTCGGCGCCCGCGCCAACCTGGCCAAGGCTTTGCTCTATGCCCTGAACGGCGGTATGGACGAAGTGAAGGGCAAGCAGGTGACCCCGCCCGCCCCGCGCTACGAGGGTGAATACCTCGAGTACGACAAGGTGATGGAGCTGTTCGACAACATGCAGGATTGGCTCGCCAAGACCTACATCGATGCCCTGAACATCATCCACTACATGCACGACAAGTACTGCTACGAGCGTATCGAGATGGCTCTGCACGACCCGGAGATCCTCCGCACCATGGCTGCCGGTATCGCCGGTCTCTCCGTGGCTGCCGACTCCCTGTCCGCCATCAAGTACGCCAAGGTCAAGTGCATCCGCAACGAGGAAGGCCTCATCGTCGACTTCGAGACCGAGGGCGAGTTCCCCTGCTACGGCAACAACGACCCCCGCGTGGACGAAATCGCCGAGGCGCTGGTGACCAACTTCATGAACAAGCTTCGTAAGCTGCACACCTACCGCGACTCCATGCCCACCCAGTCTGTGCTCACCATCACCTCCAACGTGGTGTACGGCAAGAAGACCGGCAACACGCCCGACGGCCGCCGCGCCGGCGAGCCCTTTGCTCCGGGTGCCAACCCCATGCACGGCCGCGACAAGAACGGTGCTGTGGCTTCCATGCTCTCCGTGGCCAAGCTCAACTACGACGACAGCCAGGACGGCATCTCCTACACCTTCTCCATCGTGCCCGGTGCCCTGGGCAAGGACGAGGAGGAGCGCGAGACCAAGCTCGTTTCCCTGCTGGATGCCTACTTCGCCGCCACCGGTCACCACATCAATGTGAACGTGCTCGAGCGCGAGACCCTCATGGATGCCATGGAGCACCCCGAGAAGTATCCCCAGCTCACCATCCGTGTGTCCGGCTACGCTGTGAACTTCATCAAGCTCACCCCCGAGCAGCAGCGTGAAGTAATCAGCCGTACCTTCCACACCCGCTAAAGCTGGTACAGCACTAGTTACCTTCCAGGCTGCCATCAACCACAAGTTGATGGCAGCTTGTTTTTTGTTGACATGCCGCCTTGAATCCGGGGTGAAAATATGCTAGATTGTAACCACGCCCATGAGTACCCTGCATATAGATTTCTTAGGCTGGAATGCCCCCGCCATTGAACTGGTAGCCAATAAGCTGGAAAAGCTGAACGAGCAGCACCCATCCGACTTCCGCCGAGCCACCGTCATAGTGCCCACCGCAGAAAGTGGCCGCCAGCTACGCGAATACATGGCAGAAAGAGCTGGCCGCCCACTGCTCATGCCGAAAATCATTCTCGCGGGGCAGCTGATTCCCAGTGAAGGAGAAAATGTGGCCACAGAAATGGAAACTACGGCAGCCTGGCTGCAGGTACTCGACGAAGCCATGGGCGACAAGTCCCTGCCCTGGTTGCTCGATGTGGCCACCCAGATGCAGCGGGTGCGCAACCAGCTAGAACAAGAAGCCCATGCCCCTGAATGGTCGCACGACACAGCCCGGCGATTCGTTCAGGAATATCTTCAGGAGCAAGAAGCTCAATGGGAAAACACTCTCCACTATGAACAGGAACGCTGGGACACCCTGCGCACTACTTTTGCCAGGGTAGATGAACAGCTGGCTAACTGGGGACTTTACCCTGCAGAACAATGCAGAGCTGATGAACTGAAGCATCCTACCAGACGCGGGCTGCTTATCATCGCATGTGTGCCGGAACTTTCGCCTCTCAACCGACTGTACCTCCAGCGCCTCGCAGAAACTGACTCTACCCGGGTAGAAATCTGGGTGAATGCACCGGCAGAAGAGGCAGACAGATTCGACAACTATGGCCAACCTCTGGCTGTTATTGCCAATGGTTCACGCGCCAACATGGGCTGGAGCGAATGCCCAATCCACATCCCCACCACAGGCTCAAACTCCGACTGTATCTGCGACACCATCCACCCCACCGGCAGCGTGCAGACATTCGGCCGTAAGGTAAAAGAACTGGCTGGGGGATGCCATTCAGACGAGGTACTTCTTGCCTCATGCGACAACTCACTTTCGCCTATGCTGGTATCGGCGTTTCTCCCTGAGTGGCAAGTCAACATGCCCGAAGCCCGCTCTCTCCAGTCCACGGAAGCGGGGCGCTTCCCTCTGCAACTCAAAAATGCGTGTTTTTCATGGAGTCAGGAAAACACGGGCAGCAATCGCACCATGGAGGATTTCCTCACCCTGCTGCGCAATCGCATACTGCAGCACATCCTTCTCCCTACTCAGGTTCCTGCCTCATTCAACCGATATATTACCGAGATTTGTATGTTGCACCTGCCGGGCAGTGTAAGCCATCTACTCCAGCTCATGAAGAGAGAGCTTCAGAGCAAGGAAGAAGATTCTCATCATCTTCGCAGCTACATTGCCTATACTGAGGCAACTATTCAACTTGTGGAGGATTGTCTTGACACGGAGCGAATGCCGGAAAGGCTCTGCGAGCTTGCAGTAGCTCTGCAGCAACATCTCAGCGAGCCGGAATGGAAACGAGCAGCATGCATGCTTACCGAATGTCTGAGAAAGGCAGCCACACTGGTAACGAGTCCCGCCATTTCCTGCCAGCCTCTGTTTGCTCTTGCTCTGCTCTCCCATTTTGTGGAGAAACAAGCCACGGGAGCGCTCAAAGGTGCTATGGAAAGTGACCAGAGCATCACCTTGCGCGGTTGGCGAGAGCTCAGTTTTGCGCGTGAGCCCAGAATCATTCTTGCCGGCATGCACGATAGCTGCGTACCGGAGCGCATGCCGGCAGACGCCTACCTGCCGAACGCGTACCGCAGTTTCCTGAGCATGACCAACGATACAACCCGCTGCGCCCGCGACAGTTTCCTGCTCACCGCGCTGCTACACAGCCGCCCCGCGGGTTCAGTGCATTTTGTACTAGCCTCCAGCTCGGTAGATGGCACTCCCATTGCGCCATCCTCACTTCTGCTGCGTTGCAACACCACAGCGGAAACCGCCGAACGCGTCAACTGGTTGTTCTCAGACACTCTGTCCGTCGGAGCAAGCACTGCATACGACCTGTTGCCTTTCATCACTCCGGATTCCGGTATTGCGGATGATGCCATGGAAAGTACCGGGCTCATCGCCCCGGGCATAAGTAATCCCTATGCTGACCCAAATTACACATATTCCCCCTCTGCCATCAAGAGTTTCCTGAACTGCCCGCTGCGATTCTGGATGGAAAGGCTACTGAAGATTTCCCCAGGCGATGCTCTGGAGGAGGGCAAATCAGAACCGGATGCAGCCGAATACGGAACACTGCTGCACGCTATTCTGGAGGATATCACCACCCGATTTGACAAAGCTGACGAAGGCACCGACTGCGCAGTTCTCTCCGCTGATATTGCAGCCTATGCCAGTGAATGTACCTGCCGTCATGTGGCAGACCAGTATGGGGACGAATCGGGAACCTTACCTATTCCCATACGCATTCTGCAGCGCAACCTGATGAAGACAATTCAGGAGTTTGCACAGCAGCATACACAGGAACTCTGCAACGGATGGGAAGTAATACTCCGGGAGGAAAAATTGTGCTTCAAACTGACGGCGGAGGACGGCACTGCCCCCCTGTTCTTTGATATGCGAGTGGACCGGGTTGACCGCCACCGTATCGATGGGCGCATGCGAGTGATTGATTACAAAACAAACGATTCCAACCCTCGCACCACCCATTGGGAGAAATTATCGCAGAATGCAGCAGCACTGTATGATGCTTACATGCCGGCGACACTGACGCTGCAAAACGAAAAGGATGAACGGTTCCGCTGGGCCAGCGTGCAGCTTCCTCTCTATGCCGAAGCCCTGAGGCAGATATACGAGCTGGAAGAACTACCGGAAACAGCATTTTACAACATGCCTCGCACCAAACCGGGTACGGTTATCTATTCTCCCATGGGCGGCATGAGCAATAAATCCACCATGACACAGGAACTGCATGACAAGGCTATGGCCTGCGTGCAGACGGCTGCGGCACTCATGCGAGCAGGTAAGTGTCTGTATTCTGCAGAATCCCTGGGACGCAGCATGAAGTACAGCAATTTCGGAGCACTGAACATCTATAAGGACCCGGATCCCCGGGTCATGTGCAGCCTGCCACCTCTGAGCATTCCCCAGCCGGAAATCGTCAACCAATGAATTACCCCATGAACGCTTCCTATTCCAAACAAATCAACGGCAATCTCATTGCCGCCTCTGCTGGCACGGGCAAGACCTATCAGCTCACTTCGCGATTCGTAGCGCTGCTGGCGCTGGGGGCAAAACCGGAGAAGATGATTGCCCTGACCTTCACAAAGAAAGCAGCAGGTGAGTTCCGCAATCGTATTTTCCAGGCTCTTTCGGATGCCGCACTAGGCAAAGCCGACCATGACTTCCCTTCCCGCAACGCCATGGCTGCCCGCGTGTGGGAGACCTGGACAGGGCTGCATGTGAACGCCGACATGTCGCTCTCCCCGTCATCCAACCCCGTGGCTCTGTACCCGGCTGCCATTCCTATGCTGAAGCGGGCTGTGTCACAAGGCATCTTCCCGGAGCAGCTCCCCCCCCTCCCCGGAGAACCGGCAGTGCCGCAGCTCTCCACAGAGTTCTTTGCCGGACTACTCATGCAGGTGTTGAGCAAAAGTTCAGACCTGCAGCTCTCCACACTCGACAGCTTTTTCAACCGGGTCGTAGCAGCAGACCTTCATCGCGCGGGGCTGAGCAGTGTTTCCCCCATGAATGCCCTGCAGCAGCAGCGTGCCACCCGCACCGCATTGCTTGCCATGCTGGCTGAGAGCGAAAAGTCATCGCACCATGAATCCGCGCTCATCACCCTGCTGGCCAGTATAGCTGAAGACAAAGGCGGCTCCATCCTCAAATTGATGGAGAACAATGTCAACACCTACCTGAGTCTCTACAAAGAGTTCCCGGAGAAAGCACCCTGGGGCAATCCGGCACCTTTCGGGCTCCCCGATTGCAGCGATGCCCGCCTGATAACAGATGAAGAGATAAGGATACATCAGCAGAAAATCGACGAACTAGTCGATTCCCTCAGCTGGAAAAAGCCCCGGAGCTACGTCAAAAAGACGCTCAGCACTATTGCGGGCAAAATCCGGATGGGAGAGTTCAAGAGTTCCGATTCCTTCTCCGGATGGTTCGATGCAGAAGATAAATACCTTGCCCCACCTGAGGAACAAGGACGCGATGACCAGCTTCGCGACTTGATAAAAGAGCTGCAACAATCCTGTGCCAGGCTTTTCCTGCGTTCGGTTCAGGAGCAATCAAAAGCCATGCACGAGTTGATGAACAAGTATTACACCGCCTACAGGGACTGCATCCTCAGCGAAGGCATGTGCTCGTTCGACGATATCAAGCAAGGAGCCCGCCAGCTGCTCGGGCAGGATGCAGCCAGTGAGGATTCCGGCATGGCGCTCAGCCTCACCACAAAGCTTGACCACTGGATGCTCGATGAGTTCCAGGACACCGACCCTGTGCAGTGGGAAATCCTCAGCAACCTCCTGAAGGAAAATGCTCAACACCCGGATAAATCGCTCTTTGTCGTGGGTGATAAGAAGCAGAGCATCTACAGTTTCCGAGGGGCATCAGCAGAACTCTTTGAACAACTTCGCGGCACCATTCCCACCAGAGATGGCTACGACTGGCAGAAGCACGGGCTCACCAACTCTACCCTGAGTGAGAGCCGTCGCTCAGTGCCGGAAATCATGAACTTCACCAATCTGGTGTTTGGCTCCATTGTCGAAGCAGACCGTGAGTTTTCCCAGCACAGCAGCCACTCGGAGAACTGCAGCAAGAAAGGATATGTCCGAGTACAGATTCTGCCTAAAGATAAAGCAGAACAAACATTTCAGAATGCGTGCCGCGCTATCGGAGATATACTCGATGAGCTCACAGAACCTGACGAACAGAATCAACACAGTCTGAAAAACAGCATCAGCGTAGCCATTCTGGTTCGCAAAGGCAACGACGCCCGAAACATCGTTTCCTGGTTGCGCCGCTACAAACCGGAAATCCCGGTGCAACTTGTGGAAGATTCCCCACTGGCAGAGGCATCTCCTCTGGGCGAGTTGCTGCTCTCATTCTTCCTGTGGATCAGAGAACCCGCTGATAAATACCGATACAACGTACTGCGCCGCTCTCCTCTGTCCCACATCATGCAGCCTGCGGACAAACCTATTTCTCAAAGTGAAGCATGGGACTTCTGGAATCACCAGCTCAACTCACGCGGATATGCAGCTATGGTTCAGGCTCTGGCCTCCTACCTGCCAGCCCTTGATTCGAACCGCATGATTCACGAATGGCTGGAGGAAGCCGTGAGTTTCGATGCCGCAGGCGGCTCTCTGGATGAATGGCTGCTGCACATGCGCACCTGCTGCCGCAAGGAGAACGGCTCTGCCCGATTTGTGCAAGTCATGACTATGCATAAGAGTAAAGGCGCTGAGTTCGATGCCGTCATCCTCCCATTCCTGGGCACCAAAGCAGTAGATCAGCCGCGCGCAGAGGGTATTCCCTATTTCATCTCTGAAAACCAGAATGGCATATTGGTACATCCCGGCACAGCAGAAGAACGCAAACTATGGCCGGAGCTTGCAGACTGCGAAAACACCTGGAAACGCGCACGCCGAGATGACAGCTACAACCTGATGTATGTAGCACTTACCCGTGCCCGGTATGCCAATTACCTCCTCCTGCCGGAGAGAGAAAAGGACAAGTACGACAAAGAATCGGACTGGATTCAAGAAACTCTTGCTCAGAATGGCCTGTCGGCCACGCCCGATACCCCTGCAGAATTTGGACATGTCGACTGGTTCCTGCAAAGCCCCGCTAAAGCATCGTCTGCCTTGATTCAGCAGGTAAACGCCCACTTAGGCCTCATTCGTAAGGAAAGGAACAGAATCTCCCCCTCATCTCTCGCCCATGACGCCGAACCTGATAAAATCATGAGTTCTGAATCCGGAGGTAATACCAGCGGAGCCGACTTCGGCACACGGGTTCACGCCTGTTTCGAGCAAATTACATGGCTTCAGAATCCCCGCCCCTCCTGGATGCAGAAGGATGCGTCACGCACCCCCGCACAAAGAGTGGTGTACAACGCCCTGCAGCAGCCGGAAATTGCCGGACTATTCACAGCAAAGCCAGGCCAGGAGGTCTACAATGAGCAGTCAATTGAGGCCATTACGGAGAAAAACGAATGGCTTTCCGGCACCATCGACCGACTTGTCCTCGCCTTCGATGCTCAGGGCAAGGTAACCGCAGCGCATATCATCGACTTCAAGACCAACCAGCTCGATCCCACTCAGGAGGCATCGTACGAGGCTCTGAAAAAGGAATACACACGCCAGATGTCGGCCTACCGCAAATATGTTGCCAAGGCATGCAACATAGAATACGCGCAGGTTTCTGTGTCGCTTGTCTCCTGCCCGCTCGGGCTGCCGGCCAGGGTTCTCCCTTATGCGGATGATGAACTCAATGTTGCGGAATAACAGAAGGATGCCCGTTATTCCGGGACAGCACCTTCTCTGCTGACATGTTCAAATACTAACTTCTGGACGTTTTTTTCATACAATTCTTATCGCCTTTGTAGTTTTTATAATTGACTCGCGCCTGCAAACATGATATCAACGCGGCATGAACTGGCGTTTCGTTTCAATCGGGCGGTTTTTAACGATGCTTGGTATATGCATGGCCGCCCCTGTTTCAGCAGTAGAAGTAGATACCACAGGCAATGCAGTCTTCGACCTGTATTTCTTCGGCAACGGGGAAACAGGCATGTTCGGAACGCCTACTGGTAACGAAGCTAGAGACAGCGCAAAAGAAACCAGCGGCACAGTGGCAGACAGTTCCACTTATTACTGGAATGATGAACTGAAACAAGCCATGTTGAATGCGGTGAATACATGGACAACCGCCATCTCCACTCCGTATGATACGACCAATCATTCCAGAAAATTGCGTATCGGTTTCTTTCTTGATGACGCCACCACCATAGGGGGAGTAATGACCTCGTCCATGGCCGGCTATGCAACCACGCAGACTGTAACCACCAATTTTGAAGCAGAATATGGGGCAAACGCCAATATTTACAGTGTGGCCGAATGGGCATGGAGGGAAAATAACGAAACCTCGTATTACAGACCGGATTGGGTAATGGACGGCGCCTATTGGGAGACCAACATTCTGCCCGATGGCGAGAACTGTATCGACATTGCCATTGTGCTGAATCCAACGGTAACCAGCTCGGGTTATGATGCTTCCGGGCAGTATTATTTCAACAAGACGGCGCGGTCCGTGCAGGAAATGCAGAACGTAGCCACCCATGAACTGGGACACGGCATGGGAGTGGATTCCCGCATGTACACCCAGCGAACGGTAAACAACATCAGCATGGCCGTCATTTCCGGCAGCATCTCCACCTGGGACAGTCTCATCACCCTGAACGGCGAATACATTATCATTGCTGAAAACGGTGAAATTGTGGCCACTTACGCCACGCTGGCAGAGCTGCAGGCCGCTGGCTGGGAATGCGGCGAGGGGCTGGACCCTACAGATCCCAAAAGCTACACCGGCAGCGAAATCCAATATGACCCTGCCAGGAAATTGAGTCTGGGTGGCGAGCTCGGTATCCACATAGCCGCAACCATGCTCGAAGGCGATACGCTCGAGCATCTGGCCTACGGCGATGGTACCAATGTATTCGGGCCCGGCGGCACAGCCAACAGCACGTTCTCCGAAAATGATTTACGGGCGCTGGAAATGCTCGGCTGGAGTGTCAATCATGCCGGCAGCATTTCACCCTCAGCCCACATGATACCTGAACCTGGCACGGGAATCTGCTCGCTCATTGGCCTGATTGCTTTCTCATTCCGTCGCCGCAGATAAACCAGAGACCTCCCGGACAACTTGGAGTTTGTGGGTCTCCAATCAATCGGAGCACGGGAACTTAGTCCCGAAAATATAAGCGGGGAGAAACGAATAGCAAACACAATTTGCTGTACATGGAATTGATATATGTTACATTTATCTCATACCAGGCATGCAATCTTTCTTCTCTATATCTACCCGCATCGCCAGCTGGCTGTTTCTGTTTCTGGCTCTCCTGAGTGGCTGTAGCGCCGCTTTCTTCTGGCTGGACAGAATCGACCGACAGAACGAATGGGAAAAAGCCACGGCCGTGGTCACTGCCCTCTCCCCCACCAAAGCGGGCGAGGTGCAGTATGCCTATTTCACCTTCAATACCGCAGCGAGACAGGAGCTCACAACACGCAGCGCCTGGGCTTCATACCCGCCGGAATACAGCATCGGCGAAAAAGTAGAGGTCATCTATCCCCCGGATGAACCGGAGGAAGCATCGGAAAACACCTTTGGCTCGCAGTACATACTCCCTCTCATCCTCACGTTTGAAACCATCATCATGAGTTTCCTCTGCATGGCCTGCTTCCTAGTCGCACGCAAGCTGAAGCCCCATAGCTGATTCTTCCATGATAAAAATCCCCGGGAACTTTCATTCCCGGGGATTTTTCTATTGCATTATATCGAGATTTACTTATTCAGCAGTTTCTCAAGCAGGGCCTGCGAATTATCGGCCAGCTTGGCGGGATCATCGAGCATACCGGCGCGGAGCAGTGCTGTGTTGATAAGCTGGTCGGCCAGCAGAGTGGCCAGGTCTTCATCCTTGCTGCGGAGCTCGGCGAGCTTCATCACGATGGGGTTGTGCGGGTTGAAGGCAATCTCGGGGTGAGTCTCGGGAATCTCCTGGCCCATGGCGCGGAGATAAGCCTTGATTTCGGGGGAGATATCGCCCTCGCCCTGCAGCGCAATGGCAGGAGCGCTGGTCACGCGGTCGCTGGTGGTCACCTTGCTGAAGCGGTCCTTGAAGGTATCGCTCACCCAGGTGGTGAGGCCTTCAGCCTCCTGCTCATCCAGACCAGGCTGGTCGGGCTGGGCTTCCAGCGGGGGCAAGTCGAGACCGGCGCGGTCAATGGACTTGATTTCCTTCTCGCCGAACTTCATGAGGCTTTCCACCACAAACTGGTCACCGCCCTCGGTGAAAAAGCCCACTTCAAAGCCGCGGGCCTTGAGGGCATCGAGATACGGGGAGTTCTCCAGCTGGCTGCGGCTGGCACCGTAAAGCACATAGATATCCTTCTGGTTCTCCTTCATGCGGGACACATAGTCCTCGAAGCTGGTCAGCTTGCCGGGCTCAGTGAAGGTAGATTCGAAGCGCAGCAGCTTGCCAAGGGCATCCTTGTGCTCCCAGCTGGTCACCACGCCTTCCTTGATGTATCGGGAGAAGGTGCGCCAGAACTTCTCGTAAGTCTCGGTCTCATTCTTGGCCACACCTTCCAGATGCTTGATGAAACGCTTGGTGATGATGCCGGCCACCTTACGCAGCAGAGAATTATCCTGCAGCATCTCGCGGGAGATATTGAGCGGGAGGTCCTCGCTATCCACCACACCGGCCAGGAAACGCAGC
>JAZRHL010000048.1:0-4127 GCA_045644745.1 Akkermansia sp.
TCGAGAAGCTCCTCACCCTCGAAGAGCAGGACATCAAGCGCCGCTGGCGCCTCTACCAGGCCCTGGCCGCCATCGACTACAGCGCCGAGGCCGAAACTGCCCCCGAGGCATAAGCTCCGGCAGCCCCGTTAACTTCAACGGAGTGCGGTTCACCACCGCACGCCGTTCTTGTTTAGCCGGTTACATCATCATTAAAGTATACTTTAATGATGATTTATTGGGTCTGTTTCAGATTTGCTGATTCTCGTAATAAATTATGCATTGACAAAATACGACAATCATCGACAAATCGGTAATTGTCTGGCAGGCGTAGCCTGCGGAATTCGGAGTCCCGCAGGGACGTTAGAGGGCAGGCAGGGGCAAGCCCGCAAAGCGGGCGCAGCCCCTGCTAACAAATAAAAGATAACGGAGCCCCGACGATAGGAGTGGGCGGCAGAGGGTTCAGCTTCAATGTGTAACCGCAGACTCTACCACCCACTCACTCCGTTCGGGGTTCAGATTATTTTTATGGTTAGCAGGGGTTCCGTCGCTTCGCGACTCCACCCCTGCCTTCCCTCTTACGTCCCTGACGGGACTCAAGTTCCGCGATCATACCGACCGCAAATGGCCCGCCAAACTCGGATTTGTGACTGCTGCTTAATGATGCCAATACGTAATCTTTGCCCTTTAATCACGTTAGCTGGCTTTGGTACATAGATCCACCAGCAAATCTGAAACAGTCACGCGTTATTTCTTACCTGGTACTTTAGGCTTGCATATTTCGCTGAAATTCGTACACTGGGCGCCCCATGAGCCGCGCCGTCAGACAAGCCTTCGTCGACACCATACCCGTTTTGACCGGGTATCTGGCGCTGGGTTTCGGCTTCGGAATCATGCTGCAGGCAGCCGGATTTCCGGTGTGGCTGGCCACGGTGATGAGCATCACCATGTACGCCGGGGCCATGCAGTATGTGGCAGTGGGGCTGCTGAGCAGCGGAGCCTCGATGCTCACCGTAGGCCTGACCACCATTCTGGTGAATGCCCGGCACTTATTCTATGGCATTTCCCTGCTGGATAAGTTCAAAGGCACCGGCAAGCACACGCCCTACCTCATCTTTGCCCTGACCGATGAGACCTACTCCCTGCTGTGCCGGGATAACCCGGAGGTACCGGCAACGGAGAAAAAGGCCTACTACTTCTGCATCTGTTTCTTCGACCACTGCTACTGGATAAGCGGCTGTACCCTGGGCGCGGTGACAGGCTCCCTGGTCACATTCAACAGCCAGGGCATTGACTTTGTGCTCACGGCGCTGTTCATCACCATCCTCATTGAGCAGTGGCAGAGCATGAAGAAGCATTACCCGGCCATCATGGGCGCGACGGTCACTGCCGCGTGTCTGGTGGCATTCGGCAAGGAAAACTTCATGATTCCTGCCATGCTGGTGATTCTGCTGATGCTTTGTCTGCATAAGGAGGAGAAGGAGGTTTCCCATGATTAGAGCCCACACATTCTATGCTATCGCAGTGATGGCGCTGATTACTGCCCTGCTGCGCTTCCTGCCCTTCCTCATCTTCAAGGGCAAGGCCTCCACCCCGCCCCTTGTCGAAAAGCTGGGGCGCCTGCTGCCCAGTGCCGTCATTGCCATGCTGGTGGTCTATTGCATGAAGGACGTGCACTTCTCCGCCGCAGGAGGCTATATGCCGGCCATCATCGCAAGCCTGCTTGTCGGCGTGCTCCACATCTGGAAACGCAACACCCTGCTGAGCGTCATCAGCGGCACTGTGTGTTACATGCTACTGGTTCAGTTTGTGTTCTAACCATGTACGCTGGCAACTCCAGCGTATTTCGTGCGTTGCTTTGCCACGCATAGTGATTGCGCTATTGACAAAAAGTCAGAGCATCAGTACAATAGCGCCCACACCCATGATTCTGATTCCCCCACACGCCCTCACCGTTGTTGAACGCCTCGAACGCTATGGCTACGAAGCCTATGTGGTGGGCGGCTGCGTGCGCGATTCGCTCATGGGGCGCTGCCCGAAGGACTGGGATGTATGCACCAACGCCCTGCCCGAGGAGGTGCTGCGCGTCTTCAAGCGCTTCCACGTCATCAAGACCGGCCTGCAGCACGGCACCGTCACCGTCATGGTGGACAAGCAGCCTGTGGAGGTGACCACCTTCCGCATCGACGGCAACTATACCGACAACCGCCACCCCGACAGCGTGAACTTCGTGAGCCGCGTGGAGGAAGACCTCGCACGCCGCGACTTCACCATCAACGCCATGGCCTACAACCCCGCCCGTGGGCTGGTGGATGCCTTCGGCGGGCAGGAAGACCTGAAGGCACGCATCATCCGCTGCGTGGGTGAGCCCGACGAGCGATTCAACGAGGACGGCCTGCGCATCCTGCGTGCGCTGCGGTTTGCCGCCCGCTACGATTTCGGCATCGAGACCGAGACCGCCTTCTCCATGCACCGCAACCGCCACCTGCTCGAGAATGTGAGTGTGGAGCGCATCTTCAGCGAGCTGAAGGGTATTCTGGTGGGTGAAGGCGTGCTGGGCATGATGCAGGCCTTCCCGGATATCTTCAGCGTCATCATTCCCGAGCTGGCGCCCGCTGTGGGATTCGACCAGCACAACCCGCACCACTGCTACGATGTGTGGACCCACACCGCCCACGCTGTGCAGGCTGCTCCTGCAGACGAGGTGCTGCGCCTCGCCCTGCTGCTGCACGACATTGCCAAACCCGCCACCTTCACCATGGGTGAGGACGGCAAGGGACACTTCTACGGCCACGGTGAAAAGGGCGCAGAAATGGCCCGGGATATCATGCTGCACCTCAAGAGCGACACCGCCACGCTGCAGACGGTGGTTACCCTGGTGCGCGAGCACGACTCCATGCTCCCCACCACTGCCCCCGGCATGCGACGCCTCATCGGCCGCCTGGGAGCAGAGACCATCCGCCAGCTCATGGAGGTGAAGCAGGCCGACATGGCCGCCCAGTCCACTCACGAACGCCCGCAGAAGCAAGCCACGCTGCGCGAGGCACGCCTCCTGCTGGAGGATGTGCTGGATGAAGCACCCGCCTTCACCGTGGGCGACCTGAAGATAAACGGCCGCGACCTCATGGATATGGGCGTGAAGCCCGGCCCTGCCATGGGCGAGATCCTCAAGACCCTGCTGGCCGAAGTGCAGGACGAAATCCTTTCCCACTCCCGCGAGGCCCAGCTGGCCCGCGCCAAAGAACTTCTCTAAAACCCCAAAAACCCAATCAAAGACTATGAGCTGCTGCCAACACTGCGACAAAAAATCCCCCCGTTCCCGTTTCATCGCCTTCCTGCTCAGCCTGCTGCTTTTCTGCGGCTTCGGCGGTGTGCACCGCATCTACGCCGGCAAGGTAATCACCGGTGTCATCCAGTTCTTCACCGTCGGCGGTTTCGTCATCTGGCAGGTCATCGATATGCTCCGCATTGTGCTGGGCTGTTTTGATGATAAGGAGGGTAAGACTATCTAAGTCCGAGCACCAGCGAGGATATCGTCTTGCCAACGGCAAGATTTCGTCCGGCAACGCCGGATTTCGTCCCGGTTCTGCGCAAGCAGAACCGGGATTTCGTTTGCCTGTAAAAGCACTATTTACCGGAAACCGCTCATAGGGAAAATAACTTGCACGCGCATCAGTTCCGTGTTAGAACAGATACATTATGAAACCTCATCCCCTCGCAGAACAAAGCCTTGATTTTGCAGTAGAGATTGTCCGCCTCTGCGATAGCATCGACCGCCATGCTGTGCTTAAGAATCAGCTCTTACGCGCGGCAACCAGCATCGGTGCAAACATTCACGAGGGAGTATACGCTGCAAGCGGAGCGGATTTTATTGCAAAGTACCAGATTTCTCTCAAGGAATGTCATGAAACAGAATACTGGCTGCAGGTAATTCTTCGTGCCGGTATTGTGCCAAGGGAGGTAATGTCCCCTTATTGCATCGTTGCGGCAATATCCGGTGCATGTTGATTGCTTCCTTGAAAACAGCTAAGGGCTGATTATTTTCCCAATTCTCGCTCCAACCCTGTACGTCTACCTCTCAGGAAAACGAAATCCCGGTTCCTGACGGAACCGGGACAAAATCCGGCTTTGCCGGACGATATCCCCTG
>JAZRHL010000049.1:0-5061 GCA_045644745.1 Akkermansia sp.
CCGTTGAAGTTAACGGGGCTGCCGGAGCTTATGCCTCGGGGGCAGTTTCGGCCTCGGCGCTGTAGTCGATGGCGGCCAGGGCCTGGTAGAGGCGCCAGCGGCGCTTGATGTCCTGCTCTTCGAGGGTGAGGAGCTTCTCGAAGTTGGCCTTGTTGGTCTTGGCCAGCATCTTGAAGCGGTTTTCGCCGCCCTTGCCGTCCACGCCGATGAGGGCATCGCGCACAGCCATCTTGGGAGCCTTGCTCTTGATGGTGAGCGGGTTCTTGCCCTGCTTGATGTTGTCCGGGTTGAAGTTGTAGAGCAGCCAGCGGCCGCAGTCCACAGCATCCTTCTGGCGGTCAAGGCCCTGGGCCATGTTGATGCCGTGGTTGATGCAGTGGCTGTAGGCAATCACGAGGGCGGGACCATCGTAGGCCTCGGCTTCAGCCAGGGTCTTGAGGGTGTGCTCATCGTTGGAGCCCATGGCGATGGAGGCCACGTAGATGTTGCCGTAGGTCATGGCCATGTAGCCGATGTCCTTCTTCACCTGGTCCTTACCGCGGGTGGCGAACTTGGCCACAGCGGAGCGCGGGGTAGCCTTGGAGCACTGGCCACCGGTGTTGGAGTACACCTCGGTGTCCATCACGAGCACCTTCACATTGCGGCCGGAAGCGAGGATGTGGTCCAGACCACCGTAGCCGATGTCGTATGCCCAGCCGTCGCCGCCGAGAATCCACACAGACTTGCTCACCAGGTAGTTGGCCTGTGCCTTGAGGGCAGCCAGCTCGGGATCATCGCCGCAGGCAGCCTTGATGGCAGCCACGGTTTCGCGGGCGTTCACTACCTCGGCCTCAGTCTTCTGCGGGTTGGACTTGATGGCTTCCACCAGCTCAGCGCCGATCTTATCGGCAGCGGCCTCGAGGAGCTCGAGAGCGTATTCCTGCTTCTTGTCGAGGGAGACGCGGAAACCGAGACCGAACTGGGCGTTGTCTTCGAAGAGGCTGTTGGCCCAGGCGGGGCCGCGGCCGTCGGAATCGTGCGTCCAGGGGGTGGTGGGCAGGTTGCCGCCGTAGATGGAGGAGCAACCCGTGGCGTTGGCCACTACCAGGCGGTTGCCGAGCAGCTGGGTAAGGGCCTTCACATAGGGGGTCTCACCGCAGCCGGCGCAGGCACCGCTGAATTCGAACAGCGGGCGCATGAACTGCTGGTCCTTCACCTGGCCGGGGTTCAGCTTGGTACGGTCGGCATCAGACAGCTTCTCGAAGAAGTTCCAGTTCTCGGTCTCGGGCTCCAGAGCCACGGCAGCCGGGGTCATGGTCAGGGAGTTCGTGGGGCATACGCGGGTGCAGAGCGTGCAGCCCGTGCAGTCTGCAGCGGATACCTGGATGATGAACTTCTTGCCCTGCCAGTTCTTGTGCATCTTGCTGGCATCGGCGCTCTTGAAGGTCTCCGGTGCGCCTTCCAGCTCGGCCGGGTCCACCATCTTGGCGCGCAGGGCAGCGTGGGGGCACACGGTGGTGCACTTGCCGCACTGGATACAGGCCTTGCTGGTTTCGGTCTTCTCGGGGGTCCACACGGGGATTTCGAGGGCGAGGTTGCGCTTCTCGTACTGCGTGGTGCCGCTCGGGAAGGTGCCGTCCACGGGCATTTCAGAAACCTTCACGCTGTCGCCTTCGCCGATGACAATCTTGCCGAGCACGTCGCGCACAAAGGCGGGAGCGCCGGGAGCCAGGGCGGGGGGCAGCTCATGGCCGGTGATGGCGGTGCCCACGGGTACTTCGTACAGGTTGGCCAGGGAGGCATCCACAGCCTGGATGTTCTTGGCCACTACTTCGTCACCCTTCTTGCCGTAGGTCTTCTTGATGGCTTCCTTGATGTAGCCGATGGCTTCATCGGAGGGAATCACGCCGGCGAGGTGGAAGAAGCAGGTCTGCATGATCATGTTGATGCGGCCGCCCATGCCGGTAGCCTTGGCCACCTTGAAGGCGTCGATGCAGTATACCTTGATGTTCTTGTCCAGAATCTGCTGCTGCATGCGGGCAGGCAGGCTGTCCCACACCTTGTCGGCTTCCACGGGGGTGTTGATGAGGAAGGTGGCGCCGGGGGCGGCGTTCTTCAGGAAGTCGAAGGTGTTCAGCAGGCTGGGCTGGTGCAGCGCGATGAAGTTGGCGCTGGTGATGAGGTAGGTGCTGTGAATCGGCGTGGTGCCGAAACGCAGGTGGGACACCGTGGAGGAACCGGACTTCTTGGAGTCGTACACGAAGTAGCCCTGCACATACAGGTCCGTGTGCTTGCCGATAATCTTGATGGCGTCCTTGTTGGCACCCACGGTACCGTCGGAACCCAGACCATAGAACATGCAGCGGGTCACGGTGTCGGCCTCGGTGGTGAAGCTCGGGTCATAGGCAATGGAGAGGCCGGTCACGTCGTCCTCAATACCCACGGCAAAGCCGGTCATGGGGGCGTCCTTCTTGAGCTCGTCGAACACACCCTTCACCATGGCGGGGGTGAACTCCTTGGAGCCCAGACCATAGCGGCCACCCACGATGATGGGCATGGCAAAGGGCAGAGAGCCCTTCACATTGGCATCGGAAAGAGCCTGCACCACGTCCTGCAGCAGGGGTTCGCCCAGGCTGCCGGGTTCCTTGGTGCGGTCGAGCACGGCAATCTTCTTCACCGTCTTCGGCAGGGCGGCAATCACGTCCTCAGCCGGGAAGGGACGGTACAGGCGCACCTTGAGTACGCCGATGTCCTCGCTCAGGGCCTTCACGGTCTCAAGGCAGGCTTCGGCGCCGGAGCCCATGATGACGATGACGCGGGTGGCCTCGGGGCTGCCGATGTATTCCACCAGGTCATAGCAGCGGCCGGTCAGCTCGCCGAACTTCTTCATGGCCTTCTTCACAATGCCGGGCACGGCGTTGTAGAACTTGTTCACGGTTTCGCGGCCCTGGAAGTACACGTCGGGGTTCTGGGCGGTACCGCGGATGACGGGGGCATCGGGGGTGAGGGCGCGGGCGTGGAAGGCATCCACCAGGTCCTGGTCAATCATGCCGCGCAGCTGCTCGTCAGAGATGTCGGCAATCTTGCCCACTTCGTGAGAAGTGCGGAAACCGTCGAAGAAGTTGATGAAGGGCACGCGGCTCTCCAGCGTGGCAGAGTGGGCGATGGCGGCCATATCGGGGGCTTCCTGGGTGGAAGCGCCGCAGAGCATGGCGAAACCGGTGGAGCGGGCGCTCATCACGTCGCTGTGGTCACCGAAGATGGAGAGACCCTGGGCAGCCAGGGCGCGGGCGGCAATGTGGAAGACGCAGGGAGTCAGCTCACCGGCAATCTTGAACATGTTCGGAATCATGAGCAGCAGACCCTGGGAGGCCGTGAAGGTCGTGGCCATGGAGCCGGTCTGCAGGGCGCCGTGCACGGCACCGGCAGCACCAGCCTCAGATTCCATCTCTACGATGCTGGGGACCGTGCCCCAGAGATTCTTGCGATCTACAGCGGTCCAGGCCTCTGCCGACTCACCCATCGGCGACGACGGGGTGATGGGGTAGATGGCGGCCACTTCAGAGCAACGGTACGCTACGGAAGCCACAGCTTCGTTAGCGTCGATAGTGCTGTATGTTGTGTTCATAATAAAATCAGTGGTTATAGAAAATGGTGCGGAGTGACGACAGTTCACCCGAAGCGTGAAATTCCGCTTCCACGCGCTTTATACTACACCTGCAAGGGGGGAAAAGCAACCAAAAAGGACGCTAGCAGGGCATTTTTTGCCTCTTCTAATCATTGTGGCCTGATGCTGCGCAACAAAGAGAGGAAATTTAGAACGCTGTGGTGGGGTAATTAAACGGTAGCGGCAAATCCGAGTTTGTCGAGCCGCAGGCGAGAGGAACCTTGAGTCCCGCCAGGGACGTCAGAGCTAAGGCAGGGGTGGAGTCGCTAAGCGACGGAACCCCTGCTAATCATATAACCAATCTGAACCCCGAGCAGAGCGAGTGGGTGGTAGAGGCGACTGCTACACATTGAAGCCCAACCCTCTGCCGCCCACTCCTTTCGTCGGGGCTCCGTTATCTTTTGTTTGTTAGCAGGGGCTGCGCCCGCTAACGCGGGCTTACCCCTGCCTGCTCTCTGACGTCCCTGCGGGACTCCAAATTCCGCTCGCCTTTGGCTCGCCAATTGCTGATTATCCGGGCCGGATATCAGCTTGTTCTTCAATGGCGCCAACGCGTCAGAATAAAGTTTTTTCCTTGGCGGCCTCAGTTCCTTCCAGATAGCGCACATAGCGGCTCACGCCGGCGCCGTAGGGGGAGGAAAGGCGGATATCTGATTCCTCATCCTCCAGTTTCGAGGAGCTGCGCAGCCAGTTCAGGAACAGGTAGACCAGAAGGCCGGCCAGCACAGTGCCCAGCGGGTAGGCCACGGCGCCCACCTTGGCAGGGTCGTTCATGAAATCTGCCACATAGTCCTTGATCTTGCGCTTCTTCTTCTGCTCGGTCTGGCGGAACTCGATATCGATGGGGGCTACCTTGCCCCCGGTGGCCACGGCAATGGGGGTGAAGTTATCGGCCAGCGGGGTGAGGATGCCGCTCATGCAGCGCAGGGCATCCATGAGCCCCTCTGCGCTGCCATCGCCTGCTGCCAGGCGCACTTTCTGCAGCCACTCCAGGCGCTGGGCCTCCTCGGGCTTGATTTCCTGGTATCCCAGTTCGATGCCGGCAGGGTTGCCGGTGGGGAAGCGCATCACCACGGCATATTCGCAGGGCTGGGCGGTGGCTGTCACCAGCATGTCCACGGAAAGCTCGCTGGGGATATCCTGCCCGCCTTTGAAGACACTCACATACATGCGGAACTTCGCGTTGGCGTTCAGCGTGCGCAGCACGTGGTCGATATCCTCGCGTTCCACCGCAGTCAGCAGCCCTTGCGGGTCATTCACGAAGGCACCGTGCGGCGGGCGGGTATAGATTTCGCAGTAGCGGCCCAGCACGCGGGTGTCACTTTCCTCGGGCTTTTCGGGCGGGCGGGTGTTGCTGGGCATCTGGCGGCCCTGCTGTTTGCGGAGCTCGCGCTGCTGGCGGCGCAGTTCCTTCT
>JAZRHL010000050.1:0-35835 GCA_045644745.1 Akkermansia sp.
CACCATGGGTGTGGCCACCATCATGGGCGCCAAGAAGGTGCGTCCCATGGCCTGGGGTGAAAAGAAGGCCCCCATCGTGAACAAGGCCATCACCGGCCCGGTCACCATCGAAGTCGCCGCTTCCTACCTGCAGAACCACGCCGACGCCAAGTACTTCCTTGACACCCCCGCTGCTGCCGAGCTGTAAAGCACGTAGTTGAGCAAACTAACTTCCGCGAGGGCCGGGGCAAGCACCCGGCCCTCCGTTTTTCCTGCCGCATGCACCTGTATATCCACGTTCCGTTCTGCCACCGCATCTGCCCGTACTGTGCCTTCTTCAAGCACACGCCGGGGCGGAGCGATATACGCGGCTACGCACAGGCAGTGGGCACCGAGGCACGGCTGCGCCTGCCGCAGGGCACCGCGCCGCGCACCATCTATTTCGGCGGCGGCACACCGAGCATGCTCTCCCCCACGCACCTGGAGCTGCTGGTGAATGGCCTGCGCGACTGGCTCGACCTGAGCCAGGTGCAGGAGTGGAGCTTTGAAAGCAACCCCGCCACCTTCACCGCCGCCAAGGTGCAGCAATGGCGCCGGCTGGGTATCAACCGCGTATCACTGGGCGTGCAGAGCTTCGACCCCGGCCTGCTGAAACTGCTGGGGCGCGAACACAGCCCGGACGATGTGGCTGAAAGCGTACGCCTGCTGCGCGAGGCGGGCATCCCCCAGGTGAACATCGACCTCATGTTCTCCCTGCCGGAGCAGAGCCTGCAGCAGTGGGAACACACCCTGAGCAGCGCCATCGACCTGCAGCCCGACCACATCTCCACCTACAACCTCTCCTACGAGGAAGACACCGACTTCTTCCGCCACTACGGCGCCGAGGCCGGAGATGAAGAATGCGACGTCGCCATGTTCACCATGGCCGATGAAATGCTGACCGCCGCCGGCTACCGGCACTACGAAATCTCCAACTACGCCCGCAGCGGCTGCGAATCGCTGCACAACCTGGCCTGCTGGCACGGCGAGGACTATTGCGGCCTGGGTCCCGGCGCCGTGGGCACCATGAACGGCACACGCTACTGCAACGCGGGCGACACCGCCGCCTATACAGCCGCTCTGCAAACTGGCACCCTGCCTCCCGGCAGCGCCGAGCTGCTCGACCCCGCCACGCGCCGCACCGAATTGCTCGGGCTCATGCTGCGCACCGATGAAGGACTGCCGCCCCACATGCTCCGCCCGCAGGATGCAGCCTTCTCCACCATGCTGCAGCAGGAAGGCCTCGCCACTCTGGCAACAGACGGCCGCCTCATCCTCACCCGCAACGGCCGCCTCGTGGCCGATGAAATCGCCGTGGGGTTGATATGAGGATGAATCACCCCGGCTTTTCAAATGGAGTTTGCGGAAAATTCAGGCAGGCAGCGGCCAAGACAACGCATTGGTATAATTAAACCGCAGCGACAAATCCGAGTTTGTGGGGCAGTTTGCGAAGCGTTAGCGGAGCGGAATTTGAGTCCCGAAGGGACGTAAGACGGGAGGCAGGGGTAAGCCCGCGTAGCGGGCGCAGCCCCTGCTAACAAACAAAAGATAATGGAGCCCCGACGAAAGGAGTGGGCGGCAGCCTGCCACGGCGTAGGGCGTAAGCCCGGAGACGGGAGACCTCGGTTTCAATGTGTAGCAGTCGCCTCAGGCACCCTCTCGCCCCGCTCGGGGTTCAGATTGTTTTTTATGGTTAGCAGGGGTTCCGTCGCTTCGCGACTCCACCCCTGCCTATGCTCTGACGTCCCTTCGGGACTCCAAATTCCGCTCGCCTTCCGTCTTCGCGCCTTTCGGCGCTACGCCGAGACAGGTTGGCACGCCAATTCCCGATTTGGCGAGCGTAATAACTGTTTTTCCTAATTATGCCAACTGCTCAATGCAGCAATTTTTCAACGATGCTGGCAAAGGCCTTCAGCTCTTCTTCGCTGAGCACCTGAGCGCGGCGGTCGATTTCATCGTGGAAACGGGCGTACACCTCGTTAAACATCTCCTCGCCCTTTTCTGTCAATTTAATGCGCACGGCTCGTCGATCATCAGGATTGGGTGTGCGAAGCATATACCCCTTGGTTACCATCGTGTCCACCATGATAGAAGCAGCCGGTATCGTCATCTGCATGCGCGATGCCAGATCCTTGAGCGCTACACCTTCGGGTTCGTTCTCCAGCATCAGCCTGAGCTGGGAAATTGACGTCCCCTGGCGGACGGTCAAGCCGTATATTTTCTTCTTGGTCGGATCATTAAGCGCCTTGATGCTTTCACGACGGAACTCATCCAGAATATCGAGAAGACGACGGAACAGGAAGTGAGGCGTTTTCGTTTGCGGCATGACCCCATGGTACATATTTTTCCATCTATTGTCCAGCCCGAAAATAGGCATTTTTGCAAAATTTGTTAGGGCTATAACTTAATATGTTTTATCCTTTAATAAAGCACAAAAAAACGGCTATATAAAAGAAAAAAAACAACTATCTTGGCTTCACATCTTTTTAATTCCCTACTACGGGGAGAGTATTTACGAATATCAAATTATCATAAATCCCGATTATTTATAGTACAAACAGTGAAGAGTATTTTCCGGAAATCCATCCGGATGATAACAGGCGCAAACCGGAGCAATACGAACAAAAAAGACACTTGCACCCTGTGAGCGCTTTCTGTAGAATACAGGCATACCGACATGCAGCGTTTATTCCCCATTCTAGCTCTTTCCCTTCTGCCGGCCACAGCTCAATCAGAGGCCGATAATCAGGCTTTTGCCGAGGCTGTGAGGAAATTCCTTCCGCCCGCAGCCACGGCCATGCCGGCCAAACAGCCCGAGCTCAGCTTCACGCCGGATGCCCCCCGCGCTGCCGATACCTCCCCCGATGCTCACCCGGAGGCATACGCACGCTTCATCGGCCACCTCGACCAGCAGCTCAAGGACAACACCTACGACTTCTGCCTTGCGCTGAAGGAAATCCTCGAGGCCACCAACGATGAGTTTGCCGTGATGCCCTGGATGGAGAAGGCCGCCGCTGAAGGCAACCCCGTGGCCTGCCAGTATGTGGGCGACCGCAAGCTCACCCGAGTGGCACGCAACGAAGTGCAGAGCCCCGAGGTGAAAGCAGCCTATGAAATGGTGCGCAAAGCTGCCGATGCCGGTTATGATGCCGCCAAAATCAACGTATGCATGTGCATGAAGATGGGTATCGGCACCGAGCAGGATGAAGAGGGCGCCGATGCCTACATATTCGAAGCCTGCCGCAGCGGCAACATGATTCCGCGCTACAAGTGGCTCCAGATGAGCGGCCGCCTGCGCGACTGGGCCGACCGCGAGCGCCCCGAGGTGAAGGCCGAGATTGAGCGCGGCAACCACCACGTCATCTACTACCTTTCGAACATCGCACCCTCCGCCGCCGAGCAGATAGGCATGCTGCGCCTCGCTGCAGAAAAGGGCAACCCCGAAGCCCTCTATTCGCTCTCTGCCCTCAGCTCCCGCAACGCACCCAAGGACAGCTACACCCTGCTGCAGGAAGCCGTGCGACTGCACAGCGCCGATGCCCTCTTTGCCCTGGGCTCTGCCATGACCGATGGCGACCCCGACAACCCCATACTCAAGGAAGCCGGTGTGCAGCACAACGATGCCGCAGGCCGTGCCTTCATCAAGCTCGCCGCCATGATGGGCAATGTCTCCGCCAGTTTCTGGCTGGGCAGCGTGAACTACCACGGCAAGTGCGGATTCAGCGTTGACAAGGAACGCGCCTTCCGTCATTTCGACTACGGCGCCCTGGCCGGCAATGCCACCTGCGGCACCGCTGCCGGCCTCATGCTGCTGCGTGGTCTGGGCACCACCCAGGACACCCGCAAGGGGCTCTATTACCTGAATGTGGCCGCCAACGCCGGCGTGCCGCATGCCGTCATCCTGCTGGCCTATGCCCAGCACGAAGGCCTGGGCATGCCCGCAGACTCAAATGCAGCCTTCAAGCTGCTGCAGGAAGCCGCCGCCATGGGGCAGAAACGAGCCTATGTCTACATGGCCTACATCACCGCCAAGGGCGGCAGCAACATGACCGCCGACCCCCGCATGGCCGAGCGCTATGTGCGCATGGCCGCCCTCGACCTCAAGGAAGAGGCGAAAGCGCTCTACGACAAGCTCATGGCCGAAGGCTGGAATCCCGAGCCCTGATTCACCATCCTGAAAGCATCTTTCCAAACTCCTGAGCATCCGCCCAGGAGTTTTTTCATCTGCGTCAGCCGGCAGAGACAGCTTGACTTGCAGACCATGAGCCATTAGAATGGCGGTATGGAACAACAATCATACCCTGAGAACGGCCAGCTGCAGGCCGCAGACAGCGCAGCTCTCGCAAAAGCTTTCCTCAATAAGGTGTACATGTGGATGGCCGTGTGCATGATTATCACCGCAGGCGTAGCCGCCTTCACCGCCCAGGATACGCAGTCCCTCATGTGGATGGAACACAACTACTGGCTGGTGGCTCTCGGCACCCTGGGTATCATTGTCTTCATGAGCTTCGGCGCCCGCCGCCTCTCGTACGGAGCACTCACCGTGCTGCTGCTCACCTTTGCGGGTGTGCAGGGGCTGCTCTTCGGCCCCATGCTCGTGGTGCACAAGATGGACTCCATCGCACAGGCCTTTGCCTGCACGGCTGCCATGTTCGGCGCCATGTCCATCTATGGTGCTGTGACCAAGCGTAATCTGTCCACCATGAGGCGCACGCTGATGATGCTGCTCATCGGCCTGCTGGTAGCCATGATTGTAAACATCTTCATGGGCAGCGGCCTCCTCGATTTCGGCATCTCCTGCGCGGGCGTGGTCATCTTCGCCCTCTTCACGGCCTACGATACCCAGCGCCTGATTGAACTGGGCACCTGCGAGGACGCAGAAGTGCGCAGCAAGGGCGCCGTGCTGGGAGCGCTGAGCCTGTATCTGGATTTCATCAACCTCTTCCTCATGCTGCTGCGCCTCTTCGACCGCGAATAACCCACATTTCCCCACAGGCAACATGGAACGTCTCTCTACTCTTGCCCGCGAGGCAGCAGAATCACTGCTCACTCCGCTTGGTTTCACCTTCACCCTCACCACCGAACCTTACGAGGATGGCATCACCCTCATGATTGAGAGTCCCGATGCCCGCTTCCTCATTGGCGAGGAAGGCGACCGCCTCGATGACCTGCAGTACATGGTGAACCGCCTGGTACAGGCCCGCTGGGAGGATGCCCCCCGCATCCGCGTGGACTGCGACAGCTACCGCGCCCGCGCCGAAGCCAAGCTGCTGCGCCGCGCCCGCTCCCGCGCCGAGCGCGTGCTCAAGACCGGCAAGCCCCTGCTCATGGAAAAGCTGAATGCCTACCAGCGCCGCCTGGTACACAACTTCCTGGCCACCATTCCCGGCATTGCCACCCAGTCGGAGGAGTCCGATTCGCGGTTCAAGCGCATCACCATCAGCCGCACAGAAGAAGCATGAAGCGTATCCTCACCACCCTGCTGGCCGCCTGTGCCCTCCACGCCGGGGGTGAGGAATACACCGTCTATTTCCAGCACGGCACCGACACCGCCGCCATCGCCCGCCGCATGGCGCCGCTGCGCCAGGGCGAGAAGCCTGCCGAATGCCGCTATGTGGTGCTGGTGGACGAGGCGCGCACCATGGCCGATGCCATCAACTCCGCCAATGCCATCAAGGCAGGCGTGACCGAGCTGCCCAGCCTGGTGATTTCCGATGCCCAGGGGGCATACGCTGTGCTGCCCGTGAACCAGGTGAGCACCGCCACGCTGGAGGCCGCCCGCCACGCCGCCACCGCACCCGACCGCGACCAGCTTGCCCGCAAGCGCAATTTCGATGCGCAGCAATACCTGCTCTTTGCCCGCATGGCGCTGGTGAAGCCGCTGGAGGGTGAGGCGCTGCAGCAGTGCATCGGCACCTGCAAGGCGCTCATGGAGCACCCCTTTGCCACCCCTGCCGATAAGCAGCGGCTGGGCTATCTCTGCCTCTATCCCCTGCTCATGCAGGAATACACCTGCATGTACCAGGGCGCCCACACCCCGGCTTCCGAAGCCAAGCTGCTCGAGGCCATTGCCGCGCTGGAGGCCGCACGCGACCTCGACCGCAACACCGGTATCGGCAAGAAAGCATTTGCCGAGCGTGAGCGGCTCCGCACTGCCCGCCGCCAGGCCCGCACCATGGAATAAGCGCTGCCGGCAAAGTGCATAGCCGCCTTCCCTTTTTTTTTCCCGCCATGAACTCCATGCACTTCCTCACCCGGCACAACCAGTTCACCTTGAGGGTGAGCGATAACGGCAAACTGCAGTTCTGCTACCTCGGGCCGCGCCTGGCCTGCGCAGATGATGCACTGGCAGCCCCCGCCGCCGAATGGCCGCTGATGGCCACCGACTTCGACTCACGCGGGCGCTGGGGGAACCACTCGGGCGAATATGCCCTGCACCTGCGCTATGCCGATGGCACCCAGGGCTGTGACCTGCAGCTCGTTTCCTGCAAGCTGCAGAAGGCCGGAGCCGTGTTCACCCTCGCAGATCCGCGCCACCCGGAGCTCGAAGTGCAGCTGGGGCTCCGGGTCTTTGAGGAGGAAGACATCTACGTACTCACCCCCTCGCTGACCAACCGTGGCAGCGGGAGCATCACCATCCTTCAGGCAGACTCCGCCGCCCTGCCCCTGCAGGCCACAGCCTACCACCTGAGCAGTTTCCGCGGTGGCTGGAGCGGTGAAAACTACCTGCAGGAGCAGCACATCGCCCGCGGCAACACCATCACCGTGGGCAGCACCACCGGCATCAAGACCGCGCAGGAAGGCACGCCCGGATTCCTGCTCTCGCTGGGCGGCCCTGCGCAGGAGGAAAACCGCCCCTGCCTGCTCGGTGCCCTGGCATGGAGCGGAAACTACGAGCTGAGCTTCAAGCACAGCAGCTATGGCCACCTCTACCTGCGCATGGGGCATGACTTTGCCCACAGCCCATATACCCTGGCCGCGGGTGCCGGCATCACCCTGCCCGGCGCTATACTGGCCTACAGCCACAGCGGCGCCGCACACGCCAGCCGCTGTATACACCGCTACCTGCGCCATCATGTGCTCCCCCACGGCCAGGAAACCCGCCGCACCCTGCTCAACAGCTGGGAAGGCGTGCATTTCGATGTGCACGAAATTACCCTACGCGAGATGATTCAGCGCACCGCCGTGCTGGGCGTGGAGCTCTTTGTGCTGGATGACGGCTGGTTCGGCAAGCGCGACGATGACACCTCATCCCTGGGTGACTGGGAGCCGGATGTAGCCAAGCTTCCCGGCGGACTGCAGCCGCTCTGCGATTTTGCACGCAGCTGCGGCATCGACTTCGGTCTGTGGATGGAGCCGGAAATGGTCTGCCCCCGCAGCGACCTCTACACCGCCCACCCGGAATGGGCCATCCGCCTGCCCGGTATCACCCCGCGCGAAGAACGCCACCAGCTGGTGCTCGACCTCGCCAACCCCGCCACCCGCATCGATGAACCCGTGCGCCACACGCTGAGCGCCACCCCTGGCATTTCCTATGTGAAGTGGGACTGCAACCGCAAGATGAGCGACACGGGCTCCACCCACCTGCCGCCGGAGCTGCAGGGCAACCTGTTCTTCGACTACATCAGCAACTACTACACCCTCATGCACCGCCTGCGGCAGGAGTTCCCGCAGGTCACCTTCCAGTGCTGCTCTGCCGGTGGCGGCAGGCTCGACTGTGGCGCAGCGGCCTTCCACGAGGAGTTCTGGTTGTCGGACAACACCGATGCCTGCGACCGCCTCCGCATGCAGTGGGCCGCCTCCTACTTCTTCCCTGCCAACGCTATCGGCTGCCACGTGACAGCTGTGCCGAACTGCTACACAGGCCGCGAAACCTCGCTCAAATTCCGATTCGATGTGGCGCTGGCCGGTCGCCTGGGGCTGGAGCTCGACCCGCGCAAGCTCACCGACACCGAAATGGAGGAAATCCGCACCCGAGTGGAACTGGCGGCAGAGCTGCGCCCCATCACCCAACTGGGTGAGCTGCACCGCCTGGTCTCCCCCTACGAGGGCCCGGACTGCGCCCTGCTCTACACATATGAAGGCAAAGCCCTGCTCCTGGCCTACACCACCCAGCGCGTCTACACCGACCAGCAGACCCGCATTCCCCTGCGCGGGCTCGACCCCGGCACCCGTTACAGCATCACCGAGCTCGCGCCCGACTCCACCGGCCACCACTGCGCACTCCAGGGGCTCACCCTCGGCGGCGATACCCTTCTGGCCACCGGCCTCCCCATCCGCTGGACCCGCCCGCAACAATCATGCCTGATCCTGTTTACTCCGGGTTCGTGACAATAGGGCATATATCGGGTGGTTAATTCTAATTCTCCAGATTCTTCCAGCTATTGGCTGAACATGTTTCCTTCCTGAACATCATTTTGTCGAGAATACTGCGCACCAGCCACCTATTGGCAAATACCTCCGGCAGGTCAACCTGATAATATTCACAGTTACCGACCCACTGTGCGTATAGGTCAGAATTATCTTTACATTTAAAATAAAAGGTATAGGCTATTGCTTGGCATTTCAAGCTGATCTTATATTTATTTTCATCACAATGAAGCGTAAGTTTTCTGTATATTGGGCTCAATTGCTGATAGCATTGCCCGTGACAATGGCCTCGGGAGTATATGCCGTAGAAGCGCAATCTACAAACCTGAGTATGGGTGACCGACTGACAATCGGCGGCAGCGGTTCAGTGAACATGGGGGGATCCGCAAACGGCAGTGGTTCAGTGAACGCAGGGGGCTCCACAATTGTTGACGGATCTTCAAATACCGGCGGTTTAATAAAACCAGGAGACTCTATCGGCGGTTCCGATACCATAACGATTACTCCTACTACTACCATTTCAACACTTACAGTCGTTGGATTATCCATTGACCTGGACAAAACTGACCTCGGTATATTCAATGAGAATTTTCCCATTACAACACTGATATTTGATAATTCAAAAGCTACAACAACCAAGTGCATTGTGCTCAATGAGCAGCTGGAAAACCTGACTCTCAGGAATGGTTCAACGCTGCAAGGCCAGGGCATCACCACAACGGAAGGCGTAAGCTCAACGTTAAAATTACAGGACAGCACCTTATCACAGTCGGGGAATGGCGTGGTTATAACCTCCGGATGCACATTGAGCGCAGATGGAGAAAACTCCCTGTCGGCAAGCAATCTGCAAATGTCCTCCGGCAGTACTCTGAAACTGGCCGTGTACGACGGCGTCAACAAGGTGGATACCGCCAATCCAATGGCGGGTGTTGCTATTTTAACAACCTCTGGTCAACTGAATTTGGATAACATCACCTTGGATTTGCAGGGCACAGAGTACCTGAGCAGCGATGGAGCCTATATAGGCACATATAAAATTCTGACCTGCAAGGAGGGAACAGAGCTCGACATGACTAACTGGACGATTAACGGAGCGAAACGCGACCAATTAGTCTGGGAAAACGGCACGCTGTACTACAAAGGCGGCTTTGACTGGAACAAAGCCATATCAAGCGCCGAGGACATTAACGATTTAAGAGAAATTCTGGGCAATCTCATTGTTAATGACGGCGATATTTATCTGGAAGCCATGGTACAAGCCATGCAGAATGCCGGTTTTGATACAGGACACGTTGTCATCAATCGTGGCAATATTCACATCACCGGCACCGGCAAACTGGATGGCAAGATTGTTTTCAACGGCGATCTCAAAGCTATTCGCGAGCTGTTCATCGAAAAAGACTACGTTGGCATGAAGTTTGACCTGAATGGCGGCACCGAGAAGGAGAATATCGCCCATATCCAGGCGGGCAAAACCCTCGAAGTCACCTCCATCTCAGGCGAGGGAGGCATGAGCAAAGAAGGCGAGGGCAACATGATTATTCACGGCAATGGACATGAAGTTGGCGGCACCCTGGCTGTTCAAGAGGGGCAGTTGACCTTCACCGTTGAACCCGACGACTTGGATGACGCGTCTCACATTGGCGAACTTGCGGTCAGCAGCAATCCAGACAAGGAAACTGCGGTGAATATCGGTAAAAACGCCATACTGGAGGGTGAAAAGCTGAGTATCAATGGTTCACAATCCACTGTAACCAACGAAGGCGCCCTGACCTTCTCCAAGGAAGTGACCGTGACCGAGGGATATCTGAACAACCAGGGCAGCATCAGCAAGGTGACCATAAAGGATGGCACAGTGTCAGGCTCCGGCTCTTTCGCCGGGCTGGAAATGATTAGCGGCGTGTTAATTGTGGGCAATTCTCCCGGCATGCAGACCTACACACAGGAGGCGAAGTTCACGGATGGAACGGTCATTTTCTCACTTGCCGATACGAAGACCGCTGCCACAGCCGAAACAGCTGGCTGGGACGCAGAAGCCTACTCCACCATTAACATGAGCGGTAACGCCCTGACTCTGGGTGGCGATGTCCGCTTTGTTCTGGAAATAGGAGGCAGGGCGCTGGAAATACTGGTAGCAGCAGAGGGGGCCATTCTCACGTTCAACCTGAAACTCATTCAGAATATTGCAGCAGATTCCCTAACTCTTGGCGAGACCGAGTTTGCTGCCCTTCTGCGCAACACATCAATCATCATTACCAACGATGCCAACGGCCTGACCGCTGACACCAGCTTCCTTAGTGGCAAAGACATCACAGCCATGCTCAGCAATGCCGCTTATGCCTATGACGGCAACACCCTCACATTCAGCGGCACTGTAACGTATAACAGCAGCCTGATTATCCCAGAACCAGCAACTGCAACCCTTAGCTTGCTGGCACTGGCATCGCTGGCCATTCGACGCCGACGCAGATAACCAAAGCAGATTCATCATCACGAATCACACCGGTCCCAATTAATTGGGGCTGTGTTTTCTTTCTTATATCTCATCGGGCAAGCGGGATTCTACCCGCCCCCTGCGGCCCTTGCGGGCTACCCGCCGAGAGGTGTCTCGGCGGCGCAGGGTCGGCTCATGCCACTGGCATTCGCCGCCCACTCCCCCTTTGCTGCGGGGCCGTGTGTTCGAATCCCGCAATCGGAAGATACAAAGCAGAAACGCTCAGCAGCGGTTAAACCATTGCTGAGCGTTTTTATCTCATCGGGCAAGCGGGATTCGAACCCACGACCCCTTGCACCCCATGCAAGTGCGCTACCAGACTGCGCTACTGCCCGAGATTCTGTTTTGCCGCTCGCATTGCAGCGTGGCGACAGGCGGAGTATACACGCAGTTTTTAGGATTGTCAACCATTTTTTTTCATGATATGATATTTTCTGCCATGAAAAAGGTGAAAACGGCCGTTGTAGGAGCCAGTGGATATACTGGCCAGGAGCTTCTGCGCATTCTGCTGCGCCACCCCGGCGTAGAGCTGGTTTGCGCTACATCCCGCCAGTATGCGGGGCAGAAACTGAGTGATCTTTTCCCGCGTTTCCGGCATGTGCCGGGAGCCGATATGTGCTTTACGGATTCTGATGTAGAGGCAATTGCTGCCACGGGAGCCGAAGTGGCCTTTCTGGCGCTGCCGCACGGTGTATCGGTGAGCTATGGCCGCGGGCTGGTGGAGGCAGGCGTGCGCGTGGTGGACCTTTCTGCCGACTTCCGTCTGAATGACCCGGCAGTGTACGAAGAATTCTACGGCAAGCCGCACCCGGATGTGGAGCTGATGCAGGAGGCCCCCTATGGCATGCCCGAGTGGCACCGCGAGGAGATTAAGAAGGCCCGCATCGTGGGTTCGCCCGGCTGCTACCCCACCAGCATCATTCTGCCGCTGGTGCCGCTGCTGAAGGCTGGCCTGGTGCTGCCGGAGGATATCGTGGTGAACAGCGGCAGCGGTGTTTCCGGCGCCGGCCGCAAGGCTGATGTGAGCCTGCTCTACTGCGAGTGCAACGAAAGCATGCGCGCCTATGGTGTGCCACGCCACCGCCACCTCTCGGAGATTGAGCAGGAACTTTCCGCCGCCGCCGGTGAGAAGGTGGCCATCACCTTCACCCCGCCCCTCATGCCGGTGAACACGGGTATTCTGACCACCACGGTGGCGAAGCTGAAGCCCGGCACCAGCATCGAACAAATTACCGCCTGCTTCGAAGAAGCCTATGCGAATGCTCCCTTTGTGCGCCTGCAGGGGCCGAACAAGCCGACCGACACCAAGAACGTGACCCGCACGAACTTCGTGGACATCGGCTGGGCCATCGATTCCCGCACGGGCCGCGTGGTACTCATGAGCGCCGAGGACAACGTCATCAAGGGTGCAGGCGGCCAGGGTGTGCATGCCTTCAATATCATGTTCGGCTTCGACGAGACCGAAGGACTCTGGCTGATTTAACCATATGAAACCGGTACTCCTCATCGTGGATGATGAAAAATCCACACGTTCAGTCCTCTGCGCAGCGCTGGAGGACGACTACGAGGTGTACCCCGCCGCCAACTGCAAGGCTGCACGGGCGATTCTGGAAACAGAGCCCGTGGACCTGCTGCTGACGGACCTGCGACTGGGCGGCGAGAGCGGCATGGACCTCATCGACCATGCAGTCTCGCTGCCGCAACCGCCGCTCTGCATCATGATGACAGCCTACGGCAGCGCCGATGTGGCCGCCGAAGCCAAGCGCCATGGTGCGTATTATTTCCTGACCAAGCCGCTGAATCTGGATGAGGTGGAGCTGCTGCTCAAGCGCGCCACCCAGACCCGCCGGCTGGAAACCGAAAACCGCGAGCTCACCACCCGTCTTGAGCCCACGGGCGGACTCGACCGCATGCTGGGCGACAGCCCGCAGATGCAGGATATCTTCAACCGCATCCGCCGCGTGGCCCCCACCCAGGCCACAGTGCTCATCGAGGGTGGAAGCGGCACGGGTAAGGAACTGGTGGCACGCGCGCTGCACAGTCTCTCCCCGCGCAGCAGCCGCAAGTTTGTGGCCGTGAACTGCGCCGCGCTCTCGCCCCAGCTCATGGAAAGCGAGCTTTTCGGCCACGAGAAGGGCGCCTTCACCGGCGCCATGCAGCGCCGCATAGGCCGCTTTGAGGAGGCCGATGGCGGCACGCTGTTCCTGGATGAAATCGGCGAAATCGACATCCCGACCCAGGTGAAGCTGCTGCGTGTGCTGGCAGAGCGCAGCATCGAGCGCGTAGGCAGCAACACCAGCATTCCCGTGAATGTGCGCGTGATAGCCGCTACCAACCGCGACCTGGCCGCCATGGTACAGGAAGGCACGTTCCGACTCGACCTCTACCAGCGCCTGAATGTCATCTCACTGCACCTGCCGCCGCTGCGGGAGCGCAAGGGCGATATCGTACTGATGGCCAACGCCTTTGCACGCGAACTGGGGCAGCAGAACGGCAAGCCCGGCACCACGCTGAGCCGCCCTGCCCTGGAGCTGCTGCGCGGCTACAACTGGCCGGGCAACGTGCGCCAGCTCCGCACCGCCGTGGAGCACGGCGTGGTCATGTGCTCAGGAGCCGAGGTGCAGCCCATCGACCTGCCGGAATATCTGAATACCCCTGCTCCCACCCCGCAGCCTCCGGAGATTATGCGTGGCAGCACGGATTTTGAGCTTGAAACAGCCCCCTCTCTTAATCTACAATATCTCGAACGCAGAGCGATACGACTGGCGCTGCAACGCACAGGTGGCAACAGGTCTGCAGCAGCAGAGCTGCTAGGCATCAACCGCCGCACCCTGCAGCGCAAGATGAACGAATCGCCGGCAGATTTCTCAGATTTCACCTAACGTTTTTTTCGCATCATGGATTCTACTTCAGCCAAGCAGCGCAAAGGCCGCAATCTCCTGATGGGCATGCGCATCATTCTTGCCTTCATTATCGTGAGCATCAGCGTGTTCCAGCTCTGCCTCACCTACCGGGGCATGGACCAGCCCGCCGCCATGGATATGGCTCAGATTGGACGCCAGATTGCCCGTGGCGAAGGCTTCACCTCCAAGTTCATCCGTCCCATCGATGTGTGGGATCAGAACAAGGTCAACAAGAACAAGGCTCTGGATTTCGATAAGTTTGCCGACACCAACCACGCTCCACTCTACCCCTATGTGCTGGCAGGCGCGCTGAAGGTGACGGGCTTCGACAATTTTGAAGCCCGCCGCATGGATACCGAAAGAACCAATGTGTACAACGGTGACCGCGTCATTGCCGGGGTGAGCACCATGTTCTTCCTGATAGCCCTGCTGCTGGCCTATACCCTGTTCACCCGCCTGTTCGATGAAGTGGTGGCAGCCACCACGGTGGCATTCATGGGGCTGAGCGAGCTGGTACTGCAATATGCCCTGAGCGGCCTGCCACAGATGCTCATGCTCTGTTTCATCCTGGGCGCCGGCCACTGTCTCGTATCTGCCGTCAAGGCCAACGAGGACGGGCGCAGCGGTATCACTATTGCCTGGAGCTGCGGCATGTTTGTGCTGCTGGCGCTGCTGTGCCTCACCTGCCGCATGAGCATCTGGTGCGCTATCGGCATGCTGGTATTCACCGGCATCTATTTCCGCCCGCAGGGCATGCACGCTGCTATTGGCGGTGGTATTCTGGCAGTGCTGGTTATTCTGCCCACTGTGCTTCTGCTGGCTCCCACGGGTGGCATGGAAAACAAGCTGATGTACGGCATCTTCAACGGTTTCGGCAGCGATGGTGCCGAGGGGCTCATGCGCTCAGCCAGCACCACGGCCATCAGCTTCAACAGCGCCAACTTCTTCCTGCGCCTGCTGGGTTACACCTTTGCCCAGTTCAACAGCATGTACATCAACATGGGCGCCATCATCACCACGCCCTTCTTCCTGCTGGCCTTGCTCAACAAGTTCAGGAATCCGGCTGTGGAAGCCACCAAGTGGGCGGTGTTTGCCATGTGGCTCTGCGCCTGCCTGGGCATGGCCCTTTTCGGCGAGGCCCAGACTATCAGCGAAAGCCAGCAGGCCATTCTCTTCACCCCCTTCTTTGCAGCATTCGGCACAGCCATGGTGTTCATTTTCCTGGCCCGCATGCAGCTTGGATCCGCCTTCAACAGCATCCGCGGGCTGGCCATTGCCACCATGCTTGTGATTTCTTCCGGCCTCTTCCTTTTCCAGCTGCCCAAGCAGCTCTACATTGGCATCTGGACCAGTGCCCGCGGCATTCCCCACTTCCCGCCTTACTACCCCGCGGCCATGAACGGCAAGCTGCACAACATGACCAATGAAAAGGACATCGTGGTGACTGACCAGCCCTGGGGTGTGGCCTGGTATGCCGACCGCAAGGCACTCTGGATGCCCCGCAGTCTGGAAGACCTCACCCGCAACCTGCAACCCATCATGAACCGCGCCGGGCAGGATGTGCAGGGATTCCTCATCACCCCGTCCTCGCACTCCATGCAGGCAGGTGGCGTGAGCGGTGTCATCCGCGAAGCGGGCGACTTTGCGCCTCTGGCTCTGGAAGGTAAGCTGCTGCTACTGGCACCGCGCCACAACATGGCATTTGCAGAGCTTTTCACCACGAATGCCAATCCGAAATCCACCGCCCGTCCGCTGGCTTCGCTGGTATCCTCCCAGGGCACATACCGCCACCGCAACTTCCTGCTGGGTGCTGAAATGATTTACTACAGCCGCGAAGACGTGAGCGACAAGAACAAATAACCATCTTTCCCCCACCATGCCCCCGCGCACCAAGACCAAGGCTCTGAACTTCGAGCAGGCTACCGCCAGGCTCGAGGAGATTGTATCCCGAGTCAATAACCCTGAAACAGGGCTCGAGGAAATGATTGAACTGGCAGCAGAGGGGCTCGGGCTCATCCGCAGCAGTGAGCAGCTGCTGGCCGAAGCTGAGCTGAAGATACAGAAACTTGAACAGGCCGATGCCCCCGCCGCAACGACCAGGACCTCCCACGACGATGCAGAATTCTCCCTCATCTGACCTGCCTCCCATCCTCTCCGGCATTCGCTGCCCGCAGGATGTCAAGGCTTTGCCCGCAGATAAGCTGACTGCTCTGGCCGATGAAGTGCGCTCCACCCTCATCCACACACTGTCGGAAACGGGTGGCCACCTGGCACCGAACCTGGGGCTGGTGGAGCTGAGCATCGCCCTGCACCGCGTGTTCTCCACCCCGCGGGATAAGATTCTCTTCGACGTTTCGCACCAGTGCTATGTGCACAAGCTCTTCACGGGCCGTGCAGAGAAGTTCCACACCATCCGCCAGTTCGAAGGCCTGAGCGGTTTCTGCAAGCGCAGCGAATCCGAACACGATGCCTACGGCGCAGGCCACGCAGGCACAGCGCTCTCCGCAGCGCTGGGCATGGCCGCCGCGCGCGACCTGGCCGGCGATGACTACCATGTGGTAGCGGTGGTGGGAGATGGCGCCTTCACCTGCGGCACCACGCTGGAAGGGCTCAACAACATAGCCACCACCACGCGCAAGTTCATCCTCATTCTCAATGACAATGAGTGGAGTATCGACCGCAACGTGGGCGCGCTCTCGCATTATTTCTCATCTCTGCAGGAGACGGATACCTACGCCTGGCTCCGCGCCAGCACCAAGACCATCATCGAAAAACTTGCCGGAGAAAATGCCCGCAAACAGGTCTCAAAACTGGTGCATGCTGCCCACAGCATCATCACCCCGCTGAGCTTCTTCCAGGAACTCGGGCTCAGCTACTATGGCCCCGTGGATGGCCACGACACCCAGCGGCTCGAGAAAATCCTGCGCATTGCATCCAAGCACGATGGCCCCGCCATCATCCACGTGATTACTGAAAAGGGCCACGGCTACGCCCCCGCCTCGAGCAACCCCACCAAGTTCCACGGCATCGGCCAATACAACGTGGAGGACGGCAGCACGAGCAAGGGCGGCGTCATCACCTATTCCGAGGCCTTCGGCACCCACCTTTCCACGCTGGCAGCAGATGATCCGGATGTGACCGCCATCACCGCCGCCATGCCCACGGGCACCAGGCTGGATATCTTCCGCGCCCGTTTCCCGAAGCGGTATTACGACGTAGGCATTGCCGAAGAACACGCTGCGCTCTTTGCCTGCGGCCAGGCCACCCAGGGACTCAAACCCTATCTGGCAGTGTACTCAACCTTCATGCAGCGCTGCGTGGACATGATTCAGCACGATGCCGCCCTGCAGGAGCTCCCCGTGCGTTTCTGCATGGACCGCGCCGGTCTTTCCCCCGACGACGGCCCCACACACCACGGTCTCTTCGATATCGCCATGATGCGCTGTATCCCCGACATCGTGATGATGCAGCCGAAGGATGAGGCCGAGCTGGGCCACATGCTCGCCACCATGAACAACATCAGCGACCGCCCCAGCATCATCCGCTACCCCCGCGGAGCCGGCGAAGGTGTGCCCATGCCCACTGAGCTGCAGCCCCTGCCCATCGGCAAGGCTGAGATACTGCAGGAAGGCTCAGATATCACCCTGCTGGCTCTGGGCAACATGAATGGCTACGCTGCCAAGGTGCGCGAGCTGCTGGCCGCACAGGGCATCTCCTGTGCCCATGTGAATGCCCGCTTCATCTGCCCGCTGGATGCCGGGTGCATCATGCAGCAGGCATCCGCCACGCGCCTGATTGTGACGCTGGAGGACCACATCATCACGGGCGGCTTCGGCAGTGCCGTCATGGAACTGCTCAACGAGCGCGGCTGCGCCACGCCTGTGCTGCGCCTCGGCTGGCCTCACCAGTTCATTGTGCATGGCAGCGAGTCCCAGCTGAGAGAGAAGTACGGGCTCACCCCGCAGGCCATGACTGATTCGATTCTCAAGGCTCTGAACAAATGCTGAAACGCTTCTATATTCTGCTGATTGCCCTACTGCTCCTGCCCTGCGCCCCCGCTCAGGAAGCACCGTTGCAGGAGGAGCCCACGGTACACGATATGCCCCAGTGGCTCATTGACTTCTCGAACCTTCCCCGAGAGGTCCGGGAAAACTATCTGGAAACTTTCAACAAGGCCAAGCTGGCCTACCAGCGCGGCGAGTGGGTGGCCTGCTACGGCTACCTGGCCGACTGCGAGATGATTTTCAACGGCAACCCGAATGTGTGGAATCTGAGTGCCAGCTGCCTGATTGAGCAGAAGTATTTCGATGAAGCCGCAGTACAGCTGGAAAAAGTCCTCAAAGTCATGCCGGACGATTCCGTGGCGGTGATGAACCAGGCCAATCTGTACCTGGCCACAGGCCGCTATGCTGAAAGCATCGCGGTGATTGACCGCCTGCTTTCTGAGCTTCCCCCCGCTGCCGCCGATGAACTGGCCAATGTGCTCACCTACCGCAAGTTACTTGCCATGCTGCGGCAGGGCAAGACAGCTGAGGCGAAGAAGCTCGTTGCGCATCTGAACGCATTCTCCGACACGCCGCTCTACTACTACAGCCAGGCCGCATTCTACCTGGCCGAGAACAAGAAAGTGGAAGCTGCCCGCAGCCTTCGTTCTGCCAGCAATATATTTTTCAAGAGCACCACGTTGACTTCCTACCAACGCGCTCTCGAACTCTCGCAGCTCGCCGAGACCGATACCCCCCGCTAAATGGAAAAGGACACGGGTACCATCCTGCGCCAGCAGCCTCTGGGTGAGCACGGGCTCATCATCACCTGGTGCACGGCAGAGCACGGCATTGTGCGCACCGCCGCGCGTCTGGCCCGCAAGCCCGGCAGCGAACTGAGTGGCCAGGTGGATTTGTTTCACGAGTGCGAGCTGCTCTACCGCCCTGCCACGCAGGGGGATCTGCATACGCTCAGCTCTGTGAACCTGATTTCCCCGCGCCTCGAGTTGCGCAGCCAGCTGCTGCGCCTGCGCCTCGCAAGCTACATGAGCCGCCTGCTGCTCGCCACCGTGGAAAACGGCGCTCAGGATACCTCCTGGCACACCCTCATTTCCGGCGCGCTGGACTATGTGTGCACCAGCGAGCCCCGCCGCGCCATCCTGCTGCACTTTGAGAAACGCCTGGCCACCCTGCACGGGCTCTATTCCCCCACCCAGGCACCGCACAGCGCCCTGCTCCGCCATTTCCAGCATCTCCCCGCCGGCCGCCCCGAGCTGCTCGACGCGCTTAAATGAGAGATAATGGAATAGGCTCTTGTTCTATTCGAAGCACCCCCGGTAAAACACAGAAAACCTGCCTTGTTCAGGCAGGTTTCCGGAAATAAAAAGGTGTATCGCGTATAACCGACAACCTTACTTGGTGCGGTAGTACTGGTAGTGTACGCGCTCGTCGATGGCGAGAGCCTCGCGGGCAGTGCGAATCACGGAGGGCTCAGCGTCGAACTGGAAGAGCATGTACTGACCGTGGGTCAGGTGGTTAGACTCATAAGCGAATTCACGACGACCCACATTCGTGGTGCCGGTCACCTTGGCGCCTGCGGCCTCAAGCTTCTCCGTCATAGCGGCGGTCAGCTCATCGAGGGTGGCAGAACCCTTCATGTTCAGAACGATCAGTGCTTCGTACTTTCTCATAGCTTTTTTTGTTGTAAGATCTCTTGCTTTCGCAAATGCGGTGGCGTATGATGCACCTTTTCTGCAAAGAAATCAAGCCTAAAGTGTGATAAAGGCTAAAATTTCTGCTTTCAGCACCTTAAATCAGATGAGTTTGAGACGTACAAGGTCCTGAGTATCGATAAGACCGACGGGTTTCTTCTCTTCATCGAGCACCACGAGGTCGTCGATGCGGCGGTCGCGCAGCGTCTTCACCGCCACGATGGCAAGCTTGTCGGCCTCCACATAAACGGGGTTCTTGGTCATGATATCGCGCACGGGCTGGGCACCGCAGGAGGGATCCTTCTGGTAGGCGCGGGCGAAGTCACCGTGGGTGAACACGCCGGCCAGGGAGCCATCCTCGTGCACCAGGATACAGGCACCCACGCGGGCGGTGGACATGGCAATGATACAATCCATGATGCTGGAGGACTCAGGCAGCTTGGCGAACTCTGTGCGCATGATATCGCTGATGCGGGTGAGCAGAGCGCGACCAAGGGAACCACCGGGGTGGCTGCGGGCGAAGTCTTCCTTGGTGAAGTTCTGAGCCTCGAGCAGAGCCATGGCCAGGGCATCGCCCATGACGAGCATGGCTGTGGAGGAAGAGGTGGGGGCCAGGTTCAGCGGATCTGCCTCGCGCTCCACGTGCGTGTTAAGCACCACATCGGAAAGCTGGGCCAGCGTGGAGCCGGGCTTGCCGGTCATGCTGATGATGGGCATGTCGAAACGCTTCAGGAAGGGCATGAGGGTGAGCAGCTCTGCCGTCTCGCCGGAGTAGGACATGGCGATGCAGGCGTCGCCGTCCTGCACGATACCCAGGTCGCCATGAAGGGCGTTCATGGTATCGAGCACCACAGAGGGAGCACCGGTGGAGGTGAGGGTGGCGGCAATCTTGTCGCCGATGAGGCCGCTCTTGCCCACACCCACAATCACAATCTTGTGGCCGGAGTTGATGGCCTTGCGCATGGCCTCTACTGCTTCATCGAAAGAGTTGTCGAGCTCATCGCAAAGAACCTTGAGAGCTGCGATTTCATCTTCGAATACCTTCTTACCGCGGACGATATGGCTGATCATAATAGTAAAAGCTGTTTTAGTGCTGTCATTCTACCACAAGCCGCCCTGCCCTGCAATAAAAAACCGCCGTGGAGTGTGCTCCACGACGGTAGAAAAACGGATTTTGTGGACAATTAGTTGTTCACGCGGCCGAGGTAGGTGCCATCTTCCGTCTTCACGGAGATACGCTGACCGGCGGTGATGAACAGGGGCACCTGCACCACGAGGCCCGTGGTCATGGTAGCGCTCTTGTACACGTTGTTGGCGGAGTTACCCTTCACGCCCTCGGGAGCCTCGGCCACTTCCATGGTGATGGCGGCGGGCAGCTCGATGGAGCACACGATTTCATCGGTGAAGAGCAGCACGTACACGCCACCTTCGATGAGGTAATCCTTAACGGGTTCCACGATATCCTCGCCCACGCACACGTCCTCGTAGGTCTCGGTGTTCAGGAAGTGGTAGCCCATGCCGTCCACATAGGAGAATTCCATCTCCTCGCGGCTGAGCATCACGCCCTCAAGGAAGTCGTTGGAGGTAAGGCGCAGATTGTAGTCCTTGCCGGAAGCGATGCTGCGGATGGTCATCTGCACATAGGAGGCCATGCGGGGGGGAGTCTTGAGCTGGCTCTCACGCACAACGCAGATATCGCCGTTGTAGTTCACGGCGTGACCTTTGCGGAGCTGAATAACGGGAACTTTTGCCATAACGCGCGGAGAGTAGCAGAGTCGCCCCTGATAGTCAAGCATTTTCTCTTTTCCGCGTCACAAAAAAAGCAACTCAGCGCTTCAGGAAGAAACGCACCATAAGGAAATTGAGCGGCACCACGATTACATACACCGGCAGGGGCAGCAGCGATTCGGGGCGCCCCAGCACGGGCAGTATATCCACCAGCCAGGGGGTCAGCCAGATGAGCAGCATGCTCAGCGCATCCCCTGCCCCGAGCCAGCGGAAAAAGTTGAGCAGGCCGAGGTGCATACCGGCATTCACCAGATGAGAAAAGGCAAAGCCCAGCCCCTTGCTCACGCTGCCTTCGGTCCTGAATGTCCACCGCAGTGAAACAAAGTAGTTTGCCACAAAGCTTACGGCATAGCCCACCGCATAGGTGATGGTGATACCCAGGGCATCCTTATCCGAAAAATCGAATACCCAGTTGAGCAGCATGTACACCGCCATGTGCAGCAGCGTGGCACCCACGCCCACCACAAAGAAACGGGCAAACTCGCCACCCGTCTGTTTCAGCGCAGCGGCCATTACACCAGGTGCGGAGCAAAGTAGAACTTGAGGAGTTCCTCCTGGTCTTCCTTAGTTACCAGGTAGCCATCCTTCGGGTCAAGCCACTGGAAGGAATGGATACTCTTGCGGTCGGAGCCACGCGGGTCGGTGGTCTCGGGGGCACGCAGGCGGCTCTCCAGCGCGGGATTCAGCAGCTTCACCAGCTCAGTGGTGGTAAGCTGGGGCATGGCAGGGATGATGGAGGGAATACCCAGCGGGATGCAGCGGTCCACATCACCCATGATACGCTGGGGCACATAGAGCTGGTGGTACTCCAGCGGGGCATAGGGAAGCGGATCCTTCGACTTATCCGGGTTGAGCAGCGTGGCCAGAAGCGGGTTGAAATCCGGTGAGGGGTTGGCAATCTCGGTCAGGTGAACATTGAGCACGCGGCCATACTGGCGGTTCAGCTCGCGGTACAGGTTGATGCGGTTCTGCACGTAGGGGTCATCGCTGGTCTCCAGCGCGGGGGTATTCTCATCGGCCGTTTCAGGCAGCATATCGCAGGTGGTCACGAACACGGTGAGCTCCGGCTTGATATCGGCCAAGTGGTTGATGAGGTAGTTTGTGGCGCGGGTATCGGCCTCCACATCGGCACGCACCTTGGCGGGGCCATTGGCCACGGCATTATCCAGATACACCATCATGCGGAAGGAACGGCCAAAGGTCAACTTAAAGTTATCCTTATCAATCAGGTAGTCAAAATAGCGACGCTTTGTCCAGTATTTACCGAAAACCGTGCTTGCACCCAGGAATGCTGTCTCGTGAGCCATGATTCTAATATACGTAAACCTCTACGCAGCCGCATTCTAACTCATTTTCCACCCAATAGCAAGCAGGAAAATCATGCCTCCAGCGCCCAGTTCAGGTATTTAAGAGACTCAGCCCAGACCTTGCGCGGCAAACTCCCCAGCACAACAACCACGACGGCCCGGTCATTCCGCACACCACATGCAACAAGACACTTGCCGGCAAAAGCGCTATGACCGGTTTTCATTCCCTTGACCCAGGGGTAGTCAAAAAGCAGTCTGTTGGTGTTGCGAAACTGTCTTCTGCCCTGCGGCAGGGAAAGCTCATACCGCTGAACAGCGCCCATGGGGCGGAGTATTTCATTCTCATAAACCTGACATGCCAGCAGCGCCATATCTGCAGCCGTAGAATACTGCTCTGCCGGCAGCCCGGTAGCATTGGCAAAACAAGTCTGCCTCATCCCCAGCTCCGCAGCTCTGCGGTTCATGCGCGCTACAAAGGAAGCCTCATCACCGGCGCAATCGCGAGCCAGGGCGTGCGCCACATCATTTCCGCCAGCTACAAGCATCACCTGCAACAACTCGCGACGGGAATGCTGCTCACCCTTACGCAGCAACCGGAGCGGATGCACCCGGCAATCGACAGCTTCTATCATCACCAATTTATCCAGTTCTCCGGCATCAGCTACGCATAGAGCCGTCATCAACTGCTGAATTCCCGCCACCTGCCGCTGGTCATTTTCCTTGTACCCATAGAGCATACGCCGCCCCTGCACCTCCATCACACACACCGCTGCGCACTCCGGTGCAGGCGCCGGCACGCTGGTTTCTGCCACACCCCGGCAGAGAAGCACATGAAGCGCACATATCAGACACAAAGCAATTCTTCCCATACCCGCGGATATTAGCAAACTGAGTCTCCTCAAACAAGTTAAAACTCCCCTCCAACACTTATATTTTCGGGACTGAAGTCCCGTGCCCCGACTGATTCACGCCCGCCCAATCACAACTTATCTTCCCCCATAAAACACATGCGCCCTCTGCCCGGTTCAGCCCGGAGCAGAGGGCGCATAAAACGTGCGGTATCGCTCAGCTTACTTGCTGTGGATATTCAGCATCTCGGCGTAGGTGGGCACGGGCCAGAGGTCGGCGTCCACCATGGTCTCGAGCTTGTCGACAACCTCGCGGGCGGCCACCATGGCGCTGCGCATGTGGGCGGGATTACCCTCGGCAATGGCGGCGGTGAGGTCCTCGATGCGGTCGGGCATCAGGTCATAGAGGGAACCCACGGCCTCGGCCTTGCCGGTGGCAGCCTTGAGGCCGGCGGAGATGCCGGAAGCCTGAATGGCAGCCACGGTGTTGCAGATCTGGGTCATCTGCTCAGCCACGGCGGGCATGTAGATGGTCTGGAGCATGTTGGGGCAGGTCTTGGCCTCAATGTCGATGAGCTTCTCGTAGTTCTCAATCTGGATTTCCTTGCGGGCCAGCAGCTCGGCGTTGGAAAGCACGCCGTACTTCTGCATGAGCTCCAGTGTATCCGGGCGGGAGAGAACTTCCAGAGCCTCGGGGGTAGACTTGATGTTGGGCAGGCCGCGGCGGGCAGCCTCCTCCACCCATTCCTCGGAGTAGCCGTTGCCGTTGAAGATGATGCGGCTGTGGGCGGTAATCATCTCGGCAATGAGCTTCTGCACCTCCTCCTTGAAGGCAGGCGTGCCGGCCACCTTCTCCAGGCGGGTAGCCACCTCGTCCAGGGATTCGGCCATGATGGTGTTGAGCACCGTCATGGGCCAGGCACAGGTCTGGGAAGAGCCTACGCCGCGGAACTCGAACTTGTTACCCGTGAAGGCGAAGGGAGAGGTGCGGTTGCGGTCGGTGGTATCCTTCGGCAGCTCCGGCAGGGTATCCACACCAAGCTCCATGGTGGTCTTGGCGCAGGAAGTCTTGGCGCCGCCGTGCATAATCTGTTCCACGATATCGGTGAGCTCATCGCCCAGGAAGATGCTCATGATGGCGGGAGGAGCCTCGGCTGCACCCAGGCGGTGGTCGTTACCGGCCTTGGAGATGGAAGCGCGCAGCAGGTCGGCGTGGCGGTCGATGCACTGGATGACACAGGCCAGGAAGGTGAGGAAGAGCACATTGCTGTGCGGAGTCTTACCCGGGGAGAACAAGGAACCGAGCTCCGGTGTGGAGAGCGACCAGTTGTTGTGCTTGCCGCTGCCGTTCACCGAGCTGTAGGGCTTCTCGTGCAGCAGGCATACCAGGTTGAACTTGAGGGCCTGGCGCTCCAGAATGTCCATGATGATGACATTGTGGTCCACAGCCACGTTGCAGGGTTCGAACAGCGGGCAGATTTCAAACTGGCCGGGGGCAGCCTCGTTGTGGCGGGTCTTGGAGGGAACGCCGAGTGCCCACAGGGCGTGGTCCACGGAGGTCATGAACTCGAGCACGCGCTCCTTGATGGAACCGAAGTAGTGGTCCTCCATCTGCTGGTGCTTGGGCGGCAGGCAGCCGAAAAGCGTGCGGCCGGTCTCGATGAGGTCGGGACGCTGGATGTAGAGGTCGCGATCGATGAGGAAGTATTCCTGCTCGGCACCCAGGTTGGTATCCACCGTGCTGGGATGAATGCCGAAGCACTCGAGCACGCGCTTGGTCTGCTGGGAAACAGCCACCATGGAGCGCAGCAGCGGAGTCTTCTTATCCAGAGCCTCACCCGTGTAGGAGCAGAAGGCGGTGGGGATGCAGAGGGTAACCGTGCTGGCAGTGCGCTTGATGAAGGCAGGGCTGGTGGGATCCCAGGCAGTGTAGCCGCGCGCCTCGAAAGTGGCGCGGATACCGCCGCTGGGGAAAGAGGAGGCATCCGGCTCAGCCTGGATGAGGTTCTTACCCGTGAACTCGAAAATCATGCCGCCCTTACCATCGGGCTCCACGAAGGAATCGTGCTTTTCGGCCGTGGCGTCGGAAAGGGGCTGGAACCAGTGCGTGTAGTGCGTGGCACCCTTGGAAAGCGCCCACACCTTCATGGCCTGGGCCACTTCATCCGCAATGCTCATGTCGAGCTTACCACCCTTCTGGATGGTTTGCATCATCTTCTTGAAAGCGCTCTTGGAGAGGTACTTCTCCATGGTCTTGATACCAAAGGTATCGCTTCCGTACAAAGCCTCAAGGGCTTCCATGGGGTTCTTGGTGCTTTCTTCAGCCATTGTGGTACACTGGTTGTATCTTTCGCGCGACAGTCTCTATACGCCGCGACGCGCTGATTTTACAAGTTTTCCACCCGTTTGTACAGCAAAATTTCCGGGACGCTCCAAGGAATTACAAATAAAAATGCCGCACAACTGATATGAAGTTGTGCGGCAGAAGATTCTCATTAATTCTTCAATTCCCTGCGAGGTAGGCGTTCATGGCTTCCATGATATCCAGCTCAGGGCGGAAAGCAGCATCGTGGTGGGAGGATCGGATAAGCGGACCGCTGGCCACATGGCGGAAGCCCTTGGCGAGGGCAACCTCGCGCAGCTCATCGAAGACCTCGGGGCGGATGTAGTCGATGACCGGCAGGTGACGGGGAGAGGGGCGCAGGTACTGCCCCATGGTGAGCACGGTCACGCCATGCTCGCGGAGGTCATCCATGGTGCGCTCAATTTCCTCGCGGGTCTCACCCAGGCCGAGCATGATACCGCTCTTGGTCACCACTCGGCCGGGTGCCATCTCGAGCGCACGCTTCAGCATATGCAGGGAGAGGCGGTACTTGGCGCGAAAACGCACCATGGGCGACAGGCGCTCCACCGTCTCGAGGTTATGGTTGAAGATATGCGGGGCGGCATCCATGACCTTGGCGAGGGCATCCTCGTTTCCGCGGAAATCGGAGGTGAGCACCTCGAGCACGGTCTGCGGGCTGAGCTCGCGGATACGGCAGATGATTTCAGCAATGTGCGCTGCACCACCGTCGGCCAGGTCATCGCGCGTAACCATGGTGACCACGGCGTGGTTGAGCTTCATGTGAGCCACGCTTTCGGCAATCTTGCGGGGCTCCTCCGGGTCGAGCGGCTTGGGCTTGGCGGTGCGGGTGGCGCAGAACCCGCAGGCACGCGTGCACACATCACCGCAGGCCATGAAAGTGGCGGTGCCGTGGCTCCAGCATTCACCGCGATTCGGGCACATGGCCTCCTCGCAGACGGTCACCAGACCGTTGTCCTTGATGAGGTGCTGAACCTCCTTGAACACCCTGCCCTTCGGCAGCTTCACTTTCAACCACGATGGCTTGCGTGCGCTCTGATTCTGTTCCTCTGACATGGCGATTTCGGCTTGTAAAAAGATATCAGCGCAGCCCCTTGCTGCGGTACCACGAGTCCAGCTCAGCAGCCTCCTTGGGGGTAAGCTCCACTGTCTTTGTCACTTCCTCGATGAAACGGGTCAGCAGCTCCGACATGCTGTCGCCGCGGTCTTTCACCAGGTGCGTAAACTTGGCGTGCAGCTCAGCGTTCAACCAGAAGGTCACCGGACGTTTGTGGGCATCTCTCTTTACAGGGGGCATAGCAGTTATATCTCGTGCGGCCACACCATACCACAGCGCACACTACTGTTCAATATTAAACACTTATGACTGACACAGATACTCCATACAGGTGTTATAACACCGCATTTTCCACCATACCTAACCCCGTTAAAAACAAAGCCTTTTCGGCGACATTACACCGCAAGACTAAAAATATCCTGTTCATTAATCTTCTTACTTTTATAATTTTTCGAACAACTACATTGTCCGACATTTTTCAGCACGAACAGGCAATGTCGCATAACACCTATCCTGGTGACTCAAAACACCACATCGGAAGCACAAGTCAAAATTCCGCCCGCAAAAGCGAAAAAAGCATCAAATCAGCAACAAAACATCATTTTTTACAATGTACTTACACCGCAATATAAAAACACCGTATATTATTGTGTTTTCAAGCGTTCTGATTTTTGTCAATTGAAACAAAGCTTGTTTTTAAAGCAAAATTACCACAAAATGGCCATTTTTACCCCAAGGTGATTAAACACCCGCAACACTAGCTACGAAACACCCATCTGACACAAAAATCGGCGTACAAATACCCGACAGAACAACTTCATCGCCGCCAGAATGGCTGTTTTTAGCCTGTTTTTAAACAGAAAAAGCTGTAAGTGTTACACTTACAGCTTTTATAAAAAATAAGGCAAAGCTTACAAAATCACTCAAGGAGGAGAATTTCTCCATCATTGGGCACATGAATGGTGCCGGTGAAGTTCTGAGCAGCCTCTGCCGAGTAGGAGGCGCGGCGATTGGCCAGGGTGGCATCCTCGGTATGGTAGAGGACAAGGTGCTTCACGCCCAGGCTGGCTGCCAGAGCTCCGGCATCGAGAGCAGTGCTGTGGTGTTTCTCGTAGGGTTTGAATCGCTCGGCATCGGCATGCAGGCAGAAGGCTTCACAGAGCAGCCAGTCAGCCGCGCGGGTGAGCGCCTCGTTCTTTTCGTTGTACGGTTCATCGCCCAGGCACACCAGACGCTGGCCATCGGGCAGCATGAGACGGTAGCCGAACTGCCGGGCCTTGGTAGAACCGATATCGAAAGCCACTCCAGCCATGCCTGCCGCAGAGAAAGGCTGGCCATCGGCCAGGGGAGAGAAGAGGATATCCTTGCCGAAATGAGCCGTCACCTTGCCGGGCAGCGTACCGCGGCAGATTGATTCGAGTGTCTGGAGCACCTCTTCGTGGCCGTAGACGCGGAGGTCACCCTCATACTTACCGGAGTTCATGGCCTGCGCAATCATGCGCACCACCCAGACTACACCGAAAATGTGGTCCGTATGGGCATGGGTAAGGAAGATATCGTGGATACCTTGCAGGGGAATCTGCACCTGCTCCAGACGAGCCAGGATACCATTGCCACCGCCGCCATCGGTCAGGAGATACTGCTCACCGTGGCGCAGCGCAAAGCAGGTATTATAGCAGCGAGTCACCGCTGCATTACCGGTACCCAGCATAATGAGGGAACATTTCATGCCCCTCATACTACACCAACCCACGCCCGTTTTCAACCATAAAGCTTGACCTCACTCTAAGCTGAGGCAATTGTCACTTCAAAGGCTGCACCGCAGTAGAGCCATCGGCATGCAGGCTAAGCCCGTAATTCCCCACAAACCTGCGCTCATGAAGGGGCGAGGGATTACCCTCTGCATCCCAGAAAAATTCGCGGCTCGGCGAGCCATCCGGGGCATACACGCACACACGCTCGGCATAGCCTCGTGCAGGGTGATTCACAGGAAGCCCGTCGGCTCCGCTGAAGCATTCCCATTCCATCTGTCCCTGCCTGTTGTGCCGCTTCAGGTGCTCGGCACAAGCTCGCTGAGTAGCACAGGGTGAACCACCGGCATCCATGTAACTGCAGCGGGACAAACCGTAGGACATATGCTCATCGCTCCGCACCGCAGCTGCGCAATGCTCCGGATGAACAGCAGGTGCACCATCTGCCGTTTCCCAGCGGCAGCGGGTACCCGTTTCCGTATTCTCGCGGATTTCCCTGGCTACGCCTGCCTGATTATCTGCCAGCTTACCCGCCACATGATTCTCGCGGGTCACGCGGCCATCGCGCGCGTACGAATATACCACGCGCTGCTCCCCCTGAGCATTCACTACAGGCTGCCCTGCGGCATCCTGATACTCCACGCGGACCGGCCTTCCCTTCTCATCATAACTCATACGGCATTCCGCGTACCCCGGGAAACGGGGCATGGTAAGCTCGCCCCGCGCATTGCGGAAGCGGATACGCACCAGGTTTCCGGCGTTATCATAATCATACTCCCTCACGCACACCCCCTGCGCGTCTTCCGCAGGGGCTCCGCAGGCATCCTTGTTCTGCTTGCGGCTCAACCGGGCCTGCTTATCGTAGCTCACCACTTGCTCAGCCACACTACTCCCCGGCAGGGGCGAGAGGTTGCCCTCGGCATCCAGATGCCGCATGCGGGTCAACTGCCCATCGCGAGAGTACTCCATGCGCACATGCGGCACTCCATGCACCGCCCCGTTTCCCAGCGCAAACAGGCCTTGCGGGGCTTCTGCACCCGCAGGGTTCAGCACCCCGGCATAACTGCGGAACGACGCCGCGCCGGAATCCTGCACCACGGCATGAAAGATACCCAGCCCCAGCGCTGCGGCAAACAGGCACACTGCAGCCAGACTTCCTGTATAGCGCCAGGTGTATTCAAAAATCTGCTTCAGACCGGCGCCAATGCGCCCTATATATCCACGCATGCAGGGCAGATACAAACAAGCTGCCGCTGCTTCAATACCAGATAGAGAAATCTGCTACCCCACCTTATCTGGGGCTCTGCAGGCGGCGATAGGCCGTACGCAGGCAGAGGTAGCTTACCAGCAGCATGAAGCCCGTGCCCAGCAGCGCCGGCACCCAGTTCACCTGTTCACCCGCCTGCCACAGGCGCACCCACGAAGCCAGCGGCAACGCAGCCAGCACCACAGCCAGGATTGCCCAGACTGCAGACACCGCTGCACGACGCGCCGCACGCTTCTGCGGGCGGGCATGCTTGCGCAGTGTCATCTCCTCATCTCTCTTCTTACGGTATTTGCCACCCATATTATTCAACAACTTTACCACAGGAATCCGCTTTGGCAAGCTAATTTGGTCTATTTTTCACAACATTGTGCGCATTTAGCCTTGAAAATCGGGCATTTTACGATAAAATACGCCGCACGGGAGAATCGGGTATGCCTTTTCCCCGGAATTTTCAACCACATTATAATATAGTAACTATGGCTAAACTCACTGTACGCGACCTCGACGTCGCTGGCAAGGAAGTGCTCATGCGCGTTGACTTCAACGTGCCCATGAAGGATGGCAAGATCACGAACGACGCCCGTATCGTGGCCGCTCTGCCCACCATCAAGTACCTGCTCGAGAACGGCGCCCGCCTTGTTCTCTGCTCCCACCTGGGCCGCCCCGAGGGTACCGGCTACCAGGCCGAGTTCTCCCTGGCCGCTGCTGCCGAATGCCTCTCCCAGCACCTGGGCAAGCCCGTTGCTTTCGTTCCTGAGACCATCGGTGAGGCCGCCACGGCCGCTCGTAAGGCTCTCCAGGATGGCGACGTGATGCTGCTCGACAACGTGCGCTTCGACAAGAAGGAGAAGAAGAATGACCCCGAGTTCGCCAAGGCTCTGCTGGGCGACGCCACTCTGTACGTGAACGACGCTTTCGGTTCTGCCCACCGTGCCCACGCCTCCACCGAGGGTGTGACCCACTTCGCCGAGAAGTCCGCCATGGGCTTCCTCATCGAGCGAGAGCTTGAGTACCTCGAGGGCAAGCTGAGCTCCCCCGAGCAGCCCTTCGTGGTAATCATGGGCGGCGCCAAGGTTTCCGACAAGATCCAGGTGCTCTCCAAGCTCATGGAGAAGAGCCAGACCTTCATCATCGGTGGCGCTATGGCCAACACCTTCCTGGCTGCCCAGGGCTACGATGTAGGCAACTCCAAGATTGAGGCCGACAAGCTCGACCTCGCCAACCAGATTCTGGCCGACGCCAAGGCCAAGGGCGTGACCTTCGTGCTGCCCGCCGACACCCGCTACACCTTCAAGTTCGAAGAGGGCGCAGAGACCTTCTGCACCACTCCCTGGGCTGAGGGCGCTTCCGTACCCGCCGAGGGCATGGGCATCGACATCGGCGACAAGGCCATCGAAGAGTTCTGCGGCATCCTCAAGGGCGCCAAGACCGTGCTTTGGAACGGCCCGCTGGGCGTGTTCGAGCTCGACTCCTTCGCACAGGGCACCAAGGCTATCGCCGAATGCCTCGCCGAGAGCGACTGCACCTCCATCGTGGGTGGTGGTGACTCCGTGACCGCCGCCAAGAAGTTCAAGGTGGCCGACAAGCTCTCCTTCTGCTCCACGGGTGGCGGTGCCTCCCTCGAGCTGCTCGAAGGCAAGGTGCTTCCCGGCATCGGCTCCCTGAGCGAGAAGTAATTGTCCCTTCTCCCATCATTTCAAAACAGCCCGGAAGACTTAGTTCTTCCGGGCTGTTTTCTTATGCAGACTCAGATTAACCGTTAATCTAACCTCTTGTCTATCCGCAGCGGCTGCGTAAGATAATGAGTGTTATGACTACTCTGCGTATTCTCATTCTTGCCGCCGTGGTGCTGGGGCTTTCTGCCTGCAGCTTCGATGCCAGCTTTTCCACTCCCAATTTCAGCACCAAAAGGACCAGCCGTTAAAATACTCAAGCCCCCTACGATGCTGCAGATTGATTACGAGTTCTGACAAAAAACATCCGCATCACTCTGCAGGGGTGCCCTTCAGCCAGGTGCAGAAACCCTGCGCCCACTTGAGCGAGATACCGGGGAGCTCCGCGAGCTCCTCGGGGCTGCGGGAGCGGATGCCGGGCACGGTATGGAAACGCGCCAGCAGCAGTTCCTTGCGGCGCGGCGTCATGGTGGGGTAGGCATCCAGCTTGCTCTCGCGCACGCGCTTGCGCACCAGCAGCTCGTTGTAGTTGTTGGCAAAGCGGTGTGCCTCGTCACGCAGGCGCTGCAGCAGGCGCAGTGCGCCACACTCGTGGCTGAGCACCAGCGGCTCGCTCTGCCCCGGCAGGTAGATTTCCTCATCTCGCTTGGCCAGACCCACCACCGGCATATTCTGCAGGCCTATTTCAGCCAGCACCTGCACGGCAATGGCCAGCTGCCCCTTGCCGCCGTCCACCACCACCAGGTCGGGCACCTTAATGGGCGCCTTCCCCTCTGCCCCCAGCTCCTTGAGCCAGGCATACAGGTCCACCCCCTCGGGCTTATCGAACAGGGCACTGCTCTCATTCACAATGCGGGAGTAACGCCGACGCACCACCTCCAGCATGGATGCAAAATCGTTCTGCCCGTCCACGCCCTTGATGCGGTAGCGGCGGTAGGCTGAGTTGTCCGGGCGGCCATTAGTAAAGCGCACCATACTGGCCACAATGTGGTTACTGGAAAGGTTCGAGATATCGAAACACTCCATCACCGCCGGCGGCTGCGGCATACCCAGATACTCTGCCAGCTCAGCCAGGTCGCGGTCGGGATCGACTGTTCCGGGCAGGTCGGGCGAGCGACGGGTGAAACGGCGGGTGGGTTCCAGCGTCTTGATGATATTCTCGCGCACATCGCGCAGGCGGGCAGCCTGCTCAAAATCCAGGCGGTCAGAGGCCTCCATCATCTCCTGAGTCAGCGCATCCAGGTGCGCCTGGCGTCCCCTGCCCTCAAGCAGCCCCAGCGCGGCCTCGAACTGCTCACGGTAAGCCTCGGGAGAAATGCGTCCCACGCAGGGTGCTGAGCAGTGGCGTATCTCATCATCGTGGCAATGGCGGTACTGTTCCTCCCCCGGGTGGCGGCAGGTGCAGGTGCGCAGGCGGAAGCGGTGGTTCAGCCACTCCACCGTCTCTTTCAGCGCCGTGGCGTGCACAAAGGGGCCTATGTAGCGGGCGCCGTCATCCTTCCGCATGCGCACCAGCGAAAAGCGGGGAAACTCCTCCTGCCGGCTCGCCCGCAGCAGGTAGTAGCGCTTATCATCGCGCAGCTGCACATTGTAGTGCGGGCGGTATTCCTTGATGAGCTTCTGCTCCAGAATCAGAGATTCCTGCTCGTTGCGCACCTCATAATAATCAAAGTCCACGATGGCGGCAATCAGCGCACGCGTCTTGCCATTCTCCAGTGTTGCGCGCGAGGGCGAGAAATAGTTGGCGAGGCGGCGGTGCAGGTCCTTTGCCTTGCCCACATAGATGACGCCACCGCCCTCCCCCTTCATCAGGTATACCCCGGGGCAGTGCGGCGTCAGCCTCCATTTCTCCTTGAGGTTCACCCTCGCCATAGGCAAATCATAGCAGAAACAGCAGCTGAAATCAATCTCCTTACCTGTCCGCCAATGGGGTAAAATCAGGATTTTCCTAATCTTTGCTCTTTTCAAAGCGCATTGAGTGTGCTAGACTCTGCGGCGCAGCCGCAGTAGCCGGCTGAGCACATTTTTGTTATGAGTGATCCCAGCAAATTCCGCAATCTCGCCATTATCGCCCACGTCGACCACGGCAAAACCACCCTGGTGGACCAGCTTCTGAAAGCCGGTGGCACCTACCGTGAGAACCAGGAAGTGCAGGAACGCGCCATGGACTCCATGGATCTGGAGCGCGAGAAGGGCATCACCATCAAGGCCAAGAACACCTCCATTCATTGGAATGACTACACCATCAATATCGTGGACACCCCCGGCCACGCCGACTTCGGCGCCGAGGTGGAACGCGTGATGAAGATGGTGGACGGCGTGATTCTGGTGGTGGACGCCTACGAAGGCCCGCAGGCTCAGACCCGCTTTGTGCTGCGCAAGGCTCTGGAGGAAGGACTGCTGCCCACCGTGGGCATCAACAAGATTGACCGCCCGCATGCCGCCGCGATGAAGGTGCACGACCAGGTGCTGGAGCTGCTGCTCGACCTGAACGCCACCGAGGAGCAGTTCGAAGCTCCCTTTGTGTACGGCTCTGCCCGCGACGGCTACTTCATGAACAGCCCCGAGGGCGAAGCCCCTGTGGACTGCACCCCGCTGCTGCACCAGATTGTGAAGCACATCCCCGCCCCGCAGGATGCCGACCCCGACAAGCCTTTCAAGATGCTCATCTCCAATATCGACTGGGATGACTACGTGGGCCGTGTGGCTGTGGGCCGCATCACCAGCGGTCGCGTGCAGAAAGGCGACACCCTCCACCTGCTGCGCCAGGATGGCTCCCGCGTGCAAGCCAAGGTAACCAAGCTTTTCGAATACAGCGGCCTGCAGACCACCGACTCCACCGTGGGCGAGGCCGGCAACATCATCGGCCTTTCCGGTTTCGAGGACGTCGACATCGGCCAGACCCTCACCGCCGACCCGGAAGGTGAGCCCCTGCCCTTCGTAACCATTGAGCCCCCCACGGTACAGATGGAGTTCAGCATCAACGATGGTCCTCTGGGTGGCCGCGATGGCAAGAACGTGACCAGCCGCGTGATTCGCGACCGTCTGATGCGCGAGATGCGTACGAATATCTCCATCAAGGTGGAGGATACCGACCTGGCCGGCGTGTTCAGCGTATCCGCCCGCGGCACCATGCAGATTGCCATTCTGGTGGAGCAGATGCGCCGCGAGAACTACGAGGTGCTCGTCTCCCGCCCGAAAGTGATTGTGCGCGAGATTGACGGCGTGAACTGCGAGCCCTTCGAGACCGTCTTCATCGAAGTGCCGGACGAATGCGCCAACGGCACCGTGCGTATCCTGGGCAATCGCCGCGGTATTCTGGAGAACATGGAGGCCAACGGCAGCGGCCGCACCACCATTCAGGCCACTATCCCCACCCGCGGTCTCATCGGTTTCGAGTTTGAACTGGTGAACCTCACCAGCGGTCATGGCATCTTCTCCCACCTGTTCAAGGAATACGCCCCCTACGCCGGCGAGATTGTGACCCGCCAGACCAGCACGCTCATCTCCATGGAGAACGGTATTGCCCGCCCCTACGCCCTGCAGGCCATGGAAGAGCGCGGCACGCTGTTCATTGCCCCCGGTGATGAAGTGTACGAGGGCATGATTGTGGGCGAAAACCCGAAGGATATCGACATCCCGGTGAATCCCACCCGCGAGAAACACCTCACCAACCACCGCTCGGCCACTAAGAACGACTCCATCCAGCTCACACCGCCCCGCGTGTTCTCGCTGGAGCGCGCTATCGAATACATTGAGCCCGATGAGCTGGTGGAAGCCACGCCGCATTTCATCCGCATGCGCAAGCGCATTCTGGAGGCCACTGCCCGCAAGCGCGCCGGCATCCGCGAGGCGAACCTGGGGTAATGATTAATTATTAGTGATTAATGATTAATTAAACTATGTTTCAGGAGGTCATGAACTGGTTTGCGGGGCTGAATTACTTCGCAGGGTTCATGTATGCGGCGGCAGCAGTGCTGTATATCGCCGCTTTCCTGGGCGCTGTGCTGCCGTATCCGGGGTGTCTGGTGGCGCTGGGCGGCAGCGTATGCTACGCCGTGGCAGAGGGTACCCCCTACCCCGACTGGTGGTTCTGGGTTATCCTGCTGGCGCTGGCAGTGTTCGGCACGCTGGTGGATAATATCACCACAGCGCTGGGTGCCCGCAAGTTCGGCGGCAGCAGGCATGCCTTCTGGGGCAGCATGATCGGCCTCTTTATCGGTGCCTTCTTCGCGTTCCCCTTCGGCATCATCATCGGCCCCTTCCTGGGTGCCTTCATTGCAGAATACAAGTACCAGAGCA
>JAZRHL010000051.1:0-5676 GCA_045644745.1 Akkermansia sp.
AGGTGGAAACCGCGGGCTGTGACCTGCGACACCACTTCGGCGGCCACGCCGCCCCAGGGGAAGTCCTCGCTCACCACCAGCAGGCGTGCGGTGCGGGCCACGGAGTCGATTATGGTCTCGGTATCAAGCGGTTTCACGCTGCGGAGGTCCACCACCTCGAGCTCATAGCCGCTGGTGGCGGAAAGCTCCTCGGCGGCGCGCAGGGCCTCGGGCACCATGGCGGAGAAGGCCACCACGGTGGCATGCTGGCCGGGGCGGGCGATGCGGGCCTGGCCGATGGGCAGGGGATCCGGGTCTACCCAGGAATCTGCCTTGAGCCAGCGGTAGAGGAACTTGTGCTCCAGGAACACCACGGGGTCAGGAATCTGCACCGCCTGCTTGAGCATGTAGTAGGCATCTGCCACGGTGGCGGGGGTGAATACATGCAGGCCGGGGTAGTGCGCAAAGAGCGCCTCGAGGCTCTGGCTGTGGTAGGGGCCGCCGCCGGGGGTACCGCCGCAGGGCATGCGCATGGTGAGGTTGAGCGGCATGCCGGTGCGGTAGAAGTGGGCGCCGGCGTTGTTGCCCATCTGGTTGAGCGCCAGGGTGCCGAAATCGGCAAACTGCATCTCGAGAATCGGTTTCATGCCGCCGATGGCTGCGCCAATGCCCACGCCCGCAATGGCGTCTTCGGCAATGGGGGCGTTCATCACGCGGCCGGGGTACTTGGCATCCAGCCCCTTGGTGGCCTTGAAGGCGCCGCCGAACTTGCCGGCAATATCCTCGCCCATCAGGAAGACCGCCGGGTCTTCGGCCAGCAGCTCGTCCAGCGCCTGGTGAATGGCATCGATGTAGGTTACACTCATGGTCGGCAAAATCAGAATTCGGGGTTCCACGAGGTGGCCATCCAGTCCTCGTCTGCGGGGTTCGGGGTTTTCTCGCGCTGGGCCTGGGCCACCAGTCGCTGCACTTCGTCGCGGCATTCGTCATCCCAGGCCTGTGCTTCCTCCTCGGTGAGCCAGCCGGCCTCCAGCATCTGGCGGCGGCCCACGGCCAGCGGGTCGCGGTCGGCATAGGCGGCCTTGAGCTCGGCGGGAATGTAGGAGGCATCGTCGTGCTCGCCGTGGCCGCACATGCGCAGGGTATTGGCCACCACCCATTGCGGGCCTTCACCGGCGCGGGCGGCGGAAATGGCGCGCTCCATGGTGGCCAGCGTGGCCATGAAATCGGTGCCGTCGCATTCGTGGCAGGCCAGCCCGTAGCCGCGGCCGCGGTCCATGAGGCTGGCGGCAAACTCCTGGTTGTTGGGGGTGGAGTAGGCAAACTGGTTATTGGTCACCACGATGACCACGGGCAGCTTCTCCACGGCGATGAGGTTCACGCCCTCGTGCGTGGCGCCCACGGAGGTGGTGCCATCTCCTATGCAGGTGACGGCCACGCGGCCGGTTTCGCCCTTGAAGCGTTTGGCCAGCATCATGCCCGCCACCACGGATACCATGGCGCCCAGGTGCGAGATGGGAACGGGATTGCCGCTGGCGGGGTCGCCCCAGTGCACGTTGCTGTCGCGGCCTCGCATGTAGCCCTCCACGCTGCCCAGGTAGGAGCGGGCGCTATCCAGCACACTGTCGCCCCAGGCGCAGCGGCCCGCCTGCTCGCGGATAAAGGGGTTGTAGACGTCCTCGCCGCGGGTCAGAAACACCGCTTCGCAGGCAGCAATGGCCTCGTGACCTCGCCCCAGGAACACGCCGCCAAAGATTTTGCCGGCCTTGTAGAGGGCAGAGATTTTCGTGTCGAATGCCCGCGCCATGACCATGGCGTGGTAGGCTCGTCTCGCTGCTTCCTGCATGTCGATTCCGTTCACGTTGCCCATTTTACTCCCTGTTTCAATTCATTGCAAGCGGAAACGGGAGCTCAGGACAAAATAAAGCGCGGGTCATAACATTTTTTTGCGATATCTATTCAGAGCGCGGGACCTTAGACCCGGCTCCGGAAGATTTGCACCCAGAACCCAGCTGGTCGGGCGAATGCCGGCTTCCGGGGTCAGTTTCCGGGCATGGAAATGATACGCGGGGCGAGGGTGGACAGCCGGCGCAGGGGGGAGAAGGCCAGCCAGACGACCAGTAGCTTGAGAGCGGCGCAAATCCACAGAAGACCGGGTAAATCGCAAATCTGCGCCAGCAGCAGGAGCAGCGGCAGAACCACCACGCGCACCTGCAGGTGCCAGCGGGCAGCTGCCATGCGCGGAATATTCACCAGCGCGGCGGCAAACAGCAGCACCGCCAGGATGAGCGGCAGCTCTGCCTGCCGGTAGAGAAGTAATTCTCCGGAAAACAGGGTGTAGACCCAGCAGATGGGTGCCAGCGGCGCCAGGATAGCCCCCACACGCAGCATCCAGCGGGTGATTACCGAGCCTTGGTCCGCCAGCAGAACGGCGTGGCTCCAGGCAGCCAGAACCACCAGCAGGCAAAGCCCCAGCTGCAGCAGGAAGGATGATACAATGCCGCACAGGATGCCGGCCATCACCAGGTGCAGCGGCAGCAGCACCAGCTCTGCCACGGTGAGCAGCGCGCAGGCGGCCAGCACCCAGCGCAGCGCGGTGGCCAGATGCCCCGCGCACTGTTTCACCACGGGCAGGATGTGGTACTCAATCATCGCTCTGTGGGGCTTCTTCTGTCGCCGGTTCAGCCTGCTGCGGTGCAAACCCCATGGGGAAGCGGGCCTTGCCGCTCATATCCGTAAGCACGCGGCACTGGGTGTAGCCCAGCTGCTCCATGATTTCGCGGGTGGCGTGGCCCTGGTCGTGGCCTACCTCGAGCATGACCAGCGCGTGCGATGCCAGGTGGGGCAGGGCATCCTTCAGGAAGCGCCGCACCACGTCCAGGCCATCGGGGCCTCCGTAGAGGGCGGTGGCGGGGTCGTGCTGCACCTCGGCAGAGACCTCCTCGCCATCGGGCACATAGGGAAGATTGGCCAGCACCAGGTCGAAGCGGCCCTCCGGCGGCTGCACGGCGCCTTCCTCGGGAGAATCCCAGGCGGCAAAGAGGTCGCTGCGGTAGGTGCGCACCCTGGCTCCCAGGGCGGTGGCATTCTCGAGCGTGAGGGAAAGGGCGGCCTCCGAAATATCGGCCATGACCACCTCGGGCGCCTGGCGGGCCAGCTCCAGCGCCAGGGTGATGCCGATGATGCCGCTGCCGCAGCCCATATCCAGCACCCGCATGCCGCTGCGGCGCGGGGCCATCTGCAGCGCCATTTCCACCAGCTCCTCGGTCTCGGGGCGGGGAATGAGGGCGCGGGCATCGGTGTGGAACTCGCGGCGGTAAAACTCGGTGGTGCCTAGCAGGTGCTGCAGGGGCTCGCCCTGTCCGCGGCGGCGCAGCAGCTCACGCAGGGGCGCCAGCTTGTCCTCGGGCAGCGGGTCGTCGTAGTGCAGGTAGAGCCAGGTCTTGTTGCAGCCCAGCACATGCACCAGCAGGCTCTGCATGGAGTGGCGGGCGCCCTCCACCCCGCGTGATTCGAGATACTCGGTGCCGCTCTGCAGCACATCCTGGATAGTCTTCATCTTCTCTGCGGGCGGGGGTTATTTGAGCTCGTCCATGCGCTCCTCCATCTCCACATGCTGCATGCTGGAGATGACGTCATCCAACGCGCCGGTGGTCACCACGATGTCGAGGTTGTAGGCGGTGTAGCCGATGCGGTGGTCGGTGAAGCGGTTCTGAGGAAAATTGTAGGTGCGGATTTTCTCCTCGCGACCGCCGGAGCCGATGAGCGCGCGGCGCTGCGCGGAGTACGATTCCTGGGCCTCACGCTGCTTCATTTCGAACAGGCGGGCGCGCAGAATGCGCATGGCGGTTTCCTTGTTCTTCAGCTGGGAACGGCCGTCCTCGCAGCGCACCATGATGCCTGTGGGCAGGTGGAAAATCTGCACGGCGGATTCGGTGCGGTTCACATGCTGACCACCGGCACCGCCGGCGCGGCAGGTCTCGATGCGCAGGTCTTCCTGGCGAATCACCACGTCCACTTCCTCGGCCTCGGGCAGCACAGCCACAGTGGCGGTGCTGGTGTGAATGCGCCCCTGAGTCTCGGTGGCAGGCACGCGCTGCACGCGGTGTACGCCGCTCTCGTATTTAAGGAAGCGGAACACCTCCTCGCCCGAAATGCGGATGGTCACCTCCTTGAAGCCGCCGATGTCGTTCGGGCTGGCATCCAGTATCTCCACGCGCCAGCCGCGGCTTTCGGCATAGCGCTGGTACATGCCCAGCAGATCGCCTGCAAAGAGGGCTGCCTCATCGCCACCCGTGCCCGCGCGGATTTCCACCAGTGCATCGCGGTCTTCCGTCTCATCGCGCGGCAGCAGACTGTACTGAATCTGCTCCGTGAGCTTTCCCACCTTCGGCTCCAGCTCGGCCAGCTCTGCCTCCGCCATTTCGGCCAGCTCGGGGTCATCGCCCGTGGCCAGCTCGCGGTTATCCGCAATCTGCTGCAGCACATTCTGCAGCGTGTCCCAGTCGCGCATGAGTTCCTGGGTGCGGCGGTGCTCGCGCATGAGCTCACCCGCCCGCTGGCGGTCATCGAACAGCGCCGGATCTGCAATCTGCTGCTCCAGCTCGGCCAGTCGCTCGCGACGCTTCTCTATCAAAGGGGCATAATCCATGGTGTCTGCCCCACATTCTACCCGACCCACCCGCCACACGCAAGTGCAATCTGTGTTTCAACAAACAGAGGGTCTGTTTCAGATTTGCCGGGCCTCGCCATAAATGATGCGTTGGCATCATTAGAAAAACTGTTATTCTGCTCGACAAACCGAAAACTGAGTATGCGGCACAACGTGCCGCTTTCGTACCGCCGTCAGGCGGTATTTCATGTGCGGCGAAAGCCGCGCTTTCATACGCCCTCAGGGCGGATTTCATCACGGGCTTGCCCGTGTATTCATTGAGCGGCCCGCCTCGGCGTAGCCCGAAGGGCGGAGACGGAGGCGACTGGTTTCCGCTGCATCAGCAGCGGAACTTCCCTTTCAGCCTGCATCGACATTTTACCATTCATTGGGATATGTAAAGCATTGAAGCTGCGTTTTTATTTTCCCAAGGAGTGCAAAGAAATAAGCGAGCTCTACATCGGCAGTACCGCTGCTGATGCAGCGGTAACCAGTCGCCGCGTGAGCGGCTTCCGTCTTCGGCTATGCCTACGCCGAGACAAGCAATGAAATCCACGCGCAGCGTGGATGAAATCCCGGCATTCGCCGGGATGAAATGCAGTCGCGTCGCTCCTGCACGAAATACCCGAGCTTTGCTCGGGTACGTTTCGGGGCTCTGCGAGCCCCGAAACAGAACGCAATACATACTTTATGCTTGCCAGATGCCACGCCATGTGGTAAAAGTGAGCCCGCAGCCCACGATGTCTGCACTCACACTGCGTGGTCTCGTGGTGTAAAGGTAGCACTAGGGATTTTGATTCCCTCTGTCTAGGTTCGAATCCTGGCGAGACTACTTTAGCTCCTTAACTGTTAATCAGTTAAGGAGTTTTTTATTTTGTAATATCGGCGCAGCACTGGAGTTTCTTAGGGTCAATAGCAAAAAGTGTGGAATTTGAATTTTCATATCACAATGTGCCCACATTCAATTAAGACTCTTAATCGGTAGTTCTGAAAGTTACGATAGCCATAGGCGCGGCGTTGAATTAATTTCATTTTTCTATGGAAGC
>JAZRHL010000052.1:0-13930 GCA_045644745.1 Akkermansia sp.
CGATGGTAGTCGGACGACAGGTCCCGCGAGAGTAGATAGCTGCCAGGGTAAATGAAGCCCCGAAACCGAAAAGGTTTCGGGGCTTCATCGTTTGTGTGCGCAGCACACAAATTTCGACCGAACGCAGTGAGGATTTCGACCGGCCTCCGGCCGGATTTCGTCCAGCCGGAGGCTGGATTTCGTTTCCTGTGAGCAGAGCGTTGAATAAAGTGCCATTCGTTGGGAAATAAATGAAAACGCGCCAGGGGCGCGAGTGAAAGGGCTTTGCCCGATGAAGGATGAAAACACGCCGTGCGGCGTGTGAGAAGGTCCCACGACCCGTCTTCGCTGCTGCGCAGCTACGCCGAGGCCTACGCCTGCTATGCGGGCTCCGGGAGTAGATAGCAGCCATCCGTCTTCGCTGCTGTGCAGCTACGCCGTGACAAGGGGTAAATGAAGCCCCGGAACCGAAAAGGTTTCGGGGCTTCATCGTTTGCGGGCGCAGCCCCTGCTAGCTTACCAAAAATTAACTGAGCCCCGTTCAGGGGCGGCAGAGCGGTGGATTCATTCATTGTGCGCAAAGTTACTATGGGAATGCGGTGCGCATTTTTAAACGAAATCCTGCCCGTTCCGGGCAGGACGAAATCCAGAGCCTGCGGCTCTGGACGATATCGCTTCGCGACGATATCCGCTCGTGCCGAGCGGACTGGGGAAGCTGTAAGCCCTCATTTCTACAGTTATGGTGTGAGGGTGCCATAGTCACATGGTAGGCGCTTGTAGCTCATCCTGTCGCATAAAAAAAGCCCACGGTGTGGAACCGTGGGCTTTTTTGTTGGAAAGATACTCCTTGTTTAACGGCGGCGACGGCGGGGCTTGGGCTCTTCCTTGGCCTTGGGGGACATGGTAATCTTGAAAGCCTTTTCAGGGTTAGCTGCCCAGGAGGTGCAGCTCATGATACCGACGAGCTTGCCGTCTTTGCTGAGCTGCAGGGAGAGCATGCCGTCCTTGGCATCGTATACTTCAGCGGTGGGCTGGTCGGGGTCATACTGGCCCTCGTAGATAGCGATGTCGACCTGGACCGTGCCATCCTCCTTCGGGGTGAGCTCGCAGCGCCCCATGATGTTGAGGCTGGCTTCGGGGAGGGTGGTGTCGAAGATGGTACCTGCGAATTGCACAGCGTTGTCGAGGCGGCGGGCTGTAGCGATGTGCAGGGAAAGCTCACCAAAAGCCTTGTCGCGTGTCCATTCGCCAGCGAAAAGCTTATCATCGGTCAGAAGCTCAGAGAAGACCTTGAGGCATTCCTGGCGGGCTGCTTCTTCGGCAGCTGCCTGTTCGGTGATGCGGCGGGCATCTTCCTCGGCTCGGGCCTGGTGTTCGGTGAGGGTGGCGCGGGCAGCTTCCTCGCGGCTCTTGATATAGGGATCTGCCAGCTGTATGAAGGCAGCCACCTTCTCACGAATGACAGCCTTGCGGGTTTCCTCGAACTCGGGGGTGAGCACAGCTGCATTCTGGGGCAGAGCGCTCTGGGCGGTGTAGTCGTTGAGAGCCAGCAGAGCTGCATTGTCTACAACAATGTTGCTGAACTGCCAGGCGCCATCCACATAGGTAGCGGTAAAGGAAGCGGCGGTTTCCACTTCATCGCCTGTGTTCATTACTTTACGATAGACAGAGGAATCTGCGAGTTCCTTAAGCTCGTTGAGGGGAGCCTGCAGGTGTTCGGGCAGAGGCTTGGCGGCGCGATCGGCATCGGTGATGAGGTCAGTGGTGGCACCAACCTGGAACAGGTAGACCGATTCAGGCTTCATGGCCGTGTTGGCTGCTTCATTCAGGGCTTCACGCTCCTTGTTGAATGCTGCGGGAGCCATTTCGCGGGTGTACATATCCTCCTTGACCACCATTTTGAGTGTGGCACTTATGGAGACGCTGGAATCGGCGTTCTTGACGGGTTCTGTGCAGGTGAGCATGCCGGCATTGGCGGCATCGCAGCCGCTGAGCTGCTCGATAAGCATGCGGCTTATTTCCTCATTGGAAGGCTGGGTGGGCACAGCGGGAGCCGCCGGTTCCTCTATGGTGGGTTCGGCGGGCACGGGTTCGTCACCAAATACCTGTTTAAGCTCATCAAAACAAGAGGTGAGCAGTGTGGTGGACGCGGTAAGAACGGCTGTCTGAATCAGGAGTCTCTTCATGGTGTGACGCGCGTGAGTAACGCCTCGCGCGGGCGGAAATTTTAGATAAAGAAACATATTTCGAAAGAGATGTCAAGCTGTCGGCGTGCCTTGCGCAGGACACAGTCACAAAAAATCCCGAAAGGAGGGGTGATTGGCTTATGAAATGCCGAAAATGATTGCCATGGCATGTGTAATCTGCTAGACTGACTAAAAGTTCATGAGTGCACCTGAAGAACAGAAAGTGTGGGCCGTTTTCAAGCCCATCATAAAAAAATATATGATGCCCTTGTGGTATCTGATGGCGGGAGGAACATTGGCAGGCATTGTTGCAGCTGCTTCGGCAGGTTTCGGCTTGCCGTTCATGATTCAGTATGTGTTCCCTATTGTTTTCGGCGAAGTGCCTGCCCCGGAGTGGTTGCAGCAGTGGGTGGATGCCTGTAGTGCCGGAAATGATGCGGTTGCGTCAGATACCCAGGCGAGTAAGGAAAGTTTTGACAGCCTGGTATTGTGGCTTGCCGCTGCCATCATTCCGCTGGTTATGGCTGTTCGTGGCCTTGCAACGTATGCCAATGCTTACCTGCTTACCAAGGCCGGTATGAAGGCGCTGTCCACACTCCGCGTGGATATTTTTGCCCGTTTGCAGTGGCTATCGTTTTCGTATCACGACCGGAACACCCGCGGTGATTTGATGACCGCCATTATCCAGTACACCCAGATGGTGCAGCAGGGCATGGTGACGGTGATGAACGACCTGGTGATTCAGCCTCTTACCCTGGTGGCCGCAGTGGGGTATCTGGTATTCGCGGCCTGCAGCAGCCACGAGAGTGCCATGCTGCTGGGCAATCTGATTATTTCTGCAGCCTGCGTCCCGCTGGTACGCTGGGTAGGCAAGAGCATGGTGAAGCAGATGCGCAAGGCCATGGCCGGCATGAATATCATCACTACGGTGGTGGAAGAGACTTTCTCAGCCCAGCGTGAGGTCCGCGCATTCAATCTGGAAAAGAAGCGCGAGAACCTGCTGCGCCATCATATCAAGAGTTTCAACACGCTGCTGATCAAAATGAATGCGTGGCGCCAAAGCGTGACTCCCGGTGTCGAGGTGGTTTCTGCTCTGGCTCTGGCGTATTCTCTGTATCGCGGTTGCAGCGATGGCCTTACCCTGGAGCAGTTCACCGCCATTGCTACAGCGTTCTACTTCTGCTATGATCCTATCAAGCGCCTGGGTACGGTTGCCAACCAGTGTCAGATTCTTGTCGTAGGCGTAAACGGTCTCAATGCTATTCTGAATGCAAAGGATGAAACTCCGGAGCCTGCTGAACCTGCAAAACTGAAAATGCCTGTGGCTGGTACGGTGGATTTTGACAATGTGAGCTTCGGGTATAGTAAGGAAAAGACCGTGCTCAAGAATATTTCAGTGCATGTGCCGGCTGGGCAGATTGTGGCTCTTGTGGGACCCAGCGGCTCGGGTAAGACCACATTCATTAACCTGATCTGCCGTTTCTATGACCCGAATAAGGGCAGTGTGAAGATAGACGGCGTAGATGTACGCCAGATTTCACGTGCTGACCGAACCAGAAGTATCGGCCTTGTTTCCCAGTTTGCAGCGTTGTTCCGTGATACCATTCTGGAAAATATACGAATCGGAAAGCCCGGGGCCTCTGCTGAGGCGGTGAAACAGGCTGCACGGCTGGCCAGGGTGGATGAGTTCGCGGAGTCTTTGCCGGATGGATATAATCAGATGCTTGGCGAAGGTGGCAGCGGCCTTTCCGGCGGCCAGCGCCAGCGTGTTTCGATTGCCCGAGCCTTCCTGAAAAATGCGCCTGTGCTGATTCTGGATGAAGCGACTTCTGCCTTGGATATGAAGAGCGAAGCTGCCATTCAGGCTGAACTCGAGGAACTGGCCAAGGGGCACACCACATTTGTGATTGCTCATCGATTCAGTACCATTCGCATGGCTCAGCGTATCCTGGTGTTTGAGGAGGGCCGTATCATAGCCGATGGTACACACGCAGAACTTTACGAAAACTGTGTGCTTTACCGCAGCCTGTATGATGAGCAGGTGCGCCAGGCGGCAGAACAAAGTGAAAAGGAGGACGCAGAATGAAGACCATTTTCTATTTCCTGAAAAGATTCCTGTGGCCGCATATCGGAATGTTCGGTGTAGTGCTCTGCACTGGTGTGATTGCAGCTGCTGCAAGCGGCATGGGTGTGCCGCTCATGGTGAAGTATGTCTTCCCTGTGGTGTTTCACGGCCCTGGAGATCCCATGCCCGATTTGCTGGTGCATGTGCCCAGTCTGCAGAGCTGGAGCGCAGAGCACCTGCTGCTGCTGGCCTGTGCTGCAATGCCTGCGGTGTTTGTGGTGCGTGGTTTTGCCATGTGGGTAAATGCCGTTATGGTGAACGTCCTCGGTATCCGCATTCTGGAATTGCTGCGCATGGAGGTGTTCTGCCGCGTGCAGGAACTGCCCATTGCCTTCATGGAGAGCCGCCGCAAGGGCGACATCATCAGCCGAATCCTGGCTGATACATCAAACGTGCAGAATATTCTCACCTCCGTGGCCAATGACCTGGTCAAGCAGCCGGTTACCGCGCTTTGCGCCCTCAGTGCGTTCATTTATCTGCTTGTTGCCAGTGGACAGGGATTCCTGTTCTTCGTGAACATGTTGTTTGTGGCTTTGGCTGCCTGGCCCATCATCGTGTTCGGTAAACGTATTTCCGATAAATCGCTGCGCTCTCAGCAGGGCCTGGGTGAATTGAATACCGCCGTGCAGCAGAACCTGGAGAACCAGCGTGAGGTGCGTGCCTACGCCATGGAAGAACGCGAGATAAGCGATTTTCGGAACGTATCCAACCGCTTCTGCGTGAATTACGTTAAGCTCATCAAATATCAGAAGGCCCTCGTGCCTGTCATGGAAGTGGTGACGGCACTGGCGCTTTCTTTCCTGCTGGTGCGTGGCCGTATGTGCGGCATGAGCTTTACGGATTTCCTGGCTATTGCCGGCGCTCTGTTCTTTGCGTTTGACTCCATGAAGCGGGCCGGTACTGCCTGGAATCGTTTCAACGAGGCACAGGGGTCACTCAAGCGCCTGACCGAAGTGCTTCAGGAACCGAACTCCATTCCTGAACCCGAAGCTCCGAAGCAGTTCAGCCTTCCTGTGCGTGGTGAAATCCGCTTCCGCAATGTAAGCTTCGGCTATGACCCCGAGAAACCGGTGCTGCGTGATGTGGACCTGACGATTCCCGCCGGCCAGATTGTCGGCCTTGTAGGCCCCAGCGGCGCCGGTAAGACGACCTTTGCTGCGCTCATCCCCCGATTCTATGAGGTGACCAAGGGCTCTGTGGAGGTGGATGGTATCGATGTGCGTGACCTCAAGACATTTGATTTGCGCGAGCAGTTGTCGCTGGTGGGGCAGCAGGCACTCCTGTTCATGGGCTCTATTCGCGAGAATATTGCCCTCGGCCGTGAGAACGCCACAGAGGAACAGATTCTCTCCGCTGCAGATTCGGCTGCTGTGACCAAGTTCCTGGCAACGCAGCCCAAGGGAATCGATACCGAACTGGGGCAGGGCGGTTCCGGCCTTTCCGGTGGCCAGCGTCAGCGCGTGGCTATTGCCCGAGCCTTTGTGAAAGATGCCCCCATCCTCATTCTCGATGAAGCTACAGCCTCGCTCGATGCCGAGAGTGAGCGCGAGATTCAGGAAGAACTCGATAAGCTCGCCCAGGGGCGCACCACCCTCATCGTGGCCCACCGCTTCAGCACCATCCGCAATGCCCACCGCATTCTGGTGTTCGATGCAGGTCGCATCGTGGGCGATGGCACACACGAGGAACTGTATGCCGGCTGCCCGCTCTACAAGGAGCTGTACGACCGCCAGGGTATTGATTAACCCCGCAAAATATTCAACAAGCAAAAAAGCCTGAGCATCTGCTCAGGCTTTTTTGTGGGTTAATTAGCGGCGCCGGCGATGAGTTGCAGCACCTTGGCTGTGACCCGCTGGCGGAGTTGCCGCCGCGTCATGCCCGGCAGGAAGATGGTTTCGGTATGCACAGGACGGGCGGCACCACGGCGGGTCAGGGCGATGCAGACCGTGCCCACGGGGGGCTCACCTTCGGCAGCGGTGGGCCCGGCATTGCCGGACACGGCCACGGCGATATCCGCGCCGCTCTGGCGCATCGCGGCTTGAGCCATGGCTGCCACTACGGGTTCACTCACTACGGTGTGCTCCTCGATAAGCTCAGTGGGCACATTGAGCAGGCGCTCCTTGGCTTCGTTGCAGTAGGTCACCCAGCCGTAGCGGAATACAGCTGAAGCCCCGGGCACCTCGGTGATGGCGGTGGCAATCATGCCGCCCGTGCAGCTCTCTGCCGTGGTTACGGTGAGCCCCGTGCCGCGCAGATTTTCTACTGCGATAAAAGCCAGCAAATCAATTTCAGAATTCATGGCGGTATCAGGCTTCGTCGGGAACTTGTACTGCCACGGTAGCAAAGGCGGCCATGCCTTCGCGGCGGCCGAGGGCGCCCAGCTTTTCGTTGGTGGTGGCTTTCACGCCCACTCGGCGGGGAGCTATTCCCAGAATGGGGGCCAGCGTCTCCTTCATCTGCTGCACAAAGGGCATGATTTTCGGTGCTTCAGCAATGAGGGCACAGTCCACGTTCACCACGCGGCCACCCTGCGCCTGCAGCAGCTCGACTGCTTTCTCCACGATGCGGAGGGAGCAGATGTTCTTGCAGCTGTCATCGCCCGGGGGGAACCAGTAGCCGATATCCGGCTCACCGATGGCGCCCAGAATGGCATCTGCCAGCGCGTGGCAGAGCACATCGGCATCGCTGTGGCCGGCCAGCCCCTTGGTGGGGTGCACCTGCACACCGCCCAGCCAGAGCGGACGCTCTGTCTCGGAGAAGCGGTGAATATCGTAACCTAAACCTACGAGAGTTATCATGAATGATTAATGATTAGTGATTAATGAGATTGAAGAATTTCGACGAGGTCGGGGGAGTTCTGCCAGAGCGCTTCGCATTCCGGCTTTTTGTCGCCATTGATACCGCTGGCGGGCAGGCCGCAATCCAGCACAGCGCGGAGGAATTCGGCATCGCGGGTGCGCACAGCGGTGAGCACGGCATCGGTGGATTTTTGCCAGTTCCTCAGGTCGGGCCAGGTGGTGCGGGCTCCTTGCTGGAGCAGGGAAACGACGAGGGGCTTGAGCTGCTGCACTTCGGAGCCGTAGCGGTGCCAGTCGATGAACTCCAGCATATCGCAGAGCAGGGTGCTTGCGTAGTCTCGGGCGTCTCGGTCGGAATCGGCAGAAAAATCGTAGATGCCACTTTGCACGTGGGCTGCCAGACAACTGAAATTCCCCTTCGCTTCGTCGAACATGAGACAGAGTCCACGGTTCGGTGCCGCTTTCGGCAGCTTGTGCTCCTGCTGCAGCTCGCGGATACGGGGTGCCATAGCGGCGGCCAGGTCGAAGGTGTTGAACGGTTGCCTGATGCCGGCTTCCACATAGGCCTGGCTGGCGCGTAGCCGGTATTCTATCTCCTGTTGCGGAGATTCGGTGCTTTCTGCTGCTTTTTCCCAGTCACGGGCTTCTTCCAGCGGGCTCGTAGCTGTTTCTGTCGGGCTGCTCCCGGATTCGAGGAATGAGCTATAAAAGGCGCGGCTTATCCCCAGCACCATGATGATAGCAAAGAGTATACCCATGCTCCACATGAGTCCCTTCACGAGCTTCATCATCCTTGTTTCCATGCTTGTATCAGTGCGCTTCCAGCCAGTTGGGGGCGGTGTTGGCTTCTACCTCCAGCGGCACGCCGTGCGGCAGGGGCAGGGCGGCGCGCATGGCTTCGGTTATCCGGGGGATGAGGTCGTGCTCCTCCTCGTGCAGGTCGATGAGGAGTTCGTCGTGTATCTGCATGATGAGGCGGCTCCGTTTACCCTTCAGCAGCTCAGCCACGCGCACCATGGCAATCTTGATCATATCGGCCGCCGTGCCCTGGATGGGGGTGTTGATGGCGGTGCGCTCGGCGGCGGCGCGCAGATTGAAGTTGGCGCTGTTCAGATCGGGCAGCTTGCGGCGGCGGCCACAGAGGGTTTCGGCATAGCCGCGCTCGCGGGCCTCGGTCACCAGCTTATCCATGCATTCCTTCACGCCCGGGAATTGGGTGAAGTAGCTCTCGATGAGCCCGGCAGCCTCACCTCGCGGGCAATCCAGCCGCTGCGACAGACCGAAGGCCGAGATGCCGTAGATGATACCGAAGTTCACCGTCTTGGCCTTGCGGCGCATATCGGCGGTCACTTCCTCGTGCGGCACGCCGTAGATGCGGGCGGCGGTCTCGGCGTGGATATCGCGGCCGGAGGTGAAAGCGGCAATCATGCCCGGGTCACCGGAGAGGGCGGCCATGAGGCGGAGTTCCACCTGCGAATAGTCGGCAGAGAGGATGCTGTGCTGTGCATCGCGGGCCACAAAGGCGCGGCGGATGAGCTTGCCTGCCTCCGAACGCACGGGGATGTTCTGCAGGTTCGGGTTCTGGGAGGCGAGTCGCCCCGTGGCCGTCACCATCTGCAGCAGGGTGGAGTGAATGCGTCCATCCTTCGGGGAAATGTAGCGGGGCAGGGCATCCAGATAAGTGCCCTTCAGCTTGCTCATTTCACGGTATTCCAGAATATCCGCCACCAGCGGGGAAATGGGTACCAGCTTGCGGAGTGTCTCTTCATCGGTCACGTACTGCCCCGTCTTGGTCTTTTTCGGCTTGGCGAGCAGCTTCATCTCATCGAAGAGAAGCTCGCCGAGCTGCTTGGGGGAGTTCAGGTTGATGGGGCGGCCCACCTGCTCATCGATGCGGGCGCGGATGGCCTCAATCTGCGCGCCGAGCTCATCGGAGCTCTTCTGCAGCAGGTCGGGCTCCACGCGCATGCCTTCCTCCTCAATGCCGGCCAGTACCGGCACCAGCGGGAACTCGATGCTGCGCATCAGCTCCTCCTGACCGGCTTCCACCAGCTGGGGCTGCAGCACGTTGTAGAGCCGCAGGGTCACATCCGCATCCTCTGCGGCATATTCGGCCATGGTTTCCACGGGCACGGCAGCGGTGTTCATGTCCTTACCCTTGCCGGCAATGTCTTCCAGATGAATGGTCTTGTACTGCAGCAGGGCCTCGGCCATTTCATCCATGCCGTGGCGCAGCTCGGGGTACAGCGCGCTGTGCGCCAGCATACAGTCGAAGAAGGGTCCGTTCACCACCAGCCCGGCCTGGTGCAGCACCTGAATATCAAACTTGGCGTTCAGCCCCACCTTTTCCGCGCTTCCGGCAAAAGCGTTGCGGAAGCAATCCAGCCAGCCCTCCTCCGCTGCGGGAATGTAGTATGCCTCGTGCTCGGTGATGGCCACGGAAAAGCCCAGCAGATTGTCGGTGAGCGGGTCGAGCCCCGTGGTTTCGGTGTCGAAGGCCCAGCGTTCGGCTTGCTCCATGCGGGCAGCCAGGGCGGCGCGGGCCTCGGGGGTGTTCACCAGGTGGTACTGGTGCGGGGTGGCGTTGATATCTGTGAGCTGGGGCAGGGCAAACAGGTCGAGCTGCACTTCGCCCTCGCTGGCGGGGGCATCGGCAGGGGATGCAGCGGCGGCAAAAAGCTCGCCCAGGTCGGCATCGCTCGGCTGGGTTCCGCAGAGCTTCTTGGCCAGTTCCTTGAACTCCAGTTTCTTGAGAATATCTGCCAGTGCCTTGGTGTCGAACTCCTGAATCCTGCAGTCGGCCAGCTTGATTTCCACCGGCACATCTCGGCGGATGGTCACCAGCTCGTAGGAAAGGCGGGCGGCCTCGGCGTTCTGCTCGATTTTTTCGCGCATCTTGCCCTTGATTTCGGTGCTGCGTGCGAGCATGTTCTCGATGCTGCCGAACTGGGTAACGAGCTTTTTGGCCGACACTGCGCCCACGCCCGGCACACCGGGAATGTTGTCGGACGCATCACCCATGAGCGCAAGAATATCAATAATCTGGCGCGGGGTTTCAATGCCCCATTCCTCCAGAAATTCGGCCACGCCTACGGTCTCGAAATCGCTGCCCTTCTTGCCCGGTCGCCAGAAAGAACAGGTGGGCGAAAGCAGCTGGCCCAGGTCCTTGTCCTTGGAAACCATGTAGGCATGCATGTCGCCCGCTTCATCGCTCATGCGGGTGATGGTGCCGATGAGGTCGTCGGCCTCGTAGCCGGGGATGCGCAGCGTCTTGATACGCATGGCAGCCAGAATATCCACAATCCACGGAATGGACTCGCGCAGCTCCTGCGGCATGGCTTGGCGGTTGGCCTTGTATTCGGCAAATCGCTCGTGGCGGAAGGTGGGGCCGCTGGGGTCCAGACAGGCTACAATGTGCGTGGGCTTTTCCTTCTCAATCAGGTGCACCACCGTGTTGATGAAGCCGAACATCGCAGAGGTGTTCAGCCCTGTGGAGTTGCGCATGGGGTTGTTGATAAAGGCATAGAAGGCGCGGTAGATGAGCGCCATGCCGTCCAGTATGCAGAGTGTAGCCATCGGAACCATAATTTACCATGGAATCAGCCCCATAAGCAAGGGAAATGCAGGGCAGTACGCAGAATAAATGCAAAAGCCCGCAGCCGGTGTGGCTGCGGGCTTGGAAAGGGATTATCTGTAAGAGGCTTAGAACTTAGAATTCATATCCCCGTATTTGGCGTCTTCCTTGTCAGCAAAGTCTTCCTGGTGGATGCGGATATAACCCTTGATTTTGTTGATATCCGCCTCGTTGATGCTGGGGCCGGCATCGTCACCTGCAGGCGTGCCCATGGCAGAGCTGTTGCTCTTGCGGCGGGCGGTTTCCAGGATGTCCTTATACATCTTTCTGCGCTGGGAGCCGAGCTTGATGTGGGCCTTCTCCAGGTCATCAACTGTGATGGGGAAACCATTGATGACCACAGGCTTGCCGTCGTCATACAGCGGGGAGTACTTCTTGATGGTGTCCTGCATCATCTTGTTGAGTCTCTTGATGTCGCGGTCATTCTTTGCCTTCTTGTACAGATTGACCACGGCTTTGAAATCCTTGAACTCCTGGCCGCTGTGCTTCTGAATGGCGAAATTGCGCTTCTGCTTCCATTCCTTGGAGCCTTCCTCGGGCAGAGCGGATTCTTCCTTGCCGGCGGGGGCATCATCCTTGGCATCATCAGCATAGCTGAGCGGGAGACAGACGATGGCTGCTGCCACCAGACGGAGGAGTAAGCGGTGTGTGTAGAGGCGTTTCATGGTGTTATTCAAGTTCGGAGAGGTCTATAGCTTAAGGCGAAACTCCCTTTGGGTCAAGCGAAATATATGCACATGTGTCCCAAAGATTACAGAAAAAGGGCTCCAAACGACATATAGTCAGCGTATTCTGCCTTCATTTCTGCGCAGGGGTATCACGAACCTGACCATCGGCAGCAAGCGTTCAGTTAGCCAATATCTGGCGTTAGCCACTAATCCTTAATTCGTAAATCGTAAATCCAAAATCGTAAATCCGCGTGTCCCAAATCTTTGGGATACGTATGAAATATCTGTTATTTTTCTCGCTTTTCCTTGATATCCTGCCGTCTTGTGTTAGAATGTCAGCATGCCCACTCTCAAACAGCTGGCGGTAGAGACCCTCACCCACATGGTGGAGGATGGTCGGCAGCGTCTGGCTGTGGATGATGATGCCCGCGGCATTCTGCGGCAGTGGATGCTGGATGCCCGGCAGAGTGGGGCACCTGCGCCGGCTCCTGTTCCAGCACCGCCTTCTGTGCCTGAGCCTTCCGCGCCTGCTGCGGCAGAGGCAGAGCCCGAAATGAGCGTGGAACAGAAGCTCGAATACCTGCGCCAGCGCGCGGCAGATTGGAAACCCGCCCGGCGTCTGGGCACCCTGCGCGATACCATGGTGTTCGCCGTGGGCAATCCCCGCGCGCGGCTCATGCTGGTGGGCGAGGCCCCCGGCTATGAAGAAGAGCGCCAGGGTGAACCCTTTGTCGGTCCGGCGGGGCAGCTGCTTACCAGAATCCTGGGAGCCATGGGACTGCAGCGCAGCGATGTCTATATCTCCAATGTCTGCAAGTTCCGCCCCTCCATGGGCGAAAACCAGGGCACAGCAAACCGCGCACCAAGCCCCGAGGAGCTCGCCGCCTGCCTGCCGCTCATCATGGCCGAAATCCGTGCCATTCAGCCCGCCTGCATCGTATGCCTGGGCGGCAGCTCGGCCAAGGGGCTGCTGGGCACGCAGCAGGGGGTGAACGCCCTGCGAGGCCGCTGGATGGAATGCCAGGGTGTACCCGTGCGCGTGACCTATCACCCCAGTTACCTGCTGCGCAACGAGGCGCTCTCTGCCCGCCGCGCACTCTGGGAGGATATGCTCGAGGTCATGGAGCGCCTCGGTATGCCCGTAAGTGAAAAACAACGAAACTATTTCCGGTGATGCGGTTCTTTGCCATAGCCTGTGCACTTCTGCTCTGCTGCAGCTGCCACAATATCGTGCAGCTGCGCCGCGCGGCGGTGAAGGGCGACCCGCATGCCCAGTATGAATACGGTCGCCGCCTCCTCACGGGGCAGAAAGGCGCCATCCGCTCGTCCAAGCGTGCCTTTACCTGGTTTGCCAAGGCTGCAGAACAACGCGAACCCCACGCCATGGCCGCTCTCGGCCTCTGCTATGAACGCGGCCTCGGTGTGCCTCGCTCCTTGGCGAAGGCCCGCAAGTGGTATGCCGCCGCGGTGGATGAGGGCAACGACGATGCCTGCCAGACCCTGGTGCAGATGGAGGCCCGGGCGGGGAATATGAGCGGCGCCCTGCATTGGCTGGAGCGCATGTCCGATGCCGACTCCATCCCCGCGCAGCTCATGCTGGCCCACATGCATCTGAACGGCACAGCCCGCAACGCCTCCCCGGCGGAAGGCATCCGCTACCTGCGCTATGCCGCCATGCAGGGCAACGGCGAGGCCTGCCTCATGCTCAGCACCTGCTACGCCACCGGCAAAGGCGTGCCCCGAAACGATGAACTCATGATGGGCTGGCTCGTCAATGCCGCCGAAGCTGGCAATGAAACCGCCGTCGGCCTGCTCGAACAGGCCGAAAAACAGAAAAAATGAGATTTTTCTCAAAAAAGTCTTGACGCCGCGCGGATGTAGTGGTATATTCTCGCCGCACCCACTAAGGGTGACCTGAATAAAATCGCGGGATGGAGCAGCCAGGTAGCTCGTCAGGCTCATAACCTGAAGGCCGCAGGTTCAAATCCTGCTCCCGCAACTCAGAAAAAAGCCGTTGAGATTCCTCAGCGGCTTTTTCCTTTCCCTGGAAGTAAACTTACCGTTATGTGCAGAAAGGTACGTCGCAACGTGGTGCTGGAACTGGAGACCGTGAAGGACGGCTGCGCTGTGTTCTGCTTGCACCTCGGGTGCCGGAAAGCCCTGCCGGCGGACTTCATGCGCCGCTATGGCACCGAATCTTTCCGGGAAAAGCTCTGCAGGCTGCTGAAGTGTGCCGTATCACGCCTGTTGGGTGCGGGGGCGTTCAGCTATCACCGATGCCGGATTCCTGTGGCTGCACGAGCTTCGGAGACCGATGATGTATTCGCCTGGCGGGTGGAAGATGCCTTCCATGTCCTGCGCGAGGCCGGTTTCCTCCTCCATGATGACAATCGCGGAGAATGGTCCCCGTATGATATCTATCGCCACCTGATGGAGCAGGGTCGAGCAGAAGGTGGTATGTCTGTTTTGCGGGAGCGCCCCGGTGGTGTTGAGGAAACGCAAGTGCTCTGATTCTGTCGAATCAGAGTTGCGGGATTTCT
>JAZRHL010000053.1:0-29610 GCA_045644745.1 Akkermansia sp.
AGCAGATGCCGCCCGTTACCTCATTTCCCTCTGATTCCCCTTCCCCCACCGCCATGCCGAAAGTTCCCATTCTCATGCCCCAGCTGGGCGAATCCATAGCCGAAGCCACCATCATGCAGCTGCTGGTGAAGCCCGGCGACACCGTGCAGGCCGACCAGGAGGTGTTCGAGGTCGAAACCAACAAGGCCGTCATGGGCGTGACCACCGTGTGCGGTGGCACCATCGTGTCGCTCGATGCAAGCCCCGGCGAAACCCTGCCGGTGGGCGCAGTCATGGGCATCATCGAAGCCACCGAGGAGGAAATCGAGCGCTCCGGCGCCACCCCGCTGGATGAAAATGCCCCTGCCCCCGCTGCCGCGCCCGCCAAGGAAACAAGCGGCAGCAACCAGGACGGCGCCCACTTCCGCACCGAGGGCGAGTTCCGCGAGGGCGTGCCCGGTGGTGGCAGCACCAGCCGCCGCCGCCCGCTGGGCGAAGGTGGCCGCGGCCTGCCTGTGCCCATGGGCCAGCGCGGCTCCCGCTTCCTTTCCCCCCGCATCCGCGCCCGCATGGATGAGCTCGGCATCACCGAGGCCGATATGGCCTACGTCATCGGCACCGGGCCGAATGGCCGCATCACCATCGATGACTTCGAGCAGTTCATCAACTACGTGGACGGCTGGCCCTCTCACCAGGCCTCGCCCATGCGCCGCAGCGTGGCCAGCAGCATGCAGCGCACCTGGCGCCGCCCCATTGCCAGCTGTGGCCGCCCCATCTTCATGGCACCCATCGTGCTGCACCGCAAGAACCACCCCCGCAAGCCCGGCATCACCCTCTATTTCCTGCGCGCCCTGGCTCTGGCACTGGCAGAGCACCCCGAATGCGCCGGCTACATGGTGGGCGGCCGTATCCTCACCCCGCGCCGCATCGACCTGGGCGTGGCTGTGCAGGTGGCAGACGGCGTGATGGTGCCCGTGCTGCGCAATGTGAATGAATACACGCTCAACGAGCTGGTTGACGAATACAACAAGGTGGTGGACCAGGCGCGCAACCGCCGCCTCGACGCAGCCTACCAGGGCGGCGGTATCGCCACCGTGTCGAACTTCGGCGGCTTCGGCCTCACCCACGCTACCCCCATGCCCCTGCCCAGCGAAAGCCTCATTCTGGGTGTAGGTTCGGTGCAGAAGGTGCCCGTGTGGAGCGACGAGGTGGAGTGCTTCCTGCCCGTGGAGCAGGCCAACATCGTGGCCTCCTTCGACCACCGCGTGGTGGACGGCGGTGATGTAGGCCGCCTCATGCAGCGCATCGCCCACTACCTGGAGCACCCAGAGTTCCTGTAATCCTTTCTCCATGAGTGAATACCCCAAAGATATAGTACTGGGCATCATTGCCTGCGCCGGCGAGTTCCCCCGCATGGTCATCCGCGGCGCGCGCCGCGCCGGTGTGCGCGTGGTGGCCGCTGGCATGCGCGGCGCCGTGGGCAAGGAGATTCCCGGTCTGGTGGATGCATACAAGTGCTTCCGCGTGGGTTCGCTCGAAGGCCCTGCCGATTTCTTCCAGGAGCAGGGTGTCACCCATGTGATGCTCACGGGGCAGATCAAGCCCGCCTGCATCTACACCATGTGGCCCGATGCCACTGCCCGCCGGCTGCTTGCCACGCTCGATCGCCGCAACGCCCACACCATCTTCACCACGGTGTGCAACTTCATCCACTCGCGCAACATGCAGGTGCTGCCGTCCATCACTTTCATGGAGGAGCAACTCCCTGCCCCCGGCCACATCGCCGGACCCGCACCCACCGCAGAGCAGATTGAGGAAGCACGCTTCGGCCTTGCCAAGGCCCGCGAAATCGCACGGCTCGATATCGGCCAGAGCATCGTGGTGCAAGGCCCCAGGGTGGTCTGTGTGGAGGCTTTCAAGGGCACCAACGAGTGCCTGCACTCCGGCGGCCACCGCGAGCACGGCGTCACCCTCTGCAAGGTGACCAAGCCCGGGCACGATATGCGCTTCGATGTGCCATGCATCGGGCTCGGCACCATTCACAACGCCATCAAGGCCCACGTGAACCACATTGTCTTCGAAGCGCACCGCACCATCCTCTTCCAGCGCGAGGAGGTTTCCCGCCTGTGCGATAAGCACGGCATCACCCTGCACGCCATGGAGGTGCCCATCCCTGCGCAGGAAGGTGCCGACCCCGGCCACATCGCCACCGATGCTGCCCACGCCGCCGCCATGGCCACTGAAATCGCCCAGCTCGGCATCGGCTCCTGCGCCGTTGTGTGCGATGGCGTAGTCATCGCCGTAGACGATGCCGATGGCCCGCTCAAGTGCATCCGCCGCGCCTCGGCCTACATGAAGCGCCTGCGCTTCGCCCGCCTGGTGAACTGGCTCTGCCGCGTGCTGCTCGGCCGCACGAGCACCCCGCCTGCCCCCATGGTGCTGGCCACCGCTCCCGGCCACCCCCTGCCCCCCGAAGCCGCCGCCGCCGCCCGCAAAGCCGGCATTGAGCTGGTTTGAGGGATTTCAGGATGTGTATGATTGATATTTAACGAGATGTTGTAATCTCTGAGCCTGTCGCTGACAGGCGAAGTTTCACAGCTATTGCCATTCGTGGCAATGGCTTCATAACACTATAAGCGAATAAGTTCCAGCTGCGCTGCCCAGAGAGATAAATCCCAAATCGCATCCGCCGAAAAGCCTGGTTGCAAATTCCTAATCCCTTTACAACAAATGCCTGGCTCCGGGGACATCGAGCTGGCGGGATTCCAGCGCATAGCCGAATGAACCTTCATCGGGTTCATTCTTGTTGCTCCGGCGGTGCACGGTGCCGCTCTGGGTACGCAGATAGTGAACCACGCCGTGACCCACGGCTTCGGCGTAGCGGCGGGCATTATCAGGGTCAGCCAGGTAGCGGGCGTGCTGGCGGTTATTGAGGAAGGCGGCCTCCACAATGGCAGCGGGAATACCGGCATCATCGCACACGTTGAGCCAGCCGCCACCGCGGGAAGCATCCTTGTAGCGCACTTCCACGGTGCAGGCCTTGCCCTTGTTGGGCATGCCGTGGTTCAGGCAGCGGGAATTGAGCGAATCTGCAATAGCCTGGCCGAGCGGGGTGCCATTGTGGCGATTGGCCAGGATGATGGAATCCTGCCGGTAGCGGCGCCAGCCGTTGCCGTTGCTGTTGTGGTGCAGGAACACTGCGGCCGGAGCCTGGCGGTACACCGCATAGTCGGCGCTGATGATGCCGCTGGCCACGCGGTCGGGGTAGTAGCGCGAGGGGTAGCGGCGGCCTGGCTTCTCGTTCTTGCGCAGGTGCTGCACGTCTGCGCGTTCCTCCCAGTCCTCATACCGGTCATCATCCGGACTGTAGCCACGGGTACACACCACACAGGGATAGCCGGCCTCCTCAATCACCTTCTTGGTGTAGTGGCAGTTCTCATACCAGAATTCGAACTCGGAGAGGCGGCGGCCATCCACCTTGCCCGGCGTGCGGGCACCGGGGTGCTCTGCCGTGTGGCCGATATCGAGCACCACCGCAGGTGTGGCAGGACCAGGGAACTGCTGGCAGGCAGAAAGCACCGCGGCCAGCAGACTGAAAACCAGAACTTTGCAGCGGGTATGCATGCTAATCAACCCTCTTCCTCCTCATCGGGACGGGGTATACGCGGCGTGAAGCGCATGAGCTCAGGAATGAAGGTAAGGGGAATATCACCCGTAGGACCGTTTCGGTTCTTGGAAAGCGACAGGTTAGCATCGGAGCCCATATTCTCGCGATCCTCATCGTCTTCGGCGTAGTAGGCCATGCGGTACAGCAGGCCGATCATGTCGGCATCCTGCTCGATAGCGCCGGATTCACGAAGGTCACTCATCATGGGCACACCCTTGTTCTTGCCGGGGCGGTTTTCCGGGCCACGGTTCAGCTGGGCGAGCGCCAGAATGGGGAGGTTCAACTCCTTGGCCAGGCTCTTCAGACCACCGGAGATTTCGGCAATTTCACGTTCGCGGCTGTTCTGGGCCTGTTTGGTGTGCGAGCGCATGAGCTGCAGGTAGTCAATGCCGATGGCGCACAGGTCGGGGTGGTCGCGCATCACGCGGCGGGCCTTGGCGCGCAGCTCCGCAATGGAGATGGCGGCCGTATCGTCGATGACGATCTTACTGGAACGCAGCTCACCGATGGCATACTTGAGGCGCTTGAGGTCATCCTTCACCAGGCCACCCTGGCGGGTGAGGAGCTGCTGCTTGCTCACGCCGCTGCGGGCGTAGAGCAGACGCTCCACCAGCTGCACACTGGGCATTTCGCAGGAGAAAATGAGGATGGGTTTCTTCACCTCCAGCGCCAGGTGCTCCATGATATTGAGCAGGAACGAGGTCTTACCCATGGACGGACGGGCGGCGATAATGAAGAGTTCGCCGCCTTTCAGACCGTTGATCATGGTGTCGAGCTTCGGGTAGCCCGTGGTCAGGCCCAGCACTTCGCCCTTGCTGCTCATCATGCGCTCCATGTTGCTCACGGCAGCGGCAATATCGGCGCTCAGCTTCCACTCGCCGCCCTTGTCGGTGCTCTGGCGGATTTTCAGCACAGCCTGCTCGGTCTGGTCCAGCAGGGCTTCCACCTCGGCATCGCTCGTGTAGGCAGATTCGCTCGCCTCGTTGGCCGTGAGAATAATGCTGCGGCGGATGAACTTCTCCTTCAGCGTTTCGAAATGCAGGTTGAACAGGCCCGTGTTCGTGGTGTAGGAGAATACATCCATAAGCCCCGAGGCGCCACCCACGGCCTCCAGCTGCTTCTTATCAGCCAGCTGCTGCATGACTGAGGTAACATCGATGGGGATACCCTTGTCGTACCTGTCGCGGAAAATTTCCCACAGTATCTTGTGCGCCGGAATATAGAAGAACTCTGCCGTCATGCCCTTCGATACGCACTGCGACACGATATTCGTGGGGTCAATCGTCATCATCGCCAGCAGGCTCTTCTCCACATTGGGTGCCTGCGGCATGACAACCTGCGCACCCATCTGACGGGATGCACCGGCTTTCAAATCTGGTTTCTCAGTGTTTTCGAGGCTCATGGTGGCGGTGTGTCACACCTGAACGTGTGCGCATCCATGGTACTATGTCTGCCCTCCGGATGCAAGTATTTAATACGTGCTTCCTTCGAGACAGGGTCTGTTTCAGATTTGCTGACCCTCGCAATAAATGATGCGTTGGCAAAATAAGGCAATCATCGATTGGCGGGGTGCATATCTGTCGGAGCACGGGACTTCAGTCCCGAAAATATAAGCATTGGAGGGGACTGAAGTCCCCCGCTCCGAATAAAACCAGCAACTGCCCTGCTAATCCCTGTTCTTCTCTTCGTGCGCGCGCATACACATACACGGATGGTTCCAGAGCAGCTTTCACACCGCGTCGGCATAAAAATGCTCAATTTTGTCATATTTCTTCCTTTTTGTGTCATTTTACGTCTTAATTGTTGGCTGAAATACCAAATTTTCCCAAGAATTGATAGAAAAAATACAATTTTCCTGCCGAAAAGAATCAAAATTCGCCTTACATCTAGAGTATAGTCTAGATTTTATTCTTGACCATACTCTAGATTTCGGATAAGATAACTGCGGAGCCGGACCATAAGGATACGCAAACGCGACTGAAAAGGTAGGCTGGTTCCCTTCAAAAAAAACATACAACAGAAACCAAATATGAAAAAGAGCCTTATCACCATGATGGCCGCCCTGATGGGTGTTGCATACGCTGGCGAGACCACGGTCGTTCCGACCACCACTGCTACTCAGGATTTCAAGCGTCTTAGCGGCGCTGTGCACGTAGGCGGCGGTACTGCTTACACCTGCCACGGTTATGTTCCCACCACCGCTGTGGTACAGGGCGAAGGTTATGGCATGGGCGCCATCCAGCTCGGCTACGACTTCGGCAAGGAAGGCGCATGGAGCTACACTGGTGCTCTTTCCTACAAGGCTCCGTTCTCCGGTCACACTCTGTACGGCGCCCCGACCGCTGTTTCCCGCGAGACTTTTGCTGCAGTATTCCCCAACGCTTCCTTGATGACTCCTGAAGTTTTCGAAGCCACATATCAGGCCGCCAAGGACAAGATTCACCCCATGCCCCAGAAGAACATCGAGAACGAGTTCATCGTGCGCAACGGTCTGAAGTACACCAAGAGCCTGTGGAACGTATCCTTCGGTCACGACTACATCCACGGCGGTATCGCCGGTGTGGTGGCCAAGCACTTCGACGGCCAGAAGGACTCCAAGATGCAGCAGGTCTGGACCAACTTCGAGGTGACTCCCGTTGCCTGGTTCTCCGCCGACCTGAACTGCGCCCGCACCTTTGACACCGTGCAGGGCTGGTGGTTCGAAGCTCACGCCCGCCTCAAGGCTCCCATCATCGGCACTCCCGAGGACATCAAGGTGGCCGGTATCCTGGAGTACGGTATGAGCTGGTGCGCCAACTTCTACGATTCCAAGCACAACGCCTGCTCCAACGGCACCCAGGCATTCTGGCTGAAGCTTTCCACCCCCTGGTTCGTGAACGAGGCCAAGAACTTCATCCTCACTCCCTCTGTGAGCTTCAACTGGCTGGGTAAGGGCGGCATGAAGGCCAACGAGAAGTCTGAGGCCAAGGCATATGGCGACTACTATGTACCCTTCCGCAACTTCGCTGTGGTGGGTGACCTGACCGCTACCTACAAATTCTAATCAATACCAGCGTTTTACGCTGGAAATCACCCGGATAATATGCTAGCATAGAATCCGTGGGCTCAAAAGCCGCCCGCTGCAAGATACAGTCGGGCGGCTTTTTGCGAGCCGAACAACTTTTCTACATACCGAAACTCTTCAATCGAACATCTTATGGTAAGTCTGCTTAGTCTCAAAGGAAACCCGGTCAATGTGACTGGCGAGGAAAACATCGTGAGCCCCGGCTTCTACATGCCGAACCGCCTGAGCGTGGCGGTGGGCAAGGCTCTGCACAAGCTGCTGGACGGCAAGGTGTGCTACCTGGTGGATCCGACCTTCCCGCCGCACCCGGAGGTGATGGATTACCTCACCAAGAAGAAGGTGCACATCGAATACTTCGATTTCCGCAACACCACCTCCCGCGCTGTGCGTGAACAGATTCTGGACCAGATGCACCAGGGCAACAGCGTGGTGTTCCTGCCCGGTCTGGTGAGCAAGACCCGCGGCTGCCATGCCGACGTGCCCTCCCCCTTCCTCTCCACCGTGGGCAGCCTGCACATTTCCCCCGTGCCCGTATTCGTGGGTTACTACACCGACACCGTGAAGGACCTGTTCCGCAGTGAGCCTAAGGCCGGCTACAGCGAAGAGCTGAGCATCCTGCCCCAGCTGCACCCCGGCCCGAGAACGGGTGAGCGTCTGATGGCCGCCTGGCTGCAGCGCAGCGCCGAGATTTACGCTGCCCAGCCCCTGCTGCGTGGCTCGCTGACCACCGCCATCGTGAAATCCATGAAGGCCAATCCCAAGGCGGAGATTATCGATGGCATGACCCACAGCACACTGCCCTTCTTCAAGGTGCTGGGTGTTTCCATGACCGTGGCCAAGCTGCTCAAGGAGCGCGGCGACAAGCGCATGGGCGTGATTCTGCCTCCCGGTCCGGGCGGCACCATCGCTACCCTGAGCTGCCTGCTGGCGGGTGTGACCCCCGTACTCATCAACTATGCTTCCTCCAAGGCTGCATTTGAAAGCACCGTGCGCCAGGCCGGCCTCAAGACCTTCATCACGGCCCGCAAGTTCATGCAGAAGCTGGATACCTTCCCCTGGCCGCCTGAGGACCAGCTCATCATCGTGGAAGACCTGCTCAAGAGTCTGAACAAGAAGAACCTCATCACCAACGTGCTCATGGCCAAGGCCGCCCCGGCCAACGTCATCTGCAAGATGTTCGACACCGATGCCCGCCGCAACAACGACGAGGCGGTGATGCTCTTCACCTCCGGTTCCAGCGGTGAGCCCAAGGGTGTGGTGCTCAGCCACCGCATGGTGCTGGCCAACGTGGCCCAGTGCGCCAACCGCATCCCGCTCACCGAGGAGAAGTTCCTGGCCAGTCTGCCGATTTTCCACAGCTTCGGTCTGACGGTGACCATGATGCTGCCGCTGCTCACGGGCTACAGCTTCTGCGCCTACCCGAACCCCACGGATGCCCGCAACCTGTGCGAGCTCTGCAAGCGCTACTCGCTCACCGTGGTGTGCGCCACCCCCACCTTTGCCCGCGCCATGCTGCGCCGCGCCGACAAGGACACCTTCGCTGCCGTGCACTACTTCATCGTGGGTGCCGAGAAGCTGCAGCCTGACCTGGAGCGCGAATTCAAGGAGCGCTGCGGCGTGACCCTGCTGGAAGGCTACGGCCTCACCGAGGCCTCCCCCGTGTGCGCCGTGAACATGCCGAACGCCGAGATGATTCCCGGCTCTGCCTTCTATGTGCCCGGCCACCTGCCCCGCACCATCGGTATCCCGCTGCCCGGTATTGCCGTGCGCATCACCGATGTGGACGACGACACCAAGGAGCTGCCGCTCACCGAGCAGGGTATGATCTGGTTCAAGGGTGCCAACATCTTCACCGGCTATGTCGGCAAGGCAGACCTGAATCCCACCCTCTTCAAGGACGGCTGGTTCAAGACCGGCGATATCGGCAAGATGGACCTCAACGGCTTCATCACCCTGGGTGGCCGACTTTCCCGCTTCTCCAAGATTGGCGGCGAAATGGTGCCCCACGAGGCAGTGGAGCAGGCGCTCACTGATATCTTCCAGATTGACCCGACTGCCGAAGGCGGTGTGCAGATTGCCATCACCGGCGTGACCGACGAGCAGAAGGGCGAAGCCATCGTGCTGCTTTCCGCTCTGGATGCCCACCAGCGCAGCTCTGAGGAAAAGCAGATTCTGCAGAGCATCCGCACCGCCCTGGCAGAGCGCCAGATGCCCACTCTCTGGGCGCCCAAGTACATTGTGCCTGTGGAAGCTATTCCGATTCTGCCCACCGGCAAGCTCGACCTGCGCAACTGCAAGTTGCTGGCCGAAGAAGCACTCGCTTCCATCCTCTAAAAGGAAAAGCCCCGCAGCAAAAGCTGCGGTGCTTTTTCATGGCCCATTTACGGGCTCCTGGTTATACGGCCTGCGTATCCGGGCGGTGAGAGATCCGTATTACCCTCAGCGGGGCACGAACTTTCCTTTTTTCGGCAGCAGCGCCTCGGGGGTGGCATAGGCCTCGTGAACCCGGCGTATAATCTCCTGGCGCTCCGCAGAGTCTTCCTCGCAATCCGCAGCCTGCAGCTGGAGGTCTCTTGCCACGAGCACATCCTCCACCGTGCGGGCACGGCGCAGCACCTGCACCGCCGCCCCATTCAGATACCGACTCTTAAGCGCCAATATGCGGCCACGGTTTCCGGGCAGCGCCACGGCGAGATAGCGATTGTAGCAATCCAGCATCGCGTGCCGGGACATGATATAGCGCGGCAGTTCATCATTCAGCTGCTGCATCTGCTGCTCGGCGGCGCGGGTAGTCTTCCAGCCGGTCTTATCCTCAGGGTCGGCCGCTTCCAGCATTTCCTGCAGCCAGACATTGTGCTTGCGGTAGGAATCCGGGTACAGAGCATACGCCGCAGCCAGATGCTCAGCGCGACAGGCAGAATCCATCTCTGCAGCTTTCAGGTTCTGAAACACCTGCCAGGCCGGGTCCAGCGATTTAACAACATCCGGAAGTCGGGTCATTCCTCCGGTAAATCCGCCGAGGGCATGCCCCTTCTCATCCAGCACCATGATGGTGGGGAACCCGCCCACGCCGTAGCGCTTGACCAGCGCATTATTCTGCGCCATCAGCTCCTTCGGCAAGAGCCTGGTGCGTGGCAGATCCACCTCCAGATACACGAACTTATCATCGCCATACTGCGCAAAGGCCGGAGTATCCAGCACCCGGCGGCGCAGCACAATGCAGAAATGGCACCAGTCCGACCCGGTGAAATCCACCAGTATCGCCTTGTTCTCACTCGCAGCCCTGGCCTTGGCAGCCTCAAAATCAGTCATCCACTCAGCAGCCGAAGCAGGCAGCACACATGCCAGCATAGCGACCGGCATCCATAACCATTTCCCTATCATATACGGGCTTAGCTTTTATTATTCAATCACCAGGCGGCGTTCGCGGCGGCAGGCGTGGCGTCCGCCCGGCAGGTTCACGCGCGAAGCAGACGCTGTGGCAGGCAGGATATCCACCACCGCCAGCACCAGCTCCTCGCTGATATCTGCCACCGACTTCTTCTGCAGGTAGCGGTGCACAATGGCTTTCTGAAGCGCCACCGGCTGCTGCCACAGGAAAGGCAGGTAGAGCCGCCCCTGAGGGTCTTCGGAGGGCAGTGCCTCCAACGCAGCCTCCAGCGCATCATGCGTTTCAGCATGCAGCCTTGCGCTGCGGGCCAGAATGGGGGTCACATCACGCCCCAGCGCCTTGTTCAGCGCTGGCAGAGCTTCCAGACGCAGAGAATTGCGGGCTACATCGGGCACCGCGTTGGTGGAGTCATCTCTCCAGGGCTGGCCAATCTGCTGCAGCCAGGCGGTAATCTCCGCGCGGCGCAGCCCCAGCAGCGGGCGCAGCCAGGTAGTGCCGGCCGCCTTATACACAGGCTGCATACCGCGCATACCCGCAGCCCCACGGGCCAGGCGGAACAGCACCGTTTCAGCCTGGTCATCAGCGTGGTGGGCCAGTGCCACGGCATTGCCTCCACAGCGGTGTGCCGCAGCAGCCAGCAGCCAGCGGCGGGCCTGTCTGCCTGCCGTCTCCATGGAGATACCCTGCTCTGCAGCGAGAGTGGGCACATCCACTTGTTTCAACTCAAAAGGCACCTCCAGCTCATCGCAGAGCCGGGCGCAGAAGTTCGCATCAGCATCTGCCGCCGCACCGCGGATACCGTGGTGCACATGCAGCGCATGCACGCAGCAACCCTGCTGCACCAGCAGGCGCAGCAGGGCCACAGAATCACGCCCGCCGCTCAGCCCGAGCACCACCGGCTGCTGCAGATACGGCAGGCAGGCAGGCTCCAGGGCAGGCGACACAGCCTCGGAAGTATCACTCTTCTTCGTCATCTACCTCGTCGCGGCGGCTCTTCTTACCCTTCTTGGTGCCCTTGTCAGCCTTCTTGGCCAGATCGGGTGCAATCTTCTTGAATACCTTGGCGGCATCGGCATCTTCCTCAATCTCAATAGCCTTCACCACGCCGCTGGCATAGCCCACCAGCACCTTGCCACCGTGGCGCTCGGCGGCGGGCATCACCTGCTTCTTGAAAGAGGCTTCATCCGTCACGCTCTCGCCCTTCACCGGATTACCATCGGAAAGCCAGGGGAGCACATCCAGACGCTGCTTGGCCGTGGTGCGGATGCAGGAGTTCGGGTTCTCGGGGTCATCGGAAGCATCCGTCCAGGACACATAGGAAACCGTCTTCACATCGGCAGCAAAGGTGCTCTCGGTCTCATCCACCAGGGCGCGCTTATCAGCCGGGCAGTGGAAGATGCTCGAAACCTTCATCTTGCCACCGGCCTTGCGGGGGTATACCACGGCATCCAGCTCGGGAGCAATGGAAAGCCACCAACCCTCGCTCTCGTCCACAGTATCGGTGTCCTCATCATCCTCCATGCCGCTGGTGGGCAACAGCGCGGGGTGGGCAATATCCTGGCCATACTTGGCCCCCAGCTGCAGCAGCTGCTCGAGCTGCGCGCGGCACTTGGCCTCATCGCCCGCGCCCATGTGAGAATAAATAGCCGTGCCGGCAATACCGGCCAGAGTCGCCATGATGGCAATCACCACCATCAGCTCAATCAGAGTGAAACCGGCTGCACGCCGGAGAGAGTTGTGAAGCTTCATACTGCACTTACTCTACCACATTTCCCCGCTATCGCAAGAAAAATAACCACCCTTCATGATGAATACGCAATTTTGGCTTGCAATACCGCGCACCCCTGATACAATCCACCGCAGTTTTTCAAGCTGTATCGTTTGAACATCTAACAAAGAATATAACCATGAACATTCTCCACGACAAGGACGCCGATGTGAGCGTTCTCAATGGCAAGACAGTGGCCGTCATCGGCTACGGTGCCCAGGGCCGCGCCCAGGCACCCTGCATGCGCGACAGCGGCGTGCACGTGATTATCGGTATCCGCCCCGGCAAGAGCTGGGACGCTGCCGCCCAGGACGGTTTCGAAGTCATGACCGTGGCTGAGGCTTCTGCCAAGGCCGACATCATCCACATCCTCCTGCCCGACGAGCACCACGGCGAGGTGTACGAGACCCAGATCAAGCCGAACCTCTGCGCCGGCAAGACCCTCTGCTGCTCCCACGGCTTTGCCTACGTGTTCAAGACTATCGTGCCCCCCGCCGATGTGGACGTGATCATGGTGGCTCCCAAGGGCCCGGGCACCGAGGTGCGCCGCGTGTTCGAGGAAGGTTTCGGCTGCCCCGGCCTCATCGCTGTGTGGCAGAACCCCTCCGGCAACGCCCAGCAGACCGCCCTGGCCATGGCCAAGGCTGAAGGCCTCACCCGCGGTGGTGTGCTCGAGTGCACCATGCAGCAGGAGACCTACGAAGACCTCTTCGGCGAGCAGAACGTGCTCTGCGGTGGTCTCGTGGACCTCATGAAGTATGGCTTCGAGACCCTCATCGAGGCCGGCTACCCTGCCGAGATGGCCTACTTCGAATGCGTGCACGAAGCCAAGCTCATCGTAGACATCATCTACAACAAGGGCATCCAGGCCATGAACGGCGTCATCTCCAACACCGCTGAGTTCGGTGAGTACTACAACGGCCCGCAGATTCTCGGCCCGGAAGTCAAGGAGAAGATGAAGGAAAGCCTTAAGCGCATCGAAACCGGCGAATTCGCCCGCGTGTGGCTCGCCGAGGCCGCTGCCGGCGCCCCCAACCTGCTCGCCAAGCGCGCTGCTCTGGCCGAGCACCCCGTCGAAATCGTGGGCAGCAAGATCCGCGCCCTGTTCGAACGCAACTAATCATACCTCTACATCACGATTCGGCGGGTTGGCTCAACCCGCCGAATCTTTTTCTCCCCTTCCCACCTCCACCACACCATGCCGAACGTCATCAAGGTCGAAAACGCCACCGTCTTCCTCACCGGCCGCGAAATCCTCCACAACATCAGCTGGCAGGTCCGCAAAGGCGAGCGCTGCTTCATCCTCGGCGCCAACGGTGCCGGCAAGACCACCCTCGTCCGCATGCTCATGGGCTATGCCTGGCCTCTCTTCGGCGCCACAGTGGAGGTGCTCGGCCGCCGCTTCGGCACAGTGAACCTCCAGGAGCTCCGCAAACGCATCGCCTGGGTGAGCCCGCTCATGCACCAGTGGCTCGGCGACCGTGACTGGACAGGCCGAGAAATGGTGCTCAGCGGGCCCGATGCCACCATCGGCCTCTACCGCGACCCCACCCCCGAAGAAGAGGAACGCGCCGCCGCCCTCATGCACAGCCTGCGGGCAGACCACCTCATGGACCGCACCGTGGCCACCATGAGCTCCGGCGAGCAGGTCAAGGTGCTCATTGCCCGCGCCCTCATGACCAACCCCGAGCTCATGATTCTCGATGAACCCAGCGTCTACCTCGACATCGCCGGACGCGAGTTCCTCCTCCACACCATTGCTGAGCTCGCCTCCACCCACCCCGAGCTCACCATCATCTTCATCACCCAGCGCATCGAGGACATCCTGCCCGAATTCACCCGCGGCATGATTCTCCGCCAGGGGCAGATCCAGGCCTACGGCGAGCGCGACGAAGTGCTCACCGAGCAGAATCTCCGCGACGCCTTCGAACTCGATATCCGCCTCATCCGCGCCCGCAACGGCCGCCTCTGGAGCGTGATTGAGTAAAAGTGAATAGTTTAATAAATACAGGCGGGCGAATACCCGCGGAATTTAACACATTCCCGAAGGCCACGGCGTAGCTTTAGCGAAGACGGGAAAATCAAAAAATCAAAATCCCCGCAGCCCCGCGGCGGCAAATATAGGCTTGCGGGGGCTGAAGCGGGGTGGTATAGTAGCTGCATGCAGATGAATCTCATCATTCCCCTGGAGGAGTTCCCCGAGGAAGGTCGCTACCTGAGCGGCGAGCTCGATGCCGCCGTATTCGGCATCGACAGTGCCGCGCTGCGCAGCACCGGCCCGCTCAGCTACGAGCTTGAGGTGCAGCTCTTCGAGACCGAGCTCATGGTGCGCGGCAGCCTCACTGCCCCCTTCGAGCTGCGCTGCGACCGCTGCCTCGCCTACTTCCCCTACACCGTGGAGCTCGATGACCTCGCCTACTCGTACGATGTGAAGGGAAAACTCGCCCTCGATATCACTGAAGACCTGCGCGAAGAGGTCGTTTTAGCCCTCCCCAGCTACCCGAAATGCGAAATTTCAGACCTTGAATGTGAAATAAATGACAATTTTGGTGATTTTAGACTGGACAAAGACCCCCAATCGGGTGTAGACTCTGCTGCCCCGAGTAGTGAAAGCGTCTGGGATGCACTCGATTCGTTTCCCAAACAATAAGCGCTGTAGCTCTACTCAATGTATCACATCTCGAAAATCTTAAACAAGAAATAGAACTATGGCAGCTCCGAAACGCAGAACGTCCAAGATGAAGCAGCGCTCCCGCCTGGCCGCCCAGGCCTGGAAGGCTCCCAAGCTCGGCAAGTGCCCGAAGTGTGGCGCAGCCGTCCCCGGTCACACCGCTTGCCCCCAGTGCGGCACCTACAAGACCCAGAGCGGCGCTGAGGTTATCGTGAAGCTTGTGGACTAATTGTCCCGCTTCCCTGATTCCCCAAGCAAAATATTTTTCACAAGCATCAGCCCATACGTCAAGTATGGGCTGTTTTTGTGTTGACATGGGCGCCATATTTGGTAGAGTAAGGTTCAGTATTATAACATACAACCATTTTCCCCACACATGAAGCTCGCACTAGATGCCATGGGCGGTGATAACGCCCCGCAAATCAACGTAGACGGCGCCAAGCTTGCGCTGGAGCAGATCCCCACACTCGAAAAAATCTACATGGTAGGTGATGAAACCGCCCTGCGCGCCTGCTGCGAGGCCGCCGGCATCGCCTCCCACCCCAAGATTGAGTTTGTGCACGCCCCAGAGGTGGTCACCATGGAAGAAAGCGGCATCATGGCCGTGCGCCAGAAGAAGAAGTCCTCCATGAGCATCTCGGTAGACCTGGTCAAGAGCGGCCAGGCAGATGCCGTACTCTCCGCCGGCAACACCGGCGCCGCCGTGGCAGCCAGCACCATCAAGCTGCGCCTCCTGCCCGGTGTGGAGCGCGCCGGCATCATCTCCCCCCTGCCCGCAGCCCATGGCAACGTGCTCGTGAGCGACACCGGCGCCAACCCCGACGCCAAGCCCAGCCACCTGGTGGGCTACGCCGTCATGGCCGCCCTCATGTCCCGCTACGTGTACAACCGCCCCCAGCCCAAGGTGGGCGTGATGAGCAACGGCACAGAGGACTGCAAGGGCTGCGAGAACTCCCTGCGCACCTACTACCTGCTCAACGAGCTCAACAAGAAGGGGCTCCTGCCCTTCGAATTCATCGGCAACACCGAAGGCCACGACCTCTTTGAGCACGGCCTCGACGTCGCCGTGACCGATGGCTTCACCGGCAACATCCTCCTCAAGTGCGTGGAAAGCACCGCCAAGTTCTTCTCCCACACCATGAAGGCCGCCATCAAGAGCAGCGTCATGGCCATGCTCGGCGCGCTGGGCATGAGCAGCGTGTTCAAGACCCTTCGCAAGCGCATGAGCGCCGATGCCGTGGGCGGCAGCCCCCTCATCGGTGTGAATGGCCTCTCCATCATCGCCCACGGCTCTGCCACCGGCGTGGCCATCCTCAATGCCATCCGCATGGCCTGCGACCTTCACCGCAACAACGTGAACGACCAGATTATCAAGTGCATGGAGGCCATCAACCCCGCCCTCAAGGAGATTGAAGCCCAGGAGGCACCCTCCGCCCACTAAGGCGGGAACTCCCCATCTTCCAATTCCCCCAGCCCGACCGGTAACCCCGGCCGGGCTGGTTTCATTTCTCCTTCTCCATACCAGCCAGAGCTCCATGATACCTAAAAATTCCTGTTTTACTTTCTTTTGCCTTGCATCATGGTGGAGATAAGGCTAATATTGACCTGTAAGCTGGTAGCATGGTGCTGCCTGCTCTACCCATTTACACAAAAAAATCCGATTATGAAGACACTCATCACGAATGCCCATATCATCTCCCCCGGCATTGACCTGCCCGGTGGCTCTGTACTTATGGAAGGCAGCAAGATTATTGCTGTGCTCCAGCCCGGCGAAACCGCTGAGGCCGACAAGACCATCGACGCCGGCGGCAACATGCTCATGCCCGGCTTCATCGATATTCACTCCCACGGCGCCGGTGGCTGCGACACCTGCGACTGCACGGTGGAAAGCATCCGCACCATCGCCGACTGCAAGATGAAGGAAGGCGTGACCACCTGGCTGCCCACCACCCTGACCCTGGGCACCAAGACCCTGGCCGACGTGTGCACAGTGGTGAAGGAATACGCTGCTGCACCCACCGGCTCCAAGACCCCCGGTGTGCACCTGGAAGGGCCCTACATCAACCCCAAGCAGTGCGGTGCCCAGAACCCCGCCTTCGTGCGCCCTGCAGATTTCGAGGAGGTTTCCATGCTGAACGACATCTACCGCGTGCTGCTCATCTCCATGGCTCCTGAAATGCCCGGCTCCATCGACTTCATCAACAAGGCCACCTCTGCCGGCATCACCTGCTCCGCAGGCCACTCTGCCGCCAGCTACGCTGATTTCAAGAAGGCCAAGGCCGCCGGTCTGAAGCACCTGACCCACTTCTGCAACCAGATGAGCCCCCAGCACCACCGCGAAATCGGTCTCGTGGGCTCCGGCATGCTCGATAAGGACATCAAGATTGAGATTATCTGCGACAAGATTCACCTCTGCCAGGATATGCTCAACCTCACCTTCACCAATAAGAGCATCGACCAGATGATCATGATTACCGACTCCCTGGCCTGCTCGTGGATGCCCGATGGCCCCGGCCAGCTGGGTGGTCTGCCTATCATCGTGAAGGACGGCGTGGCCCGCCTGGAGAGCGGCAACCTGGCAGGCTCCACCCTGCGCTATGCCAAGGGCATCAAGAACGTGCAGGAAATCACCGGCATGCCCCTGAGCGAAATCGTGAAGGCCACCTCCTGGAACCAGGCCCAGAGCCTCGGTCTGCACGACCTCGGCAAGATTACCCCCGGCTACACCGCCGACATGGTGGTGCTCAACGCCGAGTTCGACACCGTCATGACCATCATCGACGGCGAGCTCCGCTACCAGGCCTGAATCTGATTCATAATGCGGGGTGCTGCGGCACCCCGCAAGCATTTACTACCCCACCACCACACCGCCACGCTATGCTTATCTCCTCTCTCGCCCGCAAACTCTGCCAGAAACAGGGAATCGACCCCGCCACATTGCGCGGCACCGGGCCGCGTGGGCGTATCATGGCGGCAGACGTGGTGGCTCCCACCGCGCCGGTGTGCAGTCGCGGCAAGACCGTGGTGAATGATTTTGCCATCCCCCCCACGCGCCCGGAGATAGACGGCTACTATGTGTACGACTGCGAGGTGAACATGGCGGCGCTGGCGCGTATCAGCCTGCCCATTGCGGTGCAGTGCGAAAAGCTGCTGGAGAACCGCTACTCACTCTTCGATTACCTGGTGCGCGCCGTGGTGAAGGCCTGCACCGGCTACACCGCCTGGATTCCCGCAGATGGCAAGGTGGATGTGCTGCTCTTTGAGGATGCCGGCAACAAGGTGGTAGCCATTGAAAACGCCGCAGCCAAGAGCATCTACCGCTTGGCCCGCGAGACCCAGCGCTCCACCTCCGACATACCCGCCGGTTTCTACCCCCACATCGCCGTGTGCGATACCCTGACCGCCCGCCAGCAGGTGGCAGAGCACGTGGTCGGCGGCCAGCTCCCCGCCTTCGGTTTCGTGGTACGCGGCAAGACCCCCAAGGTAGGGATCCGCGCCGGTGGCGATGCACTGAGCACCTTCACCCTGCCCTACACTTTCTACATTTCCACCACCATCCCCGCTGCAGAGGCCAACCGCATCGCTGCCCGCCTGGGTGACCTGCTGTACAACCCCGTCAGCCTGCTCCTGCCCACCTGAGCACCTTCTTTTCCTCCATCCGGGCAACTTTTTTCATCTTTTTACAAAAAAAGGCTTGCAATCCAGCGGCCGCATCAGTATAATGCGCGCGTTCCCGCTGCAAGGCGGTGAATCGGTAAATCCGACGGAGCGGTAGCTCAGTTTGGTTAGAGCGCAGCCCTGTCACGGCTGAGGTCGCGGGTTCGAGCCCCGTCCGCTTCGTTTAATAAAAAAAGACACACCTTCACGGTGTGTCTTTTTTTATTACTACGCGCCGGGTCTCTCACCACCCGCCACCTCGTCAAGTGGCCATGGTTCACCATGCTGCACGGATGAGGCTGAGACATACAGTGTATGTCTCAGCCCCTCGCCAGCCAGACACCTCTGGCTGGTTTACCCCTTGCGTCAGCAAGGGGCGAGGGGGCGGACGCGGGTTCGTTTTCACCCCGCATGGGGTGAAAACCGCATTACATCCCCTCCACACCTTCAAGGTGTGTCTTTTTTGTATAGCAAGGTATGCCGGAGGAAAAGAAAGAAAGGGCTGGAAAGAGCGGGAGAAATGCGGTATAGTAAGCCCATGAACTATAGAAGATGCGGGCGTAGCGGAGTGCTACTGCCGGAGATATCACTGGGCTTGTGGCATAATTTCGGCGGGGTGGACAACCGGGAGCAGAACGCTGCCATCATAGGCCGCGCCATGGATCTGGGCATCTGCCATTTTGACCTGGCCGATAACTATGGCCCGCCCCCCGGCAGCGCCGAGGAGCGATTCGGCGACCTGCTGCAGCATGAGTTTGCCGGCCACCGCGATGAAATGTTCATTGCCACCAAGGCGGGGCACCTCATGTGGCCTGGCCCGTATGGCGACTGGGGCAGCCGCAAGCACCTCATCTCCGGGCTGGACCAGAGCCTTCGCCGCATGAAGCTGGATTATGTGGATGTGTTCTACCACCACCGCCCGGACCCCGACACTCCCATTGAGGAGACGGTGGAAGCGCTGATTCACATTGTACGCAGTGGCAAGGCGCTCTACATAGGCCTTTCGAAATACCCGCCGGCAGCCTTTAACCGGGCCTGCACCCTGCTGGCAGAGGCGCATGTGCCCTGCCTGCTGCACCAGTTCCGCTACAACCTGCTCGACCGCAGCTGCGAAGCCGGCATGCTGCCCGCAGCCCGCGCACAAAGCACCGGCAGCATCGTATTCTCTCCGCTGGCACAAGGCATGCTCACGGGCAAGTACCTGAACACCCCCACCCTGCCCACCGATTCCCGCGCCGAGCGCAGCGACTCCATCTTCCTGGATGGCGACAAAGTTGCAGCCGATGCCGCCCGGGTGGCCCGCCTGCAGGGCATTGCCACAGAAGCAGGCATGCCTCTCACCCAGCTGGCTCTGCGCTGGCTGTTGCAGCGCCAGGGCGTTACCAGCGTGCTTATCGGAGCCCGCACAGTGGCCCAGCTGGAAGACTGCGCCGCAGCCGCGAGCCAGCCGCCGCTGAGCGATGAACTCATGAACCTTCTCGACTCCGAACAATAACCATGAACTCACTCTCTTTCAAAGCCACACTCTGTGCCTCTCTCTGCCTGCTTACAGGCGGGCTGGCCCTACCCGCCGCTGCTGCCGAGGTACCCGAAACCCTGCCCGATGGCTGGAGCCTCGACTGGAACGATGAGTTCAACGGCAGCAAGCTCGACACGAAGAAATGGCAGCACGAGCTCGGCGTCATCCGCAACCAGGATGCCGTGCAGACCTACACCAAGGACTGCGTGAAAGTGCGTGGCGGCAAGCTGATTCTGATTTCCAAGGCCAAGGAGACAAAAAATGCCACCTACGCCCCCAAGAAACAAGGCTGGATGCACCAGCTCAAGACCATGCCCTACGCCAGCGGCTCAGTGACCACACGCGACGTGAAGCACTTCACCTGCCCCGGCCGCCTGGAAATCAGCGCAAAGATCCCCAAGGCCAAGGGTGTGTGGCCTGCCCTGTGGACCATGCATGTGAACCAGTACGGCTGGCCGGCCAACGGCGAGATTGATATTCTGGAGCATATTTCGCAGGAACCCTCCACCTGTTACTCCATTTTCCGCTGGGGCGCCAATGGCACCAACCAGGAGCACAAGGTTATCCGCACCACCAACATCCCCGACTACAGCAAGGATTTTCACAAGTATGTGCTCGAGTGGGACGAGGAAACCATGCGTATCCTCATCGATGACAAGGAAGTGGGCCGCGTTGCCATGGCCGAAGCCAACTACCCGGATGGCAATAATCCCCTGCGCACGCCCTGCTACCTCATCATGAACACCGCTATCGATGGCTGGGCCGAGGCACCCGATGCCTCGCAGTACCCCGTGCAGTTCGAGATTGACTACGTGCGCTACTACACCAAGGGCAACGCCGACAACGAAGCCGACACTGCCGCCCCCGAGCAGAACGACGAAAGCAAGCCCAAAAAGAAAAAGAAGAAGAAAAAGCAGCGCTCCAAGAAGAAATAAAGCTCTCACGCCAGCCAAGGTAAATCCCGGCGGCACAAGGAAAGAAAACCATCTGAGAACATCTCAGATGGTTTTGTCTATAGGTGCGGCGCAACCCGCTAATACTGCCCACCGGCAGGCGGGATGCGTACGTTCGACCAGCCATATACAGAGTGGGAGCTTTTAAGGTCATAATACCACATTCTGCATTGCCACGCGCGCGTGGAAAGGGTACAATGCAACCATGAGTTACGACCTGATTGTGATTGGTGGCGGCCCTGCCGGCTATGTAGGTGCAATTCGCGCTGCCCAGCTGGGCAAGAGCGTGGTATGCGTGGAACGCGAACGCGTAGGTGGCACCTGCCTGAACTGGGGCTGCATCCCTACCAAGGCCCTGCTGAAGAACGGCGAGGTGTACAACACCATCAACAAGCGCGCCGCCGAGTTCGGCATCGCGGCCGAAGGCCTCAGCGTCGATTGGGATACCGTTATCGGCCGCTCCCGCCAGATCAGCGACCGTCTTTCCGCCGGTATCGCCTTCCTTTTCAAGAAGAACAAGATTGAGAACGTGAGCGGCGAGGCCCGCATCACCGGCCCCGGCCAGGTGGAAGTGACCGCTGCCGATGGCACAGTGACCACGCTGGAAGCCCCGCAGATTCTCATTGCCACCGGCGCCCGCACCCGCGAGGTTCCCGTGTTCCCCTTCAACGGCAAGACCATCATCGGCAGCAAGGATGCCCTGGTCATGAAGAATCTCCCGCAGAGCATGATTGTGATTGGCTCCGGCGCTATCGGCAGCGAGCTTTCCTATGTGTACCACTGCTTCGGCACCAAGGTGACCCTGGTGGAGGCCCTGCCCCGCATCCTGCCCAATGAGGACGACGACGTGAGCCAGGCTGTGGAGCGCTCGTTCAAGAAGCAGGGCATCACCTGCATGGCCGGCGCCAAAGTGGACGCCCTGAAGGACAATGGCGATAGCGTGACCGCCACCATCACCGCCAAGAACGGCAAGGTGCAGGAAATCACTGCCGATGTGTGCCTCGTGGCCATCGGCGTGGTGCCCGTGGTGCCCGAGGCCACCGGTCTGGAACTCACCGAGCGCGGCTTCATCAAGGTGAACGAGCGCTACGAGACCAGCATCAAGGGCGTGTATGCCGTGGGCGACTGCATCGGCGGCATCATGCTGGCCCACACCGCCAGCTACGAGGCTGAGCAGGCCGTGGAAGGCATGTTTGTGGAAGGCCACACCCCGAAGCAGCCGGTGCATGTGCCGGGCTGCACCTACTGCCACCCGCAGGTAGCCAGCGTTGGCAAGCGCGAGCGCGAGCTCAAGGCCGAAGGCGTGGAGTACAAGGTAGGCAAGTTCCCCTTCCAGGCAATCGGCCGCGCCGTGGCCGGTGGCGATACCGAGGGCTTCGTGAAGCTGCTCTTCGGCAAGGAGAACGGCGAACTGCTGGGTGCCCACATCGTGGGCGACAACGCCACCGAGCTGCTCACGGCACCCGGTCTTGCGCTGAGCAGCGAGATGACCGAGGAGGACCTCAACGCCATGATCTACGCCCACCCCACGCTCTCCGAAGCTATCCACGAGGCGGTGCTGGCTGCAGATGGCCGCGCGATTCACGCCTGATGATTCACCCAACCCAACTACCCTGATTTCCCCATGTCCCGAAAGTTCTACTACGACACCGGCACCGAGAAGGTCGGCCCCGTGAGCGGGGCTGACCTGGTACGCCTCCGAGCCAGCGGCACAATCAACGACCAGACCTGGGTGCGCCGCGCCGATAACAACACCTGGCGCCCGCTCAGCACCGTGAACCTCCGCGAGGAGGAAGAGGAAGAGCGCAATCCCGGGCTCTTCACCGTGCTGCGCCGCAGCGGCCTGCTGGGCCCGGTGCTCATCTTCCTGCTGGGTCTGGTGGCCTTCATCGTTGTGGCCATCGGCGCCATCAAGCTGCTGTGGCCGGTGCTGCTGGTGGTATTCATCCTCTGGCTTCTGTCTAAAGCATTGAATTCATGATACCTCTCGAATCATGCCGGCTGGATGGCCTCGAATCCGTGGCCAGTTTTGAGCAACACCCGCTCTACTACTTCTGCTGCGTGTTTGCCACGGTGGTGGGTGCCATTGCCGGTGCCACAGCTTCCAGCCGCGTGCGCATGGATATTGTAGGTGTGCTGGTCTGCGGCACCATTGCCTCTCTGGGCGGTGGTACGGTGCGCGATATTCTGCTCTCCGGCATGCTCACGCAGAACGGCACACCCATCACCGTATACTGGGTGATGGGGCACGATGTGCAGTTCCTCTACATGGCGCTGGGCACTTCGCTGGCCATGTTCTACATCACCCGCTTCTGGAATCCGCCGCCCGGCACCATCCGCGTGGCCGATACCTTCGCCATGGCTTTCTTCACCCTGCTGGGCGCGGCCAAGGCCTATTACCTCGGATGCTCCGGCATCGTCTGCATATGCATGGGTGTGTGCACTGGTGTGGCCGGCGGCATTCTGCGCGATGTACTCACCGGCAACGTACCCTACGTCTTCCGTTCCAAGGAAGTGTATGCCTCGGCAGCATTCTCGGGCTCACTGCTTTTCGTTATCATGCAGTACTTCAACTGCCCCTACGAGTTGTCCTACATCCTGGGCACCATTGTGGTATTCGCCGTGCGCATGACCGCAGTGTACATGAACTGGCGCCTGCCTGCCTACCGCTCGCTCTTCGACGCCGTGCAGAACGACGAAAGCCTGCACGATCACAAATAGAGATAAGGAGTTTTGAATCCCGGGGGCTTAATCCTTCCACATCTTTCTGCCTGATTTTGCCCTTGAAATCCGGGGAGGCATCTGGTAGCATAACCCGCACATGGCGTGTGCTGGCCGCATGGGCGGCTGCACGATGAAACGAACTCTTTTCCTGACACGATGGCCCGTATCCTGACAGCCCTGAGCGGTGGCGTAGACAGCGCGGCAGCCGCTGCCCTGCTCGTGGAGCAAGGGCACGAAGTGGTGGCTGCCTACATGAAGAACTGGGTGAACGATGAGAACATACCCGGTGAATGCCCGTGGGAGCGCGATATCGAGGACGCCCTGGGGGTGTGCCGCAAGCTGGGCATCGAGTTCCGCGTGGTGGACCTCATCGAGCAGTACCGCCAGCGCATCGTGAACTACCTCATCGAGGGCTACCGCACGGGTTCCACCCCGAACCCGGATGTGCTCTGCAACCGCGAAATGAAGTTCGGTGTGCTGCTGGACTACGCTCTGGAGCAGGGATTCGAGGGTGTGGCCACAGGCCACTACGCCCAGCGGCTTGATGTACCCGGAGAGGGCAGCTACATTCTCCGCGGGGCAGATGTGAACAAGGACCAGTCGTATTTCCTGGCGCTCATGCGCCCCGAGCAGGTGGCGCACGCCATCTTCCCCGTGGGCGGTATCACCAAGCCGAAGGTGCGCGAGATTGCCCGCCGCTTCAACCTGCCGAACGCCGAGAAGAAGGATTCACAGGGTATCTGCTTCATCGGCCAGGTGAAGATGAGCGACTTCCTGCGCCACTACCTGCCTGATAATCCCGGCGATATCGTGGACCTGCAGGGCCGCAAGCTCGGCCGGCACGATGGTCTGCACCTCTTCACCATGGGCCAGCGCAAGGGGCACCATGTGGCCTCCCCCCGCGAGGGCGTGGCCTATGTGGTGGTGGGCAAGGACCTGCAGCGCAACCGCCTCATCCTGGGCTACGAGGGGCAGGATACCCCCGGGCTCTACACCCGCAGCGCCATTGTGGGCAGCATTTCCAACACGCTTGCCCCCCTGCCCGACCGAGTCATGGCGCAGCCGCGCTACCGAGCCGCAGCCGTGCATGCCACCTGCACCCACCTGGGTGGTGGCAAGGTGAAGCTGGATTTCGACGAACCTGTGCGCGCCCTGGCGCTGGGCCAGGTGTGCGCCTTCTACGCGCCCGATGCCCTGCGCGGCGAGCGCCTGCTGGGCGGCGGGTTCTTTGAGCAGCTGCTCAGCTGAGGAGCCCCTGCTGCTCGTTCAGCCACTTTTCAAACTTGCGGAGAGCCTCGCCGCGGTGGGAGATGCTGTTCTTCTCCTCGGCGGTGATTTCGGCCATGGTGCAATCGTAGCCGGCGGGCACAAAGAGCGGGTCGTAACCGAAGCCACCGGTGCCGCTCGGGTTCAGGGTAATCTGCCCCTCCACCGTGCCCACGAAGCAGGCCAGTTCCCTGCCCCCGCGTGCCACGGAGATGGCGCACACATAGCGGGCTGTGAAAGGCTTGGCGCTTTCCGGCAGGGCGCCCAGCTCGGCCAGCATCTTGCGGTTGTTGCCTTCATCGTCGCCGTGGGTGCCGGCATAGCGGGCAGAATACACGCCGGGCATGCCGCCCAGGGCATCGACGCAGATACCGCTGTCGTCCGATACCACCAGCCCGGGGAACACGGCAGAGATGCTCTCGGCCTTGATGGCGGCGTTGGCCTCAAAGGTGGTGCCGGTCTCTTCGGGGTCAGGCGCGCCGGGGAAGTCGGCCAGGGTTCTGAGCTCGAACTGAGGCGGCAGAATGCGGGCAAACTCACGGGCTTTGTGCGCATTGCGCGTGGCGATAAGAAGCGGGATACGGGTCATGAATCGATGCTGATGTTGGAGTCTTTCTTGTGGAAAACTTTCTTGAAGAAGAGGTAGATGACAATGTACGAGAGCACTACACAGACCAGGTCGGCCACCACCTGCGAAAGCCAGATACCATCCGACTTAAGCCACCGCGGCAGCAGCAGCAGGCAGGGAATGAGCACCAGGAACTGGCGCATCACATTCAGGAACACGCTCATAATCGGCCGGCCGATGCTCTGGAAGAAGTTACCGATGATAATCTGGGTGCCCACCAGCGGGAAAGCCAGGCTCATGAGGCACAGTCCGCGCGTGGCCAGATGGATGAGCTGGGTGGAGTTGGCATCCTCCTCCTTCACAAAGATGCGCACCACTTCCTCGGGGAAAATCTGGATGCAGGTCCAGCAGGCCAGCGTAAGCAGGAAAGCCGAACCCATGGCGTAGTAGAACACGCGGCGCACGCGGCTGTAGTAGCCGATGCCCAGGTTATAGCCCGCAATGGGCTGCATGCCCTGCGCAATGCCCAGCACCACCATGGCCACTGCCATGAGCACGCGGTTCACGATGCTGAAAGCGCCCACGCCCATGGCTCCCTCATAGCTCAGGAACTGCTGATTGAAGATAATGACCACCAGGCAGCCGCACAGGTTCATGAGGCAAGGCGGCAGCCCCAGCAGGCAGATGCGCCTCATGATGGGTCCGCAGAGCTTCCACATGCGCCCGCGGAAGTAGATGACGCTGCGGCGGTTCAGGAAATGAGCCAGCACCCACATCATACCCACGGCCTGCCCTGCCATCGTGGCCAGGGCAGCTCCCGTCATGCCCCACTCCAGCACCCACACAAAGAGGTGCGCGCAGGCAATATTCACCACCATGGAAATGAGCAGGCTGTACATGGCCTTGTACGGGTAGCCGCTCGCGCGCATCACGTGGTTCAGGTTCATGAACGAGAAGGTGAGCGGCGTGGTCAGCAGCATCACAAGCATGAAGTCACGCGCAGGCTCGATGGTATTCGCATCGGCACCGAAAATATACAGAATCTCATCTGCCCACGGCAGCGGCAGCCAGCCGAACACCACACCGAAAGCCACACCCATGATGGTGCAGTGTCCCAGCACGCGGAAGGCACGCGGAAAATCCTGCTGCCCCAGGGTAATGGAGGTCGTGGCGGCGCCACCCAGCCCCACCAGGGTGCCCAGCGCCACCAGCAGGTTCATGATGGGGAACAGCAGCCCCATGGCCGTGATGGCATATGCCCCGCAGCACTGGCCTATGTAGATGGAGTCCACTATGTTATAGAGCGACATAGCCGCCATGCCCACAATGGCCGGCAGCGAATACTGCGCCAGCAGCCGCCCCATGGGCCGCTGCTCCAGATCCACGAGTTTCTGGTCTTTCTCCATGCTCGCGCAAATTCTACTCCTCTTGCCACTCACTGTCAAGCAGCGATTGGAAGCTCGGAGGGCTGTTTCAGATTTGCCGGCAGCTAGACACGTTGGCACGATAAGTCTATTATCGACAAATCGGCAATTGGCGGGGTGCATATCTGTCGAGGTACGGGACTTTAGTCCCGATGAAACACGCCATGATTTTCGGGACTGAAGTCCCGTGCCCCGAAAACAACAATCTCGGGTTTTTCGAGCAGAACAACACAGCACCCTCTAATGATGCCAACGAGTAAGAGCATCATATACCCGTTTCCCGAGTCTTGAATGACACTCGTTCATCTGGGATTCATTTCGGATACTATCAGAGATAAAGGATACGATACACGCATAACTTCCTCCCGGCATCTGAATGATTCCGATATCATTATGCGCAAGAGTTCTTCCATTTACTACACCCGAAGACCCTGTTTTGTGAGCAAAAGCTACAGCGGCGCCCAAAAATCCGGATTTAAGACGATTTTGACCTGTTGAGCATTGATTCATTGTCCGGAGGAGAAAACCTGCCAGAGACTGCGAAAGTATAGGATTTCTCGGGCTTGAGTGAGCTGCGGCATATACATCTTCAAGAATCTGCCGCATCGCCAAAGGTGAAGCCTGATTAACAGAAAAAGCCTCAACTGCCTTCATATCAGCCTCTGTACAAGCTATCCGAAAAGAAAAGTCGGCTCCGTATCGAGCAGTAAAAAAATGCTGCACCGCCCCAGGGCCACCCACCAGATTAAAGAGATAGTTGCAGGCATTATTATCACTCTCGCACAGGCATAAACGCAATAATTCTGCCAGGGAGAATGTTCCTCCATCCGGGTAACGCTTTTGCATAGGGCTCCATGTGTGGGGATCCATGGCATCCGAAGTCAAATGATATTCCATATCTAACGCCAGTTCGCCTTTTTCTATTCGATGCAGGACGACAATAGCCAAAGGGAACTTTACAACACTCATCATAGGAAACATTTCCTTGGCGTGACTGTCAAAAGCCTCTTGGGGGTGCCCATTTATCGACACCGCTACCCCTTGCCGTAAATCCTCTGCGTAAATACAGCATGAAGCCAGCAGAACGCACAATATCAGCTTAATCAAATATTGACAGCCATTTTTGAAGATTCCCATATATCCGAAACTATACATCACACTATGCTCCTTTGCAAGCGATGTTTCGTTAATTCAACGCCTCGCTTATAAAAGGTCAGGCAAAATGAAACACAGCATTCGCGGAGAATGGGCAGAATCAACGTATAAAACACCACTCGCAAGACTAGAATGCCCCCAATGCTGGGCAAGAGAGTCCCGACTCCCGCCCTACCCTTGCGGGTGTCTTTTTGTCTTCTTTGGCGGTCATTCCGCAGGTGGAGGCTACTTCTGTACTGGGCGCGGTTGCATGTGGTATCCCTAAATGCGGTGTTCGAGTCCCGGCGATAGAATTGGGTTACGTTTTAATGTAAGCCGTGGTGCGGGAGGCTCCGATTTTTCGAATTTCTCCGTTATCGAGCATCTGTTTCAAGGTACGTTCGATGAGGGAAATACTGATATCAGGACAAGCTGCCAAGATGTCAGCTTTGCGGATTTTACCCGGTTTTTGTTCTAACATCATTCTGATGCGTTCCATCTTATTAAGTTTTGCAGTGGTAACATGCTCCACCCGTCTCTCAAACTCCCGATAAGCTTTGAGGATGAGCCCCAGCTGATATTGTAAGAATGGGAGATAGTTATTATTCCCCACATCCCAGCCGGTGCTGCTCTCTTGTAGTGCTTCGTAATAGGTCTGCTTGTTTTCTTCAATCAATTTCTCAAGGCTGATATATTTACCCACAATATAGCCATGCTGATAAAGCAGCATATGCGAGAGCAGTCGGCTCATACGCCCATTGCCGTCATTGAACGGGTGAATGCACAGAAAATCGAAAACAAAAAGCACCAATAATATCAAGGGATCACAAACCTCCTGTGCAACGGTCTGTTTGTATGCATCGCACAGAGAACGCATCGCATCAGGTGTTTCAAATGCCGGAGTCGGTGTGAAACGGATATGCTTGTTACCCACGGCATCCGTCTCAGCTATCAGATTATCAGCATTCTTCCAGTGCCCCCCCATGCCGGAAGGGTGGAATGAATATAAATCGCGGTGCAACTGCAAGATTGTATTCGGATTCAACGGAATATACTCATAATTCTCATGAATGGTTCGCAGCACATCCCGATACCCTGCAATTTCCTTTTCATTGCGGTTGATGGGCTCTACCCTCTGCAAAACCAAATCTTTTAATCTCACGTCAGAGGTATAGATGCCTTCAATTCTATTGGAAGCATCCGTACTTTGAATCACGGCTATTTCCAGCAGACTCTGCAGAATGTCTTTTCTTGCCGTGATAAACAGCGTCTGTTTGCCCCGGTATTCATGTATAGCCGACAGCAGATTGCTTATTTCCGGCGTAAGTAAAGGCCCGGGCAAATTTGAATAATCGAATGTTCTCATACCTGCTTGCTGTTTCTCTGCCCACACTTTAGCATATTTCTGCCCACTTTCAATACAAAAGTAGGCAGAAACACCATTAAAGTGGGCAGAAAAATCCGGTGGTGGCATCGCAATATCGCGCGAACGGGTTTCGCCATCAATGGCTTTATCAACCACTATCCGGATTTTATCGTGAGAACGCGCTCTGGGAAAATCGTCATCATCGAGACCAAGGGCGACCATCCGGCCAATGAGGAGACTCTGTCCAAGCTGCACTTGGGCAGAGCGTGGCAGGAACAAGCCGGGCCGGGATATCCCTATTTCCTCGTGTTCCGGGATAAGGATATCAGCATGACCGGGGCGTACCCCATGAGCGATTTCCTCAAGATTCTGGCCGAACTGTAAGCAACGCACAAAACACCTTCTGCAAGACCTGAAAGAAACCAAAAATGGGCAAAAATGAGCCTCGGCAACCATCCC
>JAZRHL010000054.1:0-11731 GCA_045644745.1 Akkermansia sp.
AAGCGTTGTCATCCAGAATCAGCGAATCGCTGGGGATGATAATCATGTTGGCCTGCGGGTCGCGGGCGGCAATGAGGCCTACGCCGAGGGCCACGGCGGGTGCGGTGTCGCGGCGGGCGGGCTCGGCCACGATATTGGCAGGAGGCAGCTCGGCAGCCTGGCGGCGCACCCCGGCTTCCTGCAGGTGATTGGTGAGAATGAAGATGTTTTCAGCCGGAACAAGCCCTTTCACCCGGTCGATGGCCTGGCGCAGCATGGTGCCGCTGCCGAACAAATCGAGAAGCTGCTTGGGCTTGGCGTTGCGGGAAAGCGGCCAGAATCGCGTGCCGCTGCCACCGGCGAGAATAAGGGCATAGTTACTCATGCCGTGGAGTATAACCGCCGTTCCCCCTTGGGTCAAGCACGGAAAACAGTATTTCAGAGAGACAGAAGTGCAGCAGTCCGACAATTAATGCAGGTGAAAAACGCAGTTTTGGCTTGAAAACGGGGCGTTTTGGGATAGAATAAGCGTGTTATGCTAGATATTCGTATTGTCAGGGAGAATCCCGAATATGTGAAGGAACGAGTGCGTCTGCGTGGTGGTGACCACTGGATGCTTGTGGATAAGGTGCTTGAATGCGATGTGAAGCGCCGCAGTGCTGAGACGGAAAAGCAGGCGCTTTCCCAGGAGCGTAACAGTTCATCCAAGCTCATTGGTCAGATGATGAAGGAAGGCCGCCGCGAGGAGGCCGAGGAGCTCAAGAAGCGCATGAGCGAAGTGGGCGACCGCATCAAGGAGCTTGACGTGGTGGCCAGCGCCGCTGCCGAGGAGCAGGAAGCCCTGCTGCTTTCCATCCCCAACATGCCGCACGACGGCGCCCCCGTGGGTGAGGATGAATCCGCCAACCCTGAGCTGCGAGTGTGGGGCACCAAGCCCGAAATCGCTGAGCCCAAGGACCACGTGGAGTTGGGCACCAGCCTGGGTCTGCTGAACTTTGAGGACTCCGCCCGCATTTCCGGTTCTGGTTTCATTGTGTACCGCGGTCTTGGCGCCCGCCTGGAGCGCGCCCTCATCAATTTCCTGCTCGATACGCAGACTGGTGAGAACGGTTACGAGGAAGTGGGCGTTCCCTTCATCGTGAAGCGCGAGTGCATGTACGGCACCGGCCAGCTGCCCAAGTTCGAGGAGGATATGTACGGCCTCGAGGAGAACAGCATGTTCCTGGTGCCCACCGCTGAGGTACCTGTGACCAACCTCTGCCGCGACCAGATTTTCAAGGACGCCGACCTGCCCATCAAGATGACGGCCTACACCCCCTGTTTCCGCCGCGAGGCCGGTTCCGCCGGTCGCGAGAACAAGGGCATGATTCGCGTGCACCAGTTCGACAAGGTGGAACTTGTGGAAATCTGCCGCCCCGAGGAAGGCTTTGCTGAGCTGGAGAAGCTCACCAGCCACGCCGAGTGCATCCTGCAGAAGCTGGGTCTGCACTACCGCGTCATTGAGCTCTGCACGGGCGATGTAGGCTTCTCTTCCGCCAAGACCTACGATATCGAGGTGTGGGCTCCCGGCCAGGGCAAGTATCTGGAAGTTTCCAGCTGTTCCTGCTTCACGGACTACCAGGCCCGCCGCATGAAGCTGCGCTATAAGGATGCCGAGGGCAAGATTCGCACGCCCTACACGCTGAACGGCTCCGGCACGGCTCTGCCCCGCCTGTTCGTGGCTCTGCTCGAGCAGTGCCAGCAGCCCGATGGCTCGGTGAAGATTCCGGCCGCTCTGGTGCCCTACTTCGGTGCCGAAAGCATCACGCCGAAAGCCTGATTTTTCAGCCCCAGTCTGTCAGAGGGGCAGACCGGGGCTTTTCCCCTCTCTCTGTAAAAAATCCATAAAACTTACCACCAGATACTGATTTTATGAGTGAAATGATCGCAACCATGGGCCCCATGTTCTGGCTCATTCTCTTCTTCTCCGTGCTCGCCCTCGCTGTGCTGGCCGAGCGTCTGTTCTATTTCCACCGCATCAGTATCAACTCCGGTGATTTCCTGCGAGGCCTTTCGGCCCTGCTGCGCTCCGGCCAGTACGATGAATGCCTGCACGAGGCCCGCCAGCTGCCCGGTCCCATGGCCCGCGTGGTGGAGGCTGTGCTGAGCCGCCCCCGCCTCTCCCGCCAGGAGCTTCGCGAGATTGCACTGGAGGCCAGCGAAGTGGAGGTATACCGCATTGAGCGCAATGTGCGCACTCTGCTGGTGTGTGCCACGGTGATGCCGCTTCTCGGTGTGCTGGGCACCATGCTGGCACTCGTGCGCTTCTATGAACAGCCCGGTATTACCGATGGCGCTGCCGCAGCTCCGGTTGTAGCTGCCACGCTGCAGGAGGCTCTGCTGCTGTCTTCCGCCGGTATTGCGCTGGCTATTCCCGCCTATCTTTTCTACATGTATCTGGCATCCCGCGCCCGCAAGCTCATCAACCAGGTGGAGCGCGCCGGTCTGGAATGCGTGCATATCATTGCCGATGCCCGCGAGGATGCCCTGGCCAAGAAGGCCGAGGAGCAGCCTGAGCGCCGTTGCTGCTGCAAGGCTCAGGAAGAAGTGACAGAAGAGAAGTAATCTTTTCACCCGCAGACCCATGCGCCGCGTACGTTCCACACTCAAGGAAGGTGGCTTCCCCATTCTGGTGGTGGCCGCAGTGAACCTGTTCCTGCTGCTCAGCATCTGTGTGCTGCTTTCCAACCACCTGGGGCCGCGCTTCGGGTTCACGGTGCAGCCGCAGGAATCTCACTTCCGCATCGGTTCCTACGACCGTGATAACACGCATATCGTCTCCGTGGCACCGGGGGATTCTCCCCGTATCTATGTGGGTGCCAATCTGGTGCGCGGTGGGTACGATGGTTTTGAAAAACAGCTTGCCGGATGGGATTGTGACAACCCCTCCCGTGTGTCCGTCATTCTGGTGCTGGATAAGGCTGTGCCCTCCGGGGTGGGGAGCCGGCTCACCGATATGATTCTTTCCCACGGTTTCACCTGCAGTTATGCCGGCGTGCCGGCCATTGAATAAATGAAGAATAAGGAAAGAGGCCTGCTTTACCACACCATGCACAGCCGCCCCATGCCGGGGTGTCTGCCCTTGTTCTTCCTGCTGGCGCTGGGTGTGGCGGCCCTGTGTATCTGGATTGCCCCGGTGAAGATGCCGGAGCGAGTGCGTCCCAAGGGAACGGGGCAGGTCTTTGTGAAGACGGACCGCCTCACGCATTTCCTGCTGCGCCGCCAGAGCCCGCTTCCCCTGCATCTGCCGAATAGTGCTGACCCTGAGTATCACGAGGATGCTGCGGCTGCTGCTATGCCTCTGCTGCGTTCTGCGCGTATTCTTCCGCCTCCGGCCCAGCCTGTCGGCCCTGTGGTGGCTGATTCTGCCGTGCTGGATGAGGCAGCCCTGCTTGAGTTGCCCGGTGAGCCTGCACCTGTCGCCGAGCCTGAGGTCGCGGCGCCTGCTGTGCAGCCTGCCCCTGCGGACGTTCCTGCTGCCGACCAGCAGCAGCCGGTGTTTCATCCCGGCGTGGAAAATGAGATGGATGGAGAGGAGGTGCAGCCGTGAGTATTCAGCCTATGCTGCCTTCTGATTTCCTGGCGCTGGTGGTGATGCTGGGCGTCCTGCTCGTCATCTGTATCTTTGTGCCCGTGAAGCTGGTGGCCAAGTGGCGCCGCCTGCAGCATGCGCGCACGCACCTCACCTGCCGCATCTGCGGCTTCCGTTTCCTGCGGCGCGATGCCGAGGGTATCTGCCCTCACTGTCAGTCCCGTAACTGATCTTCGGTCATTTCCGCTTTCTCTTCCTGTGTTCTTGCGTGGAAGGGAAGTTCATTGAAAGCCTTCAGCTGCTCATCGGGCAGAGCTGCTGCTTCGCCCTGATTTTCGCGCTGTGTAAAAATGGCAGCATTGGAGCTGGCTGCAAAATAGGAATAATCCAGAGGAATGGAATCGATGAGTTCCTCGTCGTCGTCAAGCAGTTGCAGCGAGGTGCTCACAAGCATCGGGGGCAGGGGCATGCAGTGGTTTTCCGGGGTGTCCCAGGCCTCGCGGGTCATGGCCGGCAGGGGCTCCGTTGTGGCAAGGATGCTTTTCAGCTGCTGGAACTCCTCTTCCTCCAGCTCAATGTATTCCTTGTCGTCCGTTGTTTCCAGCTCCACACGGGCGGAGCATGCCTTTACCGCCTTCTGGCGGATTTCCTCCGCGGCTTTTGCACGGTGGCGGCAGTGGTAGGCGTATCGCTCTTCCGTATCCCTGTATTCCTTAGCGGCCTTTATCTGGGGAAGCGCCCTCAGTACGCTCATTTCAATGTCGGGCAGGCAGAGCAGGGTCTTGCCGTAGCGTTCGGAATCGGAATAGCTGCAGATGGAGTTCTGGCTGATAGAGCAGAGGGTATGCCCATCGAAGCCGAGCAGGCGGATTTCGATGCCTTCAGACTTCCAGCGGCGGTTCAGCGCCTCGGGGGTGGAGTTGGGGGCGGGGATGGCCTTGCTCAGGCAATCCTTGAGCACCTGCAGCTCCTCTGCGCTCAGCGGGTAGTGCTTGACCTTCTCTTCGCCCGGCTGGGGTAGCGCGATGCGGCTGCAGACTTCTGCGGCGGTGGCGCGTTTGGTGCTCATCTGCAGCAGGGCCAGATCGCTCATGGCGTATTTCCGGTATTCCGGGTTACCTGTATAGGCTACCTGCTGGCAGCCGGCCAGCAGCATCGCGAGTGCAAAAGTCAGTACCTTCTTCATGAGGTAGTGCAGGGGTGTGAAAACAGGTGGAATCCCGGCTGGTTTCAGCCAAGGGTGCGTTCTACCATGGCGTAGGCGCTGTGGTTGTGGATGGATTCGAAGTTCTCCGCCTCGACCTTGTACCAGCTGAAGGCATTGTAGTGCTCAGTGGCCACAGCTACGTTGCGCACCAGGTCTTCCACAAAGACCGGGTTCTCGTATGCCTTGTCAGTCACGTATTTCTCGTCTGGGCGCTTGAGGATGCTGTAGAGCTGGCAGCTGGCGCAGCCCTCAATCAGGTCAATAAGGTCCTCAATCCACACGGCGCGGCCGGAGAAACGCACCGAGTAGGTGACAATGCCGCGCTGGTTGTGAGCCCCGTGGCTGCTCATGGCCTTGGAGCAGGGGCACAGCGTGGTGACAGGAACCTTGATGGTGAGGGTGAACTGCCCCGGTTTGCCGACTTCGGCATCAATTTCAAAGCGGACCTCGTAATCCATCATGCCTTCCATGCCGCTCACAGGGGCTTTCTTGAGCCGGAAGAAGGGGAACTCCACCTCCACGTGGGCGCGCTGCGCGTGCAGCTTGGTGAGCAGACGGTCGGGCAGGCGCACGGCGGTGCGTACATCCAGATAGCGCTTGTGCTCGTGCAGAGCCTCTACAAAGCGGCTCATGTGCGTGCCCTTGTATTTCTCGGGCAGGTCAACCATGAGCGCCACAGTAGCTACGGTGGACTGCGTGCGCTGCTCCTTATCGCTCACCACGATGGGGAAACGGACACCACGAACTCCCACGCGGTCGATGGAAATCTGGCGTGTATCAAGTTCGTTCTGAGTGTCTTTGAGGTCCTGCATGGGTATGGTGGACGATGTGTGGGAGTGATAGAAAAGACCGAGGAGGCTTGCAGGCCGAAGCGTACAAGCCTCCTTGTAATCAACGACAACCTGCCGTCGAGAACTCCTCAATCACAGGGATCAGGGGAGCAGGTTCACGGCACGAGCGCGGCGGATTTCGCGCGTGATCTTGCGGTGCATCTTGGCGGAAACGCCAGTAACGCGACGGGGCAGGATCTTGCCGGTCTCAGACGTGAACTTGGAAAGGAATTCCGGGTTGCACATATCCACGGCGCCGGCGGGGATGTCGATGCGGCGGCGGGGCATGGTCTTGTTGCAGGTGCGGAAACGGATACGGCGTTCGACGCTCTTGAATTCGGTCATCATAATCGTATAGAAGTGCTTAGGAGGTTTAGCGCATCTCGCGGTGAAGAGTGCGACGCTTCAGGTAGGGGTTGAACTTAACCTTCTCCAGACGGCCGGGCGTACGCTGGCTCTTCTTGTTGCGGGTGGTCACGTAACGGGAAGGGGTCTTACCCTCGGCCTTGGCCTCCGTGCATTCCAGGATGATAATATCTCTAGGCATAATTGCGAATTGTTGACTTGCGGGCGCACATTGTACACTATTCTTCGCTATCGTCAAGAGAAATCGCATTTTCCATGTCATTTTGTAGGTCAGCGTACCCGACATGGTCTTGTTTTTTGGCTCTGTAGTTGGCATAAGAGCCATATTTTTTCTCGTATTCCTCCTGGCATTTCACGGTGAGTCGGCAGAACGGACGCACCTGAAGGCGCTTCTTGGGAATAGGATCGAGAGAAATTTCGCAGATGCCGTAGGTGCCGCGACGGATGCGTTCCAGGGCGGCATCGATTTCGAAGAGCTGTTCGCGGTCCTTGTCCAGCAGGCGGATGGTGAGGTCGCGTACTTCGGCCTCGCTGCCGGCGTCGCCGATGTGCTGGCCGGAGGAGGAGGATACATTGTAGGCGCCGCTACGCAGGTGGGCGCGGGTCACATTCTGCATGTTGGGCAGCATTTCATCGCGCAGGTTCTGCAGGGCTTCCTTCTGCTCCTGCAGGAACTTAGGCCACTCGGGGTCAGCCTTCAGCAGGGCGAGAGTCTCCTTGAGCTTCTTGACGCGGGCCTTTTCCTCGGCCGTGAGGGTTTCACGCACAGGAGCCTTCTTGGCGGCTGCCTCCTTGCTTGCGCTGGGCTTTTTCTCCTTGGCCGGCTTGGTTTCTTTCGGCGTTGTTGTCTTGGTTTTCTTAGGTGTGGCCATATTGGTTCGTAACAGTAAGTAGTGAGAATCTTCCGGCTGCAATGCGCAGCGTGTATATGATTTGTCTGCTACTACCACAAATGAAAGAAAAATTCAAGCAAAATCTGCTATATGGTAGCATTATTTCGCCTGTTTCCGGCATCTTGTTGAAAATTAGATGTAGTGCTGTTCTTTCTTATTGCAGGCGGGCTGGGGGAGTGCTAAGATTTGACGATATGGCGATGGAACGCAAAACGGGGGTGTTGATGCCGCTTTTTTCCATGCGGCGCGTGGGCGATGCCGGTATTGGTGACCTGGCGGCGCTGGAGGAATGGGTGGATTGGGCTGCCGCGCACGGTGTGGGTTTCTTGCAGCTGCTTCCCGTGAATGCCCTGGGTGAGGATGCTGCGCCGTCGCCTTATTCCTGTATCAGCTCCGTGGCGCTGGAGCCGCTTTATCTCACCTTGGAGCGTATACCCGGCATGCCGGAGAATATTCCGGCATACCAGGAAGACCTGCCCCCACTGCAGTTGCCGGGCGGGCGTGACCTTGTTGACTACGCACGCGTGCGCACGTATAAGCGATACTGGTTTCGCGAGGCCTGGAAGCGGTTTGAGCAGGAAGAGGAGTTTGCCCCTCTGCGAGACGAGTTCCGCATCTGGGTGCAGGGGCAGGGGGTATGGCTGGAGGATTTCACCACCTTCCTTGTGGCCAGTTATGGTTTCGGTACCATTGCGTGGTGGCTCTGGCCGGAGCAGAACACCGATGTGGTGCGCCGCATTGTGAATGATTGCCCGGAATCCCGCGAACAGAAACGCCACCAGCAGTGGCTGCAGTGGCTCTGCGCGAGGGAGTGGGCAGGGGTGCGGGCTCATGCCGATGCCAAGGGGGTGCTGCTCATGGGCGATGTTCCCATCGGCGTTTCCGTTGCCAGTGCCGATGTGTTTTTTGAACGCTATCTCTTTGATATGGACTGGAGCGGCGGCGCGCCTGCCGAGGGTAATTTTGCCGAGGATCCGTTCACAGCCAAGTGGGGGCAGAACTGGGGGATACCGCTGTACCGCTGGGATGTGATGGAGCGCGATGGCTTTGCCTGGTGGCACCGCCGCATCCGCAAGCTCACCGAGGTGTTCTCCATGTACCGCATTGACCATGTGCTGGGCTTCTACCGCATTTATGCCTTTCCGTGGATGCCTGACCGCAACCCCGAGTTCCTGCCGCTCAGCGAGGATGAAGCGGCGGCGCGCTGTGGTGGGCGCCGACCGGGATTCCGTCCGCGCGGAGATTGGAACGAGAACGACCGCCGTGCCAACCTGGCACAGGGTGATTTCCTGCTGCGCCAGCTGCTGAAGGCTGCACCGGGTGTGCGTGTGGTGGGTGAGGACCTGGGCTGCGTGCCTGATTATGTGCGCCCGGATTTATCATACCTCCGCATAGCCGGGTTCAAGATTCCGCATTGGGAGATAGACGAACACCAGCAGATTGTGCGGGGGCATACCTATAATCCGTGTTCCTTTGCCACCTATGCCACGCACGATTTTCCGCCCCTCTGCAATGATTGGGACGACTGGAACGAAGCTGTGCAGGATGCCTACGCTGCGCATCTGGACCCCTCCATGCCGCCTGAGCTGCGCCTTGCAGCCCGGAAGCGGGGTCAGGATTGTGCGCGCGTGCTCTGCTGGCTGGCAGATTTTGCCGGCATGAATCACCGCCAGTGCATGGTGCCGTGGAACGATGATATCAAGACAGCCCTCATCCGAGCCCTGCTGCAGAGCAATTCTGCCTACGCTGCGCTTATGTGGACGGAGTTGTTCGATATCCCTGTGCGCCTGAATACCCCCGGCACCGAAGGCGGCACCAACTGGCGCCCCCGTATGCCTTTTACCGCCGCCGAAGCTGCCTGCTTACCGCAGAGCGACTGGCTGCTGGCATTATCCCGTAATGCCGGGCGTGTATTATAAGAAAATCCTCGCAAAATGTTTATTTTGCGAGGATTAGAAACGGATGGGGTGGGATTATACGCCCTTGATAATCAATATTTACGTTCTTTTTGTACACTATAAGTGTACACTGTATTTATTTCGCTTTTTCGGGCACTTCGAGGGGGGCGGTGGTGAGGAGTTCGGGGTGGTCGCGGAGGATGCCGAGGAGGAGACGCATGGCCGGCGGCGGTGTCTGTTCGCCGCCCTCCCACTTGCAGACGGCGATGCGGGAGACGCCAAGGGCGGCAGCAAATGCCGGCTGGGTCATGCCAAGGGTGATACGCAGGGCGGCGATGGGGTGGTCGCTGTTTTTGGTGATGTTGGCGCGGCGTGGGGTGCTCATGTGGGTATTTTAGCGCATCGCTCCCGTTTTGCAAGAAAAAAGTATAAAAAATATACGAAAGTTCTTGACTTTTATGGCTAGATTGTGTATAATCGCCTTGCCGTCAAGGCCTAACAGACGGCGAAAAAAACATGAAGAATGAAATAATGAAAATAATGGTAGTTCACCCCTGGGTGATGGAGCTGATGGTTCTCCTGCTGGATGTGATGCTGAAGCTCGAATGATGAAACTACCACCTGCCCCGGGAAACCGGGGCAGGGAAAGCGGGGGAGAGGAAAAATAAGTGTTGACTCTCTGCGGGGTTTGTTTATAATGATGGCGTTATTTCATTCTTCGAATAATAAATTGCGACCGCTCCCGATTAGGCCCGGGGGCGGTCGGGCTTTTGTGGTGGTCTGGGGGCTGTGGGGCTGTTGGGTGGGTCAGAATTCGGGGTCGGGGTCTTGGCCGAGGGCTTCGGCTAGGGTGGTGGCGGCGGTGTCGCTGAGTTCGCGGGTAGGTTCACTGAGGATGGTGAATTGATAGAGGGAGGAGGCGGAGTCTCGGCTGCTGCCAATGCTGAAGCGTCGGCCGCGGTTGTCGGTGAGCTCGCGCCCCTTCATGCCGCGCATTGCCTGGCCGAGGTTGTCGCGCTTGTTGTTGCCATAGGGCACAATGATGTCAATCTTGTGCATCTTGGTGGCGAAGTCTTCCAGGTCTGCCACGCGGAATTTCTGCCAGCGGCCGCGGTGGGGCTGGCCGATGGGCGGGGCGATGGAATCGGCCATGGTGATGAGCACCTCCTGCAGGGCCTTGCCGGCGGCGTCGCCGGAGTCGAGGTCGACCATGCGCGGGCCGTAGGGGTTGGCGAAGCCGGCGTGGATGGTGATATTTGCCGCGAGGTCGACAAATTTGGCGAATGAGCCGCCGGGGGCTTTTTCGATGTAGCGCGGGCAGCCGGCGTCCTGCCAGTGCTTGACCAGGCTCCAGAGGCAGGAGAGGAAGTTGGCGCGGATGTCGGGCTGGGTGATGATTTCCTCGGTGAGCACGCCCTGGAAGATGCGCTGTGTGGCATCCTGCGCGAAAAACAGGTCCACGGGCAGGGAGCGGCGTGCGATGTCGGGGGTGACCTTTAGGCTGTTGCCGGTGGCAAAGAATTGCATGCGCATCTCCTTGGAGAATGTGATCTGTGTGTGGAGGATGCGGTCGCGGATGCGGCTGCTGGTGATGAAGCGGTTCAGGGCCTGGGATTTGAGGTGCTTCACGTCATCGAGCCAGCAGAAGCGGGCTCCGTCGAACAACATGGCGTTGAGGGTTTGTCGGAATTCTTTATCATCTTCCAGGTAGTTGGCGGCATCTACCTCGCCGTGGATGGGGGTGAGGATGCTGCGCACGAGGAAGGATTTGCCCGTGCCTGCCTGGTTCGCCACCACCAGGATGAGGGGGAAGCTGTCGATGCAATGGTGCAGGAATTGCCCCAGCATGGCGGTGATCACAGCGCCGAGGCTGCGGCTCTGCAGCGGGTGGATGGCGTTTTCGCCATCGAATCCGCCATCCAGCGCGGCCTCGCTGTAGGCCTTCACCAGGAAACGCCGGGCTTTTTCGAGGTCGAGCACCTTTTCGAAGTTCTGCCGCACGGTGCTGTGGGTGTAGATTTTGCTGCGTGGGTCGTAGCCCTCGGCCGTGGGCTCGAATTGGTAGATGGGGAGGTGGCGCGCGGCGGTTTCGCCGTTTTCCTTGTGGACGGTGACGGTGCCCTTGGGCTGGGCGGTGATGACGGGCAGGCGCACGTTTGAGACGCCCACCAGCTCGGGCATGCGCTCGCGGAAGACGTCGCTGGCCATGATGAGCTCCGCCTGCGCGGGCGAGATGCTGGTGACGGGTGGCGGGTCATCGGGGTCGGCGTCCTTGCGGCGGCCGCCGTGGAAGGTACAGAATTTCTGCTCGGGCAGCCAGGTGGGCAGGCGCAGCTTGGTCATGGGCACGGTGTGCACCATGCCGTTTGCGTCTACGGTGATGGTCACGAATTTGTCGTCCATGCGGTAGAGGGCGCCGTAGGGAATGGCGGCGGCCACGCAGCCGGCGAGTTGGTGGTAGGGGGCGCGCGCATCGAAGCTGGGAACGTGGGTGGAGGTATCGGGTGCGGTGTCCGGCGTGCCGGGCATGGGCTCGGCGCCGGTGATTTGTGCAGGGGTGAGCATATGGGGCGGAGGGTTTTTCAGAAGTTTTTCGGGGTCGTTTTTCGCTCTGGGGATGGCTCTCAGGGATTCGGCAATGCGGCGCCAGGTGGAGCCGTGATTTTCTCTTGCCGGTGCCAGCATGTGGGCAATCTCATGCAGCACGGTGTTGGCGGCTCCCTATGTGCCTTGCTGACACCCGCGGGTGGCGTGGTGTTCGTCTACCTCGATTTTTGAGCCGTCCCAATGGGAGTAGCAGAAACGCCCGAGCGTTCTCCGATCCAGCGGGCGGATGGCGAAGCGGCAGCGAGGGGCATCCTTGGCGGATATGTTCGGGTTCAGGCTGTGCGGCTGCAGGATTTCGATGCAGCGGGTCGCCCAGGCGGTAAAGTCATCCAGGGTGCAAGGGGCACAGGGAGGCGGAGGAAATGGCGGGAGGTTCATCG
>JAZRHL010000055.1:0-3396 GCA_045644745.1 Akkermansia sp.
GGCGTGTGAGAAGGGAAAAACGAAATCCTGCCCGTGCGGACAGGACGAAATCCAGAGCCTTCGGCTCTGGACGATATCGCTAGCGACCAGCCGTCGCAGTCTTGTGACTGCTATGGCTTGGCAAGCGATATCCGCTCGTGCTGAGCGGACTGGGGGAGCTCAGGGAACAATGCTTACGGGAGTACCCAGGGGCACTAAATCAAAGAGCTTTGCTACATCGGCGGGGGAGAGGCGGATGCAGCCGTGGGAGACGGGAGTGCCGAGGCGGGCGGTGTCGGCGGTGCCGTGGATATAGATGTAGCGGGAACGGGTGTTGGCGTTGTGAGGCTCAAGACCCTCCAGAACGAGGATTCGGGAGAGAATGGCATCTTCCCCCTGCGAGGCGGCGGGATGCAGTCCTACGGGCGTTCTGGCGCGAAATACGGTAGATTGCGGAGCGTTCTCTCCATGTTTGCTGTAGATGGAGAATTTTCCGAGGGGGGTGCGCCCGCTTCCGGGCTCGCTGCCGGTACCTGCGGCTCCGGTGCTGCAGGTGGCGGAGAAGCGCACTTCACCCGCGGCGGAGCGGAGCTCAAGCCGCTGGGTGGAGATGGTGATGTGGATGGTGTCCACGGGTGGTTGAGCTGGACTTATTCGCCGAGGATGGTTCTGGCGATATCGGCCGCGGCATTGGGGCGGGAGAGACCACGCATGGCGGTTTCCATGGCGGTGCGGGCCTCAGTGTTCATGACGGTGCCGTGCACAAAGTCATGCACCTTCTGCACGGTGAGTTCGGCCTGCTGGATGAGCACGGCAGCGCCGTGGTCGGAGAAGGCGCGGGCATTGTGCGTCTGGTGATCGTCTGCTGCAAAGGGATAGGGGACGAGGAGGCAGGCCTTGCCGATGATGGAGAGCTCGGTGAGGGTGCTGGCACCGCTGCGGGCAATGACGCCATCTGCCGCGGCGTAGGCGGCGGGCATATCGGCGCAGAAGCCAAGCACGGTGATATTAGGAGCGCCGCCGGCGAGGCCGTTGACGCGCTCGTAGTCGATGCGGCCGGCAATGACGAGGTAGTGTACCCCGGGGTCGGCCTTAGCGGATTCAATGAGCAGGGAATTGAGATTCCTGGCACCCTGGGAACCGCCGGTGACCAGCACCACGGGCTTATCCTGCGGGAGACCGAGACGCTCGCGGGCTTCGGCCTGGGTGGGCAGGTTGCGGATTTCGTCGCGCACGGGGGTGCCGACTACGGCGCAGTGGCTGCCGGGGAAATGGGGCACAGCCTCGGGCATGCCGACGAGCACGCCGGTGCACCAGCGGGCGGTGAGGCGGTTTGACTTGCCGGGCATGGCATTAGAATCATGCACATAGGAGCGCAGACCCAGTGCGCGGGCTGCCTTGCAGGGGGGCAGGCTGGTGAAACCACCCATGCCCAGCACTACATCGGCCTTTTCGCGGCGCAGCAGCTTCTTGCAGCTGAAATAGGTGGCAGCCAGCTTCCAGAGGAAGGCCGGCATGCGGAACGAGAGGGTGGGGGGCTTGGCAATGGCGGGGATGGAGTGGAACTCCAGGTCGCCGTATTTGCTGGAGGCTTCGGCATCCACCTCCTTGCGGGAGATGAGGAGCACCGGGCGGTGGCCCATCTTGCGGAGCTGCTGGGCTACGGCGATGCCGGGGAAAAGGTGACCACCTGTGCCACCACAGGCGATGATGACGTTGAGAGACTTCTTGTTCATGAATCCTGGATTTCCTTGAGACGGCGTATGGGCCAGTAGTTCTGCTGAATGGTGGGTGTGTGACGCTGCACACTAGTGATTAAACCGATGGAGGCAATGGTGAACACGAGGTTCGTGCCGCCGCTGCTGATGAAGGGAAGGGGAAGACCCGTGTTCGGAAGCACTGCGGTGACCACCATCATGTTGAGCATGGCGGGCCAGAAGATAGTGCAGGTGAGGCCCAGCACCAGAATGCGGCCAAAGGTATCGTGGGTCTGCACGGCCAGTGCAAAGCCTGAGATAGTGAGCAGGGTGAAGAGCACCACGACGCCGGCTGCGCCGAAGAAGCCCCATTCCTCGCCGATTTCAGCGTAGATGAAGTCGGTGTGTGCGTATGGCAGGTTGCCGTATTTCTCAATGCCGTCGCCCAGCCCTACGCCGGCAAGACCGCCGCGGGCAAAGGCAAGAATGGCAATCCACTGCTGGCGGCCTGCGCCCTGGCTGAATGCCTGCGGGTCGCGCCAGGCCTCGATACGCTGCATACGGTTGGCGCTGCCGGTCATCATGAGGTAGAGCACCAGGGAGGCCAGCAGAATGGCCAGCAGGAGCAGCCACCAGCGCGTGCCGGAAACAAACATCACGCAGAAGCCCGACATGGCCAGAGCTGCAGCGGTGCCCATGTCCTTTTCCACCAGGATGAGCATGAGCGGGAGACCGAAGAGGAAGGCACCGGGAATCACAAAGCCCTTCCAGAAGGTGCCGGCCATTTCGCGGTAGGTGGTGTACCAGTTGGCCAGGGTGAGCATGAGCGCAATCTTGGCCAGCTCACTGGGCTGGAAGGTGAGCCCCAGGTTAATCCAGCGCGATTCGCCGTTAATCGTCTTGCCGATACCGGGCAGGAAACAGCACACCAGCAGAATCACGCAGACCACCCAGATGATGAACACCAGCTTGCGCCAGACGTGGTAATCCACCAGGCTGAGCCCCAGTGCACCTGCGAGCCCGAGCAGAGCAAACATGCACTGCTTGCCCAGGAAGGAATCATACCACGGCAGATTTTCCTGCCCGGGCACGCAGGAACCCGTACTGGCCACCATCACCACCCCCAGCACAAGCAGGAGGATGAAGCATACCCAGATGCAGATGATGCTGACGCGGCTGGTCATGGCGGGGCGGCGACGGAGATGAGTTTATTCGCTGACCTTGAGCTTGTGGCCAACCTTCAGGCGGCGGGCGTCGGCTTCGGTCATGTTGTTCATCTTGAGAAGCTTGGCAAGGGAAATCTTGTACTTGCGGGCAATGCGGCCCAGGTTTTCACCGCGCTTCACCACGTGGTACTTGGCGGTGTCCGGGGTAACGGGCTGGGCAGCCTGAGCGGCCTGTGCAGCGGCAGAGTTCTGAGCCACAGGCACGTTCAGGTAGGTGCCGGTGGGCAGGTTGGTGCGGCTGGCCAGGGTACCATTGGCGCCCTTGAGCACGTCCTCGGTGATGGAGTACTGGGCAGCGATGCGTCCCCAGGTATCGCCGGACTGCACCAGGTGCTTCACCGTCACCGTGGGAACAGCGGGAGCAGCGGGGGCGGGTGTGGGCTGCACAGCCACGGGCTCCTGCACGGGGGCAGGCGTGGCTTCAACGGGGGCTACGATGGTCGGATCCACGGGAGCCTGGGTTATGTGCACCTCAGTGCCGGGTGTGGCAGGAG
>JAZRHL010000056.1:0-44693 GCA_045644745.1 Akkermansia sp.
CTACAGGGGGAGGGGTGATGGTGGGTGCCACCACACCGCTGGTGCTCTTGGCAATGCTGCCGCGCATCATCACGCCGCCGATAACGAGGAAATGTACCACGATAAGGCCGAGAATCACGCGCAGTACCGTGGCGGGGCTGGTGCGGTCCACCACCATGCCGGTATCGGAGTGGTGGCGCTTCTGCTGCTTGAGGTGTTCGTTGACGATGGTCTTGAGGAAATGGCGTTTAGGCTTGGCGCGTCCGAGGTCAGAATTGCGGAATGTGTCTTTTCTCATAAAATTATCGTGATGTGGGAATTACAGGTTCAGGGTCTTGTGCACGGCATCGCGGAAGCACTGGCCGCGCTGCACATAGCCGGTAAACTGGTCGAAAGAGGAGGTTCCGGGGGAGAACAGCACCACATCGCCACGCTGGGCGAGCTTGTGGGCAGCGGCCACGGCCTCCTGCACGGTTTCCACCTTCACCACCTGGCATACGGGGGTGAAAGTCTGCTCCAGCTGGTCGGCAATCTGCCCGAACACCACGCAGGCACGGGCTTTCTGCTGAAGCATGGGGTTGATGGCGGTGTAGTCCAGCCCCTTGTCCTTGCCGCCGGCCAGCAGGATGATGGGGCGGGTCTGGGAGCGCACGGCTGCCTCGGTGGAGTGCAGGTTGGTGCTCTTGGAGTCATTCAGCCACAGCACGCCGTCCATCTCAGCCACTGTTTCGCAGCGGTGGCCGGGAGGGCAGAACGAGCGGATGGCGGCGGAGATGGTGGCATCATCCAGCCCCACGGCGCGGCAGGCCAGGGTGGTGGCCATGGCGTTCTCGGCGTTGTGAGCCTGCTCCAGGGCTGTTCCGCGGAGCGGGGTGAGTACCTGGCCGGCCTCGCAGATAGCGCCGTTCTCGAAATAGAGCTGCCCTGTGTTCACCACGGAGGAGAAGCCCACGCAGCGGGGAGCCAGTGCCGGCAGGTTCTCGCCTTCACGCACGATGGCGAGCTGGTCGGCGCTCATGTTTTCGAAGATGCGCAGCTTGGCGTTGTAATAGTCCTCCACCTTGGTGTAGCGGTCCATGTGGTCGGGCGCAAAGTTCAGCCAGATCGCCACCTCGGGGCGGAAATCAACGATGGTTTCCATCTGGAACGACGAAACCTCCAGCACGGCAAACTCAGGCTGGGGTTCCATGAGCACTACTTCGCTGAGGGGGTATCCATAGTTGCCGCAGGCTTTGGCGGTCTTGCCGGCAGCCAGTAGCACATGCTCGAGCAGGGCTGTGGTTGTTGTCTTACCGTTGGTGCCGGTAATGGCGATGATACGGCCGTTGTAGTAGTGCCAGGCAAGTTCTGTCTCGCCGATGAGCGGGGCACCATGGGCAGTGAAGGCGAGGGTCCAGGGGATGTCGCCCTCGATACCGGGGGAAAGGATGACGAGGTCTGCCGCGTAGGCGCGGGCATGTTCCTCCGTGGCGCCGGGGGTGAAGCCCACGCCGGGTTCGCTGCAGGTGGCAGCGGGGTTGGCATCGAAAATGCACACCTCTGCGGCACCCTTGGCCAGGGCCAGACGGGCAGCAGCCACGCCGCTGCGGCCGCAACCGAGCACTGCTAACTTTTTACCGGTAAGTTCCATGATGCAGGGAAAAGTTTAAATGAATCAGACGAAGCAGCAGACGCCCAGGATGAGGCCGAACACTGCCAGGAAGAAGGAGATAACCCAGAAACGGACGCAGACCTGAGTCTCGCTCCAGCCGCACTTCTCGAAGTGGTGGTGGATGGGAGCCATGCGGAAGAAGCGGCGGGGCTCGCCGTACAGCTTGCGGCTCACCTTGAACCAGCCCACCTGAATCATCACAGAGCAGGCCTCAGCCACAAACACGCCACCGATGATGACGAGCAGCAGCTCGGTGTGCGTGCACACAGCCACAGTGCCTAGGGCACCACCCAGGGAAAGGGAGCCGGTGTCGCCCATGAATACCTTGGCGGGGTGGGCGTTGAACCACAGGAAACCGAGGCAGGCAGCGACGATGCAGAGCAGGTAGTTAGCCAGCGCAACTTCCTTGAATGCAAGGCAGAGGGTGATGTAAGCAAGCGAGGCAATGACCATGCAGCCGCTGGCCAGACCATCGAGGCCATCGGTCAGGTTCACGGCATTGGAGGAGCCGATGATGACCAGCATGGCGAAGGGAATGAAAATCATGCCCATATCCACCACACCGTAGAAGGGGATAAGCACGCGGGCGATGGTGGGGTCGAGGTAGTACAGGTAGCCGGCGCAGCCCAGGGAAGCCACCGCCTGCAGGGCAATCTTGAACCAGCCGCTCACGCCGTCGGTGCTCTTCTTGGTAATCTTTGCCCAGTCATCCATGAAGCCGAGGAGGGCAGTGACACCCATGACCAGCACGCAGCACTGGAGCTTGGGGTCGGCCATGTCCAGGAAGAGGATGCTGGTGAGCAGGATGAGGCCGATAATCATGATGCCGCCCATGGTGGGGGTGCCCACCTTGGCCTGGTGCTCAGGAGCCAGAGTGCCGCCACAGGCCTGGCGGATAGGCTGGCCAGCCTTCATGGCGCGCAGAATGGCGATGAGGCGCGGGCCGATGAGCAAGGATCCGACAAACGGCACCAGCAGAGCCAGCAGAAGCTGCAGGCCGACAGGGATTTCACAGATAAAATTAATCATGGCTTATGCTTTGGGGTTAAGGGAGGGAAAGAGTTCGTAGATGCAGCGCTCCATACCGGCGGAGCGGGAGCCTTTGAAGAGCAGGGCATCGCCCGGCTGCATGAGCGCACGCAGGGCGGCGGCGGCCTCGGCGGGTGTGTTCACCAGCATGGCCGGGATACTTTCGGAGGCAGCCTGGCACAGCGCCAGTGTCTCCGGGCACTCCGGGCCCACCACCACCACGGCGGCATAGCCCAGGGAGGCTGCGCACCAGCCCATGTCGGCATGGGCGGCGATACCGCCCTCGCCCAGCTCGCCCATCTTGCCCAGCACGGCAATGTGGCGCTGCGGGCCGCGCAAGGCGGCTACGGTCTCGAGAGCGGCCTTCATGCTCTCAGGGTTGGCGTTGTAGGTGTCATCCACCACGGTGTAGCCCTCGACTTCCTTGCAGGCGAGGCGGCCATGCGTGAGGGCAGAGGCGGAAAGTCCTGCGGCAATCTGCCCGAGGCTGCAGCCGAGCTTCCAGCCGGCAGCGGCGGCCAGCAGGCTGTTGCTCACCATGTGGGTGCCGGGCACGGGGAGGTTGACCTCCACTTCGCCTTCACCTTCAATGTACAGGGTGTAGGTGGTTCCGGTGGCGGTGCTGCGCGGGTTGAGGGCGCGCACGGGGCTGTTGCAGCCTCCTACGGGAATGCAGGTGGCGCTGGTCTGCGTGGCAATGTAGTCCGCAAAGTCATCCAGCGCGGGGTAAATCATATAACCGCCTGCGGGCAGGGAGCGGGCCACGGTGCATTTTTCGGAGGCAATGGCCTGGCGGCTGCCCATGAACTCGAGGTGAGCCGAACCGATGGTGGTGATGATGCCAATCTGCGGGCGGGTCATGCCACAGAGCGGGGCAATCTCGCCTGCGTGGTTCATGCCCATCTCCCAGATGGCGGCCTCGGTGCCCTTTTCTGTGCCCAGAATGCTGAGCGGCACACCGATGTGGTTATTCAGGTTGCCCTTGGTGGCCAGTGCGTTGAACTTCTGAGAGAGCACCGAGAGGCACATGTCCTTGGTGCTGGTCTTGCCGCTGCTGCCCGTAAGCCCCACCACATGCAGGGGCTCCAGCCGGCTGCGCCACCAGGCGGCCAGACTCTGCAGTGCCAGCAGGGTGTCGGCTACCTGCACCACAGTGCTGCCGGGGGCGTATTCACCCACCAGACGCGATACCACCACGGCGGCGGCACCCTTCTGCGTGGCTTCGGCGGCGAAGTTGTTGCCATCGAAGCGCTCGCCGCAGAGCGCCAGGAACACGCAGCCGGGCACAATGGCGCGGCTGTCGGTGGTGAGACCGGCGGTGATGGCGCGGTCACCCAGCACCACGGCCTGTCCGGCAGTGGCGGTAATGAGTTCTGTGGTGCTGAGGTGGGTCATAGTATTGAAAAATCAGCGGTTGCGGCGTCCTTCAGGCTTGCGGGAGGGCACGGAGATGCCCTCCGGGTTCTTCTCGGCGTAGAACTTACGAACCACGGCGGAATCGGAGAAATCGATTGTTTCGTTGGCGAAAATCTGGTAATTTTCGTGTCCCTTGCCGGCGATGAGCACGGCGTCGCCGGGGCGGGCCTGCTCGAGCGCAGCGCGGATGGCCTCCTCGCGGTCGGTGATGCGGTGCTGCTTGGCGGTGGGGATACCGGGCATGATTTCATCGATAATCTGCTCGGGGTCTTCGCTGCGGGGGTTATCGCTGGTCACGATGCAGAGGTCGCTGTAACGGGCTGCAGCCTCGCCCATGAGCGGGCGCTTGGTGCGGTCGCGGTCGCCGCCGCAGCCGAAGATGGTGATGAGGCGGCCATTGCGGCAGAGTGCCTTCATGGTCTTGCAGACATTCTCCACGGCATCGGGGGTGTGGGCGTAGTCCACAAAGCACTGCACGTTGTTCACGCTGCTCACCAGCTCGATGCGGCCGGGAACCTGCGGGCTCTGGGCCAGGGCGTTGATGGCCTCGTTGATGTTGATACCGCAGCAAACGGCGCCGGCCAGAGCGGCCAGGCTGTTGGAAAGGTTGAACTCGCCGATAAGCGGGGTGCGCACCAGATAGCTGCGGCCCTGGTAAATCAGCTCGTACTGGCTGCCCTTCAGCGAAACCAGCTTGGGTACAGCGCGGAAATCGGCCTTCTCGTTCTCACCGAAGGTGCGGACCTTCATGATGGGAGCCAGCTCATCGGCCAGGCGGCGGCCGTAGGCGTCGTCCAGATTGATGACGGCCACATTCTTGCGGCTGGAGGCAGCCATGCGGGTGAAGAGCAGCTTCTTGGCCTGGTAGTATTCCTCCATGGTGCCGTGGTAGTCCAGGTGGTCCTGGGTGAGGTTCGTGAAGATACCTACGCGGAAGTCAGTACCGGTGGTGCGGTGCTGGGTGAGGGCGTGGGAGGAAACCTCCATGGAGACGGCGCGGCAGCCGTTCTTCACCATGTCGGTCAGCATGCTCTGGAGCAGGGCACTGCCGGGGGTGGTGTTGGAGCTGGTCACGCGGCGCTCTCCGTTGTCATAGATGATGGTACCGATGAGCCCCGCGCGCTGCCAGGCAGAGCGCTGGATGTGGTTCACCAGGTAGCTGATGGTGGTCTTGCCATTGGTGCCGGTCACGCCGAGCACAGCCATTTCGCCGCTGGGGTTGCCATGCCAGGCGCTCATGAGCAGGCCATTGGCCTCACGGGTATCGCTTACCTGCACCCAGAGTACACCGGCCTCGATAGCCTGCTGGCTGATGGGCATTTCGGCCACGATGGCAACTGCTCCTGCCTCGATGGCGGCGGGGATGACGCTGTGGCCATCGAACTGAGTGCCCCTGATGGCGACATAGCAGCTGCCGGGGATAACCTTGCGGCTGTCATCGGTGAGCAGGGTCAGTGCTTTACGCAGGTTGCCGGTGATGGTGGCACCGGGCAGGATGGCGGATATTTTCTTAGTGTCCATGGCGGGAAAATTACAGCGTATTTCTTATTTCTTTAGATTAGCAGATTCTTCTTTAGTAGCAAGATATTTTTCGTATGCCTCGGGGTCGCTGGGGCTGAGATTGAGCACATTGATAAAGCGCTCTGCGGCCGCGCGGAAAATGGGGGCTGCCACCGTGCCGCCACCGGGGTTGCAATCGGTGGGGTGAGGTTCGTCAATCACGGTCATGACAATCAGTTTCGGGTCATCAATGGGCAGTACCCCGGCGAAGGATACAGTATAGAGGTTTTCGGTGTAGCCGCCGCCGGCCTTCACCTTCTTGGCGGTGCCGGTCTTACCGCCGATGCGGAAGCCCGGAATGGCGGCTGCCGTGGCAGTGCCGCGGCCGCATTCGCCACCGCGTTCTGTCACGCTTTCCAGCGCAAAGCGCAGGTCGCGTGCGGTGCTGGACTTCATGACACGGCAGATTTCCTGCGGCTTGCACTCATCGTACACCGAGCCATCGGCGGCGATAATCTTATCAATGAGCCTGGGCTTCATGCGCACGCCATCATTGGCAATGGCCGCATACACCATGGCCATGTGCAGCGGAGAAACAGCTACTGAGTAGCCGTAGGCGATACGGGAGTAGTTCACGATGTTCGACCCATCTGCCAGCAGGCAGGCACCGCCGGAAGGCAGGTCGATGCCGGCGGGCTTGTCGAGACCGAATTTCTCCAGATATTCTTTGAAGTTCTGCCACTTACCCACGATGGCGATGCGGGCGGCACCGGGGTTGCTGGACTTCTTGAGCACGCCCCACACAGGCAGGCTGTGGTAGTTGAACGGGCGGTCGCTGATGTGCTTGCTGCCGAAGCCTACGGAGAAGGGCTCGCAGTTCACATAGCCGCGGATGCCCATGAGCCCCTTGTCCACCACGGTGGTCACGGCCAGCACCTTGAAGGTGGAACCCGGCTCATAGCGGGTCTGGCAGGCAAAGTTGAAATCGCCCGTGAGCGCCTTGCCATTGTCATCCTTCACCTCGCCGCGCTTGAACTTGCCCTTGTGGGTGATGAGTTCCTTGGTGTTGAGGTCGAAGGCCGGGCGGCTCACCATGGCCAGGATATCACCCGTCTTGGGATCCACCACAATCATGCAGCCACGCTTGGCGCGGAAGTGGCGCATGCCTTTGTCGAGCTCCTGCTCTACGATGGTCTGCAGGCGCATATCGATGGTGAGCTTCAGGTTCAACCCGTGCTTGGGGGCCATGTAGCGATCATCCTCATTGGGCAGCACCTGGCCGCGGGCGTTGTGGCGGTATTCGCGGATGCCGTCCACACCGGCCAGATAGCTCTGGAAATAGGCTTCCACACCGCTCATACCCTTGTTTTCGTGGTCCACATAGCCCAGCACATGGCAGAGCATCTCGGGCATCACATAAGAGCGACGCAGGTCAGACTGTACGGTGAGCCCGCGCACGTGAGCTTCCTTCAGCGCCTTGCGGATCTTTTCGCCGGTGTCGAAGCTCATGCCTTTGGCGAGCACAATCTGGTTGCGGATGGATTTGGTGGGCAGCCCCTTGGCCTTGGCCTCCTCGTTATATTTCTGGGTGGCGGTCTGGGCGATGCGCTCCACGATATCCTCGCGGGTCATGTAGCGCTTGATGGTGCGGCCATTCACCTCTTCCACAATCTCCTGGTGGGAGAGGAAGGGGTAGAGCACTTCGGCCACCAGCTTGTCGTGCAGCTGGCAGTAATATTCCATCTGCTTCTCGTCATACTCCATGAGGCGGTTGGCACGTGCATCGCGGGGATTGATGCGGGCGAGGCGCTCAGCCTTTTCCTCAGGAGTCATTTCGGCCTTGGCGTTGTTCAGCAGCTTGGCGCGGTAGTTATAAAGTAATTTGCGGCGGTCCTTCTCGTCGGTCAGTGTTTCCCAGCGGGGGTCGTGCACGGCCTGGTTGTAGGCCAGACCTTCGACCACGGCGGTGATTTCGCGCAGGTGGTAGCGGTCGGCCACCAGCTCGGTGCTCTGGATATTATTGGTGAGCAGCTCCTCGTTGCGGTCCATGATGATACCGCGCTGGGCGGGGATGCGCTCCTTGTCGATAAGCTCATCGGCAGCAATGCTGCTGTGGTTGCCGGCATCCACAATCTGCAAGTCCACCAGGCGCGCCGCCACAACGCACGAAATGCCCACCACCACACAGGCGAGGAACAGGGTGCGGCCGGCAAATGGAATCTTGGTTTTCACGTGGCGCGGGGTGGATAATAGAGACGATTAGCGGGTGATGACAGCGAAGCCGCTGTTCTGCAGACGGCGTGCGATTTCAATCTGGCTGCGGTCGATATCACGCAGCTGGGAGCGATCCTGGCTCAGACGGTCGCGCATGGCCCAGCGGTTGGTCAGCGCATTGGTCTTGGCGCGGTGCTGGTTGGTGTTGAGGTTGCTCACGGCAATCTCGCGGTGGAGATTGTTGATTTCCGTGCGCACCGCCACCTGGCTGTTCTTGAGCAAGGCGTAGGTGATACCCCCGGTCGAGACCAGGATGGCAAACAATACCATCCACAGCAGGAAGCCGAAGCTTACCTGGTCTGCGAAGCGGGAGCTATGGGTTGAAGGTGGCATGTGGAGAGGTGATACAGCGAGAGGTGATTTTTTTTCAGGTGAGAGGAGGTGATGAAAGGTTACAGCTTTTCGATGACGCGGAGTTTGGCGCTGCGGGCGCGGGGATTGGCCGCCAGCTCGGCATCGCTCGCCACGATGGGCTTGCGGGTCACCAGACGGGCGGCATATTCCGGGTTGGGGCGCGGGGCCGGCCACTCCGGGCGGTCGATTTCCAGACGGGTCACGCGGTCAAAGAAGCGTTTGACTGCGCGGTCCTCCAGACTGTGGAAGGTGATGATGGCGAAGCGACCGCCGCTCTTGAGCAGACCAAGGCCGCTTTCCAGCAGGGCATCCAGTGCGCCGAGCTCATCGTTCACCGCGATGCGGAGCGCCTGGAATGAGCGGGTGGCGGGGTGCTGCTTGCCCTTGCGGGGCAGTACGGAGGCGATGATGGAAGCCAGCTGAGTGGTGGTGGTGATAGGGGCTTTGGCACGTTCCTGCACGATGCGGCGGGCTATGGTGCGGCTGGCGCGTTCCTCGCCGTACTGCCACAGGATATCGGCCAGCTCGCTCTCGGCAGCGGTGTTCACGATGTCTGCGGCGCTGCGGGGGGCGGCGGGGTTCATGCGCATATCCAGCGGGCCTTCAGCCAGGAAGGAGAAGCCGCGCTCGGCCTGGTCGACCTGCGGGGAAGAGATGCCGATATCGGCCAGCAGACCATCCACCTGCTGCACGCCCTGGGCCTTCAGCAGCTCGGCGGCGTTGCGGAAATTGCCGGCCACGATGTGCAGGCGGTCAGCATAGGCAGCCAGTCGCTTGCGGGCAGCCTGGCGGGCTGCGGGGTCCTGGTCGATGCCCCACACGGTGGCTCCGCCCTGCAGCATCAGCTCGGTGTGGCCTCCGCCACCCAGCGTAGCGTCCACCAGCACACGACCCTCGGCCGGCTGCAGTGCTGCCACGGCTTCTTCCCGCAGCACCGTCACATGGTGGAACTCGGGGGCGGCTTCTGCGTCAGCATTTGTGTCAGCCTCGGGAGCCACGGCGGCTTCGGCCTGGCGGCAGTTTTCCTGCCACTCGGCAGCCTCGGCAGCGCTGATGGCCTCCACCAGCGGGGTGGGGTGCCAGGTGATTTCCGGGGTGGCGGTGGTCCAGCGGGCAGCCAGAGCATCAATGCCTTCCTCGCCGCTCAGCTCCACCAGCACCGTGGCGGTGCAGGGGGTGAGACGGTAGGCCAGCACCTGCTCCTCGCGCAGCAGCAAAGCTGCCAATGCGCCCACGCGCGTAAAAGGCTGCTGGCTCAGGGCACAGGTATCCAAGGGTGCCACCACGGCACGGGTAGACAGCTCACGCAGCTCCTCACCAAGCCGGGTCAGGGTGCCGCGGGCGCCTTTGATGCCCGCATCACGCATACGCGCGAGCAATTCGCGCCTGGCTTCCTGCCAGGCGTCCAGCTCAGCTGTGCTCAGCGCACCGCTTTCCCACATGGTCACCTTGTAACAGGTCCCGGATGGTGTGGCGGCGGCAGCGTGGTGTTCTGTGGCTACCTGGGTCATGTGAGAATGCCGAATACCTTATCCATCTCCAGTTTCGCCAGGGCCTCTGCGGTCTTCGTGGCCTCGAAGTCAGCCGGTGCCCAGATTTCGAAATACGACCCGCGACCTACAATCGTCGCGTTGTCCGCCAGTTTCAGGCGTTCACGCTGTGCCTTGGGAATGAGAAGTTTACCCTGGCTGCTCACCTCGGCTTCGAAGCTCAGGCCGATGATGGTGCCAATGTAGCGGTTCACGGCGGCGGGGTCGAATCCACGTGCTTCTGCGTGGCTGCGAATCCCGTTCACCATTTCCTCAAAACTCTCTTTCGTGTAGCACTTCAGGATCGGATACCCTTCATTCTGAGCGTCTATCATCCACAGCGTAGCTCCCTGCGCGTCACGCCAGCCGGCCGGAACAGCCATGCGGCTCTTCGGGTCGAGCTTGTGCGTCACGTTGCCCGTGAACATCACTGTGGAGACACTATTCATGCTTTTGGGTACACTTACCTGTACCCACAGTACACTCCAATACACCATAAAAGTCAACTCAAATTTATGGCTTGAGGGCAAATTTGTGTCGAATTCGGCAAATTTATTTCTCTTTCAGCCAGAATTCACAAGGCAGGGTGTACCGGAGTGCACTGAATTTGATTTTGCCGCAGAAAATCTTGACTGATTTCGCGTGTCTGTGTAGAATTCAAGCGATACATGGCATGAAAACTAAGTATTTTACATGGAAAATGGCAAATTTCTGCATTTGCGCGCTGGCGTGGGCGGAGATGCTGCTCATGCTGTGGCTGCGCTACCCCTGCAACCACGGGGATGACTTCAGAAAGAACCTCTGCCTCTTCCTTGCGTGCGGTGTGCTGACCATTGTGCCGCGGCAGAGATGCCGGGTGGCAGTGCTGGTGCTTTCCCTGCTGGGTGTACTGGCGGTCCTGGGGCTGGACTACTTCAATATGGCGCTGGATTACGACACCTGGATTCAGCGCGGCATGCCTGCCTGGGGCGAGGTGCGGGAAAAATAAAACCCGCTCCTGCAGCGGAGCGGGTGTGGTGTACAGAAGTGTACCGGCGTGGTAAATCAGGCCTTTTTGCGCTTTTTCATCTTCTTGCCGCTGGCTTTTGACGGCTGCTGAGTCTGTTGTTCAATGGCTTTTTCCAGCATGGCTATGATGTTTTTCAGTTTGGGGATGTTGTCTTCGTAGGTGTTGGTTTCCAGGCATTTCCGGGCTAGTTCGAGCGGTTTTTCGCCGGCGTCGTTAGCCATGGTGGGGGCGGCGCCATAGCGAAGCAGCACTTCCACCATGTCGTCCTGGCAGTTGCGGACAGCATGCAGCAGGGGTGTTTCTCCGTCCAGAATGTTGAAAATCTGGTTGTAGTAGCTTTTGGGGTCTACCTTGCGGGCAATTTCGTATTTGCTGGCCCTGACGTTCGGTTCTGCGCCTGCCTTGCATAGTTCCTCGAGCCAGAAGGTGCGGGAACTTCGCATGGCGCTCATCAGCACGGGGCGACCATAACCATCAATCAGATGGACATCAAGCCCATGTTTCTGGACAAACTTGAACACCTCCTCAGCGGGCTCCCGGTAGTTGAAGTGTGTCTTGGGATACTTCATCACGTTCTTTGTCTTTCTGGTGAGCGCGGAGCTGTATTCCGCGGCCTCCAGACAGGCATTGCCGTTGGCGTGCAGGTCGCCACCAGCTTCCAGGAGCATGCGGCAGACCTTGAGCATGGCATGATTACCGTCGATGGCGCGCGACAACGGTGTGTGTGCTCCGGCTGTGTAGTTCGGGTAAGCCCCCCGGTTCAGTCATTCCCTGACAGCCGTTTCCACCTGTTTATCAAATTGCTTGCGGTCCTGGGTTATGGTGAAGTGGTCGCTTTTGGAGTGAAGCATATCGCAGATTTTCTGCGAACTGGCGTGTTTTTCCTCTTCCGTGTATTTGGGACGGGGCTTGATACCGAGAGGAAGTTTTGCCTTTTTTCGCCAAGGCTGCCGGGCCACTTCGTCATCCACCGGTTTGCCCAGAGCCAAGGCGCCGAGCAGCCATTTGCGTGCCTTGGTGGCAGCTTTTTCCACGCCGTCGCCATCGCGGTAGGCCTCGTAAAGTCGGTAGCAGGCATCGGCATCCTTATCCAGTCGTTTGTAGAGCGTGTCGAATTCTGCTTCGGTCATGCCGGATACCGGGAAGAGCAGCAGGGGCAGTAGGCTGAGAATGGGGAATTTCATGAGTGGTGTTCAATGGTGGAATCATATCCATAGACGCTCTCCGAATCGTCACTTATTTACCGTTTTGCTGGAAAATATACGATTTTTTCAATAAACTACTCCGGCAGTTGCGTCTATATGGTGTAAACAGATGGATTCGGATAGACCCATAGAAGGCAGCCATGTGGAAACAGGTGGCGGTCCTGACTGGAAAAGCTGGCTGGCCGAGCACGGTGACCGCCTGCTGCTGTATGCTCGCCAGCGCACTTCGTGCGAGGCTGATGCGGAGGATGTATTGCAAAGCGCATTGCTGAAGCTGGTGCATGTGGTGAGAGGTGGAGAATTCCGCAAGGGTGAATCCGAGTGGAAGGCTTTTGTCATCAGATGTATACGAAATGCATCCATCGATCTTTCACGAGCTCAGTTCCGCCGCCGGACCACTGCCTATGCCGCCGCGGCAGAACTGCCCCCGGTTTATGAAAGTGCCCCTTGGCTGAGCAGTCCGTCCGATGCCGAACATCGCCGGCGCCGCATTGAACGCGTGTTGCGCCGCATGCGGGAAGACTACGCCGAGGTGGTTATGCTGCATGTGTGGCAGGGCATGAGTTTCCGGGCGATTGGCGAAATTCTGGGTGAGAATCCCGCTACTGTCGCGTCCCGGTATCGCGCAGCGCTGCGTATTTTCCGCCAGCAACTTCAGGAGGAAGGAAATCCACCATCATGAACGAGAAGCAGACAGACTTTGAAGAATGGGCCGCAGCCATTGAGCCCGCTGCCATGCCTTCCGACATGAGCAGCCGCCTGCTTGCAGCCATGGAGCAGGAGGATGCAGAGATGCTGGCGGATCTGGAGCTGGAGGCTGAGCTGGCATCGCTCTACACCGCAGCTCCCATGCCGCCTGACCTGCAGCAGCGGCTTGGGGAAAGCATGTGTTCTGCCCTGGTGTATCGCCGGCTCCGGTGGTGGCGCGCCGTGGCTGCACTGCTGGTGGCATCTCTGGTGCTGCCCATGTTGTGGTGGGGGCTGATGCCGGAGCGCGGAGCGGATGCTCCCGTGGTGGAGGTAAGGCGCGAGCATCTGCCTGCAGATGGTACGGCTCCCTCCATGCGCCGTGATATTTTTGTGATGCAGGAGACTGACCAATCCCGTTTGGTCATCAAGGTACAAACACCCGTCGAACCCGAATTGCCGGAAGATGTGATATGATGAAACGCGCCACAGCCCTCCTCAGCCTGTTGCTGCTCTGCCTGCTTATCCTGCCGGCGGCCAGTGGTGCTGTGGTGTTTGGCGTGGTGCCTGCGAAGGACTCTGCCGGGAGCGGAGTGGTGGTTCAGCGGGTGGCCGAGCGCACCCCCGCACAGAATGCAGGCTTGCAAGCGGGGGATGTGATTGTGAGTGTGCAGGGGGTGCCGACTCCCCGGGCTGCAGAGCTGAAGGAGGCGCTGCGGGCATATGCTCCCGGTGATGTATTGCGGGTCCGGTACCGCCGTGATGACCGGTTGCGTACAGCCCTGGTCGAGCTGGCGGCGCGGGCTGGAGGCAAGGCTGAGCCCACACCGGCGGTGACGTCCGGCCTGACGCCGGAGGTACAGCTGCAATTTGCCCAGGCTCGTAGTCGCCTGCGGATGCAGTTGGCCCGCCTGCCGCACCGTGCGGATATGAAGCAGGTGCAGGCAGACATGCTGGAGCTTCTTTCCCTGGCTCGCCGTTTGCCGACCGGTTGTGATACCTGGTTGCAGGGCGATGATGTGCAGATGAGTCTGCGCTTCGATTATCCGACCGGCTTTGTGGAGCTGGAGTTCCGGAACGGTGCACTCCTTCTGGTGGTGCAGGAGCCGGTGACCGGCAGGAGTCTGCGGTATCCCATCAACACCTGTGCAGAACGATCGGCTCTTCCACAGCAGATGCTTCGCCGCCTGCAGCAATTCTGATTTCTGATATTAAGTCAGCAACATGCCCGAATACCAATGATGATGCCTGTCCGGACGGTGTCCGGACAGGCATTGTATCTGCTGCGCATCCCATGAGGGATACTGGTCAGATGGTGTCGGGTAGTATGGGGGGCGCCTGCTTCTGCTGCGGGCGTATGGCACGAATACGATAGAGTAAAGGCAGTTCGTAGCCCTGACCCCGGAGTGAGGGGGGCAGGATGAGTTCCCATGCCGACCCCGCCGGAATTTCGGGCAGGACCTGGAGAATCGCCTCCGGCAGGTCGTTGGGGGCGTGAATGAGACGGTCGCGTATGCGCAGGTACATTTCCGGCCCGAGTTCTTCTTCTTCGATATAGCGGGCCTGCGGCAGGGGAATATCGTCCGGACTGCCGGCGATGACGCGGCAGAGCAGACCGTTGCTCAGCACGAGGGTGCCGGGAATCTGCTTCTGCAGCTGCATGATATCGGCTGCAATCTGCCTGTGCTGCATGGTTCTGAGTTCCTCGCGAGCCTTCCAGTACCGTTCGGATGTTGCTGTCAGTTCCTCCTCCAGTTCCTCCTGCGGGGTATCCAGCCTGGGCAGGAGTTCCTCCACCCGGGCAAGGAGCAATTCCGAGGGCTCATCAATGACGTGAGCTGCCAGCATGCCCATGAGCTGCGAGCGTTCGGCATGCAGTTCAGGCGTTTCAAGGGTGATGGCGGGCAGGGCGGGGGGACGCGCGGCAAATGCGGCACGCGCCTGTTCCAGCAGTTCCTGGCTCAGGCTTTCGCGCACCGCGATGAGTTCGACGGTGCGAAGACCGGTTTTGCGCAGCGGCTCGGCATCCACATCATCCAGCAGTTCCACTGGCAGCAGGAATTGCCATGCAATGCCGCGCGGGGCATCATACAGTGCATCATCCACTGCTGTCGGGGTGCCGCTGATACCCAGCTGCAGGCTGGTTCCCGGCACGGTTGCCAGCAGGCGGTGCGCTCTTCGCGCCCGGTAATTGAGCTCCGGGGAATCCGAGACGAAGGTTGCATACTGCACCCCATTCGGGAGGATGGTGACCCCCTGCTGTGCTGCATGCGGGGTAAGGAAATCTGCCTTTCTTATCTGCGCTTCGATATGCCGGGCGCGTTTTGTGCTGTGCTCCGCAAGGCGTTTGAAGGGAAACTCACCGCCAGTGGATAGCTGGCTGAGGAAGCCGTTCAGGAACAATTCCCTGTTGACCGGTGGCAGCAGGTCATCCTGATTACCGGCCAGGGCATCCTTGATGCGCAGCAGCGTGCGCAGCGCATCATATTCCAGGCGAGCCTGCTCGAATTTCTCTACAGTGCCGGTTTCCTGCCCGGGTGCAGCCGGACACACCGCGGCGATGAGCGGAAAAAGAAGATGTGGGTATTTCATGGACGGTAGTATTCTGAATCGGTGAGCAATTGCTCCAGGGGTTCGGGAAGCCGGCGGGTATCGCGCCGGTAAAAATCGGCTCGCAGACAGGCATCCGGCACCTTGGGAAGGTTGTGGGTGATGCTCAGGCTGCGTTCGGATGAAACGATGGTGATGAGGTGCTGTTCGTGGCGCAGATGCAGGGTGCAGGTGCTGTATTCATCCTTGCTGGCGAGTCCGCATTCGCTGAGCTGCAGCATCTGGCGGCGTACAGCCGGAATATCTACTACGGATTCGCCTGGTGGCACGAGCAGCAGGAGCAGCCGATTGAGTTCCAGCTGCTGCTTACGGCTCAGAGCCGGTTGCGTGTGGCGGGCCGCAAGCTGCACTCGGAGCTCCAGCCGGGCTCCATTTCGCAGCAGTACCAGGTGAAGTGAGTCTCCCGCTTGCCTCTGCCGCACCAGTTCAGCCAGTTGTTCCAGGCTGTGCAGCGGGGTGCCGTCTGCCTGCAGCAGTATGTCTCCCCGGCGCAGATGCTCCGCAGCCGGAGTGCCGGGGGTGAGCTGGTACACCGTCAGCCCGGTGCCGTTTGCAATGTGGTCGGCAAAGGCCTGTTGCACTTCCTTTGCTGTGGCAGAGGCGCGCAGTCCCAGCAGGGCCGGGGCTGCAGCGGCTGCCTGCAGCAGCATGAGGGCTGTGGTGGTGAGGATGATGGTTCTCATGGTTGTGCGGTCTGTTTTTCTGCGGGGATGGCCGGGCCGTTGCGCAGCAGCTCCGCCGGGCTTACTGTGGTATCCAGCGCCAGCGTACGGCTGAGCACCTTTCCGGGGGAGAGCATGCAGAGAGTTATCTTGCCGTTGCTGCGCAGGGTTGCATCGAGCATGCGGCCTGTGTGTGAATTTTCGGGGCTGACGCCGGGGGTGAACAGGCGCTCCAGCTCCAGCAATTCGCGGCGTTGCTGCTCGGGGTAGCAGATCGGGCGCTCCTTGCCCATGGGTGGCGTGACCGGTAGAATGATGCATTGTTCTGACCAGGTTCGTGCGGCTTGGGGGTGGAGCTGCAGGTATTGGAAAAGGCAGGGTAATTCCCCAAATGCTCCGCTGACTGATATACTGCTGATGAGCAGAATGGGCAGTTTGTGTTCCTGCGCCATAGCGATGGCCTGCTGTGGTGTTTCGGCTATGCGTAGTTCTGTTGCAAAGCGGTTCCGGGCATCGCGGCAGAAGGCGGCGGCCTTTTCTGCCGCCTGGCCGGTGAGCCCCCAGGTGCGTATCCAGTGAATGCACCCGGTTTCATCCACTACGGCCATGTACCAGGCGGCGGGGTGGCCAAGGTCAGGCATAGCATAGATGGGGCGCCCCGAGGTTTTGACCCGGTAGACGGGGTTTGTTTCGTTCGGCTTATGCTCCCAGGTCTGAATACCGTTGGCCCTGCTCCAGTTATTGAAATAGGCCAGTTCATTCCCGGCAACCTCGCCCATGGGGATGATGCGGGCGCTTCCATCTGCCAGGCGCAGGCTGATGAACTTGCCGCGCCCCAGGGCAATGAGCTGCCCCTCCAGGGTGGTGCCGTTCTTGAGTTTCCAGCTGCGCGAAGGCAGTGCCGCCAGCAGATCCTGCGCCGGGAGAACGGCGGTAGGCGACTCTGTGGTCCGGGGGCTTTTCTCCGGTGCGGATGCGGGCAGGGCAGCAAGTGCTGCTGCAGTGGGTTCCGCCGGGGTGCCAGCCAGGGCGTTCAGCGCCTTTTGGGCCAGTTCCGGTGCATTTTCAGCCTTACCTCGGCAGATATCGGCAAAGGCCCGGTAGTAGTACATGTGCGCATGGTCGGGTACGGTGCCGTAAGGGGTGATGGTGGTGAGCCCCTGTGTGAGCATGTATTCAAACACAAAACAGGCAGACTGCCAGCGCCCGTTGTGTGCATACCGGAAGCCTAGTTCCGGGCTGAGCCCGGCTGTGCGGCCATTGCTGAACATGAGCTCGGCGCGCATGATGTTGTTCTGTGGGTCGCCGTCCACGGCAAGCTCGGCCAGGTAGTCGGCATAGGTGGTGTAGTCAATGTAGCGGTGCAGCATGGCCAGCAGCAGGGCATCTTTGCGTAAGCGGCTTGCCGTGGCCTTATCCTTCGCCATCAGGGCGGCTGCCAGGCGGTAGGCAGGTGTGGTGTTCGTGTCGGCATCGGCCTTCATGGAGCTGAGCATCTGATCTGCCTTCTGCCTGTCTCCCGCTTGCAGACAGGCGCGGATATATCTCAGACCGTTGGTGGCGTAGCGCCCCTGGAAATAGCGGGCGGGGCAATCCCGCCACTGCATGAGTGGTTCACTGATGCCCCAGCGCAGCAGGTGCAGCAGCACACCGCCGGTCAGGCGTGGGTCGGCGCTGTAGGCATGCTCCTGCGCCAGCTCCATGAATGCGGCAATAGCGGACTGCCGTTCCTCGCTGCTGGCGGGCAGGGCACCGCTGATGGCGGCCGCGCGCAGCAGGTTCTCGCCCAGTTCGTCTTCATGCCCCAGGCGGGCAATGCTCATCTCATGGCGCAGCCCCATGGCTTCGCCGTAGTCGAAAAGCGCATCGTCCTCACCCTCATAGTGGGAAAAGAGGGTGAGCAGAGCGCGGGTGCTGAAGCCACGCAGCTCGCGCTGGCAGATAACCAGCGGCCAGAGGTTGCTTCGGTTGAGCACTCGGGCGAGCCTGCCGCAGGCCTGTTCCAGCTCCTTAATCTGCCCATTCTTCTCGAGCAGTGCCAGTTGCAGGGTGAGGCGGTGCAGATGCTGCGGAATGAGGTGCAGGGCTGTGCCGAGTATGGGGTCGGAGGTGTCACCCATGTCATCGCTGCCGATACTGAAACTATCATCCTCCGGCAGGTAGCTCAGGGTCACGCCGTCGTTCTCGAATCGCATGGCGATGCGCACATAGACGGGTGTGATGAGGTCATGGCGGTCGGGGCGTACGCGTTCGCATTCATGCAGGGCTTCGGCCAGCAGGTAGCCGGTGCCGCGGTGCTTTTTCGCGGTATCGATGTAACTGGTGAGAGCGTCCAGCTCCTTGGCGAATGCCGCCTGCAGGTCTGCATTTTCCGGCAGACCGAGCAGGCTGTTCTGCCACTGTGGCAGCTGCACCGCAGAGGCATCGGGCCAGGCTGGCGAAATGTCGTTATGCGGGGTGAGGGTGGCCGGCTGCCATATACTCAGATTGCGTTGACCCAGTGCCAGCAGACAACGCGGTGCCAGCGGTGCCAGCATGGGCGGTAACTGCTCAGTCTGTTTGCGTACAAGCAGGGCTGCTTCTTTCCCGCTGCTCTGCCGGGAGGCATTCATGGCAAGTTCGCAGCATTCGGGAACTTCCAGTGCCAGGTGGCGGTATTGTGCAATGCCGCAGAAACGCATGTATCTCAGCAGTGCCATGGGGTTGTGCTCCAGCAGGTCATAGCCGGGCTTCTGCATGTGGCGGGCCAGGATGACGGCTTTTGCCGGGTCGCGCCACAGCAGGCGGTTGAGGGCGCGGGTGTTCCAGTTCATCTCGTGCGAGAGCCCCTTGGCCACCGTTCCGTTGATGGCGCACTCGGAGGAAACAAAACGCCGCAGATGCGGGTAGTGGGTGGAGATGTCGTGCTCCATGGGCGAGGAGAGCTGCACCTCCTTGTCATCGCGGAATTCGCGCAGGTAGAGCCGCGCCACGGCGCCGGCAGGGCGGTGGCTGTTGCTGACGTTGCACCAGGCTTGTAACCCGCGGTAGATGATGTCGATTTCCGCATGGTTCAGCGCGGTATCGTGCTCAAGCATGCTGTAGAGCATGCGGATACGCTGCTCGCGCGGTACATTATTCTGGAGCATGTCGCGCAGGCGGATGATGAAGTCCTGCCGGGGGGTATCATTCAGCGCCAGCAAGCGTTCATCGGACAGTCCTGAAACGCGGTATATCTGGCGGAATTGCAGCAGGGTAGTCAGTTTCTTTTTTGCCTCGCGCGATTCCCGGGAAATCTCGCTTACCAGGTCATTGATGTGCTTGGTGTGCGGGGTGAGTGCCGCAAAAGCCTCCTCATCCTGTGGGTCGGCAAGCAGGCGTTCGGCCATGGTGCGGGCATCAGAATAATGCTGGCGGGAGTTCTGGCGCATCTGCTCTCGCTCCTGTCTCGTGGCTGCTGGGAACCAGTCGCGCGGGTCTACTTCGGCGGGGGTGAGTTTACGGCAATCGGGGTAGAGGCTTCGCTCAAAATAATCATCGGCAGCTGCCAGTGTGCCGGGTAGACAGAGCAGAATACAGGTAAGAGTGTTCTTCATGAGTGGGGCAGTTTTGAGATTTAGTGGCCAAAGAGGCGGAATGCATCGTCGCTCAGTTTGAGCATGCTGTCAACCAAGGCCATGCCGGAGCGGATTCCTGTGGTGAATTTCTGCTGGTATGGGTTGCCGGAGCGTTTGTTGTGCGTGTAGAGCACGTAGCTGAGATGGCTGGTATTGTTGAGCCATGCGAGGCGGAGCTGTGTGAGCGTGGAGCTGGTGTTACAGAGGTTGACCGCATGCGAGCCATGAAAACTATGGGTGAGGTTCAGAGTGAACTCCCCATCGTGGCACTCCGCAGGGTACATGCCGTGTTCATCGCTGTAGGCCATCAGGAACACGAAATGCTGTGCCCACCGGGCTACCTGTTCCGGTTTGTTGGACAGATAGTGGCGGAAGGCCAGGTCGGTGGCACTGCCCCGGTGGTTGAGGTAGAATACCGCAATGTCCACATCGTGTGTTGCGGCATAGAGCGTGGCTTCATCGATGGAGGAGGCAATGGGCAGCTCCGGCTTGTTTTCCGGTTTTCGTGTGCTGTGGCGGCGTAATATCTTCAGAGTGGCATCGGTTACCTGAAAGGCATTGACCGGCTGCTTGATGGCATATTCCCGGTTGGCGGGCTGTGCATTGGTGCGCAGTGCAATGCGCGAGCCATCGGTCAGGATGATGCTGACATGGTATTCCTTTCCTACGGGAATGACTGAGTGTACGCGTACCAGAGTGGTGCCTTCGCGGTAGGTTTCGAATTCCTCGAAATTGTTCTTCTTCAGCCAGTCATGGACAGTATTCAGATCTTCATCACTGAGAGCATAGGCGGGGACTGAACGGTCGCGTCCGGAGGGGGTGCGCAGGATGATGACGGCATTGTTACCCCATTTGCCCTTGATGCCCTGCAGGGTAGCGCGCAAGGGGGGCTGCCCGGGGATGTTCCATTCGCGTTCGGGAGCGGGGATGAGGTACCGGGGCGGCTCCTGGGAAAGCGCAGGGTAGCCGAATTCTGCCGGGGTGGCGTATCCTTCTCCGGCAGCGTGCACAGCCGGTATCAGGCACAGGATGAGGGCAAGTATCTGTTTCATGAGCGGCTTCACTTTTGTTCGATGTTGAAATAACAGGGCATGATGGTGTGACTGTCATTGTCGCGGTTCCGGTTGCCGGGGCGTCCCACGAGGATGATGCCGTGCACTACCCTGCGCCCGTTCTTGCCCAACGAGCTCCACCGAAGATTGCTGTGCAGGGCGCGCTCGCCAAAAAGTTCCTGTGTGACTTCGTTCACGAATCTTTTGAACTCCCCGGGCTTTATTTCTGCGGGTATGTCGAAGGCTGTTTCACGGGTGCGTCCGTCGCCGGTGCCCAGGTTGTATTTCTTTCGCAGCTCTGCCAGACGCGGTGCGGCTGCTTCCCAGATGGCTTTGCCACGCGGGGTTGCGCTGTTGAGGTCCAGCGCATCGGCGCAGCGGTAGAAGTAATCATCGAACGAGCGGCGCTCGTACCACCTGCCTATGTAGTTCTGGGGCCGGAGCAGGAAACGCTCTTCCATGTCGCCGTTGTGGTGGAATTCCTGATTGGCGAGTTCGAATATCCATTTGGAGTGCTTTTCGAGCAGGCTGTGCAGCAGCATGGCTGTCAATGGCCGCTGCTGCAGCCTTTCGGCTGCGGGGACTGAAGCATCAAAACGCTTCACGAACTCATCCTCCAGTGGTCGCCAGTGCGAGACCGGACAGATGGGTTCTATGGCGCTCAGCGCGTGTTCGACCGCTGCCAGGTCCGCCTTATCCTGCTCGTTGAGCGTGTTGTGCAACTGCTCATCGGTGGCAGATGTGCCGGTGATGGTCAGGTAGAGTTTCACGCTGCCGCAGCATCCGTTAGCCAGAGTAGCCTGGATATCGGCATTGTAGGCGGCAATGGGCAGGCTGCTGATGGCTTTTGCCAGCTGTCCCTTCTTGTACAGGCTGCTTACGTTCAGTCCGGCTTCTGTCAGTCGGGCTGCGGCTTCACTTACCTCTTTTTCAGCCTGGATGACAGCGGAAACGGATGGAGCCGCGGCATCGGCCCCGGCGGTGTCGGAAATCCCCTTCAATGCGGTGCGTGCCGTGTTCATGGCTTCTCCCAGGGTAGAAACCGGACGGTGGAAATTTTCGACAAGTACCCGTTGCTCCGGGGTGAGCTCTTCCTCTGCCCATGAAGTGAGGCAGAGAAGCGATGCTCCTAGCAAAAGACTGGCGCAGATGTTGCGGGCGGCATTCATATACAGGGTAGACGCTTCTGCCAGGCTCATTTATTGAGTTAAAATGAGAAAATTTATTCCGGGGGCATATTTCTGTCACTGATGCGGTATTCTGCCCTTGCTATACAACAATCATACCGCCCTGTGGTGGGCGGTATGATGGGAAAAAGTGCGTTGTAAAGCATCCGATTAACCCTTGAGCGCATCCACGCAGATGGCGGACCAGGTTTCGAGTCGCTCATAGAGCGGGCCTGCGAGTTCATCGAGGGAGCGGAAGGCGAGGTCGGCCAGTGCTTTTTCGTTGGGCGCTACCTGGTCGTCCTCCAGCTCGAAGCGGTGCACAAAGCCGAGGTGCACGGAGCCTACTTCGTTGGTGTCATCGTTGATGATGGCGAAGAGCTCCTGGGTGGCGGAGCCGGTGAAGGTGATTTCCTCGCGGATTTCGCGTTCCATGCCGGCGAGGTAGGTGGAGATGGAGTCGGTGAGGCCATCGATGGGGTTGATGTGGCCGCCGATACCGAGTGACATCTTGTTGTGCAGGCGGGACTCGCCGCCCTTGGAGGTGCGGGCATAGGCGAGGATGCGGCCCTGGTGGCAGAAGATGGCGTAGGTGATGAGCTGCTTGAACTCGGGGCTCTGCTCAGCCAGCTCGCGGTCCATGTAGCGGGCCACGCCGGGCTGCAGGAAGGCTGTCAGGTAGTCCTGCGGGTTGAGCTTGACACCATTGAAAGCGCCCACGGCCTCAAAGGCTTCGCGCGGAACGACCAGCACCTGTTCTCCATTGTAGCGTGACATGCCGATATCCTAACACACTTGATTCAGATTGGAAAGAGCAGAGTGGGCATGCTGTCGCAGAATCAGCATGCCCACTAAGGTGTTCGGAATCGTTATTTCTTCTTATTCTTTTTCTTCTTTTTCGGCGTGGTATCAATTACGAAACCCGGGCCGGTGCATTTATCCGCTTTGTTGTCGATGGTTTCGCCCTTGGTGCTGTACATGGTGTAGCGCTTGCCATTCCAGGAAACGGCCATGACCGTGGCGGCTCCCGCCGGCAGGATAACGTCTGTGGAGGCATTGTCCTTCTGGTTCAGACCACGCAGGCAGATGCGGATGAGCTCGTCGTCCTCATCATATACTTCAAAGGCAACTGCGTTCTTCCACTGGTCGGCAGGCACAGTGAAATGTGGAACCGGCTTCTCCACCAGCTGCGGCTTGAAATCCGGGCTGGGCTGGATGGGGAGCTTGTCTTTGTAGATACCCACGCTGTTGGTGGTAATGTAGAAGATGACGGGGGAGTCCGGCTTGGGATACTGTGTTGCGTGAGCAATGGCGCTGCGGCACATGTCCTCGGTGATGGTGACCCAGCGGGAGGAGTAGTCATTCACATAACGATTCATGACGGCCAGCATGCCGGTGTGCAGGAAGAAGTCGGAGAAATCGAGTTCTGCAGCATCGCAGCAGCGGTCCAGATAGGCCATGCGGATTTTTCCTGTGCCCCACTGGCTTTCATCGGTGTCGCGCACATTCTTGAAAATGCGCGGGTAGAAGAGTTCGTTGCCGCGGGCCACGGTGTTGTACAGGTACATCTGCCACATGGGGCAGAGAATAACGAAACAGTCGCCGCAGCGTTCGCCGGGTTCGCGGTTGCCGTCATCCGGTCCTTTCTGGAATTGCCACAGCTCTTTATTTACCACAGCGCTGTTCACATACCAGTCGAAGCGGGCGCCGCGCACCTGCATGCCTTCCATGGTGCGGCCTCCTTCGTGTTCCAGACGTACCTCGTCAGGGTTGAAGTCGTAGTTCACGCACATAGAGAACAGGTTTACCGTGGTTTCCTGAGTGCCAGCCCACATCATACCCGGGCGTGTCTGGTTCACATGGCCGAACTCATGCGCGGTGCCCCAGGCTCCGCTGCGGCGCACTTCATCCACATCCACAAGGCCGGGGGTGGCGGTGATGACATAGGCACCACCCAGGCCATCGGCGTGCATGTAGCGGTTGGTGTCCCACATGGAGCGGCCCATGATGTGGTTGCCGGGGTGAATCCCCTCCCATTCCCAGCCGAGTAGCTGCTGTTCAATCATGATTTCACGGTCATACAGCGCCACGAGTTCCGGGCCTTTCTCCGGACAGCGTTCGCGCAGGGCCTTCAGGTCGAGCACCCATTGGCAGCGCTCGCCCATGATGTCCAGGAACTCGCTCCTGGCGTTCGCCAGCATGTCTTTCCATACCTTGGCGCTGTCATGGTTGGTGAATACGCCGTTGATGCGGCCGCCCTTAATCTGTACCTTGATAGCAGGCGCTGTGGCGGGGTCGTTATCGCGATAATTGATATAGGCGTGGCCGAAATGTCCGGCGGTGAACGTGTTTTCTCCCTCGTGGAGCTCGAATCGGGTCTCGGCGCCGGGGTGTCGGAAATCGCGCAGAATAAGCTCTACCTTGCTGCGGGGAGTACCCGCGAGGCGGATGCCGATACTATCACCCTTTTCGTAGGCGATGCCGGTTGGGTTCTCGAAGGTGGAGTAACTGGCAATCTTGAGTAGCTTTGACATTTCACCCACGGGGAGGTAAGCCCTGAACTCGCGCACGCGGTAATTTGTTTCCTGTTTGCGGGGATTGCTGTTCAGCTTCGAGAAATCGGTATACTTGGGGAAGGGATGCTTGGCCAGTTCGGAGCCGCTTGCCGGTGTGTCGGCCTCCTGCGTTTTTGCCTGGCAGAGAGGCAGAAGACCAAGCGCGATGGTAAGGAAGGAAAGTGCTGTTCGTATTTTCATAACGAAGTATGAGTCAGGGGTTACAGGAGGTGGCGCACGGATTCTGCTGCGGCCTCTTTAGCGGTTTTGCCATTCTTGTCTCTGGCGTTCTTATCTGCTCCGGCTTTGAGCAGCACTTCAATGCATTCTGCCTTGCCTGCGATGGCTGCATGAACCAGCGGCAGCTCGCCGTTCTTATTGTCGTTCAGGTTAATGCCTGCATCGATGAAAAGCTGGACCACATCGGCAAAGTTGCGGTCGATGGCCAGATTGATGGGGGTGCCGTTGAAGCCGCCGGCCGGGCTGTAGTTGATATCCTTGTAGGCTGGGAGCAGGGCTTTGATGCTTTCGTGCTTGCGTTCCCACACGGCATCGTGCAGAGCCACGGCCTGGTTGCCTGCGCGAAGCATCGGGTCTGCGCCGCCATCCAGCAGGGCTTTGATGATGTCTGCGTTATTCCGGAGAATTGCCTTGTGCAGCACAGGTCGGGAATCCGTTGATACGAAGTTGGGGTTTGCCCCGGCCTTGATGAGCCTGGTTACGCTGGCAGCATCGCCGTGGGCGCATACCAGCATGAGCAGGGAGAGCTTGTTTTCGCCGTCCAGCATGTTGGGGTTGAAACTTTTTGACTTCATCTTCTTGTGAAGCGGGTCGAGGTTTCCGGCAATGATCTGCTCACATATTTTCAGTTCGGTCTGGCGGGCACTGATGGCTTTTGTAATGAGCTTGCGTGCTTTATCGGATTTGGTCAGCTGGTCGGCTGTTTTTCCATCTGCATCGGTAACAGTGGCGTCTGCCCCGGCTTTCAGCAGAAGTTTCACGCATTTGGCAGAGCCTCGTCTGGCAGCCTGGTGCAAGGCGGTGTTGCCGTTTTCATCTTTCTGGTTTACGTCCCGCCCTTCTTTGATTCTGGCGGCAAGCACTTCATCATTACCTGTTTCTGCCGCTTCCAGGACGGAATAGACGGCATTGCTGCGGTAGACGAGTTTCGGTAGCTCCGTTTCTGCATAACCAAGCCCGCTTGCCATCAGCAGCAGGGCAGGGGTTAACATGTAGCTTTTGTATTTCATGGTTGTGCAAGCTTTACGCTTATCTCATATTCTACTACCGTGGTGGAGGAAAGAAAAGCAAAAAATAACATTTGTTGGGGACTTGCATCCAAAAAAGAAACATCCCCGCAATCTGTGGGATTGCGGGGATGCTGAAATGTATAACAGGGAAGTTTACTTCAAGCGCGGGCCGCGCTTCTTGCCCTGCATGCTGGCGCGGAGACTGTCGGTCACATTAGCGGAGTTGCTGCGCAGACGGTCGGCGCGGCGCTCAAGCTTGCGGCGCTCGTTGCCGCGGCCTACCACACCGATGAGGGAGATAAGCACCACCAGACCTACGCCACCGAGAATCCAGTGGATGGGCTTGAGCTTGTCGAGGCCGAGCTTGGCCATGAGACCATCCACATCCTTGTCGCGGTTGCCCTTCTTCTTCACGGTCTTGACGGGCTTGACCTCAACCGGACCCTTCACGACTACCTTTTCAGGCACAGATTCCACTTCAACCACTTCCTGGGGTTCTTCCTCGGGAGTTTCCTCGATAATCTCCTCAGGCTCCTCTTCTACGATGATCTCGGCCTTCTTGGGAGTGGTCTTGGGCTTATCGGTCTTATTGGGGGTGAACAGGCGCTTCTCTTCCTCAGCCAGCAGGGTCTTCACGGCAGAGCCGCCACCGCTGCTGCCCATGGCAGAAGACGCAGTGGAAGTGCTGCCTTCGGAAAGATGACGGCGGTTTTCCTTGGGCTGCTTGGTGTAGAAGGTGAGGCGCATGCACTTGTTGGCGCCGTTGAGCTCCTGGAACATGTAGCCCTGCTTGAACTTCATGGCGCGGGAACGGCCCATGTAATACTTGGCGGCTTTGTTGGAATCGAACTTGCGCCAGGCGGCTTCCTCGAACTTACCGATGTCGGCTGCGTCCTTATCGGCTTCTTCGAGCGTGACAGCCTTGCGGTAGTCCACCACGATGCAGATGAGCTCATCCTTGCGGGGATCAAAATCGATGGTGAGCTTCCGGTTGTCGTCCAGGTTCCAGATACGGCGCACGCTCAAGTCGCTGAGTACGCGGTAAGCGTAGTCCTTGGACAGGTTTTCGTCTGCCGAGGTGCGGGTGAGATCCGGCGAAAGGTCGCTAAGCTGCACCGCCCAGGCTGCCGGGGAAATCGCCAGCAGACCAGTCAGCACAAATTGCAAAAGTTTTTTCATACGCGGGTGATACTAGCATGTTACCCCGCCTGTTACAAGCCAATAGTTATGCCGTAAGATTAAAAAAATGCTTTCGGGCGCGTGTGCGTACAGCTCGCCCAGAATTTTTCTTTCATGATTTTTTGTAAAAAAATGCAAAAAAGTGAAAAATTCTTATTTTGGGGTTGACAAGGCGGGGAAAAAGAGTAGAATGCCGCAGCCGGAAGTAACCCCGGCTGGGAAACAGAAAGGAAAGAAGAGAAAATGATGAAGACAATCGCTATCGTACTTGGCCTCACCGCCCTGACTGCCGCCGGTAACACTCTGCCTCCCACCCCGGAGAACACGCTGCCGCCGACCCCCGAGTTCGGCGTGTAAACCGGATTGAGGAATCCCCTCTCCCACAGCCGGAGAGGGTAGAGAGGAGCCTGGAGTCAAATTCAGGGTATTCTATCAGAAGCTTCCGCTTGTCATCAGGCGGGGGGGCTTTTTGTTTTTATGGACTTTGGTTTTCTTTGGTACACGGTGAATTGACGATTGACAAATGACTATTGACGATTGAAAAAAATCGCGGGCGTTCGCCCGCCTGAAATGTAATTTGGTGTTTTTGCCGTCAACGTACCGTATTCTGTAGGCGTTGACACGCTGCAAGGTGCATAATGCTTGACAATCACGCCTACGCGCGTATAGTTTCCCGCGAACTTATGAAAAATCAGATTGCTAGCGTACAAGCAGAAGCCCTGGCCCGCATTGCCGGCATTGCCGACATGAAGGCTCTGGAGGATGCCCGTGTGGGTATCCTGGGCAAGAAGGGTACCCTTACCCAGGTGCAGCAGGGCATGCGCGATGTGCCCAAGGAAGATAAGCCCGCTGTGGGCGCTCTCCTGAATGAGGCCCGCGCCATCATCACCGCCGCACTGGAAGACCGCAAGGCCGCCCTGCAGCAGGAGCTCGATGCCGCCGCCGTGGCCGGTGTGGACTTTACTATGCCGGGAGCCACGCTGCCTGCCGGTGGTCTGCACCCCATCTCCATTGTGCGCGATGAAGCTGTGCGCGTGCTGCGCCGCATGGGCTTCACCCTGGCCGATGGTCCTGAGATTGAGGACGAGTGGCACTGCTTCGACGCACTGAACACGCCGGAGGACCACCCCGCCCGCAATGAGAAAGACACCTTCTACTTCGACAGCGGCAAGCTGCTGCGCACGCAGACCAGCACCGTGCAGGCCCGCGTGATGGAGAAGGACTGCCCGCCCATCCGCATCATCTGCCCTGGCTCCGCCTTCCGTCGCGATGCCATCGATGCCACCCACCTTTCCGCCTTCAATCAGATTGAAGGTCTGTATGTGGCCAAGGAAGTGAGCGTGGGCGATCTGAAGGGCACGCTGGAATACTTCCTGAAGGCTCTTTTCGGCGAGGAGACTGCCGTGCGTTTCCGTCCTCACTTCTTCCCGTTCACCGAGCCCAGCTTTGAGATTGACGTGCTGCTGCAGGCTGCAGGTCAGGCTCCGCGCTGGATTGAGATTGCCGGCTGCGGCATGGTGAACCCCGCCGTGTTCGAGAATATCGACAAGGCCACCGGCAAGAACCAGTATGTCGGCTGCACGGGCTTTGCCTTCGGTATCGGCCTGGAGCGTCTGGCCATGATTCGCTGGGGTATCCGCGATATCCGCCTCCTCATCGAGAACGATGCCCGCTTCCTTGCCCAGTTCCAATAAAATCTAACCCTTTTCTATCATATCATGAATGTTTCACTGAATTGGCTTTCCAGCTACATTGACCTCGAGGGCCTCGGCACTCAGGAGATGGCCGATATGCTCACCTTCGCCGGTATCGAGGTGGAGGGTATCCAGGAGCGCGGCGTGACCACCGAACTCGTGGTAGTGGCCCAGGTCATGGAAAAGACCCCCGTGGAGGGCAGCGACCACCTCAATGTGTGCATGGTCGATGCCGGCGAGGGTTCCCTGCGCCAGATTGTGTGCGGCGCCCAGAACTACAAGGTGGGCGACAAGGTCCCCTGCGCTCTGCCCGGTGCTGTGCTGCCCGGCGGCTGGGAGATTAAGGATGGCAAGCTTCGCGGCGTGGAGAGCCGCGGCATGCTTTGCTCTGCTTCTGAGCTGGGTCTGCCGGACAAGGAACACGGTCTGTGGATTCTGCCGCAGGACTATGTGGTGGGCACCCCCGTGTGCACCTTTGTGGAGACGGACACCATCTTCGAGCTGGAGATTACCCCGAACCGCCCCGACCTGCTGAGCCACTGGGGCATGGCCCGCGAGCTGGCCGGCATCACCGGCCGCAGCCTGAAGGAAGACCCCGCCGCTGCTCCCACGGCAGCTGCCGAGACCAAGGCTGCCGGTGATTTCATCACCCTTTCCGCCCCTGAGCTCTGCCCGCTTTACACCGCCACGCGCATTTCCGGCGTGAAGATCGGCCCCTCTCCCGAGTGGCTGGCCAACCGCCTGGTGTCTATCGGTCTGCGCCCCATCAACAACGTGGTGGACATCACCAACTACTGCCTCTTCGAGCTGGGTCACCCGCTGCATGCTTTCGACGCCAGCAAGATTACCGGTGGTCTGAATATCCGCCGCGCTGCCGAGGGCGAGCAGTTCACCAGCCTTATGGATGAGCAATACACGCTCAAGAGCGATGATGTGGTCATCTCCGATGCCAGCGGCGCTGCCCTGGCTCTGGGTGGTGTGATGGGTGGCCAGGACTCCGGCGTGACGGAGGCTACCACCGATATCATCCTCGAATCTGCCTGGTTCCTGCGCAGCAGCATCCGCTTCACCAGCCGCCGCCTGGCTCTGGGTTCCGATTCCTCCTACCGCTTCGAGCGCGGCACATCCCCCTGGAATGTGCTCCGCGCTGCAGCCCGCGCCACCCAGCTGATTCTGGAGTGCTGCGGCGGTACCGCCGAACCGGTGATGGTGGGTGGCCAGGCTCCCTGCCTGGTGGCCGAGGAACTTGCCACCAGCGCCACTGTGCTGGAGCAGGGCACCGATGCCAAGATTTACTACGCCCTCGACCAGGTGAAGCTGGACTGGAAGGAGCTCGACGTGATGACCAACGGCACGCTGCCCCACATGGAGGGTGCCCGCATTCTCCGCAATCTGGGTCTCAAGGATGTGGACGTGAAGGGTACCTGGGATTGCCCGCCCTGGCGTCTGGACCTGAAGCGCAGCTGCGACCTGCTGGAGGAAATTGTGCGTGTGTACGGTATCGATAACATTCCTGCCACCACCACGTCCATCTACGTGCCCGAGAGCGCCAACGACCGCGCCCACGACTACCGCATGGCTCTCTCCCGCAAGCTGGCCGGTGCCGGTTTCTGGGAAGTGCAGACCTTCAAGCTTATTGCCGCCGAGAGCATCGACCCCACCATCGCCAGCGTGGAGAATGCTCTGCCCATCAAGCCGCTGATGGATGGTGACATCATCCGCGTTTCCCTCCCCATCTCCGAGGATCACTCCACCCTGCGTCCCTCGCTGGCTCCCGGCCTCATCTCCGTGGCTGCCCGCAACATCAACCAGGGTATGGATGTGCTGCGCTTCTTCGAGTGCGGCCGCGTGTTCCGCAACACGGGCGGTGGCAAGGGTAAGGATATCGAGACCGAGGTACTGGGCATCTTCATGGCCGGCAAGCTGGCTCCCGCCAGCTGGGCATGCACCAAGCCGGGTGAAGCTCACTTCGAGCACCTCCGCGCCGTGCTTGATACGCTGGTACCCAAGGCAGCCATTGCCATCACCCCCGCCAAGCAGCAGCGCGAGAACGCCGCCGTGGGTGCAGATATCGCCATCAACAACCAGGCCTGCGGTTATGTGGCCCGTCTTTCCCTGGCTAAGTGCCGCGCCCTGGGCCTGCCCATGGAGTGCTACTACGCTGAGCTCGACCTCCGCAAGCTGCAGCAGGTGGCCACCGCTCCCTTCAAGGCTGCGGACCTGCCCCAGTTCCCCGGCTCCAGCCGCGATGCCTCCCTCGATGTGCCCGCCACTACCCGCCATGCCGATATCATGAAGGTGGTGGAAGGTGCCAAGCAGAAGCTGCTGGTTTCCTGCGCGCTCAAGGATGTGTTCTGCGACCCGACCGGCGAGAAGCTCGCCGCCGACCGCAAGGCTATGACCTACACCTTCCTGTACCGCGACGCGAAGAAGACCCTCACCGCCGCTGAGGTGGACGCCGCTCACAAGACGGTGCTCGATGCCCTCGCTGCCAAGGTGAAGGAACTCAAGTTCCGCTAAAGCTCGCCAGATATTCCTTTCAGAGGCCGGAGATTCATATCTCTGGCCTCTTTTTGATGACTGAATTTCGAAAAGTCGTCCCACAAATGTGGTTAAAAATGCAAAAACTCGTCCCACAAATGTGGTTAAAAACGCAAAAAGTCGTCCTACTTTTGCAAATTGCTATTGATAATGAATGCAAAGTGTGATAAGTTGGTTTTGGGGGGGAATGCCATGAATAGATATGCCGAACAACAGCTGCTGGAGTGGAAAAACAGCCTGATGAGGAAGCCGCTTCTCATCATGGGAGCGAGACAGGTTGGAAAGACCTGGCTCATGCAGGAATTTGGCCGTAAGCATTACAAGGAGGTGGCATTTGTCAGTTTTGACAGTAACGAGAATATGCGCCTTGCTTTTTCGGGAGGCTACGATGTGCAGCGTCTACTGCTGCTGATTCAGGCGGAGACCGGTTGCCAGCTGACACCCGGGGAAACGCTGATTATTTTTGACGAGATTCAGGAATGCCCGCAGGCGCTGACCTCTCTGAAATACTTCTGTGAAAACGCGAGAGAACACCATATCGTGGCTGCCGGTTCCTTACTGGGGCTGCAGGTGCACGAGGGTACCGGATTCCCGGTAGGTAAGGTGGACATGATGAATCTCTACCCGATGACTTTCTGCGAATTTCTAGAGGCCATGGGGCAGAGAAATCTGGTGCAGCTTCTGGAATCCCGGGATTGGGAGCTGGTGAAGGTTTTTGCTTCCCGTTTTTCGGATTTGCTGAAGCAGTACTACTTTGTGGGTGGTATGCCGGAAGCTGTGGCCGCCTTTGTGCAGACAAAGAATTTTGCAGAGGTGCGCCGGGTGCATCAGGCTCTGCTGGATGGCTATCGGCGGGATTTCACGAAGCATGCCCCTGCAGAGGTGGCTCCGCGTATATCGATGGTGTGGAACTCCATACCCGGTCAGCTCTCGCGTGAGAATAAGAAGTTCATCTGTAAGGATGTAGCCCCCGGTCTGAGAATGCGGGATGTTGAATACGCTCTGCAGTGGCTGGTGGATGCCGGACTGGTACATACGGTATCACGTGTGAGTAAGCCTGCATTTCCGCCCGCCGCCTACCGCGACAGGCTGTTCAAACTCTTCTTTGTGGATGTGGGACTGCTGGGAGCCATGGCCGACCTGCAGGCTAAGACTATTGTTGAAGGTAACGCTATTTTTACCGAGTTCAAGGGAGCCCTTGCGGAGCAGTATGTACAGCAGCAGCTGCGGGCTGTGAATACCCGCGAGCTGTTCTATTGGTCATCCAGGGATTCCGATTGCGAGATTGATTTTGCTTTCGGCTGCGGAGCTGCCTTTGTTCCTTTGGAGGTGAAAGCGGAGATTAATCTGCAGGCCAAGAGCCTGATGACCTTCTGCCGTAAGCAGCAGGTGCCACTGGCACTGCGTGTGTCGATGTCTTCATTCCAGATCAGTAATCCTCCTGCCGGTAAGGATGGTGGTACTTTCACTCTGGTGGATTTACCCCTCTACGGCATTGAGCAGGCATATAACGTGTGCGAAGCGATACAGGGATGAGAAAGACCGCATATCTTATAGCTCTGCTGGTACTGGGATGGATGGGGTATGTCCTCTGGCCGGGGGCAGAACCGCTGCTGCGCACGGATGTGGAGCCGCTGCAGCGGCGGCTGGTGCTGGATGGCGGCATCAGCAGCGCGCAGTGGCGTGCCCGGCAGAAGTATGATTATGGGTGGGGACCTCCTGTGCAGGATAACTATATCGTCATCGCCGGGCTGATTGAGGTGCCGGCGGTGGCTGATATGTTTGCAGCGGTGGGGGATGCGTGGCCAGTGGAGGTGAGTTTCGAGGGCGAGCGATTTGCGGCACAGGAGAGCGAGGCTTTGCTGGCGCAGCTGAATGCACAGATGCAGGAACGCGGTGATAAAGAATTGCAACCATGCCACCTGAAGCATTTTGCGTGGGACAAGCAACGGAATCGGGTCTATATCGAGCTGGAATGCCGTTAAAATCAGCATTCTTTGTTTTTTACCTTTTCATTTGGGGTGCATTGTGCTAATCTCCACGCGCATGCCCGGTATATTATATAAGAAATGGCTGGCAGTGATGCTGGCGTTCATGGCTCTGTTTCTGACTGCCTGTGGCGAGAAACAGGAGGAACGCAGCAAGCTGATAATGGTGACCAATGCGACCTTCCCCCCGTATGAATTCTACCAGGGGGACCGCATCGTGGGTATCGACGCCGATATGGTGCGCGAGATTGCCCACCGCAATGGCTATGAGCTGGTGATTGAGGATATGGCCTTCGATTCCGTGATTGCCGCTGTGCAGACGGGTAAGGGCGATGTGGCCGCCTCCGGTATCACGGTGACGGAGGACCGCAAGAAGCAGATTGATTTCACGACCAGCTATGTGAAGGCTGACCAGGTGATTATCGTGCGCGATGGCTCGGATATCACCGGCCCGGAATCTCTGAAGGGTAAGCGCATCGGTGTGCAGCACGGCACCACGGGCGACATGTATGTGACCGAGAATATCCAGGAGCCTGAGCGTTTCCAGGACGGCGCGCTGGCAGTGGCTTCTCTGGTGACGGGCAAGATTGATGCCGTGGTGCTCGACAGTGCTCCTTCTGAGGAACACGTGGCCCGCAATAAGGGTATCAGCATTCTGCCCACGGCGCTGGTGTCGGAGGAATACGCCATGGCCATCAGCAAGAGCCGCCCGGAGCTGCTCGCCATGTTCAACAAGACCATGGCTGAAATGAAGGCCGATGGCACCATGGATGAAATCTGGGCCCGTTACCTGGACAAGGATGGCAAGCCGCTCGCCGTGCCTGCTGTGCAGACAGAAGAGAAGGGGCTCTGGCAACGCATGCAGGATTCCTTCCAGACCAATTTTGTGAAGGATAACCGTTGGCGCTACCTGGTAAATGGTTTCCTGATTACCATTGAGATTTCCTTCTGCGCGGTGCTCATGGGCCTGTGCATCGGTTTCCTGGTGGCAGTGGTTCGCAGTGCCCACGACCAGACCGGCCGCTACAAGGTGCTGAACTTCCTGTGCCATATCTACCTGACCGTGGTGCGCGGCACGCCTGTGGTGGTGCAGCTGCTTATCATTTATTTCGTGATTTTCGGCTCGGTGGATGTGAGCAAGGTACTGGTCGCCATTGTGGCTTTCGGTGTGAACTCCGGTGCCTATGTGGCGGAGATTATCCGCTCCGGTATCATGGCGGTGGACGGCGGTCAGATGGAGGCCGGTCGCAGCCTGGGCATGAGCTATGGCACCACCATGCGCTCGGTGATTCTGCCGCAGGCATTCAAGAATGTGCTGCCTGCGCTGGGCAATGAGTTCATCGTGCTGCTCAAGGAGACTTCCGTGTGTGGTTACATCGCCCTGCAGGATCTCACCAAGGGCGGCGATATCATCCGAAGCCAGACCTACGATGCCTTCCTGCCGCTGATTGCTGTGGCTCTCATCTACCTGATTGTGGTGGTGTGCCTCAGCCAGCTCCTCAAGAAACTTGAAAACAGTCTGAAGAAGAATGAACGCTGATAACATTTTGGAAGTGCGCGACCTGGTCAAGGAATTCGGTGACCACCGCGTGATTGATGAAGTTTCCGTAGGGGTGAAGAAGGGCGAGGTGGTGTTCCTGCTCGGCCCCTCCGGCGCCGGCAAGAGCACGGTGATGCGCTGCATGAACTTCCTGGAGACGCCCACGGGCGGCGAGGTGCTGTTCCACGGCAAGCCGGTGGACCGCAGCGAGGACGGCCTGAACCACTACCGCGCCAAGGTAGGCATGGTGTTCCAGCATTTCAACCTCTTTGCCAACCTCACCATTCTCGATAACATCACCCTGGCTCCCGTGAAGTGCGGCCTCATGAGCCGCATGGAGGCCGAGAACCAGGCGCTGCACCTGCTGCACCGCATCGGCCTGCATGATAAGGCAAAGGCCTATCCCTCCCAGCTTTCCGGTGGTCAGAAGCAGCGCGTGGCTATCGTGCGCGCCTTGGCCATGAATCCCGAGGTGCTGCTGTTCGACGAGCCGACCTCTGCTCTTGACCCTGAAATGGTGGGCGAGGTGGAGAACCTGATGCGTGAGCTCGCCAAGGATGGTATGACCATGCTCGTTGTTTCCCACGATACCGATTTCGCCATGGAACTGGCCGACCGCATCGTGTTCCTGGCCGATGGTAAGCTCGTGGTGGATGCTCCGCCCAGTGTCATCGCCGCCAGCGATAATCCCCGTATCCGCGATTTCTTCTCGCTGAGATAAGAAAAATATTTAATATAAACATGTAACGATAAAACGGCGTCCAATCGGACGCCGTTTTATCGTGAAAAATGTGCGAGCGGAGCACAAATCTCCCGTGAAAAATGTGCGCGTGAAGCACAAATATCCCGTGAAAAATGTGCGCGAGGCTTGACATGAAACGGCGGATAGTTCATAATTCAGTCAGGAGGGAAAGGCATGAAGCGTGATTTAATAAACGAATTAGCTGCTTGGAAAAGTAATGCTCGCCGCAAGCCTATGCTGTTGCTGGGAGCTCGTCAGGTGGGCAAGACCTGGCTGTTGCAGGAGTTTGCTCATGAGCATTACCGTAATGTAGTCTACGTGCGCTTTGATCGCGATGAACGCATGAAGGAATCCTTTGAAAAGGATTTTGACATGAAGCGGATATTGACCAGTCTGCAGTTGCATGCAGATACACCTGTGATACCGGGAGAGACTCTGATTATTCTGGATGAGATACAGGAATGCCAGGCAGCGCTGACTTCATTGAAATACTTCTGCGAAGATTTGCCGGAACAGCATGTTGTGGCTGCGGGCTCCTTGCTGGGACTATATGAACACCGCGGGACCGGTTTTCCTGTGGGTAAGGTTAACATGCTTCATCTGTATCCGATGAGTTATACGGAATTCCTTGAAGCATGTGGGCAGGGAATGATGGCCGATCTGTTGCGTTCCCGTGATTGGAAGATGATTACTCTGTTTGCGGACCGATTTGCAGAGTACCTTCGTTATTACTATTTTGTGGGAGGCATGCCGGAAGCAGTCAAGGAGTTTGCTGAGAATAGGAATTTCGGGCAGGTAAGAGCTGTGCAGGGTGATTTGCTGGATGGATACCGCCGTGATTTCAGTAAGCATATACCCGCCGAACATTGGCTTCGCACGGGCATGATATGGGATTCTCTGCCAAATCAGCTGGCTCGTGAGAATAAGAAGTTCATGTGCTCAGATGTGCAACAGGGGTTGCGCATGCGTCAGCTCGAAATGAGTTTGCAGTGGTTGTATGATGCTGGTCTGGCATACGCTGTACGCCGGGTGGCGAAGCCTGCGTTGCCTGTAAATGCATATAGTGAAAAGGCCTTTAAGTTGTTCCATGTAGATGTAGGCCTTCTGGGTGCACAAGCGGGCTTGCAGGCGGGGGTGATTCTGGAAGGGAATCGCATTTTCCAGGAGTTCAAGGGGGCCTTGGCTGAACAGTACGTGCAGCAGGAGCTCCGTGCTGTCTGTTGTATGGAGCCCTATTATTGGGCAAGCAGTAATGGACAGTCGGAAATCGATTTCCTGGTCCAGCATGGTATGGAACTGGTACCCGTTGAGGTGAAGGCTGAGCTGAATCTGACCGCCAAGAGCCTCAAGTTCTATTGCCAGAAGTTCACGCCTGCTATAGCCATTCGTACCTCAATGGCTAATTATCATGTGCAGCAGCTGGCACTTTCATCAGGTGGAGGGTATACGCAACTGGATATTCCTCTGTATGCAATATCCCAGCTGATTCCGGAATGTGCAGCTCTTCCGCTTCGGGGAGCTTAATCTTCGTTGCGGCGCTGGTTGGGGCCGTCGCCTACGGAGATGGTTTCGACCTTCACCTGGTGTACTCCCCAGCCGCAACCGATGGCGCGGGCCACGGCGGGGCTGATATCGATGATGCGGCGGCGGTGGAATGGGCCGCGGTCGCACACGCGCACGTCGCAACTCTTGCCGGTCTTGAGGCTGGTAATGCGCACCACGCTGGGCAGGGGCAGGGTGCGGTGTGCCGCGTATTTGCCGCCCTTGGGCAGGCGTTCGCCCATGGCGCCGATGGAGCCGCCATCGTTGTACACAGAGGCCTCACCCGCTTCGCTGTATTGCAGGGCAGTGGCAATATCCATCGGGCGGTAGCGTTTGCCGTTTACGGTGTACGGAGTTCTTTTGAGTTTCGGCTCGGGGCGGGGATCATTTTCAGGCGAATAATGAGTACCTTTGCGCCACGAACATCCCGTGCCGCCCAGCAGAATGCAGGCAGTCAGTATGGCAAGCGATATATGGGAAATTATCCTCACGGCGGCATTCTATCATAACAGTTGTGGAAAAGCAACTATGTATGTGCCGTGGAGCATGGGAGAAGTGAGTTTTGTACTTGACTTCCATGCCTCTGTGTAGCATTCTAACACCATGCAAACACGTACATGTGCTTTGATGCTCGGGCTGCTTGCCCTCGGGCTTTCACCGGTTTCTCCGGTGATGGCTGCGGAAGATGGCAGCAGTAAGTTGGCACTGGCGCCGGTGAAGGGCAAGAAACTGCCCGCCGCTGTGCAGGATGCCATGGAAAAAGGCGATTATGCCGACGTTCAGGTCGCATTGGTTGAGGCGCTGAAGACAATGGAAATTTCCCCGAAGGATGCAACGGCTCTGCATTGCTCGATGATGCACGAGCTCATCCGCGTGACGGGAGCAGAGTTCCTCACCAAAATGGCTGCAGAGAGCAAGGAAAAGGCCACGTTCCTGCAGAAGTTCATGAAGGATACCGAGTGGCTGGAGCTGTATCTGACCTGCGGTCTGGTGCCTTTCCAGAAGGATACCGGCATGCAGGTGCTCTACCGCATCTGGGATGAAGAGAAGGGCAAGGTGCAGAACAAGGCGCTGGCTGTGGCCCTGGCCTCCTGCTGGGGTGGTGGCGAGACCTGGCAAGAGCCGCCACTGGCCAAGCTTCTGCCTAATAAGTACAACCCTGTGCGCCGATACAAGTTCTTCCAGAAGCAGGATAAGAAAGGTCTCCTGCACCCCAATTACAAGAACCTGAAGGCTTGGGAACTTCGTTTTGTCGTGGCCAATCCCGGTCAGGACTGGGATGACGAGTCCTATGAGTTTGCGGCCAAGGCCATCAACCTGCCATGGGATAAGTACGGCATTGCCTGCTGGGCTGCGACCTACACGGGTACTTCCAAGTTTGGTGACTCGGTGCAGGGCGGCGCATACAATTTGCCTTATGCCAATGAAAGCTGGGCCGAGGCTACGCTGCGAAACGGCGGTGTGTGTGGCGCTATGTCGCACCTGGGTGCTGTTGCGGCTATGGCTCACGGCATACCCTCCTACTCGGTGGGACAGCCCGGCCACTGTGCCTATGGTGTGCGCACCGAGCGTGGCAATTGGGTCGGTGGTTTCGGCGGCCCGGATGGTTACATGCACAATATGATTTTCGGTTTCCGTGCTCCCACTTCCTATAACCTGATGGAAGCAGTGTTTGCCGATGATGAGAAGGTGGCTAAGGCCTACCGCAAGAGTTTGTGCGCTCGCGGTCTTGAAGCTGCCGGCAAGGATGCCGAAGCTGAGAAGATGTGGAGCTCTGCGCTGAAGGATACGCCTATGCATCCCTTCTTCCGTGCTGCCCTGCATGCGCAGATGAAGAAGCGCGGCATCTCTGCCGATGAGTGCTACGACTATCTGGTGAAGAAGATGCTGCCCAAGTATGATGGCCACGGTGTGGCCGCCATTGATGCCACGGCTGATCTGGCAGAGGTTATTGCCGGTATGAGAGAAAAGCAGCAGCTCGATATCTACAAGCTGGAGCACGAAGCTCTTGCCACCACTCCCTCCAGCTGGGCGGTGAAGCTCGATGAGCTGGTGGAGGCTCAGCAGAAGACTCTGTCTTCCGACCAGGCTCGCCAGAAGTTCCTCGAGAACATGTTCGTGGCTCATATCAAGAATGGCGATGGTACGACCTTCGGCCAGCTGCTTGAGTGGGCGGTGAAGACCTACGTGGCTACCGAAGAAGGCAGCAAGGTGTTCAACAAAGCTTTTGCCAAGGCTGCTGAGGCTGCAGGTGGAGCTGATGCCGCTGGTGGCGAATCTGCCGAGGAGCGCAACAAGAAGATGGCTGATGCCTACAGGAAGGCCATTGTTGCAGCTGAGCAGGCTCGCTCCGGCCCTGCCTTCATGGCGCTTACCAAGGGTGCGCTGGCTCTCTCTACTCCCGATTACAAGGCTGATCCGTTGCAGAAGATGGGTGAGCTGCAGGGCAAGCCTGCCAAGGGCGCTCTGTTCCGCATCTCCACTACCTGCAATTATGATACTCCCGTATTGCACGCCGGTATCATGACTCCCGAAGGTGGTAAGTGTCACACGGCCAAGGAACAGACTCCTAACTTCATTGTTGAGCTTCAGAAGCCCGGTCACACCACCGGCTGCATTATTCGCAAGATAAATGGCAACGAGGGCCGCATGAAGAAGGCTATCGTTTCTACCAGTGAGGACGGCGCCACCTGGTTCAAGCGCGCGGAAATCGCCGATATGCCCAAGGAATGGGTAGCTAAGTTCCCGGACGGCACCAAGGCCAAGTGGGTCAAGGTTGAGTTCGACAATGCCAACCCGGACTTCGCTCACATTTCTCACTTCGTCATTTTCACCCGCTAAACTCAATTTAATTCCATGAAGAAATTTCTCATACTTCTCATTCTGCTGGGTGTGGTAGGCGGCGGTGTCTACTATTACGATCCCGGTTTGCTTGGGCTCGATGCCCCGGCCAAGGTAACCAAGAAGAAGGGTAAGAAGAAAAAGTCTGCCAAGTCTCCGAAGAAAGCCGAGAAGCCGGCTGAGGAAGCTGTCGCTGCAGCTGAGTCGGAGGCTGCCCCCGCTGCCGCTCTGGCCGAGGAAGAGGAGGAAATGGTGGTGGAACCTGCTGCCAGCCCGCTTCCTTTCCCTGAGAATCTGGAGGCTCGCGCAAAGGCCAAGGCTGAGGGGCGTCCCTCCCTCATTATCTGGTACGGCTCCGACTGGCAGCCCAATGCCGGTAAGGTGGTGAAGGAATGGACCAAACTCGAGGCAAAGAATCTGCCCGTAGTGCTGGGCCAGATTGACGAGCGCGTAGGTACTGTGCCTAATCTGCACGACCGAGAGAAGCTGACTCCATTCGGCGCCTTCATGAACCTGCCGGTGGCGGTGCTCATGGCACCCGATGAGACGCTGCTGGGCATTTACTCCGGCAAGACTGTGCTGAGCGCTGCTGCCATGGAGAAGGCCGTGAAGAGCACGCTCAAGACCATGCCTAAGTACATGGCTCTGGTGGAGAAGGCCCGCAACACTGAAGGTGTGGAAGGCGCCAAGGCTGCCGGTGAGGCTCTTGCCATGCTGCCGTACTTTGATGCCATGCGCAACAAACCGCTCAAGGATATACTGAACAGCAAGGACCCGAACCATGAGACCATGTACCGCTACCTCTACTGCATGGACCACATGGGCATGTACGATGAGATCAACGCCGTGCTCAACGGTGGCAAGGGGGCCGATGCCAAGTACAAGGATAAGGAACGGAAGTTCGATGACGGCATCAAGTTTGTGCAGAAGGTCATGAAGGCCCACAAGATGAACACTGAGCTCCAGCAGCAGTGGACATCCGGTCTGGCCTATGTCTACCGCGAGAAATACAAGGCTACCAATGAGCCTGCTCTCCGCAAGAAACTCGTGGAAACCTATCGTAAGGTGGTGGAGATTGATTCCTCCAGTGAGTATGGCAAGGGCGCTCTGCGCTGGGCCAATTACTGGGATGATTCTGTTCCCTACATCTTCGATACTCCCTATTACGATAATGGTGAGATGACCTTCGGCATCGATAAGGAGTGGCGTGTGAACGTGAGCAAGGAGGTGAAGGGACCCGGTTCCTATACGTTCAGCCTTGTGCCCAGCGCCAGCAAGAATGGCCGTATGACCACCATGGGCTTCCAGCTCTTTGCCAATGGTAAGCATGTGTGCGATGGCGATGTTCCTGCCGACAAGGATACCAAGACGGTGAACTTCAACGTCCCCCGCGCTCTGAAGGGCAAGATAGAGGTGCGTTTCCGCGCCCAGTGCTACGATGGCTGGTACAATTGCTCCGGCGAGATGGTGATGAAGAAGAACTGATTCCCTCGCCACTGAGAAATCTGACTACACCGGCTGCCCGGATTATCCCCGGGCAGCCGGTTTTTCTATTTTGAGACTCTCTTTCGGAGTACGGGACTTTACTCCCGTAAACACAATCAGGCCGCACCCTGTGTGGGGCGCGGCCTGGAAAATTGCCAGAGTTAATTGATGTGTGAAAATTATGCCTTCAGCTCGGGGCCCAGCTCAATGATGGAGTATTCGCCCGGGCTCAGGCGGTAGACAATCTGCAGCACATTGCGGCGGGCGTTGCGATACAGCACAAAGGGCTTGCCGGAGATTTCCAGCTCCATGATAGCGTCTTCCTTGTACATGGTGCGCAGGTCGTAGCCTTCGCGGGATACGCGCACAGGCTTCGGATCCTCCGGTGCATCGGCGTCCACATCGTAGTCCAGCACTTCTTCCTCGTACACCTTCTCATCCAGCTTGCGGATGCTCTTGGAGCGGTGCGGGCGGAAATGCTTCATGAGGCGGGTCTTGTGTTTGCGCATGCGGCGCATGATCTTGGTCACCGTCTCGTCGATGGCGGCATACAGATCGTCGCAAGAGGTAGATGCCTGGATAGTAATGTGATCAGCACAGAACAGCACGATTTCGGCCATCTGACGCTCCTTCTGTACATCCACCACTACGCGGGCTTCCACAATCTTCGGATAATCGATATGGATGGCCTCAATCTTCTTCGTAGCGAAATCGCGGATGGCATCAGTCACTTCAATATGACGGCCCGTAACAGTAATATTAGTATCACTCGGCATAGTTATTACCTCTTTCTATTGGTTTGGTTGGTTTTTCTGTGCAGAGCAGGCAACGCAACGATGCCTTTCTGCAATACTCATCATAACCTGCTTTGTGATTTTTGCAAGATAATTCTGCTGTGAATTTCAAAAATTCTGCAGAACCATGCGGAATTCCCGCTTGTCAGGCATTCAGTTGCCCGAGGTCGCAATTGTCCGGAATTTCGACCAGTTTGATGCGACCGCTTGTACCATGAACGACTTCGATAGATGATTTAGTCACCTTGAGGAGTTTGGCGAGGAAGAGGACGATTTCCTTGTTGGCCTTTCCTTCGACGGGTGGGGCGGCAATTTTGACTTTGAGCACGCGCCCCACCTGGGGGTAATCGTCTTCCCAGCCGAGAACTTCGTTTTTCTTGGCACCGGGGGTGACTTTGAGGGCGAGTTTCATGACTGGTGGTCGAGGAGGGATGCGAGCGCGGGCAGGCGCTTCAGGGTTTTGCCGCAGGCAGCGGCATCTTCTGTTGTGGGAAGGTCGCGGTGGGTGTGCACACCTTCGGTGAGCAGGAAGGGCAGCACCAGAATATGGGCGGCACTCATGCTGCGGAGCACGTCGCGGGCTTCGGGGGCCTGGTTGAAGTAGCTCAGGGCGATTTCTGTGCCGGGCAGCAGCTCGCGCAGGCGACGGCAGAAAAGCGCAGGCTCGGGCGGCGGTTCGGGCAGGGTGGAATCATGCGCTACCACGAGTACGCCGACATCGCTGCGCGTCTGCGGGGCAATTTCACGCGCTGCGGCCTCGGCCAGCCAGGGAGATGCGCCCAGCACAGGCTGGAAATAGAGCTGCGGCTGCCTGGCTGAGTGGCGGTATGCCTGCTGCAGGCCTTCCACCAGCTTTCTGCCGCTGCTGGTTCCGCTGAGCATGAACATGGGGTACACCAGCACGGGTGCTCCCGCGGGTGGCAGCGAAGCTGTCTGCAGGTTACCCAGGTGGCAGCGGTAGACACGGGCCTGTGCCATGCGGATACCGGGGGGATTCAGTCCTGTGCCTTTTTCATTGTAGCTGACAATGAGGTAGTAGCGTTTCCATTTCCAGTGGTAGCAGTACACCAGGGAAATGGCTCCGAGGACGGCCAGCTGGGCAAGGGCGAAATGGAAATAAATAAGCCTGCGGAGGTGGAGTTCCACCTCCGCAGGCAGGGAAGGATTATCGAGGCGCGCACCGCAATCCACGGAGCCCCACACGGCCGCTGCAAAGAGAGCAGCGCAGATAAGGAGCAGAGCGTGGAAGAGGCTGCGGTTCACGCCGGTGATGGGTTGTTATTACACCCCGACCGCCTCATCGGCTTCCTGCAGCTCCTTGCGGAGGTCGCCGCGGCTGTCGAAGTAGAGCACCACGGGGGAAGCGATGTAGATGGAGGAGTAGGTACCGATGAAGATACCGAGAAGCATGGTGATGGAGAAGTCCCACATGGCGGGGCCACCCAGAGCCAGCAGGGCGATGAGTGCCGCGATGGTGGAACCGGAAGTGAGCAGCGTACGGGACAGCGTGGTGTTGATGGCATCGTTCATGATGTCAATCAGCTTCTCGCCGGGCTCGGCCAGACGCAGGTGCTCGCGGATACGGTCGTAAATCACGATGGTATCGTTAATCGAGTAGCCAGCCACCGTGAGGAATGCACCGATGTGGATGATGCTCAGCTCCGTACCCATGACCACCACCAGTATGATGATAGCCAGCACGTCGTGCAGGGTGGAGAAGAAGGCACCCATGGCGAAGGACCATTCGAAGCGGATGGCCAGGTAGATGGTGATACCGAGCATACCTGCAGCCAGTGCGATGAGGGCGGTCTTGAAGAAAGCGGAACCGAGGGCTGCGCTCACTTCTTCAATGGAGGGAGCCTGCAGCTCCTTCACGCCCGGCACGTTGGCGCGCAGTTCGGCGTCGATGCGCTCGGCTTCTTCCTTATTGGCGCAGCGGATCTTGATGCTGGTGTCCGTAGCAGAGGTGAACTGCTGCGTGGTAGCCTTCTTGGAAAGCTTCATGTTCTCCACGTAGTTTTCCAGCTGCTTGTATTCCAGCTTGGAATCAGCGGGCACCACGTAGGTGGAGGTGGAACCACCCATGAAGTCCACGCCCAGGGCGCTTTCACCACGAACGAATACAGAGTAGGCCAGACCGGCAAGCAGGATGACGGAGGAGCCGATCATGGCGTGCTTGCGGTACTTCATGAAGTCGAAGGTCTTGCCTGCAAACGGGGCGCGGGCGAAGGTGAATTCCTTGAGCAGACCCAGGTGCTCGGCCCAGAAGAAGAGCACGCGAGTCACGACCACAGCGCCGATAAGGGATGTAATGATACCCACGCTTGTGGTCACGGCAAAGCCCTTGATAGAACCACTTGCAATCCAGAAAAGGATAACGGCGGTGATAAGGGAGGTGATGTTGGAGTCCCAGATGGCGGAGAAGGCCTTCTCGTAGGCCTGGCGCAGGCACACCAGGAAGGGGCGGCCTGCATTGCGCTCTTCGCGCATGCGTTCGTAGATGAGCACGTTGGCGTCCACGGCCACACCCATGGTCAGCACGATACCTGCGATGCCGGGCAGGGTGAGTACGAAGCCGAAGAGGCTCATGAGACCCAGCAGGGCAATGGCATTGAAGGTAAGGCCCACCATGGCCACCATGCCGGCGCTGCGGTACTACCAGTAGCAGAAGAGGAACACACGCAGCAGACCCACGGCACCGGCGATGCCGCTCTGCTCCAGCGCACTCTGACCCAGCTGAGCCGATACGTCCTTGCGGCCTTCCACCTTCAGGTCGCTGGAAAGCGGGTTGGCCAGGGCCTTGGAAATGTCCTCGGGTTCACC
>JAZRHL010000057.1:0-1549 GCA_045644745.1 Akkermansia sp.
GGTCGTGCATCCACTCGGCGATGGATTGGTAGCGCTGGGTTGGGGCGGGAGCAGTGGCGCGGTCGATGGTGGCGAGCAGGGCGGGGCTGTAGGTGGCTCGCAAGGCCTCATTGGTGGCCAGGGGATCGGCGGTGTCGAAGATATCTCGTTGGCGGCAGGCGGGCAGGCAGGTGCCGGTGAGGGTGTAGTAGAGGGTGGCGCCGAGGGCGTAGATATCGGTCCACGGACCCATGTTGCCGTTGGGGGTGCTTTGCTCGGTGGGGCTGAAGCCGGGGGTTTCCACGATACTGTTTCCGAGATCGCCGTAGGCCTCGCGCGCGGCGCCGAAGTCGATGATGTCGGGCAGGCCGGCGCGGGTGATGAGGTTGTTGTCGGGCTTGATATCGCGGTGCAGCAGTTGGCGGCTGTGCAGGTAGTCGAGCGCGTCGAGCAGGCGCACCATGAGCCCGAACAGGCTGGACTGGGGGATGGGGGTGCCCATGGCGGCGTGCTGGGCGGCAAGCTTATCGAGCGAGATGCCGTTGATGAACTCCACCACGTAGTAGGCGGTGCGGTGCTCCTCGAAATAAGAGTAGATTTTGGCGATGCAGGGGTGGTCGAGCGTGGCAAGCAGGCGCACCTCGCGCAGGAAGTTGCTGAGCGCCCAGTTGTAGCCCTCCTGGCCGGTTTCTGGGTCGTTCAGGCAGACATCCAGCGTGCCTTCTTCGCGGTAGCAGAGGGAGTCGGGGAAGCTTTCCTTGACTACCACGCGGCGGTTGAGCAGCGATTCCTGGGCCAGGTAGGTGACACCGAAGCCGCCGCTGCCTATGGTGCGCTGTACGCGGTAGCCATGCAGCAGGGTGCCGGGTGGCAGTTCCTTGGGGGCTATGGGGCAGTCTATCACTTCCTCTGCGGCGGGGGGATTCATGCCCGATACCAGCGAAAGCGGGGCTGAATCGAACTGCACGCTTTCCTCACGCGCCGCAGCCAGGATGCCTTCCATGAAATCACCTGCCGGGCGGCTGACCATGGCTGAATTGGACTGCGGAATGCTGAATGTGGAGGCTGGTGGTGCCTCTGCCGGCTCTGCCGCTGCGGCCCGGGTGGGTGCAAAGAATCCTGCGGGCGGGGCAGGAAAGGCCGGAGCCGCAGGAACCACGGGCGGCGCCATAGGCGGCACCATGGGAGCCGGGGCTTCAGTGGGAGCAGGGGCCTGGTGGTGTTGTGAGTCGTCAGCCATTTGTTCTGCTTATTCTAACTCTTCAGCCTCATGGTGTCGAGCATTATTTGCAGGGCAAGGCGCAAGGACACATAGCTGTCCAAAAAGCATTCTAAAGAAAGCGGAGGGCAGAGAAGCAAAACTAAGAAAAAAAGAAAACAAAAATGGAGATTGAGTTCTGGGGTGCCAGCTACTAAACTGGCGGTGCTAAAAAAAAATGAACCAATCTCCGTACAGCAACCTACCATTATGTGCGCAGCTTGTCAACGATTTGATAAGCCATAGCGCATTTTCTTCTATTGTCAGAACGTATCATTCCGACAGAAATGCCAAAAAGTTCAATTCCTGGAA
>JAZRHL010000058.1:0-13975 GCA_045644745.1 Akkermansia sp.
CGGAGATTGGTTCATTTTTTTTAGCACCGCCAGTTTAGTAGCTGGCACCCCAGAACTCAATCTCCATTTTTGTTTTCTTTTTTTCTTAGTTTTGCTTCTCTGCCCTCCGCTTTCTTTAGAATGCTTTTTGGACAGCTATGGGGGCTCTGCATAGCTCCGCAACTTCCAGCTTGCCATAGGGTCCTGTTTTTGGTAATATGTTTGGCGGTATATGTATCCGCAGTCTCAGAACACGGATTCTGCTACCTTGGCAGAACTGGAAGCGCGCGCACGAGAGCTTGAAAGCGAACTCGCAGCCGTGCAGCATTCCATCGCCATGTTGAAGGGATCCAAGGGCAGCCAGGCTGCTGTGGAAGTACCGCTTACCCCCGCCTGGGATGCCCCCATTCCCGTGGCCTGCCCGCCGCAGTCGCAACCCACGGATGACACTACCGACACGGGGCACATTTTCCTGCAATCCCTGCAGCCCTACCATGCCCTGCGTGCCAAGTGGGGGTTGGGCAGCGGGCTCGAGAATGCCCAGAACCCGGAGATTTCCCACGCAGCGGCAGACATGCCCGTAGCCACCGAGCTGCGCCTCATCGGCCTGCTGAGCTCGGGAGTGGCCTGGGAGCAGCGCATCCCGTTTACCACCATTGCGAAGGACGAGGGTATCATCATCGGGCGCGACCCCGCCGCGGCGCACATCACCATCGAGGACGAAAGCGTCTCGCGCGCCCACATGCATCTTCAACTGAACGAATCCGGGCTGGTGGCCAGCGATCTGCAATCCACCAATGGCTCGGCCATCAACGGAGAACCGCTCACAGCCTACAACAGCTGCAGCCCTGTGGAGGACGGCGACACCCTCACGCTGGGCTACATCACACTACAAGTCGAATTTATCTGATAAAACATCTTATGAGACCACGCACACTACTTATCATGGCCTCCGCCTGCGCAGCCGCAACCGGCGCCGCTGCAGATGACGCAAAGCACCCCAGCCAGGACTATCTCTGGTACAAGCAGCCCGCCATCGTCAAGCCCATTGCCCTGCCCTGGACCAAGGATGCCGGCAACACCGGCAACTTGCCCGGCAAGCAGACCAAGGATGCCTGGGAATCCCAGACCCTGCCCGTGGGCAACGGCCGTATCGGCGGCACAGTGTTCGGCGGCGATAAGCTGGAGCATGTGAACCTGAACGAAGTGAGTTTCTGGACCGGCGGTCCCAACCTGCCCGGCAACGGCAGCGGCTATGTGTACGGTCCCACGGCAAACAAGGACACCTTCGGCTCCTACCAGCCCTTCGGCAGTCTCTATATCAGCTTTGATAACCAGGGCGACACGGAAAACTATTCCCGCTCGCTCGACCTGCGCGATGGCATTGCCCGCGTGCAGTACACGCAGAATGGTGCCGAGTACAAGCGCGAATGCTTTGTGAGCCATCCCGATGACGTGCTCGTCTACAGCGCCAGCACCGATTCCGAAAAGGGCATCAGCGCCCGCATCACCCTCACCCCGAACCACACGGTGACCTACGGCAAGTCTGAAGACGGTATCACCATGAGCGGCACCCTGGCCAATGGCGAGGAATTCGAGGGGCGACTCGTTGTAAAGACCAAGGGCGGCAAGGTCAAGGTGAAGGGCAAGGGCGGCACCGAGAATGTTTCCTACACCGGCAAGGGAGATGCGACATGGCCATCGTTCTCTGCTGCCAACATCCCCTACATCCAGGTAGAGGGGGCATCCTCAGTAGTGGTATACGTTTCTCTGGCAACCAACTACAAGATGGATTACGCCAGCAACTGGAAGGGCACCAGCCCCACAGCCAAGAACAAGAAGATTCTCACCAAGGCCACGAAGAAGAGCTACAGCGAAATCCGCAAGGACCACACCAGTAACTACAAGAAGCTCTTCAACCGCATGCGCATCAGCCTGGGCAAGACGGATGAAGGCACCGCCTCCATGGCCACGGATGAACGCATCGAAGCCTACAAGAACAGCGGCAGCGACCCCGAGCTCGAGGCCACCATCTACCAGTATGGCCGCTACGTGCTCATCAGCGGTTCCCGCCCCGGCAATCTGCCTGTGAATCTCCAGGGTATCTGGAATGACAAGGTACATGCCGCCTGGGCCTGCGACTATCACAACAACATCAACCTCCAGATGTGCTACTGGGGTGCCGAGGTGGGCAACCTGTCCGAGTGCCACATGCCTTTCATCAATTTCATGAAGGCCATGGAAAAGCCTCTCATAGCCATGACCTCCAAGCACTTCGGTCCCAATGCCAAGGGCTGGACCACCCGCATCTCCCAGAACCCCTGGGGCGGCGGTGGCTGGACCGAATGGAACCCGCCCGTGAACGCCTGGTATGCCCTGCACATCTGGGATCACTACCTCTACACCAAGGATAAGACCTACCTCAAGAATGTGGGCTACCCGATTCTCAAGAACATCTGTGCCTTCTGGGAATCCCACCTCAAGGAACTGGGCGCCGGCGGCGCGGGTCTTGAAACCAACGGCAAGAAGGTCGATGTGAGCAAGCACCCCGAGCTCAAGCACATCAAGGCAGGTTCCCTCGTCTCCCCGAACAGCTGGTCGCACGAATGGGGTCCCCACGAGGACGGCGTAATGCATGACCAGCAGCTCATCTGGGAGCTCTTCGACAACACCGCGAAGGCCGCCCGCGAACTGGGTGTGGATGGAGCCTGGGCCAAGAAGATTATCGGTCTGCGTGACCGCCTCGTTCCCAACCGCGTAGCAGACGGCGGTTACCTGCAGGAATGGATTATCGACCGCCCCAACATGGTGAGCGGCCACCGCCACACCTCGCACCTCATCGGCGTGTTCCCCGGCACCTCCATCTCCATGGTCAAGACGCCCGAGCTGGCCAAGGCAGCCATGAAGAGCCTCGAACTCCGCGGGTGCGGTGGCGACAACCGCCGCAGCTGGACCTGGCCGTGGCGCACTGCCCTGTGGGCCCGTTTCCACAACACCCAGCAGGCCTATGAAATGGTGCAGAGCTATATCCGCTACAATGTGCTCGATAACCTCTTCGGCAATCATCCGCCCATGCAGATGGACGGCACTTACGGCATGACCGGTGGCATGAGCGAAATGCTCCTCCAGAGCCACGCCGGCCAGATTGAGCTGCTGCCCACCCTGCCCGATGCCTGGAAGACCGGCCATGTGACCGGCATCCGCGCCCGCGGCAACATCACCGTGGATATCAAGTGGGAAGACGGCCAGGTGACCAAGTACCGCCTCACCACAACCGATGCTGACCCCGAGCCGGTCACCGTGGTGGTAAACGGCGAAAAGAAGAAAGTCACCCCCGAGGTGGCAAGCGCCAAGCCCAAGGCCGAAAAGAAAAAGAAGGCCAAGGCTAAGAAATCCAAGAAGGCTTAATTGAGCGAAAGAGGCACCCATCCATGTGGATGGGTGCTTTTTTGGTTGGTGGGAGATGAGTTTTGCAGGGGACAAAATCATCGGAGTAAGGGACTTCAGTCCCTTGAATCATGTATTTTTCGGGACTAAAGTCCCGTGCTCCGAATGATGCCCCCGTCGCTTCTTCATTCCCCTTCTCTCCGTTACCCGGCACCATGACGCTCACATGACGCGAAAGCGCTATCCTGCCCTGCTTTAGGCTTGCCAGAGGGGGAGCAAATTGATAGTATAAACGCATGCTTTTTGAGAGGGAAACAGTAACACCGCATGGCCGACTTGCCGCCATGGAAGAACTGTTTGCCAGGGTAGCCCGCAGAAAGGACACCATCCACGAACCCGGACGCGTGCCGGTGGAGGCCATCGAGGCTTATGGCGATCTCGAAACGCCCCTGCGTTACATGCTTGAGGCCGCAGCAGCCGCCACCAAGGATCGTACACGTCTGGCTCAGCTCCGCAAGGTGGAGAAATGCCTCAACACCCTGCCCGATGCCCTCATGACCAGCCTGTCCGCCGGCCCCGAGGAGAACTGGATGTGCATGTTCCGCCACCTGCTGCAGCTCCACACCCTGCTCACCGATGCCGGTATCGGCACCGAAACGGATGAATACGCCAGCCTGCTGCAGAAGATGGTACAGCTGGCCGAAAAGGTATCCCAGGTGGCCACGGTGGAAATCAGCCCCGCCTCCATGTTCACCCTCATGCTCATGCAGGTGGAGATGCAGCGTATCAAAGCCCCCCGCCGCCGCCGCAAACCCGCCCGCAAACGCCGCAAGACCAAGGCAAAGAAAACCACGGCCGAGAAAAAACCGGCGTAATCTGCTTTGAGCCCACGGACGTGGGCGTAAGACAGTAGGCCGGGGTAAGAGCGCGTCAGCGCTCGCAGCCCCGGCTGGTTCATAAAATATTTGAGGAGCCCGCAGAGCGGGTGACAGAGCGGAGGATTATAATTTTTTGCGTTTACTCAATTCTCTGCGCGCTCACACCACCACCGAATATCCTCTGAACTATATCCATGTTTTTTCAAAAAATTACAAAACTCCACTTGTGCAGAATGCGCCTGATGGTGCTCCCTTTGATGTTCGATATATTGTACAACGGCATCTTTATTTGACTCACTCACCGAAAAAGCGCCATAGCCTGCCTGCCATGCAAAGTTATAGTAATATGAATCGATGGTTTTTATCCATTTTGTTGTATTTGACTTCACGTCACGAACAAAATCAGCCAGAGAAATGCTGACCGGCAACGTAGTTAACACATGAATATGATCCGGTCGTCCCCCGACAATAAATGCCCGACCAGACATATTACGTATCGCTCCACCGATGTAGTGAAAAACTCGCGACAAATCTTCTTCTCTCATCATACAGCCCCTACTTTTTGTATGAAAGATAAGGTGCACATAAATATTTGTAAAAGAGTTTCCCATAGTTGTACGATATCATACTAGCACAATTACTACTGAATAGCAAGGGAGACCTCGTTGCGGTTTTACATGTAGCACCCCTTCTGTCACCCGCTTCACGGGCTCCATTTTATTTTTCGATTAGCCGGGGCTGCGAGCGCTGACTCGCTCTTACCCCGGCCTTCCATCTTTCACCCACTCCGTGGGCTCAAAGTTTCGCTCGCCTACGGCTCGCAGTACTTTTAATTTGTACTTCGCACCTCGTTACTTTGTACCTTCTCAAGTTCCTGTTTTTCCTCTTTCGGCGCAGGGGGAGCCGGCGGATTAAAATCGCACTTTTCGAGGTAGTAGGTGGCGGTGGCATTACCCTGTTCGGCGGCTTTCATCCACCAGTGGCGGGCGGCCTCGCGGTCAACGGGCACGCCGGTGCTGCCGGAATACAGCAGGAGGCCAAGCTGCAGCTGGGCGCGTTCGTCGCCGGCCTCGGCAGCAGCTGACAAGCGGGCAAGCATCTGCTGCAAACGCTCACGCACCTTCTCGTGCGGCGGGTCGGGCTTCTCCTTCTTCTCTTCATAGGTCTTTGTGCGCACGGGTGTCAGGCTCCCCGTGCGGAGGATAAACGGGAACAAGGCACTTACCCAGAACAAGCCAATGAGCCAGGCCACCCACGGAGGCATTTTCTTGCGGGCGGGGAGAATGGTGAAGCGACGGGGTGAGCGGGGCTTGCGGTCCTCGCGGCGCTGTTCGCGGGTGCGGCCACTGCGGGCGGAGAATCGCACCGTGCGCTGCATGCTGGCCAGCTCGGGAGCCCCCACATAGCGAATATCGCGCTCGCGGGCTTCATCGTACAGGCGGCGTTCTGTCTCATCTCCCAGAATACGGTAAGCCTCGGCTATGAGCTTGAAGCGCTCCTCGGCGGCCTGATTCCCCGCATTGCGGTCGGGGTGGTAAATCTTTGCCTGGCGGTAATAGGCCTGCTTCAGCTCAGCGGCATCGGCAGCGGGGCTCACATCCAGCAACTCGTAGTAGTCCGGGCGGCTCATGCCAGTTCCTCCTTCCATTGGCGGGCAAAGGCCAGCATATCATGCCGCGGAATCCAGCCCAGCGAGCGGAGGCGGGTGGAATCCACCTGCATATCCGACACTCCCCGCTGCGACGGTGCTGATTCCAACGCAGGCAAAGGCAGCCCGATGGCGTCCTGCAGGCGGGCGTATATCTCCCCCTTGGTAAAAGATTCGCCGCACAGGTTATAGACACCTTCGCCATCTGCGGCCAGCAGGCGCAAGGCTGCCACCGCGTCATCGCGGTGCACATAATTCATGCAACGCCCCGCCCCACCCGGCAGGCAGGGTTCGCCCGCCAGATAACGGCGTACCAGCTCGCAGCGTCCCGGTCCATACAGCGGCACCAGGCGGGCCACCACACCACCCTGCCCCAGCACGGCAGATTCGGCGGCCATCAGCAGCTCGGCCCGCTCCGTTGCGGCCAGCAGAGGCGATTCCTCCGTGATTCGCTCTCCCTGCGCAGCTGCATACAGAGAGGTCGACGAACAGAAAACCAGACGGCAGGACGCAGGGAGATTTTCCACCAGAGCCGCCGCCACGGCTAGGTATGCTGCGCGGTAATCCTCCGCCGTGCCGCCGTGCGTGGCCGTGCAGCAATACACCACATGCGGCACCAGCTGGGTCAGTGCCTGCTGCAGCACCGGCTTCTCTGCGGCGCTGCCCTGCACATCTGACTCCGCCACAGGGTCTATGGTGAGCACCCGCTCCCCCGCAGCACGGCAGGCAGCTGCCAGAGCCGAGCCCAGAAAGCCCGCTCCGACCACCCACACCTGCCGGTCAGAAGCCATTATGCGCGATGCGTCCAGATGAGTTCGGCCAGCTCCAAATCCCCCGGCAGGGTAATCTTCATATTGGCACCACCCTGCACCAGCTGGGTGGGCACCCCGAGCGACTCCACAGCCGACACCTCATCGGTGACCACAAGGCCGTGCGTCTTCACATAATCGTAGGCGCGCAGCAGGAGTTCCAGACTGAAAATCTGCGGGGTTTCCATGCCCCAGAGGCAATCGCGGCTCACCTTTTCGGGCAGCGAGCGGCCTTCGGCATCGGCGCGTTTCAGCGTATCCACCACGGGATGGGCGCAGGTGGCAGCGCCTGTTTTTTCGGCAGCGTCCATGCAGGTGCGGATACCTTCGGGCGTAATAAGCGGGCGTGCACCATCGTGCACCGCCACCATGCGCGTACCCCCGGGCAGCGCGGCAAGGCCCGCCGCCACGGAATCCTGACGTTCAGCGCCGCCATCCACCCTGCTCACAGGCACGGGGAACTCAGCCGTAGCCAGCCCCGTCTCCTCCCAGCGGCTTTCAGGGCACACCACCACCACCGCAGCCGCACCAGCGGCCACAAAGGCATCCACACTGCGGCGCAGCACGGGAAGCCCGGCCAGCGGAGCAGCCAGCTTATCGAATCCGGCGCGGCGGGAGCTGCCCGCCGCCACGATGACAGCGCAGAACATAAGGTAAAATCAGTTCAGGCGGGAACCCACCAGCTGAGAAAGAATCTTACCGGGAGCGCGGCCTTCGGTGCGGGCCTGCATCTCCTTCATCACGCGGCCCATGTCCTTCTTGGACGTAGCGCCAAGCTCGGCAATCACAGCCTCCAGCAGGGGCAAGATTTCGGCCTCGGTCATTTCCTTGGGCAGCAGAGCGGCCAGGATGGTGATTTCGGCCTGTTCCTTCTCCACCTGCTCCGTGCGGCCGGCCTGGGCATAGAGGGCGATGGCGTCCTCGCGCTGCTTGATCTGCTTGCGCACCACGCTCTGTTCCTCGGCGGAAGTCAGCTCGGCATTCACGCTGCCCTTGGCCAGGCGGGCATTCTGGATAGCGGCCTTCAAACCACGAAGAGCCCCCAGCGCCACAGAATCCTTGGCGCGCATGGCGGTCTTCATTCCTTCAGTAATCTGCTCATTCATTGTCATAACTCACCCATTATCCACGCATACGCGCACCCGCGCAAGGCTGAACTGCTGCCATGACATACAGCGGCATCCGCATATGCGGCACATCAAGGCTCAGTCACCACACGGGTGTTCGGCGAGAGGCCATAGACCTGGGGCTCATACATAAGCTGGGCCTGGGCAGGAGGTGCGGCGGCAGAGCCGGCGCGCTTCACGCGGGCATAGTAGCGCATGTTGAGCAAATCGCGGCCCTCCCAGCGTGTGCAGAATCCGCGCACGCGGTCGGCCAGATACTCGCGGTGGTCAAAGGCATGGCTCCACTCCATGGGCTCCAGCCCTGCGGCCTGACTCGGCACCTCGGGGTTAATCGCCTCCAGACTAGCAGGCAGATAATCCTCCAGCACGAAGTATTTGAGCTCGTCCGCCACCTTGGCACAGGTGAGCGTCACGCGCACCACATCGCCCACCTTGAAGGTGGTAGCGGTGCGCCACACACCATCTGCGCCCTTAGTCTCATACAGGCGGGTCACCTGCAGGCCTCGCTCTGTCACGCCGGGATAATCGCTTGTATCGGGCAGCGCGCGCACCTGCAGGCGCGCATATACCGTGCCGCCCGCGGCAGAAAGTGCTGTGGGCAGGCTCTTCATCTCCTGCTCCGTCTTCCAGGGGAGCGGCACCACCGTTGCACCCTTGCCCAGACGCAGTTGCGTACCATCCTGCAGCTGCAGGGCGGCCTCTGTCCCCTGCTCTTTCTTGAGTTTCAGGTATTCCACCAGCGCAAGAAGATGCCAGGCATTGCCCTGTGTGGTACCGTGGCGATAGTCATGTCCAGCCGTGCGCAACCAGATGCGGAAAGCAGCATCGGCCTCATCGGGCTTCTCCAGCATGCTCAGCATGAACTGTATGGTGGCACGGGTTTCACGCCCCAGCAGACGGAACTCCGATTCCTCCTCCATCTCCAGCAGCTCGCGCAGAATATCCTTCATCTGCCCCGTCTTTCCGCGGGTGCGGGCAATGGCGAAGCGGGTACGGGCCGACATCTTGCGGTCAGAGGTCCACCAGAGGTAGCGGTAGAGCTTGTCCATGGCCTCCTGCGGCACATCATAGCCCTTTTCCTGCGCAAGTTTCAGCACATAGCCCGCATGCGCTGTAGCCCAGAGGCTGGACTGATTCCACCCGCCCCAGAAAGCCAGGCCGCCGTCCTCGCACTGGCGAGGCAGCAGCTCGGAAATAATCTTCTGCACCACCTTCTTCACCTCCTCGGGGCGAGTCTTCGCCATCTGCGGGCAGAAGGGGGCAAGGTCATCATACAGCAGCCAGGGAATCAGGGCCGATGCGCGCTGCTCTGTGCAGCCGTAGGGGTACTCCAGCAGGTAATCCGCCGCGCCGGCCAGATGCAGCAACGGATTGGCAGATGCCACCAGCTCCAGCTCGCCGCGGGTGGCCGCCCCTACATCTGCCCCCAGCAGGGAGGCCAGCTGCACCGCAGCATCGCCGCTGCTGAGCGTGAGGCGATGCGTTTCCTTGAGCACAGGCGCGGGGAAGCGCACGGAGAACTCACCCTGCACCGCATCGCTGCCGGGCTTGCCCACGGCGGTCCAGCGCAGTTTCTGCTCACCTTCAGTAGTGGCCTTGAAATCAAAGAAGAGAGTGCCGCTGCTGCGGGCTTCGAGCGTGATTTCCTGCGGGTCCGCTGCTCCCTCCAGCGTCACGCGCCAGGTGCCGGGCTCATCCGTGTTGTTCACGATGGAAAGCGGCAGGCGCAGCACATCGCCCAGGCTCATGAAGAGCGGAGTGCCGGGCGTGAGCATCACGGGCTGAGCCACGGTGAAATCGCCTCTGGCAGAGCCGAAACGGTTGCCGCTGCGGTCCACCGCCACGGCAATGACCTCGTAGGAAGTCAATGTGTCAGGCAGCTTCACTTCGGCAGAGAATCGGCCCTCGGCATCCGTCTTCAGCGCGCCCTTCCACACCGCCACGGGGCTGAAATTGGTGCGCAGACGAGGCTGGGCAGCCCCCTCCGGTCCCTCTGCTGGAGCGCAATATGCCATAAACTCGGCAGGTGGAGGCTCTGCATGGCTATCCCATGCGCCTTCCTCTTCCTCCTCTTCATCGGATGAGCCTAACCCCTTCTTCTTTGCCGAGTATACACCACTACCTGATTTGACTGCCATCACCACAGGAGCCGGCCCCCATGCCGGCATCTGGTACTGGGCACCGCCCTCCAGCACCCAGGGAGGAAGCTCATTCAACCCCACCCTGCAGATGACATTCCCCAGAATCGACGCCAGCGCAGAGTCGCGCCCCATCGAACTTTCGGGCGTGAGGGTATGGCCAAGACCCACCAGATCGCCCAGCCAGAACGCCGGAAGCAGCTCCACCCCACGCTCAGAACTCCGGTAAACCGGCCACTCCGCATCATAATAAACGGGGTAATCCCTATCCGACAAATCAAACTCGCGGGCATCCCGCTGGAAGAAAAAGGCCTCGGGGTCGGGATAGCGGTATTTTGCCACCGACATCATGCCTGCATCCACAGCATAGAGCGTCACCTCGGCATCAGCGGGCTTCCCGCCAGCCAGCACGCTGCCGGAAATCGTGACCACCTCGGCGGGGCGGCATACCTGCTGAGGCAGGTTCAGCTCCACCGCCAGATGATTGCGGCGGATGGGTACAAACCCCGTCGCGCTGAATCGCTCCGACTTCACGAGGGGCGCATCGCCCGGAAGCACCAGGGTGAACTGCAGGCTGCCCTCTTCCGACTCCTGCAGGGGCACCTGATAGGTGCGCTCGCCAGCCTGCACCGGCAGGTTCAAGTGGCGCAACTTCTGCCCGCAGCCCACAAAGAGATGCGCCGTGCCACCGCGCGGCAAATCCGCTCGCAGCTCCGCAGAGCCGGACTTCGCATCTACCTTCAGGCGCTCGGATTCCGCGACACGTACAACCCTGTAGATAGGCAGCGTTTCCTCCACCTCGCGTCCCTCGGCATCGGTACCGCTGGCCACCATTTTGTCAGCCTTGTTACGCCAGTCGGCGACTTTCACCGGCAGCGGCACACCCAGCTCACTTCCGGCCGGCACAATCACCTCGCCACTCCAGAGCACCTTCTTCGTCTCCCCGACATAGCCCAGACCATTGGGTCCGGGAAGAGGCTGTTCGTCATCATTCACCATCTGAATCAGCACTCGCTGTTCGCGCGCCAGAACCTTGTCCGTGCGCGAATCATAGAGCCGGATTCTGTCAGTCTGCAGGTCCATGTAGAAATCAGCAGGATGAATCGACACCGTCTCGTCCGGCAGCTGCACATACTCCTCTCGGTCATTGACCACGCTGCCGGAAACACTGATACCGCCCGACTTCCGCATCTCATCCGTCACGGGCAGTGTGAGCATGGCCTTGCCCTCGGCATCCAGCGTCAGGCTATGATGCGCGCCGTCCACCTCCAGCTCGCAACGTGCACCGCCCAGCGGGGTGCCACTGTAATCCACGGCCGAAACACGTGCGGTGAATTCACGGGGTGCCACAGGGTCCACCTCCACATCGAGAGTGGTCTTGAATGCATCGCGCCGGAACACCTGGCAATTAGCATAGGTGGATTCGCGGAACGTGTCGCATTCCACGCGAATCTCGTACTCACCTGTAATATCATCCTCCCCCGTGGACAAGGTGAAGCTGGTTTCAAAGGCGCCGTAGTCCCCCAGGGGCATCTCGCGGCTTTCAATCTCAGCGCCATTCGGGCGGTAGAATGAAACCCTGGCCATCTTTTCCGCGGGAATAGCGCAACTGCCGTCTTCCTTCTGGAGGCGGAGCACACCGCGCAGGTTCACCGTATCGCCGGGGCGATAAAGCGGGCGATCCAGCACCAGCAAGGTGGAGGATTTCTCCTCGCTCTCATCGCCATCATCAAGGTGGTACCTGCCGGGCAGAGAAACCAGCACCACATCATTCCCGGCGTGAACCCACGCCCTGCGGCTGGACTTCAGGTTCCCGGGGAACCAGCCGATGCCATCGCGGATGCTGAGCTGCCGCGGCTTGCCCATGTTATCCAGATAGGAGAGCGTGGCCTGCGCCACAGGCTTGCCATCCGAATACCGGTTCACCAGAATGGCATCCTTGCCCATGGTCACATTCAGATCTGTCACCTGCACGAGCACATCCTCGTGGGCATCCATCGATTCCTCGGCCCGCTCCATCTGGCGCAGCGCACTGCGGACCTGCTGATTTGCCTGCTGGTTGAGGCGCAGCAGATACATGCCGGGGGTAACTTTGCCCCCCGTGGCATCATCCAGTTTCAGCACCGTTTCGCCACTCCGCAGCATGCCGTCCTGCCCGACCTGCACCCTGCAACCGGGGAACGCGGTGGCTCCCTCCAGCACTTTGCGGCTGCGGGCTGCGTGCCGACGTTCTGCTTTTACGGCGCTGTCCAGTGCGTCTTCGGCCTCGGACAAAGAATCGTTCCGGAGCTTGTATCCGCGCCACTCGCGGGCACTGAGCAGGTCGTATACCAATTTGCGTTGGGTGGTATCCACCGTGCTGCTCAGGGAGTAATTATAGGCCGTGGCGGTCATCTCATGAGCCAGTTTCCAGGCATTCACCTGCACGGCTTCCAGATTGGTGCTGGGCATGCGCAGGCAGCGGTCTCCCTTCAGCGGCAGAATGATATTCGCCCCCGGCTCAAGCACAGGCATGGCGGGAGACATGGAAATACGGTGGTGGTGAGCCGAAGCGCACCCGAAGCCCAAGGCCGATTTTGTATCCGCCGGCAGCACAACATCCAGCAGCACGGGAGCGGGAGAAGCAACCTCGACAATAAAGCCTTTCACCTCATCCTGATACACATAGGACAATTTCTTCTTCTTTTCTTCGGTTTCGTCATTCTGCCCGGGCTGGTCGCAGATGACAGGCTTGAGCTTCTCCACGCCCTCGTAGCGGAACTCCAGCGAGTAGCCATCCATCTTCAGCGTCTTGCACCCCTTCCCTGCGGGCTCCGCCTCGCGGGTGCCGACCATCAGCTTCATGCGGTTGAACAAAGCGGGCATGTCAGCCTTGCGCATGGGTTCGCTGAAACTTACCACCAGCTGATACTTCTTCTTATCCTCCGACAAGCGCCACTCTACCCCCGTGCCCAGCTCAGGTGAAGGCGTGGCATTCGAACACACGGCCCAGTCGCCGCGGAAGCCATCGCCCTCCCTGGGCACCACCAGCAGGTGCCAGTTCTCACCCAGCTCCAGCGGCTTGGCAGGGCGCACCACCACATGCCCCGGCAGCTCGCTGTTGCGCCCCAGCTTCGACCACACATCTTTTCCCTTCTCGTTCAGTAATTTCAGCGATTCCTCGGAAACACCGTACTTCAAGTAGGCGGGTTCCACCACGCCTTCCACACAGCCGACATAGTATGTCTCATCCGTCCAGATACTGCGGCGCGCTTTGCGGAACACATAACGCAGGCCGGAATGAATGGAGAACTCCCTATCCTCGCGCGACAGCTGCTGTTCCGGGTAAACCACGATACCCATGCCCCGCTCATCCATGAACCTGTGACCGGAAAGCCGCCCGGCAGGCAAGCGCAGCGTCCGTTCCTTTGCCTCCACCGGAGCACCGCCCAGGTATTTTATGCCCGGCTTCATCCGGAACTTGTACTCCGTCTTGCACGAGGTACCTTTCGGATAGGTGATTTCCAAGCGGTCCTGGTCGCGCCAGCGGGGGATTGGTTTATACTTTTCATCGCCCGTGATGGTAAACACATCCCGCCCGAGATCCTGGTCTGAAAAATCCTTCTTTTCCTCCGACCGGCCATTATCCACCACAGTCTCACTCACCACAGGCTCTGGGAAACACAACCACTGCAAGCGACTATACCGATCCTCGCTCACATCCGGCCATTCCACCGGAGCCGCAGCACCGGGTAAGCAAGCCACAAATCCTAACAAAGTAAGAAGATAACGAAACATATAGAAAACCTTTCCCTCATTCTACCATACCCACCCACCAACTCAAGCAAATTGTCTACTACACGCGTTGGCATAATGAGGCCCTCCTCGACAAATCGGGAATTGTCGAAGCGATGGCGAGCCAAAGGCGAGCGGAATTTTGAGCCCACGAAAGTGGGCGGCATAATCGTAGCGAGGGCCGTCAGGCCCTCGTTCGCAACAAAAATATGACCCGAGCCCGCGTCTGCGGGCG